>NZ_BCTX01000051.1 GCF_001590985.1 Novosphingobium naphthalenivorans NBRC 102051
GGCGGATCGCATGCGCGATCCGCCGATCCTGCCATAAGCCTCAGATCAGAAATTAACGCGGGCCCGGATGCCGTAGGTACGCGGCGGCTGGACGGCAGAAGTCAGATACTGTGGCACATAGGGGCTCTGCTCACCGCCACCGACATAGGCCAGCGTGTTGGTGATGTTGCGCACGAACGCGCCTATCGACCACTGCTCATTGGGTCCGTTATATGTGATCGAAGCCGATAGGATGCCGTACGCCTTGGCCAGCGAATTGGCCGTGTAGGTGTTCGACACGTAGCGCTTCGAGGCGAAGTTAAGGTCGCCATCGAAGGTGAAGTTACCGCCATTGGCGAGGTGGAGAATCTGGCTGATTCCAACATTGCCCGACCATTTCGGCGCGCGGTTAAGCGGGTAGCCCGAACAGTCGATCGACACAAACGGCCCCAGCGGACCTGCAGGCAGGTTCGACGGAGAAACCGGACAACCGACCGAACCCGGGGGCGAAAGAACTTCCGCCTGTTCATATTGGAACGATTTGTACTTGGCATTCAGATATTCGATGCTGCCGCGGATGGTGGTCGTCGACGTCGGCCGGATTATGGCATCGACGTTGAAGCCATAAATGCGAGCGCTGCCGGCATTCTGGGTAGCTGCGGCAAGGTTGCCGAAGCCGTCGATTATGACCTGAGAAAGCTGGAGATCCTTGTAGTCCCAGTAGAAGCCCTCGACGTTAAACTGGATCGTGTTCGAGGCGAAGCGGTTGCGCAGCCCAACCGTGTAAGCGGTGATCTTCTCCGGTTCGAAGGCGAGCACACGCGAAGTGTTTTCCGGGTCGACAGCCTGGTTGAATCCGCCTGCCTTGAAGCCGGTAGCCACGTTCGCGAAGAACATGCTCTGGGGTGCGATGTCATACTCCATTCCCGCGCGCCACGTCGCTCGCTTGAAAGTCTTGGCGCTGTTGAACGAGCCCGGCGGGAGGACGCTGCATTCAGTCCCTGCGGGGAAGCCGAGATCCGGAAGGCAGGGCGGGTTGCCAGTGACCGTAGGAGAGACTGCGACGTAACGAAGGTCACTCGCCTCGCGCTTATCGGACGTGTAGCGACCGCCGACGGTCAAGCGTAGGGCGTCGGACAGGCTGTATGTTGCCTCACCGAAGATCGCACCCGCCTTCGTGTTGAGCTTGGAACCGATCCGGATACGCTGGATGAGTCCGGCGTCGACGAAGAAATCGCTACTTTGGTCTTCCTTGAGACCGAACACGCCTACGACCCACTTGAGTTTGTCGCCACTGTTTCCGAGGCGCGCCTCGAGCGAATAATAGTCCGAACGATCACCATCGGTGCCATTTCCGCCAGAGGTGTAGAAATAGGTTAAGCCGAGCCCGAACTTCGCATGCGTCCAGCGATAGGCTGGGATGATCGTCAGCGTCGCCCCGCCGAAGTCGTAATCAATCTGTCCGTCGATCGCAAAGCTGTCCACGTCCTGCTTCGGGTCAAACGTGTCCTGTCGGGCTAGGATCGAACTTGGCGGCGAAGTGCCGCCCGATGCCGCGAAGTTCGCGTCTGCGAGACCTATGAAATAATCGCTCGAGGCTTTCGAAATCGTTCCCAAGAACTTCGATTCTCCGGGAATTGTCGGAACGACGGCAAGGCCGGCTCCGTTGCCGCCGAGATGGAGGTAGGATGCGCGCAGATTCGCAGACAACGCGCCGCTCTCGAAATAGGTCTGGAAGCGGACTGACTGGTGCTTGTCGTCGTCCCGGCCGTCGGTGAGATAGCCATCTCGGTCGCCGATTTGGCCAGAGAGGCGAACGGCGAGGTTCGACCCAATCGGCAGGTTGATGGCCGCTTCCCCCTGAAGCGCGTTGTAATTGCCGTACTGGCCCGACACATAGCCCGAGGTTACCCCAAGCTTGGGTCGTGCTGCAATCAGGTTGATGACGCCGCCCGTAGCGTTACGACCGTACAAGGTTCCTTGCGGTCCTTTGAGAACTTCGACCCGCTCGAGATCGAAGAAGTTGCCCGCGATGGCCTGCGGTCGCGTTATGGGAACTCCGTTAAGATTGGTCACGACCGCGGGGTTCGCAGCGATCGTCACACCGAAGTCGCCAACGCCGCGGACGTAGATCTGATTGAAGCCGCCGGCGCTTGCCTGAATACCGGTCGCGACCTTGGTGAGGTCACTTGCCGAAAGCACGCCACGCTGCTGGATCGTGTCGCCGCTGAGCACTTCGATTGCCAGCGCCGTCTTCTGCACCGACTCCTGACGCCTCTGGGCGGTGACAACAATATCGCTGATGCCAGACGACTGGGATCCCGTGGCCGTCTGAGCGGCTTGCGCCTCGCCTTCCGCACTGTTTTGGGCGAAAGCAGGCACGGCGATCAGCGCAACGCCTGCGATTAATGTCGCTCGAAAATATGTACTTGCAGTCACTATAATGCTCCTCACCCGTCCCTGAAATTATACAAATTTCATTACCCGCAACGCGGGGCGTGGCTTTCTTGGTCGATTGGCGCGCGTTTCGTGCTCCATTCCGTCCCAATCGCCATCTTTCCACGTGACCGGGTCATGTCGGCTTCCCGACTGACGAGTAATCCATTGATGGCTAGAAGAACCACTCATCGGCAAACCGCCTCTCGATCACTTGCACATGCAAGCACTCTGGTGCGATTTCGTCAAGATATTTTGTACCTAAAATATGAAGGCGTGCTGGACGCGTCTCCTAAGGGACACGATCCGCATTCTCCAAATCATTGAATCGATTGGGTGGCGCTGGAAGGTCGACCGACGAGCGTGATTGCAATCATTTATAACATAATGAAATAACACATTAAATATTGATATCTCCAAGAGGTGACCCAACGACGCCCACCCGCGAGATCCTAGATTAGCGCCTTTGTTCAGCGTCCGAGTTGCGCGATGAGCCGTGTCGCGTAGGGCAGTCTACAGCTTAAAATGTTTCACCTTAAAACATTATGGCTCGCGTATCTGGAGGTTTTTGAGGCACCCCCGGAATTCGCAGGAAAGTTCACATGGTGGTGGAGGCGGCGCTGACCGATCTTTCGGAACGGCAGTTGATGGGGCAGATGGATTATAATCTGCTGTTTCGGTGGTTCGTGGGTCTGGAGATGGATGCTTGGGTGTGGGATGCCTAGACCTTCTCAAAAAATCGGATCGCCTGCTCGAAACCGAGGTAGCGCGAGAGTTTTTGATCACCCTGACCAGTCTTGGCCAGGTGCGGCTACTGCTGTCATCGGATCATTTCTCGTTCGATGGCACAATGATCGATGCCTGGGCATCGATGAAGAGCTTCCGGCCCCGCGATGGCTCAGACGATCCGCCCGGGGCCGGGCCGCAACGGCGAGCGCATTTTTCGCGGCCGGTCCAGCATCGCCACCAGCGCCTCATAATCGATCGCCGCCATCACCAGCCTCCTCCGACCAAGACCTCATACTCGGCGAGTGGCCGAAACATGTATGGCTGTGGCAGCGGCAGTGACATCGCCGCACGGAAGGAGCCCAGACCCGCCTGGTCGACCACCTGCAGCCGCCGCCCGTCTCACAGACGGAATGATCGGCCGCGATCTCGCCAGTGGGCACACGATAGACGGCAAATTCCGAGGGCGTCAGATCGGCGATTCCTATGGTAAGCGCCCAAGGTCGGAATGAGGCCGCGCCGGGCTATCGAGTATAGGTTATTAAGCGCTCGCTCTCACGACCTTCCTCCTCGGAAGGAACCTCGGTCAGCAACCGATGGCGGATGAACCCTTCGGCCCGCCCCAGATCCCCAGGCGTGTCGATATCGATCAGCTCATAGGCCGGCACCTTCATGAGATGACAACCCGGCGATGACCGCAGCAGTGTCTTGGCTCCACGCCCATCGGGCAAGTCCTGCAATGCGTCGAACCACTTTGACATGAAACAGGCTGGTACGCCGGGCCTGCCATCGGGATATCGCGTGGCGGCCATGCCATGCATCATTCCTTGCCCCAGCACCGCAGCCAACGTGGCAGAAGAGACGAGCGGCATGTCCGCAAGATGAATGAGCAGTCCCTCCATCCCCTGGATGCGGGCATAGTTTACGGCATGCATTAGTGAGGTATTCGGTCCCCGAGTCCAATCCGGGTTGGCAACAACCGCGATCCGCTGTTCGATCCCCTGCAGGAAGGCGGGCAACGGCCCGTCTGGCACAATGACCACAACCGGTGCGATCGCTGTCGCCGCCTCTACCGCCCAGCGCCCGAGCGGTCTTCCGGCTAGGGGCGCATCAAGCTTCCCGCCACCATAACGCCGGGCTTCCCCGGCGGCAAGAAGCGCGATCATGACATTCGTTCTCCTCAAATCCAAATGAGGGGACAACATATGTTGATTATATGACCTGAGGCGACGCTGTCAAAGTGGCCTGAAGGATATCGGGTGGCGCCGATGAATTCGGCACGCCGTCCGGCGGCGGCGCGGCGCGGATCTTCAGCTATCCGCTCAAGAACGCCGATGCCTTCAACGCACAGGGGCAACTGATCTGGGCGCCCGATGCCGATACGCGGGTCAATGCCAGCGTGTCGTCGCGCGCCCGATTCCCGACGATCTTCGAGCGGTTCAGCACCCAGTCCGGCACCGCGGCATCGAACCCAGGGCTCAATCCCGAGCGGGCGATCAACTACGAGCTGGGCGCCAGCCATCAGTTCGGCGCGGTCCGATTCGAGGGTGCGCTGTTCTACAGCGACGTCAAGGACGCGATCGTATCCGTCCGCCCGGCAGGCTTCCCGGCCAACACTACCCAGCGGCAGAACCTCGGCAACGGCAAATACTACGGCGGCGAACTGTCGGTGACGGCTAAGGTCAGCCCGGCGTTCGAGTTCGGCGCCAACTACACTTACATCCATCGTGATTTCGACATCACCGGTGCCGCCGCTGGCACCACTGTCCCAGTCTTCGCGCTGACCGGCGTGCCGACCCACAAGGCGTTCGTCTTTGCGAGTTGGAAGCCGCTCCCCGGCCTGACCGTTCAGCCCAACGTCGATATCGCTTCGAACCGGATGACGTCGACCACTGCCTCCACCCCAGTCTACTACGAGACCGGAAGCTGCGTAGTCGCCAACGTCAAGATCGACTACGCGGTCACTCCAAACATCGAACTGGGTGTTGGCGCTCGCAACCTTTTCGACGACAACTACGTCCTCACCGATGGCTTCCCCGAGCCAGGGCGCAGCTTCTTTGTCAGCGCGCGGGCGAAGTTCTGAGCGCCATGCAATTCCGGCATCCTTGATTGACGGCCAAAGGAAGGCAAAATGCAGCCATGAGCGCTCCAGTTTGCCCAATCGCCGTCATTCAGGATGCTGATGCGCCAGAAATCCAGCGCTGCTTCGCCGATTTAGTTCGCCACATAGCCAGCATACGAATTGCCGGTGTCATCGAAGTCTTCGACAGTCTGGGTGCTGACGGTGCATGCAAACGGAGTTTTCTGCGCTCATTCGCTGATGAGCAGGTGTTTTCTCTGTTTCAGGAACTCGGCCAAGCGGCTGACGCCTGTGCACTGCTTCCCGAGGGGCTTATTTCAGCAGCCCACGCGGTCTGCCGGGATATTTCTCGGGGTTGCGATCTGTTGATCCTGAGCAAGTTCGGGAAGCTCGAGGCTGAGAACGGATCGGGTCTCGTGCCGGCATTCGTTGCAGCACTGGAGGCTGGCGTGCCAATTCTCACATCGGTTTCGCCACGTTACCGGCCGGCGTGGGAGACCTTCGCGACGCCGCTATTCTCCACGCCGGGGTGCTCGGACGACGTGCTGGATAGCCGGTGGGCAAGATTGCAGAAACAAAAGTCATCCGAACCGATCATGTAGCTTCTCGCGCCTCCACGCGAACGGCTCCACGATGTAGTATGGCGGAAATTTCTTCTGATGTCCGCGCTACGGCCAATCTCAGCGCCTCATCCACATGGATATAGCCTTGAGTTACCGTCTGTGCGGCATGCCCAAGCATGGCCGCAATTGTCAGTTCTGAAAAGCCCAGGTCACCGGCAACGCTGCCGAATGTATGTCGCAGCGTATGCGGGGTAGCGTTGGTGATTTTTGCGATGGCGCATAGGCGTGAGAAGCAATCCCGGGCCGTCGTGATCGGACCGTCGGTGCCCGCAGATGGAAATACGTAGGGATTGCTGGCGACGGTGGGCTGCTCCTGGATCAATGAAATCGCTGGAGCGCCGATCGCTCTAAGCTGAGCGTCCCCTTTGGTGTCGGGGAAGGCGACATAGCCACCACCGGCATTCAGCCAGCCGCGATGCATCGCTTGCCCCTCCTGGCGCCGGAAGCCGGTCAGTAGCAAGAGTTTGATGATGGCGATCCCCACGGGGTTTTCACCATGACGCTCTGCCACCACCATGGCGGCACCCAGATCTTCAATCTCGGCCACACTCAAACGGCGCTTCTTCTTGTTGGATGCGAGTTTACGTGCGCCCTTGGTGGGGTGTTCCTTCAGCAGTCCCTTGTGCTTTGCATGGCCAAGTACGCTTTGCAGCGTGCTCACCACACGGGGAGCGACCCCGGCGCCGCCGGTGCTGACGCCGCCGCGACCACCCGTGCGCGGTTTCGCCGTTTTTCCATTTACCACGTCGGCCTGCATCGCTTCGACGTCAGCCACTGTCAGATGGCGTGCTTTCCGCTGACCGACCAGCGGCTTGATGTGTGACTTGATCCGGCTCTCGTCCATGCTGAGAGTCGAGGCCTTGATAGGTCTGTTGCGCCGCCCCAGAATACGACCGGCTCGGGCCTCTTCCAGATACCAATCACACAACTCGGCAACGGTGACATCCTTGCGAGCCTGGACCACCGCCTCGGCGGGGTCGCCGCCGGCAGCAACTTCGCCCAGCTTGATCTTGGCCAAATCGCGCGCATGTTCGACAGTGAAAATGCCATACCGTCCGAGCTTGACCCGGCGAGAACGCTCATCGACGTTGCGATACTGGATAACGAAGGTTTTCGCTCCGGATGCCCCGACGCGGATTCCAAACCCCCGAGTTTCGGTGTCCCAATGGAAGGTTTGTCCCTTCGCGGGGATCGGCAGGGCGTCGATCGCTTTCTTGGTGAGTTTTGCCATGTCCGCTTCGATCCCGTGTGTGCCGCCTGCTTACGCGGATTGCTTCTAGAGCAAAAGTAAGCAATACGTAAGCAGAAAATGGCGTTTGGACGGCGGAAATCGGATAGCGTGGCGAATTTATCTACACATAACTAATTATAAATACTATATTATCGTGTTATAGCGAGCTGCGGCGTAACGAAATTTCAAAATTGCCAAGGTTGGGGTCGAGGGTTCGAATCCCTTCGCCCGCTCCAGTTTTCCTACAGAAAATCATAAATGCAGCCGCACGATGCGGCGGTGTTTATGCGTGCGTCACGCCAAAACGGGGACGCGCGGAAAAAGCCGGGCCGAAGGTGCAGGTCCTTCGCCCCGCGGCATGGGAAACGCCTACCCGAATCCGAACGCGAGCGTCCTCCAAGAATCTGACGGGGCCGGTATTTGCGGTGCACGTTCGAGAGATGCCCGCCACGGCCATGCCAGATCGCAAAAAGCATCCTGCCAACTACACCAAATTAATATTCTCCTATATAAAGAGCGCTTGGGGGAAAATCGGACGACCATTCAATGGCTACGAAACCAAGGCAGGCAAAGCTTCAAAGGCCCGACAAGCTCGCAGCGCTGGAAATGGCGATGAACAAGTTGCCGATCGGTGTCGGCTTGTTCGAAACCGATGGCACACCCGTATTTATGAACCGCACCTTCATTGCGCTTCACAATGTCGACGAAGAACACAGCGGGGAATTCAACTTTGAAGGGCTGATCGCCGCCGGCCTGTTGGACACGTGGAAGCAGGATCCCCGCGCGCATTTCGAGAAAGTGGCCCGCGCGATCAGGAACGGCCACAGCTATTCCTCCGAAGTGGACGTGGGCGGCAGGATCATCGCCATCCACGACATGCCCGTCGAAGGCGGGTTCCTGCTTTCGACCCAGCAGGACGTGACGGAGCGGGTGACAGCCGAACGGCGGATCGCGCACCTCGCAAGCCACGATCCGCTCACCGAACTGGCAAACCGCAGCGCATTCAACACCAAGCTGGCCAATGCCATCGAGGAAGCCCACGCCAAGCGCCAGAAATTCGGACTGCTGTTCGTCGATCTGGACCGCTTCAAGGACGTCAATGACATCTTCGGCCACAAAGCCGGCGACTTGCTGCTTCAGGAGATGGCCAAGCGCTTTCGCCACAGCGCGGGCCGCAATTTCCTGGCTCGTCTGGGCGGCGACGAATTCGCGCTGATTGTCAGCGAGGGTATTCAGCCGGAAGCGTCGGGCGCGCTCAGCAACCAGCTGATCGAATGCACTTCGGAAGATTTCCTGTTCGAAGGCAATTCGCTTTCCGTGGGGCTGAGCGTCGGCATTGCCGTCTATCCCGACGATGGCACGGACGCCAAAACCCTGATGAGCAGCGCCGACACCGCGCTCTACCGTGCAAAGGACGATGGCCGCGGCGTCATGCGCCTGTTCGAGCACGACATGGACACCCGCATCCGCCAACAGCACCAGCTCAAGCGGGATATCCGCAAGGCGCTCGAACGCAACGAATTTTCCCTGTACTTCCAGCCGCAGGCCACCGTCGCCAGCCAGATTTACGGCCTGGAAGTGCTGCTGCGCTGGAACCACCCAACCCGCGGCATGTTGATGCCCGACGATTTCGTGCCGGTCGCCGAGGAGAGCGGACTGATCATCGAGCTGGGCGAATGGGTGCTGCGATCGGCCTGCCGCGAAGCCGCATCCTGGGAAAACCCGCTGCAGGTTTCCATCAATCTCTCGACGGTGCAGTTCCGCCATGGCGACCTTGCCAAACTCGTCCACGAGATCCTGCTGGAGACCGGCCTTTCGCCCAAGCGGCTGGAACTGGAAATCACCGAAACCGTGCTGTTCAACGACTTCGCCCGCGCCATCAGCCAGCTGCGGCGCCTGAAGGCCCTGGGCGTGCGGATCGCCATGGACGATTTCGGCACCGGCTATTCCTCGCTCTCCTATCTGCAATCCTTTCCCTTCGACACGCTGAAGATCGACAAGTCGTTCGTGTCCGGCCTGCGGGAGAACAACCGCTCAGCCGAGATCATCCGGGCCATGATCGGCCTGGGCCGCGGCCTCAATCTGCCGATCGTTGCCGAAGGCGTCGAAACGGCCGAGCAATTGCGCTTCCTGAGTGAAGAAAAGTGCGAGCGGATCCAGGGCTTTCTGATTGGCACGCCGCAGCCCATCGAGGCCTTTGGCAGCTTGCTGAACCCAGGCACATCGCAACCGGCAGCTGCCGGCAGCGCCGGATAACCGGCGGCGATTACACGGAAAAGGGTCCGCGATTTCTCCCTTCCAGCCCCTCCCGATGACACATCATTGTCACCAATATGACCCGGAAATGCCTCTGAACTGACCGCAGGAAGTCAGAAAACAAGACCAGATGCGCCCCCAATCCGAATCTCGAACAGGGGGGTTGCACCATGCGATTCAAGACTATCCGTAATGCCAGTATTCTCAGTACGTGCCTTGCCGCGATTGCCGTCGCCACGCCGGCGCTGGCTGACGACGCAGCCGATGCCGCTGACGCCGCCGACGCGCTAAACGGCGACGCCATCATCGTCACCGGCACCCGCGCCACCTACAACAACTCGGCACTGAGCGAAGAGCTGATCGCGGACAAGTCGCCGGTCGCCTCGGTGCTCGACCTCGCCAACACCCTGCCGGGCGTGCAGGTGCAGGAAGGCGATGCCTTCGGTTTCGACGACTGGTCGACCGCCTACTCGATCCGCGGCTTCCAGACCAACCTTGACCAGCAGCAGGTCGGTCTCACCATCGACGGCCTGCCCAATGGCGGCTCGAACTATGGCGGCGGCTCGAAGGCCAACCGCTTCGTCGACACCGCGAACATCCGCACCGTCGAAGTTTCGCAGGGCACCGCCGACATCGGCTCGCTGTCCAACGAAGCGCTGGGCGGCACGCTCAACTTCGTGACCTCCGACCCGCTCGACGAGATGCGCGTGCGCCTGTCCGGGTCGGTGGGCGATTTCGAAGCGAGCCGCTACTATGGCCGTTTCGACACCGGTCTGTTCCTGAACAACACCGCCAAGGCCTGGATCTCGTATTCGCACCAGCAGGCGACCGACTGGATGGAAGGCTCGGCGCAGAACCATCGCGACAACTTCGCCGGCAAGTTCATCATCGACACCCCGGTCAAGCTGACGGGTTATGTCGACTACGACTATGCCCACGAAGACAACTACGATCAGATGTACAGCCCGGAACAGTACGCAGCCAGCCCCCACGCTGACGCCCTGACCGGCGTCTGGACCGGCATTCCGGTCATCGACCAGAACTACCGCCGCGCCTGGTCGACGATTCGCAAGAACTTCTTCGCCTACCTCAAGGCCGACACCAAGATCGGTGACAGCCTCGACCTGCACGCCTCGGTCTACTATCACGACATGGCCGGCCGCGGCGACTGGGCTCCCCCCTATGTCGTCGACGTGACCGACGATGGCGCCGGCAATCCCGAAAGCGAACTGTCCGGAACCAGCACTGTCAATGGCGGGTCTGCGCTGGGCAAGATCTATTTCGTCGACGCCAACGGTGTGGCGCTGACCGCGAGCGAAGGTTGCGCCAGCCTCTATGATCCCAGCTGCTACGCAACCGGTGCCATCGGCGCCCAGTCGTACCGCCACACCCACTACCGCAAGGACCGCCTGGGCTTCACCGGCGAAGGCACCTGGAAAGTGACCCTGGGCGGCCTCGACAACAGCCTGCGGGCCGGCCTGTGGTACGAAGACACCACCCGGCAGGAATGGCGCAACTGGCATAACGTCACCGACACGACTGTCGGCATGGCCTATGACTCGACGCCGTACTGGACCCAGTACAGCCGCAAGTATCCGCAGACGACCTTCAAGTGGTATGTTCAGGACACCGTGCAGGTCGGCCCGGTCACAGCCAACATCGGTGCCAAGCAGTTCACCAACCACCTCGACCGCGTCGACCTGTTCGGTGATACCGACAACGTCAGCATCAAGTCGACCTCCAAGGTCCTGCTCTCGGGCGGCATCCAGATCGAGCCGGTCCATGGCCTCAACGTGTTCGGCGGCTATGCCGAAAACTTCAAGGCGCTGACCGACTCGGTTCTCGAATACAACAATGCCGATCTCTCTGAGATCAAGCCCGAGTCGGCCAAGAACTGGGAAGCCGGCGTTCGCTATGAGAACGGCTGGTTCCACGGCTCTGCCACCTGGTTCAAGTCGAAGTTCTCCAACCAGGTGATCTACGTCTCCAACTCGACCGCATCCGGTATCGACTACCTCGGCGAAGGTGACGGCATCTTCTACAACGCGGGCGGCATCGACTCCGAAGGCTTCGAACTGCTGGCCAACGTCCGCCCGACGACGAACCTCAACCTCTACGCGGCCTACACCTACATCGATGCCAAGTACCGCGGCACCGGCGACAGCGTGCTGGACGCCGAGCAGGGCGTGACCCCGGGCAACCGCGTCACGGGCATCCCCCAGAACATGTTCGTGCTCTCGGCCAACTACCGGCTTGGCCCGGTCTCGCTGGGCGTGACCACCAAGTACACCGACGATCGCTACGTCAATGCCGACAACAGCTGGAAGGCCGACAGCTACATCCTCACCGATCTCAACATCAACGTGAAGGGTGAAGCGCTGAGCCAGGCCCTCAAGGCCCTGCAGTTCGACCTCACGATCAACAACCTGACCGACGAGGATTACCTCGGCGGCATCTCTGGCAACTATGCCTGGATCGGCGCGCCGCGCACCATGGTGTTCACGGCCACTGCCGATTTCTGATCCATAACTCCCAGACACTCATGGGGGAGTGTTCCGGAAAGGCGGGGCGGTGTCCAAAACCGGCCCGCCTTTTCCGTTTCCCCGCCTGAAATTCCGCGCGAGCCCGCTCCGCGCCGGTTGCCCAAAGGACCTGCACGCCATGACCCGCCCGTTCCGTCCCGCCGAAGTTTCCCGCCGTGCCCTGCTTGCCGGCATGGCCGGAAGCGCCGTGTTTCTGGCCGTGCCATCCGCATTGCTGGCCCAGGCCGCGATCCTGAATCCGGTGTTCCGCCATGGCGTCGCCAGCGGTGACCCGGACGCGACGAGCGTCGTCCTGTGGACCCGCGTCACCACCGAAGGTGCGGCCTCCGGCACAGTCTCCGGCACGTGGGAACTCAGCGCCACGCCCGATTTCGCCCAAGTACTGAAATCCGGCCCCTTCACCACCGATCCCGGCCGCGATCACACCGTGAAGGTCCTTGCCGGCGGACTGAACCCGGGCGGCGTCTATTACTACCGCTTCCGCGTGGGCGAGGCCGTCTCCCCGCTTGGCCGGGCTCGCACGCTGCCCGAGGGGCGGCTCGACCGGCTCGGCATCGCGCTGACGAGCTGCTCGAACTACGCCTTCGGCTACTTCAACGCCTATGACGCGATCGCGCGCGATGCCGATATCGACTTCGTGCTGCACACCGGCGACTACATCTACGAATACGGCGGCCAGGACGGCTGGGGCGCGGACATCGCCCACCGGATCGGCCGCGTCCACGCGCCGCTGCACGAGATCGTCTCGCTCGCCGACTACCGCACCCGCCACGCGCAGTACAAGACCGACATGGGCGCGCAGGCCATGCATGCGAACCACACCCTGCTCGCCTGCTGGGACGACCACGAAAGCGCCAACAATCCCTGGACCGGCGGCGCTCAGAACCACCAGCCGGACACCGAAGGCGACTGGGCGACGCGACGCGCGGCCTCGATCCGCGCCTATTTCGAATGGATGCCGGTGCGCGAACCCGAATGGCTGGCCGTGAAAGGCCGCAGCCGGATGCAGTTCTGGCGCGGTTACAGCTTCGGCGACCTTGCCACGCTGCAGACGATCGAGACGCGCCACACCGCACGCGCGAAGCAGATCGAGTACATGGACTATGCCGAGAGCATCACCGATGCCGCCTCGGCCCGGCGCTTCAAGGAGGACGTGCTCGGCGCGCCGGACCGGCCCATCCTCTCGCCCGAATGCGAAGCCGACCTTGCCGCCGCGCTCACCCGCTCGGTCGAACAGGGCCAGCCCTGGCGGATTATCGGCTGCCCGATGGTGATCGCCCGCGTCGACGTGCCGGACGTGGTCGGGCTGGGCCTCGTCGCCGATCCCTCGGCAAAGCTGGCCGCCGCGAAGTCGAAGGAGGAACTGGCGAAGATCGCCGCCGATCCGGCCGTGGCCATGGCCTGGAAAGGGCGCTTCAACCTGCCCGACTACACCGACGCCTGGGGCGGCTATCCCTGGGCCCGCGAACGGCTCTACGACCTCTCGCGCGAGGCGGGCGCCGGGGACCTCGTGTTCCTCTCGGGCGACAGCCACAGCTTCTGGGTCAACCGCCTCGCCGACCAGGCAGGCCGCCCGGCGGGGATCGAATTCGGCACGGCCGGGATCTCCTCGCCCGGCGACTTCGTGGACAGCGGCTTCGGTCCGGAAACCGCGCGCGCGCTCGACAAGGCCTGGGCCGAGCACATCCCCGAAGTCACCTGGACCGACAACATGCACCAGGGCTACGTGCGCGTGGAATTCGAGCGCGAACAGGGCATGGCGACTTTCGTCGGCGTCGATACCGTTCTGACCCCCAGCTACCGCACCATGGTGCTGCGCCGCGTCCCCTTCGCGCGGCAGGACAGGCAAGTCGTCCTCACCTGAGGAGCCCCGGAAAGCACGGCGTCTATGACAGTGTAGTCACTGAAGTGACCACGCCGTGTAACCATCTGCGCCTAGCCGCGCCGCAAGTTTCGCAAGGGGTGCGACATGACGGAACTTCTGGAATTGCCGCGCGGGCGGGGGGGCCGCCACGCGTTCGGGATGGCGGCGTGGCTGGCTTCGCTGGCGGGTGCGCCGGTGATGGCGGAAGAGCCGGCGCCGGTGGTCCATCGCATCGAAGCGCCGGAAGCCCGGCAGGGCGTCGCTTCGGATGGCACGTATGTCTATGCGATCGACAATGCCACGATCGCCAAGTACCGCATCGCCGACGGCAAGCGCGTGGCCGAATGGCATGGCGATCCGGCGCTCTATCCGCACATCAACAGCTGCACCCTTGCTGAAAAGCAGCTCGTCTGCGCCGCCTCCAATCATCCGGGCGTGCCGCAGCTCAGCACGATCGAATTCTTCGACCCGGAAACGCTGGCGCACGTCAACTCGGTAAGCCTGGGCATGGCGCCCGGTTCGCTGACCGTCGTCAACCGGCATGACGGGCACTGGTGGGCGGTCTTCGCCAACTACGACGGACCGGATCAGGGCGTGAAGGGCGGCGAGCCCACGCGCGATCACCGCTATACCCTGTTTGCCCGGCTCGACGAGGATTTCCGCATCGACCGGGGCTGGGCCTTTCCGGCGGACGTGCTCGACCTGTTCAAGCCCAAGAGCGCCTCGGGCGCGAGCTGGGGGCCGGGCGGGCACCTCTATGCCAGCGGGCATGATCGCGCCGAAGTCTATGTGCTCGACTTGCCGGAGGCCGGATCGGTGCTGGTTCACAAGGGCACTATCCCCCTCACCACGCATGGGCAGGCGATCGACTTTGACCCGCGCGATCCCACCCTGCTGTGGTCGATAGACCGCCCCTCGCGCACCGTGATCGCCAGCCGGATCGGAACGCAGTGATGAACCCCTTTCGCTTCATGCGCCTACGTTATCTGCTTGGTGCCGTCGCGCTGGTCGGCGGCGCTTCCTTCGCCGACCCGCTGCCTGCGCCGGACATCGCGCTGACAAGCGCCGCCGATCCCGACGAGACGCCCGCGGCCTGCCGCGTGGGCGATTTTTCGGTGATGACCTACAATGTCGCCGGGCTGCCCTGGCCCTTGGCCAAGAAGGGCCCGGAAGCCCTGCATGCCATCGGCGAGCGGCTCTCGCTGATGCGCGCGCAGGGCTGCGCCCCCGGCGTCGTCGTGCTGCAGGAGGCCTTCTCGGGCGATGCCAAGGCCATCGGCCGGATCGCGGGCTATCCTTATGTGGTCGAGGGCCCCTACTTGCGGACCGGCACTGCGCCCAAGGGCGTGGAGCGCGACTGGATGCTGGGCGAGACGGCCGGGACCCCGGTCGACAGCGGCCTCGTGATCCTCTCCGACCTGCCCGTGCTCGACGTGAAGCGCGCGGCCTTTCCCGAAGGGGCCTGTGCCGGCTTCGATTGCCTCGCCGCCAAGGGCGTGCTGATGGCCACGCTGCAACTGGCCGACGGGCGCGAAGTCATGGTGGCGGGCACGCATTTCAACAGCAAGGGCGCCTCGCACGCCTCGGCCGCGCGGGCGCTCGACGCCTACCGGCGTGAGGCTGACTTCCTCGCCAGCTTCGTTGCCGCGAACCGCACGCCGGGCGTACCGGTGGTGATCGCCGGGGACTTCAACCGGGGCCAGCGCCCGGCCCGCATCGCCGCCCTCGACGCCGCGATCGCGCGGCTGGGCGGACAGGGCGAGGCCGACGCGCTGAAGACCTGGCTGGCCGGCGGCCCGCGCCCGCTGACCAGCCCCGCCGATGCCGCCACGATCGTGCGGCGCGGGCGCGACATGCAGTTCACGCTGAGTGCGAGGGGCAAGGCGCTGATCCCGGCGGGGGCCGACATTCCCTTCGGCACCGAACCCGACGGCTCGATGCTGTCGGACCATATCGGGTACACGATCCGCTATCGCTATCCGGTGAGTTGACGAGGCGGGCCCATCTCCATGACCGCTCATCCTGAGCCCGTCGAAGGATGTGAACCACGCGCCACGCCCGCAGGGCCTTCGACAAGCTCAGGCTGAGCGGGTTGGAGCACGGTTGCAGGCAGCGCTGCACACTGCCCTACTGGTCGATGATCGGCCCGTTCATTTCGATCACACGCTCGCGATAGACCACGCGCTTGCCGCGATGGGCGCCGACGCCCAGGAACATGATGCCGATGAAATAGCCGAAATTGTACCAGCCGCCGTTGTTCGGCACGGCGTAGATCGTGACATCGGTGAAAAGCGAGGCCACCCACGCGAACGGGAAAATGAAGCCGTGCCAGACGCCGAGCAGGAAGCCCGGTGCTTCCGGCTCGACGGCAGCCGAAACCTGATGCGCGCATCCTGCGAGAACCAAAAGCAGGGCCATCGGCAGGAGGCGCGCGGGTCCGGTCATCTTACCGGCAGGCCCTCACTGACATGCCAGACACTCATCGTAATCGGTCGTCTCGCCGATCTCGAACTTGGGCGCTTCGGAGGTGTTGTCCGCCTCCACACCGCCCGCACCGGCGAAACCGGCGCGCTGCACCGACTTGGAGCGCAGGTAGTAGAGCGACTTGATGCCCTTCTCCCAAGCCTGGAAGTGCAGCATCATCAGGTCCCACTTGTCGACATCGGCGGGGATGAACAGGTTCAGCGATTGAGCCTGATCGATATAGGGCGTGCGGTCGGCGGCGAATTCGAGCAGCCAGCGCTGGTCGATCTCGAAGCTGGTCTTGTAAACCGCCTTTTCCTCCGGCGAGAGGAAATCGAGGTGCTGGACCGAGCCGCCGTTTTCCAGGATCGAGTTCCACACATTGGTGGAATCCTTCGACTTCGAAGCCAGCAGCTTCTGCAGGTAGGGGTTCTTCACCACGAACGAGCCCGAAAGCGTCTTGTGGGTGTAGATATTCGCCGGGATCGGCTCGATGCAGGCCGAGGTGCCGCCGCAGATGATCGAGATCGACGCGGTCGGCGCGATCGCCATCTTGCAGCTGAAACGCTCCATCGCGCCCTGATCGGCCGCATCCGGGCAAGGGCCGCGCTCGTTGGCCAGCAGCATCGAGGCCTCGTTGGCCTTCATGTTGATGTACTGGAACATCTGCATGTTGAGCGCCTTGGCCATCGCACTTTCGAACGCAATGCCCTTCTTCTGCAGGTACGAGTGGAAACCCATCACGCCCATGCCGACCGAGCGCTCGCGCATGGCCGAATACTTGGCGCGGGCCATCTCGTCGGGCGCGCGGTCGATATAGTCCTGCAGCACGTTGTCGAGGAAGCGCAGCACGTCCTCGATGAAGCGCTTCTCACCCTTCCACTCTTCCCAGGTTTCAAGGTTGAGCGAGGAGAGGCAGCACACCGCCGTGCGGTCGTTGCCGAGGTGGTCGCGCCCGGTGGGCAGCGTGATTTCCGAGCACAGGTTCGACGTCGAGACCTTGAGGCCGAGATCGCGGTGATGCTTGGGCATCATGCGGTTCACGGTGTCGGAGAAGACGATGTAGGGCTCGCCGGTGGCAAGGCGGACCTCGACCAGCTTCTGGAACAGCGAGCGGGCATCGAGCTTGCCGCGCACCGAGCCGTCACGCGGGCTCTTGAGTTCGAATTCGGCACCGTCGCGCACGGCTTCCATGAACTCGTCGGTCAGCAGCACACCGTGGTGCAGGTTGAGCGCCTTGCGGTTGAAGTCGCCCGAAGGCTTGCGGATTTCGAGGAACTCCTCGATCTCCGGGTGCGAGACGTCGATGTAGCAGGCAGCCGAACCGCGGCGCAGCGATCCTTGCGAGATCGCCAGCGTCAGCGAATCCATCACGCGCACGAAAGGAATGATGCCGCTGGTCTTGCCGTTGAGGCCCACCGGCTCGCCGATGCCGCGCACCGCGCCCCAGTACGTGCCGATGCCGCCACCGCGCGAGGCCAGCCAGACGTTCTCGTTCCAGGTCGCGACAATGCCTTCAAGGCTGTCGTCGACCGAGTTCAGATAGCACGAGATCGGCAGTCCGCGCCCGGTGCCGCCGTTCGAAAGCACGGGCGTCGCCGGCATGAACCACAGCTTCGAGATGTAGTCGTAGAGCCGCTGGGCGTGCTCCTGATCGTCGGCATAGGCATCGGCCACGCGGGCGAAGATGTCCTGATATTTCTCGCCGGGCAGCAGGTAGCGGTCATCGAGCGTCTCCTTGCCGAAATCGGTGAGGAGCGCGTTGCGGCTCTCATCGGTAACGATCGTAAAGCGGCGATCATGGATCGCCTTGGAATCGCTCTTCCTGGGCGCCTTGACCGGTGCCTCCGTCAGCAGATCGGCCGTAGCCGCGTCGGTCTTGTCCATGACGATTGCCGGGCCCTTGCCCGTCTCCTTTTCCTTCGGCGCGGTCTTCTGCGGGATCTTGAGTTCGCTCATTTCCGCGTGATCCCCATCATCGTAGCCCTGATCATGGTCCTGATCGTGACTGGCCACATGACCTTCGTTTCCGTTCCTGAAATCCACTTTGCGCCCCCGCATAGCCGCCGGTCAAAATCTGTCATCAAACCGCCTCACGGCAGGTTCACAGCTCAAGGCAGAAGCCGGGCAGTGCCGGTGCGAGTCGGCGGGCAGCGAACCTCACCGTTTAGCACCAAAAGCACAAAAAGAGAACAAAATGTTCCTGTCCGACCCCTGCCGCGCCGCTCTGAAGCCTTTGCCTCACCTCCGGGAACGCCTTGCGGGCCCATTGCGGGCCCGCGGACATTTCCTAGGTCTTGAGGCCTCGCAAGCGACGCGCCACAACCCATAGTGCTCTTTCTGCAAACGGGTGCAAGAGGGTGAAGTCGCGGTTAACATGGGCACCCTCCAAGGGGTGGACACAGCAGGGCATCGCGCGACGCGTGGAAAGTCCTGCACCCGCCGCTGGCGCAAGAGCCTTAATCACAAATGCGCGCAAAAATTTTTCCACATAAATTGGCGGCGAACCGAATCGGGCTTGCGACGAACCGAGTCCGTTCCGGGCAGAGTCAAGGGCCTGTTATAACAAATATGGGGTCATTCAGCCGGTTCACCACCCCAGATGCAGTGCCGGCAGGTCCCCTGCCGGCTGTTGCGCTCCGTCGAACCGTCTATGCACCTTGCCGAGACAGGGTGGGCAAAGGCCCTCCGCTCATGCCAGCATGACGATGCGCGGAGCGTAAGGCACCGCCACTGCAGTCCACACTGTGAAAGAGACCACGTCCCCATGTTCAACATCATCGGCGCCATCATCAGCGGCCTGTTCATCGGCGCATTTGCCCAGCTGTTCTATCCCGGACACCAGGGGTACAGCTGGGTCGCGACGATCCTGCTCGGCATCGGCGGTTCGCTGGTGGCCGGCCTCATCACCAGCCAGGGCCAACGCGATTTCAGCCGCGCCGGTTGCCTCGCCTCGATACTGGGCGCGATGGCGCTGATCTTTATCGGCCACGTTCTCAAAATCGGCGGCTGATCCCCGCCCGGCGCGGGAGCGATGCGATCAGGGCACCAGGATGGTGTCGACCGGCACGTCGTCCGTCTGCGGATAGTCGAGGGTGTAATGCAGCCCCCGGCTCTCGTGCCGCTTGAGCGCGGACTGCACGATCAGTTCGGCCGACTGCAGCAGGTTGCGCAGCTCGATCAGGTCGGTCGAGACGCGGAAGTGGCGGTAGTATTCATCGACCTCGGTATTGAGGAGCTGGATGCGGTGCATCGCTCGCTCCAGCCGCTTGGTGGTGCGCACGATGCCCACATAGTTCCACATGAAGCGGCGGATCTCGGTCCAGTTCTGCTTGATGATGACTTCCTCGTCCGGCTCGCTCACCCGGCTTTCGTCCCAGGCCCGGACCGGCGGCGGCGCTTCGAAGCTGTCCCAGTTCGCAAGGATATGCGCCGCCGCCGCATCGCCGAACACGAAGCATTCGAGCAGCGAGTTGGACGCCAGGCGGTTGGCGCCGTGGAGACCGCTCTCGGTGCATTCGCCAGCGGCATAGAGCCCCGGCAGATCGGTCCGCCCGTCAAGATCGATCAGCACCCCGCCACAGGTATAGTGCTGGGCCGGCACCACCGGGATCGGCTCCCTGGTCATGTCGATGCCGAGCGTCAGCAGCTTTTCGTAAATGGTGGGGAAATGCTCGCGAACGAATTCCGGCGGCTGGTGGCTGATGTCGAGGTGCACGTAATCAAGACCGAAGCGCTTAATCTCGGAGTCGATCGCGCGGGCCACCACGTCGCGCGGGGCCAATTCCAGCCGCTCGGGATCGTAGAAGGTCATGAAGCGCTTGCCGGTACGTGGATTGATCAGCCGCCCGCCCTCGCCGCGCACTGCCTCGGTAATCAGGAAGTTCTTGACCTCCAGATTGTAGAGACAGGTCGGGTGGAACTGCATCATCTCCATGTTGGAGACCCGCGCGCCCGCGCGCCAGGCCATCGAGATGCCATCGCCCGTGGCGCCGCGCGGCGCGGTGCTGAACTGATAGACACGTCCCGCTCCGCCCGTCGCCAGAACGGTCGCCCGCGCGGTGAAGGCTTCGACGTGGCCGCTCTCTTCGTTGAGCGCATAGACGCCCCAGACCCGGCCTGACGCGGAATAGCGCATCTCGTGCTTTCCGGTGATGAAGTCGATGCAGGAGCGGCCCGGCAGCAGGGTAATGTTGGGGTTGGCCTCGGCCGCGCGCAGCAGCGCCTGCTGCACCGCCCAGCCGGTAGCGTCATTCACATGGACGATACGGCGGTGCGAATGCCCGCCTTCGCGCGTCAGGTGGAGTTCGTTGCCGTCCATATTGAACGGAACGCCCAGATCGATGAGGCGGCCGATCGCGTGCGGCGCGCGTTCGATGACGAAGTTGACCGTTTCGCGCCGGTTGAGACCGGCACCGGCAATCATGGTATCACGCTCGTGCTCTTCGAAGGTATCCCCCTGGTCGAGCACAGCCGCAATGCCGCCCTGGGCCCAGGCGGTCGATCCGCCCGTAAGGCCGCCCTTGGCGAGAACGGCGACCTTGTATTTTTCGGCCAGTGCCAAGGCGGCCGTAAGCCCGGCGGCGCCTGAACCGATCACGAGGATGTCGAAAGTGCCGGCGGCGTTTGCTTGCGTTTCCATCACCTCCCCTTTGCCGAGGTATGACAATCCCTGCAAGATTTTGTCGCACTCCCAAAGGGTACATTGCACTGCAACACAAGCGCCTATAACATCTTAAGAAATCAGAGTCGGTAAAGACACTCTACTTGTACGAGTCGTAACCCGAAATAGCGGATCAATCGCTAGCCTTAGATAGCCCGGAGACTAACAAAGTGGTCAGACTTCTGGAATTCTGTCTACTAAACAGGCACAGGCCTACGCGATCAACTGTACAGTGGGATGGCGAACATTATGTTGGGGTTTGCAAGAAATGCAAAAAGCCCATCGTCCGCAAGCAGCATAAAATCTGGAAAATGGACAGACACAAGAAATAGATTGGCATGCAGACCGCGGAACCGTGCTGCACTCTCCATGCACAATGCTTCCGCGGATCACTGATGGCGGTTAAATTTATTTAACCGCCAATATAAACCATCTTCCGCATACCTGCCCCTCAGGCCGCGCTGCGCGCCTGGCTGGTTAGAGTGACGAAGACGTCCTCCAGATCGGCT
Organism: Novosphingobium naphthalenivorans NBRC 102051; assembly: GCF_001590985.1. Taxonomy (GTDB): domain Bacteria; phylum Pseudomonadota; class Alphaproteobacteria; order Sphingomonadales; family Sphingomonadaceae; genus Novosphingobium; species Novosphingobium naphthalenivorans. Next base: position 21,374 of record NZ_BCTX01000051.1, read on the forward strand.
TCGCGGGTTGTCACATCGACAATAGCGAATCCCTGGGCCTGAACCGCCGAGAGAATTTCGCCCGCATTGCTGCGGTCCTTGTCATAAGTGATTTCCAATTCCCGCTCGCCGGTCTTCTCGCACTTGAGAAAACCGGGGTGGCCCGGCAGCTCGGCCACTTCCCGGTCGAGCGTGAGGACCAGGATCTTCTCGCGCGCCATGCCGACGAGTTCGCGCGTCGGCTTGTTGGCAATCACCTGTCCGTGGTTGATGATCGCAATGCGGTCGCACAGCTCCTCGGCTTCCTCAAGGTAGTGCGTGGTCAGCACGATCGTCACGCCCTCGCGGTTCATCTCCGTGACCAGTTCCCAGAGCTGGCGGCGCAGTTCCACGTCGACGCCCGCGGTCGGCTCGTCGAGCACCAGCACTGGCGGCTGGTGGACCAGCGCCTTGGCAATCAGCAGGCGCCGCTTCATGCCGCCCGAAAGCGTGCGCGCATAGGCATTGCGCTTGTCCGCCAGATGGACCGCGCGCAGCAGGTCTTCCGAACGCCGCAGGTGCTTGGCGATGCCATAGAGCCCGGCCTGGATCTCCAGCACCTCGAACGGGGTGAAGAAGGGATCGAAGACGATCTCCTGCGGGACGATCCCGATCGAGCGCTTGGCGTTGCGCTGGTCCCTGTCGATATCGAAGCCCCAGATCTCGGCCGTGCCCGAGGACTTGCGCACGAGCCCGGCCAGGATGTTGATCAGTGTCGATTTGCCCGCACCGTTGGGACCGAGCAGCCCGAAGATGCCCCCCTCCGGCACATCGAACGACACTCCGTTCAGCGCCAGCTTGCCCTCGCCCTCGCCGGCGGGCGCATAACGCTTGACGAGATTGCGGATCGAGATGGCGGCATCGGGCTGGGGGGCAGTGCTCATGGTCCGAGCATGTGGGGCAGGTTTGCCGCCGCGTAAAGACCCCGCCGCGCCTGACCGCCCTGCCTTGCCGGTTTGTGATGCACAATATATCACTGATGGGCCGCACGACAGCGGCCACAGCCTAGATTCCGGCGTACCAGGCGTAAGCCCCGTTATCCTCCCAATAGCCGCCCTTGCCGCCATAGATTCCATCGAGCGAAGCCACCGCCTCGATGCGGGTGACGAACTTGGCATGCTTGTAGCCAAGCTGGCGCTCGACCCGCAGGCGCAGCGGGGCGCCGTGGGCCTGTTCGAGCGGCTTGCCGTTCATCGCCCAGGCGAGGATCGTCTGCGGATGAAAGGCGTCCACCAGATCGATCGATTCGTAATAGGGCCGCCCGTGATAGAGATCGGCGCAGTGGAACACGACGTATCGCGCCTGCGGCTTGAGACCCGCGAGATCGAGTAACGGCCCAAGGCGCGGGCCCGTCCACTGGCCGATCGCACTCCAGCCCTCGACACAGTCGTGGCGCGTGATCTGGGTGCGCTGAGGCATGGACTTGAGCGTATCGAGCGGCAGCGTCAGCGGCTTTTCGACCAGCCCTTCCACTCTTAGCGCCCACTGCGCGAAACCTTGCGCCAGATGACGGCGATAGACCGGATCAGCCACTTCGCGGCTGCCGTTGGCGCGGAACACCGGGGACATGTCGGCCTCGGCAAATTCGCGCGCCAGCGCATGACGGCCGAGCACGCGCTGGGTGGCCATGTGCAGGTCTTCCGCTCCTTCCAGCGTGTGGCGGAACGTGGGATTCTCGAACAGCTTGTCGCAGCCGGAGAGCAGGAGACTGCCCGCCCCGGCACCCCCGGCGCGGATCAGGGTGCGGCGCGAGAGGATCAGGCGGCTCATGCCTCTTGCCCCATCATACCGTCTTCGGACGCGGGCCTGTCCGGCGGCAGGCGGTAGCGGCCGGTAATCATCGAGCGCACCTCGTTGAACGGCCCGGCCAGCACGACCATCGCCATATGGACAAGAAAGAACGCCACCAGCGCGAAAGCGCAGAGGAAATGCACCGAGCGCGCCGACTGGCGCCCGCCAAAAAGCTCCGCCGCCAGCGGAAACCACGCATCGGTGCCGGGAGACATGGCCAGTCCGGTCAGGATTATCAGCGGCAGCAGGCCGAACAGCACCCCGGCATAGGCCAGCTTCTGCAGCACGTTGTACTTCAACGCCGCCGCACCGGAGGGAAAGCGCAACCGCGCATGGTCCCGGATGTCATGCCAGATATGCGATGGACGCCATTCGGCGCGGGTAATGTGGATGTCGCGCTGCAAATGCCGGTTCCCCAGCGACCACAGCAGGTAGAGCAGCAACCCGACCGCCAGAACCCACGCAAAGGCAAGATGCCAGATCCGCGCACCGGCCAGACTATACCGCGAAGGGATCGTCACCCAGTAGGGAAAGGCGCGGCGCTGCAGGCGGCCGTCCTGATCCTTCCACAAGCCGAGCACGCCGGTCGTCGTCAGGCGCACCTTGCCGATCTGGAGATAACCGAATTCCCCGCCCCCAGCCCCGGCCTGGGCCGAGCTGATCTTCAGCCAGGGCGCGTCATAATTCGCCCCATATTCGCCCCAGTAGAGGCGCGGGTGAGCATTGAAGATCATCAGCCCGCTCATCAGCATGACCAGCAGCGTCACGGCATTGGTCCAGTGCCACAGCCGCGTGGAGAAGCGGTGGCGCCTGACCACATCGCCGCCTTTCGGAGCCATCCCGGGCCGCATTTCCGCTGTCTCCACGTTCCTACCCGTCCCTTCTCTCTCCCGGTGTTCGCTCCGGGATCGCAGGCGGTTACAGCCGCGTCCCGGTATTATTCACCGATCAGATGGACCGCGATCTGCCGATGGTGCGGCATCGCCCGGTGCTCGGCAAGGTAAATTCCCTGCCATGTGCCCAGCGCCATACGCCCGCCGATCACCGGGATCTGCAGAGTCACGCCGGTCAGCACGGCCTTGAGATGCGCGGGCATGTCGTCCGGCCCCTCGTCGTCATGCGCATAATGCCGGCCCTCGGGCGCCAGCCGGTCGAGCCAGTCCGCCAGATCGGTGCGCACTTCGCGGGCCGCGTTTTCCTGGATCAGCAGCGAGGCGGAAGTGTGGCGGCACAACAAGGTGAGCAGCCCTTCGGACAGGCCCGTTTCCGCCAGCCATCCCGCCAGCGTGCGCGTGATCTCGGTGACGCCCCGGCCCGGCGTTTCGAAGGAAAGGATGGTAGATGCCTGCCTCATGGCCGCGCAATCCTGCTCCCCCGGACGGGCACGGTTCAGTCGCCCGCGATCGTCATGCCGTCGATGCGGACGGTCGGCACGTTGATCGCGCGATACCATTCCAAATCGTTCGCCGGGACGAGGCGTGCAAACATCGCCAGGAGATTGCCCGCCACAGTGAACTCCGAAACCGGTCCGGCCAGTTCGCCATTCACGATGCGAAAACCCGTCGCGCCGCGGCTGTAGTCGCCGGTCACACCGTTCACGCCGTGGCCGATCAGTTCGGTCACGTAAACGCCGTCCGCGATGTCGGCCATCAGCTCGGCGGGCGAAAGCGGCCCGGCGGCGAGATGCACGTTGCCGACCGAAACGCCCGGCGCACCGCCGCCGTTGCGCGCCGCATGGCCGGTCGGCTGCATACCGAGCTGGCGCGCCGAAGCCGTGTCCAGCAGCCAGCCGGTGACTTTCCCATCGGCAACGAGATCGCGCTTCACGGTCGCCAGCCCCTCACCGTCGAACATGCGCGAGCGCAGGCCGCGCGGCGTGTGCGGGTCCTCGACGATCGTGATCCCGGGTGCGAAGATCTGCTCACCCAGCTTGTCGAGCAGGAAGCTGGACCGGCGCGCAATGGCGCTGCCGGACATCGCGCCGATCAGGTGGCCGACAAGGCTGCCCGCGACGCGCGGATCGAATACCACCGGCACTGCGCCGCTCTTCATCCGACCCGAATCGAGGCGCGCCACCGTGCGCTCTCCGGCAAGAGCGCCGATCTCCGCCGGCGGGGGCAGGTCGGCGCCATGATGAGCCGAGCGCCAGGCATTGTCGCGCTGCTTGGCCGCTCCCTCGCCGCCGACCACGGAAACGCTGAGCGAATGGCTGGTCGAGCCATATCCTCCGGCAAAGCCATGGCTGGTGGCGAGCGCGAAGACGCCCGAACCGGAACTGGCGGAAGCCCCGTCCGAATTGGTCACGCCGGCCACGGCCCGGGCCGCGTCTTCCGCTTCCTCAGCCATGGCGCGCAAGGCCTGCGGACTGGGTTCGGACGGATCGACGAGATCGAGATCGGGCCAGGGACCGCGCGTCAGCAGTTCCTCCGGCGCGAGGCCCGCATAGCGGTCTTCCGGCGCGGCGCGGGCCATGTCGATCGCACGGACAGCCAGTTCGTCGAGCGCCTGGGGCGAAAGATCGGACGACCCGATGCTGGCGGAACGCTGGCCCAGGAAAACCCGAAGCGAGATGTGTTCGCTCTCGGAACGCTCGACATCCTCCAGCTTGCCAAGGCGAATCTGGATCCCTTCCGAGGAATTCGCCCCGTAAACCGCATCGGCCGCATCGGCCCCGGCACGGCGCGCACGCTCTACCAGATCCTGCGCGCGGTCCCTGGCCTGTTCCGGACTGAGCATGTGAAACGCAACTCCCTGATCATCCGTCCGCGCCCGTCTGCGGGCGCGCGAATGTCCGCCCTAGTCGCCACACGGGCGAAGGGCAAATGCGCGTTGCGTCAGGCGGGATCAGGCAAAGGTCAGGGCAAGGATCTTGAACAGGCCGGTCAGCGCAAAAGGCAGGCCGATGGCGAGGCCCCAGAGCATCATCCGGTCGCGCTTGTAGTAAGGCGCCAGTGCGGGATCGTGAGCCTGTTCGTCCGTCAGCCGGTTCCAGCGCGATTCGAAACGGCGGCAGGCCGGAATGATCGCGATGACGAGGATAATCAGCGCCAGATAAGGCAGCAGCGAATTGCCGCCCGCCTTGAGCGCGCCGATGGTGACGAAAATCTGCAACGCCGTATAGACCAGCAGCGCATAAGCGATATGATCGCTCATCTTGCGGCGCCAGTCCGCCACAGGAACATCCTGGCTTCCAAGCGCCGGGTTATGGGCCATTGTGCTGCGATCCGTGCTATTGTTCATCAGGCGACTCCCCTCGTCCGATGGTTCCGAATAGAACATCGAAATGCATTGAGATCAAGTCCAGTTCGATTTTTTGCAAGTGCGAAGCAGGGCCATCTGTGACGCGAATGCGACTCATGCATGAAACTTGCCAATCGGGCCACGCAATCGGAAATGCCGGGTTGCCGTCACCCTGTACGCTGCGTAAACCTTGCAGCGATGACCGCTACGACTGATCTTTCGCACGAACACGCTGGTGGCCCCGCCGCAGCTGCGGCATTGCTGGCCGAGCGCGGCGGGCTCGAAGTCATTTCGATCGCCAAGAGCTACGACAAGCGCGCCGTGCTTACCGACATCTCGCTGTCGGTGGCCAAAGGCGAAGTGCTGGGCCTGCTGGGCCCCAACGGCGCCGGCAAGACCACCTGCTTCTATTCGATCATGGGCCTCGTCCGTCCCGATTCGGGCCGCATTCTGATGGACGGGATCGATGTCACCCGCCTGCCGATGTACCGCCGCGCGATTCTCGGCCTCGGCTACCTGCCGCAGGAAACCTCGATCTTCCGGGGCATGACGGTCGAACAGAACATCGGTGCCGTGCTCGAACTCGTCGAGCCCGACAAGACCGTGCGCAACGAGGAGCTGGAGCGCCTGCTCGACGAGTTCGGCCTCACCCGGCTGCGCACCAGCCCGGCCATGGCGCTTTCGGGCGGCGAGCGCCGCCGCTGCGAGATTGCCCGCGCGCTGGCCGCCAAGCCCTCGATCATGCTGCTCGACGAGCCGTTCGCCGGCATCGATCCGCTCTCGATCGCCGACATCCGCGAACTCGTGCGCGATCTCAAGACGCGCGGCATCGGCGTGCTGATTACCGACCACAACGTGCGTGAGACGCTCGACATCGTTGATCGCGCCTGCATCATCTACGGCGGACAGGTGCTGTTCGCCGGCAGCCCCGAAGCGCTGGTGGCCGACGAGAACGTGCGGCGCCTCTACCTCGGCGAGGGCTTCACGTTGTGAGGCCAGCCGCGCGGGGGGACTGATCGATGGCGCTGGGGCCACGTCTCGATCTGCGGCAAAGCCAGTCGCTGGTGATGACGCCGCAGCTCCAGCAGGCGATCAAGCTGCTGGCGCTGTCCAACCTCGAAATCGAGGCTTTCATCGGCGAATCGCTGGAAAGCAATCCCCTGCTCGACGTCAGCGCGCAGGCGCCCGAAGCGGCGGCCGAGACCGTCGAAATGGCCGAGGAAGCCCGGCGCACCACGCTCGAAGGGTCTTCGGTCGACCAGCTCATCGGCGAAGGCCGCGCCGCCGATGACCGCCCGCTCGACATCGACGCCTCCGCGCTCGACCGTGACCGCGACACCGGCGACGGCCAGCGCGCCGCCGACGATGCCGGCTGGGGCGCCGACTTGCGCGGCCCCGCCAGCGAGGAAGGCCCCGGCATCGACGAGCGCCCCGGCGGCGGCGAAACCCTGTCAGACCATCTGGAAGCCCAGATCGGCGCCGTCACCAGCGATCCGATGCTGGCCGGCATTGCCCGCTACATCACCGGCCAGCTCGACGAGACCGGCTACCTGCCCGCCTCGCTTGCCGAAATCGCCGAGGATCTGGGTATCGGCGAAGGTGAAGCGGGACAGGGGCTGGCCGTGGTCCAGTCGCTCGATCCCACCGGGGTGGGCGCACGCACCCTGTCCGAATGCATCGCGCTGCAGGCAAAGGAAGCCGACCGCTACGACCCCTGCATGGCCAAGCTGATCGACAACCTCGACCTGATCGGGCGCGGCGAACTGGCACGGCTGAAACGCCTGTGCGGTGTCGACGACGAGGACTTCGCCGACATGCTCGCAGAATTGCGCAGCTATGACCCCAAGCCGGGGCTGCGCTATGGCGGCGAGCCGAGCGGCGCGGTGACGCCCGACATTCTCGTCACGCCGCGCGCCGATGGCGGCTGGGACATCGCGCTCAATCAGGCGACGCTGCCGCGCCTGATCGTCAACCGCGGCTATTACGTGGAACTCAAGGGCACTTGCGACGACAAGACCTCGCGCGCGTGGCTGTCCGAAAAGCTGGCCGACGCCAACTGGCTGATCAAGGCGCTCGACCAGCGGCAGAAAACCATCCTCAAAGTCGCCACCGAACTGGTGAAGCAGCAGGACGGCTTCTTCCGACACGGCGTCTCGCATCTCAAGCCGCTAACCTTGCGCACCGTCGCCGAAGCGATCGGGATGCATGAATCGACGGTGAGCCGTGTCACTTCGAACAAGTTCCTCAATTGCCCGCGCGGCACCTACGAGCTGAAATACTTCTTCAGCTCGGGCGTCGCTTCGGCAGGCGGCGAAGGCGGAGCCTCGGCCGAGGCCGTCAAGGCGGCGATCAAGCAGCTGATCGATGCCGAAGACCCCAAGGCGATCCTGTCCGACGATGCATTGGTGGACCTGCTCAAGGAAAAGGGCTTCGAACTCGCCCGGCGCACTGTCGCCAAGTACCGTGAGGCGATCGGCCTGGGCAGTTCCGTGCAACGCCGCAGACAAAAAGCACTCGCCGCGGCGCGCTGATTACACGGCCCGGGCCGCTTTATTCATTCAGTATTGATTCAGGTACTGCCGCGCCTGCCGCAGAAATTCGCGAGTCCGGCTGGAATTAAGCATGGTTATTATAACTATGCAGCATTAAATGCTTGATTCGCTTAGTAAAAAACAATTCCCAACTGAAATGGTTGTGTTACGCTTCCTGTCATGAACAGCGCCGGACCTGCACGAACCGCAGGAATACGGCCGAGAGAGGAGAGGATGCCCATGTCTTACGCCGATGGGAATTCCAGCAGTGGCCGCAAGGCGCTGACCGGGGGTACAGTCGCGCTGATCCAGGCCGGTCTGGCTCTGGCGCTGGTCAACGGCTTTGCCGTCCACTTCATCAAGAGCGATCCGCCGCCGCGCCTTCGCGGCACCCAGATCCCGCTGGACCCGCTTCCGCCGAAGCCTGCCGAGACACCCAAGGCGCAGCCGCAGAAACCCGTCATCCAGGACACTTTCACCAGGACAGTCGAACCGAAAACCCCGGCCGCCGTGGACCCGATCCTCGATTTCACCCTCCCGGCCAGAGTGGAACCGGCAAGCGGCAGCGGCGACGGGTTCATTTTCATTCCCGGGGTCAAACCCAGCGATCCCGCGCCGCGCTTCACCCCGAAGGCGGCCCGGCCGCGCAACAATGCCGCGCAGTGGGTGACGACGAACGACTATCCCACGTCCGATATCCGCCAGGGGCATACCGGCACGGTCCGCTTCCGCCTTGCCATCGACACCGATGGCCGGGTGACTGACTGCACGATCCTGCAGTCGAGCGGCTATGACGGGCTCGACAAGGCCACCTGCCGCAATCTCGCCAAGCGCGCCCGGTTCGATCCGGCGACCGGCACCGATGGCGAGACAGTCGCGGGGAGCTATGCCGGCACGATCCGCTGGGTGATCCCGCAGGACTGACGCGTTCCCGCCAGAGAGACATAATCCAATTGCGGCCCTCCCCGGCCGCATGGCCGGAGCGGCGACATCCGCGCCACACCAGTGCCGCTCCGGCCCAACCCGCTTGCAGATCGCGCCCGCCCTGGGCGGCTGACACCTGTCCTTCCCGGCGCCGTCCGGGAAGGACCTCTTTGACCGGCCAGAAAACGCCGCCCAAAAGTCGCCGCCCGAAACCCCGCAATGCCTTGCACACCGCGAGTCGTTGCGCCTATACCTCCCCCGTTCATGTCGCCGGCCGGTGCTGGGAAAAGCCGCGCCTCGCAATCACATAGACGAAGACAGAGGTTGCCGCTGAGATGCAGGGTGCAGCAAGGCCCAGACGAACCCGGACAATGGGCCGCTTGTCATGAAAGCCGTGATCCTGGCTGGCGGGCTGGGTTCCCGTCTCTCGGAAGAGACGGTCACGCGGCCCAAGCCGCTGATCGAGATCGGCGAAAAGCCGATCCTCTGGCACATCATGAACATCTATGCCCACCACGGCATCACCGACTTCATCATATGCGCCGGTTACAAAGGCTATATGATCAAGGAGTATTTCACCAACCTGTTCCTCCACCACAACGACATCACGGTGGACCTGTCCAACGGCACGATCCAGTATCACCGGGCCGAGCAGGTGAACTGGAAAGTGACCGTAGTCGATACCGGTATCCAGTCGATGACCGGCGGACGCCTGCGCCGCATCGCCCCTTATCTCGATCCGGATGAACCCTTCTGCATGACCTATGGCGACGGTCTGGGCGATATCGATCTGACCGCGGAAATCGCCTTCCACCGCGAGCACGGACTGCAGGCGACCATGTGCGCTGTGGTCCCGCCTGGCCGCTTCGGCGTGGCGAATATCCGCAACGGCAAAGTGACATCTTTCGTAGAGAAGCCGAGCAGCAGCAACCAGCGCATCAACGGCGGTTTCTTCGTCCTCGAACCGTCCGTGCTCGACCTGATCGAAGCGGACACTACGGTGTGGGAAGGCGAACCGCTGCAAAAGCTCAGCGCCGCCCGGCAACTCGCCGCCTATGAGCATGACGGGTTCTGGCAGCCGATGGATACGCTGCGCGAGAAAGTCCAGCTTGAGGACTTGTGGAACTCCGGCAAGGCCCCCTGGAAGGTATGGCGCTGACACCCTTCTGGCAGGGGCGGCGGGTTTTCGTCACCGGGCAGACCGGCTTCAAGGGCGCCTGGCTGTGCCTCTGGCTGGAGCGGCTGGGCGCACAGGTAACGGCCGTGGCGCTGCCGCCGGTTTCCACACCTTCGCTCTACGCGCTGGCGGCCCCGTGGCCGGAGAGCCACCACATGGCCGACATCCGCGATACCGGCGCGCTGACCGCGCAACTGGCGCAGTCGGGCGCGGACATCGTGATCCACATGGCCGCGCAGGCGCTGGTGCGGCCCTCCTATGCGGACCCGGCAGAGACTTTCTCGACCAATGTCATGGGCACGGTCAGCCTGCTTGACGCCGTGCGCGCGGCGCCTGCCGTCCAGACCGTGCTCGTGGTCACGTCGGACAAGGTCTATGCCAACGACGGCAGCGGCCGGGCTTTCGTGGAAAGCGATCCGCTGGGCGGCAGCGATCCCTACAGCAGTTCCAAGGCCTGCACTGAACTGGTCTGCCGCAGCTATGCCAAGAGCTTCCTCAAGGATCGCGGCGTGGCACTCGCCACCGCGCGCGCGGGCAATGTGATCGGCGGCGGCGACTGGGCGCAGGACCGGCTGGTGCCCGATTTCATCCGCGCGCTGGAACAGGGCGCGCCGGTGGAACTGCGCTATCCGCAGGCCGTGCGCCCCTGGCAGCACGTGCTGGAGCCGCTTGGCGGCTACCTCGCCTATGCGCAAGCGCTGGCCGAAGGCAGCGCCCTGCCCGAGGCGCTGAACTTCGGGCCAGACGCACAGGACTTCGCCACTGTGGCCGAACTGGCCGAAGAACTGGGCCGCGGATTCGGCCTTGATACGGCATGGACGCAGGCCCCCGGCACATGGGAAGCCGAAGCCCCCATGCTGACGCTCGATTCCACGCTGGCAGGCGAGGCGCTGGGATGGCGCCCCTGCCTCAACCGGGCGCAGACCATCGAATGGACCGTGGCCTGGTACAACGCCCATCGCGAGGGAGCGGACATGCGCGAATTCACCCTGCGCCAGATCGCAGCCTACGAGGAGCTCTCGGCATGAGCGCGCGTCCCTGCCGGTTCTGCGGCGCTCCGGCCGAGCAATCCTTCGTCGATCTCGGCTCGACCCCGCTGGCCAATTCGTACCTCACCGAAGCGCAACTCGCGCAGCCTGAGCCCGGCTATCCGCTGCGCGCCTTCGTCTGTCCGCAGTGCTGGCTGGTGCAGGCGGACAGCTTCGTGCCGCCCGAGGACATCTTCAGCCACTACGCCTATTTCTCCTCGTTCAGCGACGGCTGGGTGGAACATGCGCGGCGCTTCACCGTCATAGCGCGCGAGCGTTTCGGGCTCGATGAAAGCTCGCAAGTGATCGAAGTGGCCAGCAACGACGGCTACCTGCTCAAGCACTTCGTGGCCGCCGGCGTGCCGGTGCTGGGCATCGAACCGGCCGCCAATGTTGCCGAAGCCGCACGCGCCATCGGCGTGCCGACCGAAGCGCGCTTCTTCGGGCGGGAAACGGCGCAGGACCTTGTCGCGCGCGGCCTTTCGGCGGATCTCGTCATCGGCAACAACGTGCTGGCCCATGTGCCGGACATCAACGATTTCGTGGGCGGGCTCGCCGCCGTGCTCAAGCCCGACGGCGTCGTCAGCGTGGAATTCCCGCACTTGCTGCGCCTGATCGAAGGCGTGCAGTTCGACACCGTCTATCACGAGCACTTCTACTATCTCTCGCTGCTGGCCGTGGAGACAGTCTTCGCGGCGCACGGCCTCAAGGTCTTCGATGTCGAGGAACTGCCCACCCACGGCGGCAGCCTGCGCGTGATGGCCTGCCGCACTGCCTCGCAGGCCCATGGGACCGGCCCCGGCCTCGCCAAAGTCCGCGCCGACGAACAGGCTGCCGGGTTCGACCGGCTGGAAACCTATGCCGCATTCCAGAGCAAAGTCGCGCCCGTGCGCGAGGGACTGCTGGCCTTCCTCGATACGGCCGCGCGCGAGGGCAAGACCGTTGCCGCCTATGGCGCTGCGGCCAAGGGCAACACCCTGCTCAACTTCTGCGGCGTCGGCCCGGACAAGATCGCCTATGTGGTCGACCGCAATCCGGCCAAGCAGGGCCATTTCCTGCCGGGCAGCCACTTGCCGGTCCTGCCGCCCGAAACGATCGCCGAGACCCGCCCCGAGTATGTCCTGATCCTGCCGTGGAACATCCGTGAGGAAGTCATGGCGGCCATGGCGGAAGTGCGCACCTGGGGCGGCCGCTTCGTCGTCGCCGTGCCGGAACTGACGGTGTTCCCGTGAAGTTCACTGCAACCGACGTGGCCGGGGCCTTCCTTGTCGAGCCCGCGATCCTGTCGGACGAACGCGGCAGCTTCGCCCGCACCTTTTGCGCGGAAACATTCGCCGCACAGGGTCTCGCTACCGTCTATCCGCAGTGCAACGTCTCCACCAACACCCGGCGCGGCACACTGCGCGGGCTGCACTTCCAGACGCCCCCCGGCGCCGAAGCCAAGCTCGTACGCGCTACGCGCGGGCGCGTATTCGATGTCGCGGTGGACTTGCGCCCCACATCGCCGAGCTATCTCAAATGGGCCGCAGTCGAACTCGATGCGGCCCGGCACAATGCTTTCTACATCCCCACCGGCTGCGCGCACGGCTTCCTCACGCTGGAGGACGAGAGCGCGCTGTTCTACCAGATGTCCGCGCCTTACGCCCCCGAACTCGCGCGCGGCGTGCGGTGGGATGATCCGGCTTTCGCCATTGCCTGGCCTTTCGCGCCCTGTGTCATCAGCGCGCGCGACGCGGCCTATCCCGATTTCACTGAAGAGGTGGTCCGTTGACCCAGATTAAGCTCAGCATCTGCATTCCGACCTACAACCGCGCGGAATACCTGCGGACGGCTCTGGAATGTCTGGCCGAGGCGGATTTCAGCTTCGCCCACGAAATCGTGATTTCCGACAATGCCTCGACTGACCACACGCAGGAAGTGGTGCAGGACTTCATCGCGCAAGGCCTGCCGATCCTCTACCTGCGCGCACCGGTGAATGCCGGGCCTGCCCCGAACCTCACCAACGCGATCCAGCACGCCTCGGGCGAATACATGATCTATCAGGGCGACGACGACCTGCTGATCCTGCCCCGGATCGCGGAAGTCGTGGCCTATCTCGACGCCAATCCGGACGTCACCGCCTGCCATGCGCCCTGGTATCTCTACAATCAGGTGAAGGGGATCGATGAGCGCAAGTTCTACGAAGTCGACGCCGATGTGAAGTTTCCGCGGCAGGACTTCATGGGCGTGTTCGAATTCCTGTTCCAGAAACACATCTTCCCGGAAATCGCGATCTACCGCCTCGCCCATGCGCGGGCCGCCTTCGTGCCGCGCCATTTCTGCTTCTGGCCCTTCGCCTTTCTCGCTCACTTCCTCGACGATGGCGCGGTGACTTTCCTGAAGGAGCCGTTCTACCGCTCCGTCACTCTGTCCAAGCACGCCCCCAGCCGCCAGCAGGCGGGCAACGAGGAAGTGATGACCTCGTGGGACACCTACCGCGGCGGCCTCGAATACTTCCTGCATTTCGGCACCAAACGCGGCCGGTTCAGCCAGGCCGAGGAAGCGCGCGCGCTCTACGACCGGATGTGCCACATCTTCACGGCGCTGCGTATGTCGGTCGCCATCCGCTTCTGGGTGGCCAAGCACGACTATATCCGCGCCTATGAGCTCTACACCCGCATGGCGATCGCGGGCTTTGCCGATCATGCCAGCGTCGCCGAACTGCGCGCGCAGTTCCCGGCCATGGTGGCGCTGCAGACGCTGGCCTTCAATGTCAGCGCCATGCCCGAAATCAGCCGTCTGGTGCTGAGCGATGCCGGTGATGTCGAGGCCGTGGCCGAACTGCTCCGCAATATGGGCCTGTCCGCCCACATCACGGTCACGGCCGATACGCGCGACGACGAGCCGTCACTCGTGGGGGCAACGGCAGTACTCGTCCCCTCGGCGGAGAAGGCGCTGGAATTCGTGGCGCGCGGCTACGATCCGCACTTCATCTTCGAGGAGCAGGACCTGATCCGGTTCGTGCTGGTGTAACCGGAAACACTACGAAGGCAGAGCCAGCCCCTCGGCCTCGCCATGCAGGACATAGCCGAGGTATTCGGAGGGAAGCTCGAACAGCGCGACCATGTCCTCGATCTGCGTGAGCTGCTTTTGCGTAAGGTTCTGGCGCCCGCGCCCGGACACGCCCTTGTTGAAACGCACCCGCTCGCTGGCATCGCCGGTCTGTGAAGCGGCGGCAATGTAGGGATCATCCTCGTTCAGGCCAAGCGCGCGCACGGCCGCAAGCAGCGTACCGTGCGCATCCAGCGCAAAGTTCTCGTAGCGGACCCAGCGGCTGCGGAAACCTTCATAGAGAATCCACGACTTGAAGAACTTCAGATGCCAGGGCAGCATGAAGTGGATCATGTAATCGTAGCGGCGATCCTCGTCCCAGTTCAGGAAGTCCGCCGGGAACAGGACACGCTCGCTGGGATGGCCGGCGACCAGATGATGATCCGCCGCCGAAACGATCGCGTCCGGGAAATTGCGCGTCTGGACGATCGGAGACAGCGCCCCCTCAGTCAAAAATCCACGCGTGGTGCTGGAGCACACCACGTGGGTCTGCGCCACGAACGTCTGGTTCACATTCTGCAACAGTTGATGCTCAAGGATCTTGAAGTCGATCTCCTGCTCGCGGATGTCCCACCCGGGCACCAGCGAGGCCACGCGCACGCCCGCCAGATTGCCCAGCATCTTCGAAAGCGACGAACTGCCGCTCTTCGGCATACAGGCCAGCAGAATGCCCGGCAGCAGATTGTGCTGAAATGGCGTCATGTCCCTTGCTCCACTGCCCCTGCGTGAAAAGCGATGACGATCCGGGTTTCCCGCCCCGGACAGCCAAACAAGGACGAGGGGTAGGCGCCCGTAGTTAATTCGATCTTAAGAGGTCCTAGCGGTTCACCCGCCCGAGAGTGCCATCAGTGACGCATCGCCCGGAAAGCAGTGGGCGAAATGGGCCAGCGTGCCTTTGCGCGCCGCACCGGCGAGCCCACTATCAGCCATTCCGCCGTCCTGCGTTGACAGGAACCATTGGGCGGGCGTCGCTCCCAGAATGGCCGCGAAGTCGGCCTCCCGCTTCGGCATTGCCAAGACGTCGCGGTAAACGGCTGCGAAAGCGTCCGCGCTGTTCCGGGCGGTGCGGGTCGCGGCCATGGCCAAGGCCGCTTCACGCCCCATCGCCTCCAGTTCGGCGGGATGGCGCAGCATCCATTGCAGGCGTTCGGCGGCGGCCGCCGTATCCGCTTCCACGAAGCCGGTACGCCCGTGCTCCACGATCGCCCGTTCGGCCGGATTGCCGAAGACCAGCGGCACGCAGCCGAGCGCCATCGCCTCGATCAGCGCATTTTCCGCCGTGCCGAAATGGTGAGGCTGGAGCAGGTAGAGGAAAATGCCAGTCTGGCGCAGCGCGGCCTCGGGATCATCGGCATGGCCGTGGAAGCGGACGAGACCGGGGCGCCGCATTGCCGCAGCCCGGCGCAGGGCATCGCCATCCGCATCGGCCTGCCCCCAGACCGACACCGGGACATCCGGTTCCGCGCGATCGATCACGTCGAAGAAGTGCGGGCTGAGCTTGCTGAAATCCACCGTACCCAGATAGCCTACCGCCTTGGCGCGCGGGGCAAAGGGCAGTGGCGGTCCGGCAAACCCGAACCCGCTGTTGATCACGCCGAGCCTGGCACGCGCTTCGGGCGGCAGCGCCTGCACAGCCGGCAGCTCCAGCGAGCAGGCCGAGGTGAACAGGAAACGATGCGGCGCAGCGAGCAGGTCCGCCGGGATACGGGGAGCGGACAGGCCCGAGATATGCGACCAGATCACTGTGCGGCTGGCGGGCAGGTCCCACCGGCACAGGCATTCGTAAAGCCGGGGATGGTTCCACCATTCGACCTGCACGATGTCCGCCTGCGCGGCGAGCTGCCGTGCCGTCGCGGCATCGGGAGCGACGGTGACTCTGGCGCCCGCCGCGATGGTCGCGTCCGCATAGCGGCGGTCGCGCGGCTCTTCCAGCAGCAGGTAATGCCGCTGCACGCCGGGCGCATCGGCGGCGCAGATCGCGGAATGCGCCTTGCCCACCCCTCCGCCGAGATGCGCGGTGATGTGCAGGATGTTCATGGCGCAAGCAGCCTTGGTGCGTTTTCGAGATTGCACACGCCCACGACCGCTTGGGGGTCCGAGGGGCGGGGCGGCTGACTGCCGAATTCCAGCAGGTCCCGCCGGCCATAGCTATCGGCAATGGCCTCGGCGAAAGCGCGGACGGTCACGGGCCGGCCCGAACAGATATTGATCGCCCCGCTCTGCCCGCTGTCCACCACGCCGGCGATCATCGCCCCGGCCTCGCGCACGTCAAGAAAGTCGCGCAGCTGCGTTCCTGCCGAGAGCGAAGCGGTCTCGCCCGCGCTCAGGCGGCGGTGCAGATAGGCACCGAGCCGGTCCGGGTGCTCGCCCTCACCGTGGAGGTAGAACAGGCGGCACCAGGAAAAACGCACACCATGCAGCGCCAGCCATTCGCGCAGCATATGGTGCGTGGCCAGCTTGCAGGCCGCGTAGAAATTCACCGGGTCGAGCGGGGAATCGACCGTCAGGGCCTCTCCAGGGAGGCGGTATTCCCAGCACGTGCCGATGCCGATGACATGCCCCACCCCCGCCTGCACAGCCCCTTGCGCCAGCGCGAAACTGCCGTGCACGCAATCGGCATTCTCCGCCGCATCGGGGTAAAGCCCATGCTCGACATACCAGGCGGCATGAATGACTGCATCCACGCCCGCGCAGGCATCGGCCCACCAGCGGGCATCGCGGGCAAAGATGTCATCGGTTTCAATGATGCCGCCGGAACTAACAGGAGCAGCGAGACGCGCAGCACTGCCCGGCCGCACCGTCACGCGCACTTCGTGCCCGCGCTGGTGAAGGGTGCGATGGATCGCGCGGCCGACGAAACCGGTCGCTCCGGTCAACAAAACCACGCTCATGGCAAGTCCATAGGCCCTTTTCGCTGCGCGCGACAGGACCTAGCCGAATGTGGTTAACGAACTCCGTCCAGCCGCTAGGGCCAA
>NZ_BCTX01000052.1 GCF_001590985.1 Novosphingobium naphthalenivorans NBRC 102051
GGGGGGGGCGCGCGGTTGTCCGCGTCGTCGCTATCGAACGGCTGGGCGCGATGATGTCCGGGATTGCGGCAATGTCAATGTCCCGGTGCGGATTTGCCTGTCGCGGCGCCGGGAAAAAGGGGGCGGATCAGTCCTGTGCGCGATCCATGACCCGGCACAGCCCTTCCTGTGCGACACTGGCGACCATTGTGCCCGACCGGTCGAAGATCGCGCCGCGGGTGAAGCCGCGGGCATGACCCGACCATGGGCTGTCCATGCAGTAGAGCAGCCAGTCATCGGGCTTCGGCGTGGCATGGAACCACACGGCATGATCGAGGCTGGCCACTTGCAGTCCGGGCGTGAAGAGACTGACGGAATGGGGCAGCATGGCCGTAGCGAGC
This sequence comes from Novosphingobium naphthalenivorans NBRC 102051, assembly GCF_001590985.1. Lineage (GTDB taxonomy): Bacteria > Pseudomonadota > Alphaproteobacteria > Sphingomonadales > Sphingomonadaceae > Novosphingobium > Novosphingobium naphthalenivorans. The sequence continues at coordinate 381 of NZ_BCTX01000052.1, forward strand.
AGTGCGAAATCGCTGGCATAGGCCAGCACCACGCGCGCCATCGTTGCGTCTGTCTCCGTCGGGCGGGCCAGACGGAACCACAGGAACTGGCTGGGCATGCCCCGCCCATCGCTGGTGCCGGTGCCAATGGGGGAGGGCGGCCCGGGGCGCACGTCGAACGCGGCGAGGCGTTCCAGCAGGAACGGAGGCATCGGGTGGCCCGCCGCAGCCAGTGCGTCTGCGAGATCGGGGCAAGCCTCGGGCGGCGCCACCTGGGGCATCGCGGCGGCATGGGCGAAGCCCTGTTCGGGCCGGTGGAACGAGGCGGCAAGGTTCAGGATCGGCACGCCGCCCTGCATGGCCACCACGCGGCGGTTGGCGAAGCTGCCGCCGTCGAAATCGCGCAGCACGCGGTAGATGATCGGCCGGGTGGTATCGCCCGCGCGCATGAAATAGGCATGGAGCGAATGAGCCGGTTTGCCTTCCGCCATCGACCGTGCGGCGGCGGCGAGAGCCTGTGCCACCACTTGCCCGCCAAACACGCGGCCCGGCCCTTCGGCGGACGATGCGCCCCGGTAGAGATCGGTATCGAGTTCTTCGATCGTGAGCAGGCTGCGCAAGTCCTCGATCGCGCTCTGGCGGGGATCAGCCACTGGCTTTTTCCCCATTGGCCTTTTCCCCATTGGCCTGGGGGCCCTGAAGCCATTCGCGGGCCTGCTGCTCGATCGAGAGGAGTTCGCCCAGGGTCTGTTCGATCGCCCGCTGCTGTTTGCGCAACTCGCCGATCCGCTCGCCCACGGTGGCGATCAGCTGGCGGACCTGTTCGTTATGTTCGGGATCGACATCGTAGAGATCGAGGAATTCCTTGATCGCGCGAATGGTGAAGCCGAGCCGCTTGCCGCGCAGGATCAGCTGCATCCGGCCGATCTCGCGACGGGAATAGATGCGCGTCGTGCCCGCCCGCTGCGGGGCGATCAGGCCCTTGTCCTCGTAGAAGCGCAAGGTCCGCATGGTCACGCCGAGCAGGTTCGCGGCTTCCTGGATGCCCAGCATTTCCGGATGGTCCGGCAAGGCCGCTGCGCTGCTCATGAGCCCCGGTTCGCGGCGCGGCGCGCGGCTTCCTCTTCGGCGAGGTCCTTTTTCGAGAGCTTGCCGACCATGGTCTTGGGCAGGCTGGTGCGGAATTCGATCGCGCCCGGCATCTCGATCTTGTTCAGGCGCTTGCTCAGGAACGCCTTCAATGTCTCTTCATCCAGACTGTCCCCCTCGTGCAGCACGACAAACGCTTTCGGGGACTGGCCGCGATAGGCATCCGGAACGCCGATCACAGCCGCCTCGGCCACCGCGGGATGCTCGTAGAGCGCTTCCTCGATGATCCTTGGATAGACGTTGTAGCCCCCGCACAGGATCATGTCCTTGATCCTGTCGACAAGGAAGAGATAACCGTCTTCGTCGAGATAGCCAATGTCTCCTGTCCGCAGGGCGCCGTAAATGAACGTGCGTTCGGTGTCCGCCGGGCGGTTCCAGTAGCCTTGCATCACTTGCGGGCCGCGCGCGCAGACTTCGCCTTTCTCGCCGGCCTTGCAGACGCGGTTGGGCTCGTCCGGATCGCGGATTTCCAGCACGGTGCCAGGGAAGGCGGGGCCGCACGAGTTGTCCTTCACCAGCCCTTCGATCGGATTGCAGGCGATGATCGGGCTGGCTTCGGACAGGCCATAGCCTTCGACCACATTCACCCCGGTCTTCTGCTCGAAGGACTTGCGCACTTCCAGCGGCAGCGGCGCGCCGCCCGAGATGCACACGCGCACGCTGTCGAACTCGCCGTGCAGATGCTCCTTGTTGAGCGCGGTATAGAGCGTGGGAACGCCGAAGAACTGGGTGGGCCTGGTCCGCCTGGCCGTGGCGAGGAAGTTCTTCATCTCGAAGCGCGGCAGCAGGATCATCTCGGCGGCGGTATCGACCGAATAGTTCAGCACCGTCGTCAGCGCGAAGACGTGGAACAGCGGCAATACGCCTAATGTGCGCTCCTGATGATCGGGCATGTGGCCGACATGGGCGATCATCTGCGCGCTGTTGGCGGCCAGGTTCGCATGGCTGAGCATGGCCCCCTTGGGCACGCCGGTGGTGCCGCCGGTATATTGCAGCACGGCCAGATCCTGCGGATCGCACAGCACCGGGTCCGGATCGGCATCGCGCGCGATCAGGTCGGCATAGCGGGCGTAGCGCAGGTCGTGCGGCTCGTGGACGATGTCGCGCCGCTTGAACAGCAGGAAGGCCCGCCGCTTCATTGCGGGGAGGGCATCCGCGAACGGGCAGACCACCACGCGTTTCAGCGTGTCCTTGCCCACCAGCGGCTCGATCTTGGGCAGCGACAGGGCAAGGTCGGTGGTGATGATGACTTCGGCGCCCGAATCCTCCACCAGATGCGCCATCTCGCGCTCGGTGTAGAGCGGGTTGAAGTTCACCACCACGCCGCCGATGCGCAGGATCGCGAAGTAGCAGATCACGTAATAGGGCGTGTTCGGCAGGCACAGGCCGACGCGGGTGCCCTTGGTCACGCCCAGATCCTGCAGGCCCCGCGCGGCCCGGCGCGCGAGATCGCCGATCTCGGCATATGTCCACTTGCGGCCCATGAAGTCGATCGCCGGCCATTCGCCGTGGGCCGCCACGGCATGATCGAGCAGGGCAGTCAGCAAGCGCGGCGCGATCGGCGGCATCTCTTCCGGCTGTTGGGCGGAGGAGGAAGCCGGGCGATCATTGCCGCCGATCGTCGCCGCGCCGCTCATCAGAACGTCACCCGCGCGCCGAGAGAGAAGACCATCGCGTATGCGTTCGTGAGAGTGCCGTCGACCAGGATCGGCGTCTGTACCGCCGTGCCGGCATAGGCCGCCGTGGTACGGTCGATCGAGGCGTCCTTGAAGGCGATATAGGAGGCGGCGGCATCGACCGTGATATGGCTGCTGGCGGCATAGCTGGTGCCTGCCGAGAAGTTCCACCGGTTCGAATCGGGCACGCGTGCATCGCGGTGGCCGTCACGGGTCGGGGTCGTGCCGTACTGCACGCCGCCGCGCACGGTCCATTTCGGGCTTACGGCATAATCGGCACCCACCGAGTAGCTCCAGCTGTTCTTGTAGTTTTCAGGGATGGACACGTTAAGCGGATCGCCCAGATCGATCGAGTCGAACTTGCTCCAGCCGTAGCGGACGACTTGCCCGTTGAGCGTGAGCTGGTCGGTCGCCTTGAACCGCACGCTGCCGATCGCCATCCACGGCGTGGCAAAGTGGGCATGGGTGTTGACCGTGCCGTTCGATGCGGCGAGCGGGCCCAGCAGGTCTTCGGTCACGACCGAGCCCTTGAGCGTGTGCTTGACGCTCGACTTGTAGGAAAGGCCCAGCGAGACCGGGCCGGTGTGGTACTGCATACCGGCCGACCAGCCCAGGTCCCAGCCATGGCCGGAAAGCGTCTGGTGGCCGTCCGCCAGCAGCGGCGAGAGGTTGGGCAGGTAATTGCTCAGCGTCGCGTCGGCATATTCGATGTTGAGAGCGCCGCCCAGCTTGAGGCCGGGGGCCAGTTCCACGGCCACGGTGGGCTGGATGTCGAAAGTGCGCAGCTTGGTCTTGTCGGCGGTATAGCGCGCCCAGCTGTCCGAAGCATAATCGGTGGTGAAGGAATAAGGGGCCGTCACTGAGAGGCCGACCGCCACTTTGCCGAAGCCATAGGCAATGGCGCCGGAAGGCAACAGGCCGTTGCTGATCGGGTTCTTCTGCACGGAGTTCCCGCCAACCGATGCCGCGGCCTGTCCCGGGCGGACGATCACGGTGCCCTGATCGGACACCTTGCCGCGCGGCAGGATGGCACTGGCGTGGATGGAGGCTTCGCCGCCTTCCATCCCGGCGATCGCGGCCGGGTTCCACCAGATCGAATCGACCCCGGTATCGGCGGCTTCGCCGGAAAAGGCGCGGCCCTGCGCGCGGACGGACTGTTCCTGCAGATAGAAGGCCTGCGCATGGGCGGCGCCCGCCATGCCGAAGGCCAGAACCGAAGCAGTGCCCGAAAGGAGGATACGGGCGTAGGCAGTTTTCATTTCAGGTGTCTCCCTAAGTTATGTCTTCATTGCGCAACGCGCGATTACGGCAATCGGGTCCAGGTCTGTGTCTTGCAGAGCGGCCAGACGATGCAGCCCTTGAGCTTCAAGGAGTCCGGTCCGGCGGGGGTGATCGTGGCCTTGTAAGTGCCGCCGTCCTCGGCGTTGTAGATCCACCCGCCCGACCACTTGGTGCCGTCACGGGTGAAGCCGCCGAGCATGGCCAGGCCCTTGACCTTGCGAGTGCGCTTGGCGGCGTCCTTGTTGTTCACGTCGCGTAAGTCCGCGTCGGCGCGGATGCCGTCCGATTCGAGCAGGCGGCCGCAGATCGATTCGCCGCAGCGGGCGATCTCGACGACGCCGTGGCGCGTCGGCGTCTGCCACTTGCCCATGATTGCATCGGGACTGGCGGCAAGGGCGGGATTTCCAAGGGTGGCCGTGGCAACCAGAGCCATTGCCGCACGTTTCAACAACGTCATGAGTGACCTTCCATTCCTCTCTCCTCGGCCCCTGTTTTTCCGGACCCATGCGCGCGTGATGACGCGTCCGGTCCGGGGGCGATGGCATATGCCTAACCCAAAATTTGCTTGACGTATAGGGAAAGAATTGCACCTATAGGGAAGAATTGAGGACAACGCCGATCCGGCGCTAGAATGGCTGCGCCGAGTCCCCCGATGGAGAGAATGCATGCAAAGCGTCGTGATTGCGGGTTACGCCCGCTCCCCCTTTCACTTGGCCAACAAAGGCGCGCTGGCGCGGGTTCGTCCCGATGATCTGACCGCGCAGGTGATTCGCGGACTGATCGGCAAGACCGGCGTAAATCCGGCGGAGATCGAAGACCTGATCGTCGGCTGCGCGTTCCCGGAAGGCGAGCAGGGGCTCAATGTCGCGCGCCTGATCGGGCTGCTGGCGGACCTGCCGATTTCGGTGGGCGGGATGACGGTGAACCGTTTCTGCGGCTCGTCGATGAGCGGTATCCACTATGCCATGGGGCAGATCGCCATCGGTGCGGGCGAGGTGTTCATCTGCGCGGGCGTCGAATCGATGAGCCGGGTGCCGATGATGGGGTTCAATCCCATGCCGAACCCGGCGCTGGCCCAGAAATCCGCCGTCTATATGAGCATGGGCGAGACTGCCGAGAACGTTGCCGCCAAGTACCAGATCAGCCGCGCCGATCAGGAAGCGCTGGCGGTAGAAAGCCAGAAGCGCGCCGCTGCCGCGCGCGAGGCAGGCAAGTTCGCGGACGAGATCGTGACGATCGAGACCAAGGGCGGCCCGGTCAGCGAGGACGGCACCATCCGCCCCGAAACCACTGCCGAAACGTTGGCCGGTCTCAAGCCGGCGTTTGATGCCCAGGGTTCGGTCACGGCCGGCACCTCTTCGCCGCTCACCGATGGCGCCAGCGCGGTGCTCGTCACCACCGAGGACTATGCGCGCAAGAACAACCTGCCGATCCTCGCCCGCATCAAGGCCGTGAGCATCAGCGGCTGCGCGCCCGAAACCATGGGCCTTGGCCCGATCCTTTCCAGCCAGAAGGCGATGGCGCGCGCGGGCATTACCGCTGCCGATCTCGACGTGGTGGAACTGAACGAGGCTTTCGCCTCGCAGGCGCTGGCCTGCATCAAGGATCTGGGCCTCGATAGCGCCAAGACCAATATCGATGGCGGCGCGATCGCCATCGGCCACCCGCTCGGCGCCACCGGCGCGCGCATCGTCGGCAAGGCGGCTTCGCTGCTCAAGCGCGAAGGCGGCAAGTATGCGCTCGCCAGCCAGTGCATCGGCGGTGGTCAGGGCATCGCCACCGTTCTGGAGGCGGTGGAATGAGCGATTCTATCAAAAAGGTCTGCGTGATCGGCGCCGGCACCATGGGGGCCGGGATCGCCGCGCAAGTCGCCAATGCCGGGGTGCCGGTGCTGCTGCTCGACATCGTCCCCAAGGACGGGGCGAACCGCAACGCCATTGCCGAAGGCGCCGTCGCCAAGATGCTCAAGACCGAGCCTGCGCCGTTCATGAGCAAGGCTGCGGCCAAGCTGGTCGAGACCGGCAATATCGAAGATCACCTGGGCAAAGTCGCCGAATGCGACTGGGTGATCGAAGCGGTGATCGAACGGCTCGACATCAAGCAGGGCCTCTATGCCAAGCTGGAGGCGGTGAAGCGTGATGGCACGGCGGTGTCTTCCAACACCTCCACGATCCCGCTGGCGAACCTCGTCGAAGGGCGTTCGGACGCGTTCAAGCGCGATTTCCTGATTACCCACTTCTTCAACCCGCCGCGCTACATGCGCTTGCTGGAGATCGTCACCGGCCCCGAGACCGATGCGGGCGTTGCCGCGAAGGTAGAAGCCTTCGCGGACGTCGCGATGGGCAAGACGGTGGTCAAGGCAAAGGACACGCCGGGCTTCATCGCCAATCGCATCGGCACGTACTGGATCCAGCTCGGCATCAATGCCGCGTTCGAGATGGGGCTGAGCGTCGAACTGGCCGATGCCATTGCCGGCAAGCCGATGGGTGTGCCCAAGACCGGCATTTTCGGCCTTGTCGATCTGGTCGGTATCGACCTCATGCCGCACTTGCAGGCGAGCCTTACTTCCACCCTGCCGCAGGACGATCCCTATCACGCGATCGCGATCGATCATCCGCTGATCGGGAGGATGATCGCGGACGGCTATACCGGCCGCAAGGGCAAGGGCGGGTTCTACCGGCTCAACAAGGAAGCGGGCCGCCGCAAGGAAGCCATCGACCTGGCGACCGGCGAATACCGCCCGGCGATCAAGGCGGCTGGCCCGCGCGGCAGCGCCGCCAAGGGCGATCTCAAGGCGCTGGCCGAAAGCAAGGGCGACATCGGCGCTTATGCCTGGGCGATCCTCGGCGGAACGCTGGCTTATGCCGCGGCCCTCGTGCCTGCGGCGGCGTCTGACGTGGTGGCCGTCGATGATGCGATGAAGCTTGGCTACAACTGGAAGGCCGGGCCTTTCGAGATGATCGACAAGCTGGGCGCGAAGTATCTTGCCGACAGGCTCGAAGCCGAGGGCAAGCCGGTGCCCGAGATGCTCAAGATCGCGGGGACGCGCACTTTCTACCGTGTCGAGAACGGCAAGCGCCAATTCCTCGGCCTCGATGGCGAATACCACGATGTGGTGCGCCCCGAAGGCGTGCTGCGGCTGGCCGATGTGAAGCTGGCCTCCAAGCCGCTCATCAAGAACGCGTCCGCCGCGCTGTGGGACGTGGGCGATGGCGTGGTCTGCCTCGAATTCACCGGCAAGATGAATGCGCTCGATGGCGAAGTGATGAAGCTGATCGTTCAGGCCATCCCGCTGGTTGCTTCGCAGTACAAGGCGCTGGTGGTCTATAACGATGCCGACGCCTTTTCCGCCGGGGCCAACCTTGGCCTTGCGCTCTTCGCGATCAATATCGCCGCTTATGGCGAGATCGAGAAGCTCGTGGCGGGCGGGCAGATGGCTTACAAGGGCCTCAAGTACGCGCCGTTCCCGGTGGTCGGTGCCCCGGCGGGCCTGGCCGTGGGCGGCGGGTGCGAGATCCTGCTGCATTGCGACGCCGTTCAGGCCCACGCAGAGCTCTACACCGGCCTTGTCGAATGCGGCGTCGGACTGATCCCGGGTTGGGGCGGCAATGGCGAAATGCTCGACCGCGCACGCAAGGCGAAGATGATGCCCAAGGGGCCGATGCCGCCGGTGGCCAAAGTGTTCGAGACGGTCTCGACCGCGACGGTCTCCCGCTCGGCCGCGCAGGCGAAGGAACTGCTGTTCCTGCGCCCCGACGACGGCATCACCATGAACCGCGACCGCCTGCTTTACGATGCCAAGCAGAAGGCGCTGTCCATGGTCGAAGGCTACACCCCGCCCGAGGCGCCGGAGTTCAGGCTGCCCGGTGCCAGCGGCCATGAGGCGCTGAACATGGCGGTCGACGGCTTCCACAAACGCGGGATGGCGACGGACTACGACGTGGTCGTCTCCAACGAACTGGCAACGGTTCTTTCGGGCGGTGAGGCCGATGTGGTCGATACCGTGACCGAGCAGGAACTGCTCAAGCTGGAACGCGAGGCCTTCATGCGGCTGGTGCACGATAAGCGCACGATCGCGCGGGTCGAGCACATGCTGGAAACCGGCAAGCCGCTGCGGAATTGATTGAAAGAGGAATATTGGGCCCGTTGTGATCTTACTCCCACTCATCGTCCTTGCGAGCGACCGCAGGTCGCGCGGCAATCCAGAGTCGGCGCAAACCGCCCTGGATTGCTTCGCCCTTCGGGTTCGCAATGACGAAAGAGTGGGGTTCTGAAGCACCGCGCCCGCGAGGAGAGTGACAATGCAGGTCTACGAAGCACCCTTGCGCGATATGAAGTTCGTGCTGCACGAGCTTCACAACGACGATGGTTTCGGCAATCTCGAGGCGCTGGAGGAATTCACGCCCGATCTCGTCGATGCCGTTCTGGAGGAAGCGAGCAAAGTCGCGCAGGAAGTGCTGCTGCCCTTGAATCGCAGCGGCGATATCGAGGGGTGCACGCTCGAAAACGGCGTCGTGCGCACGCCCAAGGGCTTCAAGGAAGCCTATGACTTGTTCCGCGACGGCGGCTGGTGCGCCCTGGCTTCCGATCCCGAATGGGGCGGGCAGGGCCTGCCCGAGCAGGTGAACAAGATGACCGAGGAGATGATCTGCTCGGCGAACCTCTCGTTCAGCCTCTATCCGGGCCTGACGCACGGGGCGACCACCGCGATCGAGGGTTATGCCAGCGATGAGTTGAAGCAGTTCTATCTGCCGAAGATGGTTTCGGGCCAGTGGTCGGGCACGATGTGCCTGACCGAGCCGCATTGCGGCACTGACCTGGGCCTGCTGCGCACCAAGGCGGTGCCGCAGGAGGATGGCAGTTACAAGATCAGCGGCGCCAAGATCTTCATCTCCGCCGGCGAGCAGGATTTGACCGAGAACATTGTTCACCTCGTGCTTGCCCGCATGCCTGATGCGCCGGAAGGGGTGAAGGGCATCAGCCTGTTCCTGGTGCCCAAGTACCTGCCCAAGGAAGACGGCACGCCCGGCCCGGCCAACGGCGTTTCGGTCGCCGCAATCGAGCACAAGATGGGGCTCAAGGCCTCGGCCACCTGCCAGCTCAATTTTGATGAATCGACCGGCTGGCTGGTCGGTCAGCCGCACAAGGGCATGGAAGCCATGTTCACGATGATGAACACCGAGCGAGTCTCGGTGGGCATCCAGGGCCTCGGCGTGGGCGAGGCGGCTTATCAGTCCGCCGTGTGGTACGCGAAGGATCGTCTGCAGGGCCGCTCGCTGTCGGGCGTGAAGAACCCGAACGGTCCGGCCGATCCGATCATCGTCCACCCGGACGTGCGCCGCATGTTGATGACCATGCGTGCGTACAACGAAGGCTGCCGCGCGATCTCCGGCTGGGTCAGCCGCGCGCTCGATGCGGAGAGGCATTCGACCGACCCGGAAGTAAAGGCTAACGCGGAAGATTTCGTGGCGCTGATGACGCCGGTGGTGAAGGCGCTGTTCACGGACCTGGGCTTTGAAAGCGCGAACCTTGCGGTGCAGTGCTACGGCGGCCACGGTTACATCGCCGAAAGCGGTGTGGAGCAGTACGCGCGCGATGCCCGTATCGCGATGATCTATGAAGGCACCAACGGCATCCAGGCGCTCGACCTCGTCGGCCGCAAGCTGCCCGCGCACATGGGCCGCTATCTGCGTGCGTTCTTCCACCCCGTTTCGCAGTTCATCGCGGCGAACAAGCAGGACGAGACGTTCGGCAAGATGATCGAAGCGCTGGAAAAGGCCTTCGGCGCGCTGCAGCTTTCCACCGCGACCATTGCCCAGAAAGGCATGGCCGATCCGGAGGAAGCCGCCGCCGCCGCGACCGATTACCTGCGCCTGACCGGGCTTGTCGCCATGGGCTACTGCTTCGCCAAGGCGGCGCTGATCGCGCAGGCCAAGCTGGCCGAAGGCACTGACGAGGCCGGGTTCTACAAGGCCAAGCTCACCACCGCGCGCTTCTTCTTCGACCGCATCCTGCCGCAGACGACCGCCGCGTTCCTGGCGATCAAGTCGGGCAAGGCCTCGATGATGGAGATGGACGCGGAAGCGTTTTGATCGCTCAAACTCCTCCCTGTCGCGCAGCGATGGGGAGGTGGCAGTGACGTCAGTCGCTGACGGAGGGGTTCCTCCCCCTCCACCACCCGCTGCGCGGGCGGTCCCCCTCCCCATCGCTGCGCGACAGGGAGGATTGAAGGAGTGATGGCGTCCGCGCCCTTTCCCCGCTAAGGGCGCGCGATGCTTCGCCTGACCGACCTTACCCTGCCTCTGGACCATACGCCCGCCGATCTCGAACGGGCGCTGTGCGAGCGGCTGGAGCTTGCCCCGGGCGATCTCGAACGCTTCACGGTGGCCCGGCGCGGCAATGATGCGCGGCGCAAGACGGCGATCAAGCTGGTCTATTCGCTCGATGTCGCGGTGCGCGACGAGGCCGGGGTGCTGGCCCGCTTCGCCGATGATCCGCATGTGCGGCCGACGCCCGACACGTCCTACAAGTTCGTCACCCATGCGCCGGAAGGCTGGGCCGAAAATCCCGCAAACGAGAGGCCGGTGGTGATCGGCGCCGGGCCTTGCGGATTGTTGGCCGCGCTGGTGCTGGCGCAGATGGGCTTCAAGCCGATCATCATCGAGCGCGGCAAGGCCGTGCGCGAGCGGACCAAGGACACCTGGGGCCTGTGGCGCCGCTCGGTGCTCAATCCGGAAAGCAATGTGCAGTTCGGCGAGGGCGGGGCGGGCACGTTCTCCGACGGCAAGCTCTACAGCCGCATCAAGGACCCGCGCCATCTCGGCCGCAAGGTCCTCACCGAATTCGTCAAGGCCGGGGCGCCGGACGATATCCTGACCGAAGCCCATCCGCATATCGGCACGTTCCGCCTCGTCACCATGGTGATGTCGATGCGCGAGACGATCGAGAAGCTGGGCGGCGAATACCGTTTCGGCACGCGGGTCGACGATTTCGAAGTGGAGGAGGGCGCGGACGGCACGCGCCGCCTCAAGGGCCTGCACCTTTCGACCGGCGAATTCCTGCCCGCCAGCCATGTCATCATGGCGGTCGGCCACTCGGCGCGCGATACCTTTCAGGTGCTGTATGACCGCGGCGTCCATGTCGAGGCCAAGCCCTTTGCCATCGGGGTGCGCATCGAGCATCCGCAAAGCTGGATCGACAAGGCGCGCTATGGCCCCAATGCGGGCAACAAGATCCTCGGCGCGGCCGCCTATTCGCTTTCGCACAAATGCTCGAACGGCCGTGTGGTCTATTCGTTCTGCATGTGTCCGGGCGGGCGCGTGGTGGCGGCCACCAGCGAGGAAGGCCGCGTCGTTACCAATGGCATGAGCCAGTATTCGCGCGCCGAATTCAACGCCAACTCCGGCCTTGTCGTCGATATCAATCCGGAGCGTGACTATCCCGGCCATCCGCTGGCGGGCGTGGCCTTGCAGCGCAAGTTCGAGGAACTGGCGTTCAAGGCGGGCGGCTCCAACTACAAGGCGCCGGGTCAGAAGCTGGGCGATTTTCTGGCGGAGCAGCCTTCGACCGAATTCGGCGAAGTGACGCCAAGCTATCAGCCCGGTGTGCACCTGACCGATCTCAAGCAGTGCCTGCCGGACTTCGTGATCGACGCGATCCGCGAGGCGCTGCCGGTGTTCGGGCGGCAAGTGCCCGGTTACGACCATCCCGACGTGGTGATGACGGGCGTGGAGACGCGCACGTCTTCGCCGGTGCGCATCACCCGCGGGCGCGATTTCCAGAGCCTCAACACCCGTGGTCTCTATCCGGCGGGAGAGGGGGCGGGCTATGCGGGCGGCATCCTGTCCGCCGCCGTCGACGGCATCCGCGTGGCCGAGGCGCTGGCGCTGGAACTGGTTCCCGCGTGACGGATCACACCAATTTTCGTCATTGCGAGGCCGCAGGCCGAAGCAATCCAGGGCGGTTTACGCACGCTCTGGATTGCCGCGTCGGCTTCGCCTCCTCGCAATGACGAAGGAAGAGAAAGCATACGACGCCATCGTGCTCGGCGCGGGCGCCGCGGGGATGTTCTGCGCGGCGACGGCCGGGCAGCGCGGGCGGCGGGTGCTGTTGCTCGATCATGCCGGGCAGCCCGGCAAGAAGATCCTGATCTCGGGCGGAGGGCGCTGCAATTTCACCAACCTGCACACCGCGCCGGACCGCTACCTTGCGCAGAACCCGCATTTCGCCAAATCGGCGCTGAGCCGCTACACGCCTGCCGATTTCCTCGCGCTGGTGGAAAGCCACGGCATCGCCTGGCACGAAAAGACGCTGGGCCAGCTCTTCTGCGACGAGAGCGCGAAGCAGATCGTCGCCATGCTGCTGGAGGAATGCGCGAAGGGCGGCGTCGACCTCCAGTGCGGCGAGGCGATCCGCAGTGTGGACCATGCTGACGGGCTCTTTCGCGTGTCGCATGGAGACAACACGGCGCAGGCTCCGGCGCTGGTGATCGCCACTGGCGGCCCGTCCATTCCGAAGATGGGCGCGACGGGTTTCGCCTATGATCTGGCCCGCCAGTTCGGCCTCAAGGTGGTGCAGCCGCGCCCGGCGCTGGTGCCGCTGACTTTGCCTGCCGAAGATGCCCTGTTCCGCGACCTGTCCGGCGTGTCCACCGAAGTGATCGCGCGCGTCAACGGGAAGGGGGGCGGCAAGGTGGCCTTCCGCGAGGCGGCGCTGTTTACCCATCGCGGGCTGTCGGGCCCGGCGATCCTGCAAATCTCCAGCTACTGGCAGCGCGGCGATACCATCACCACCCAGTTCCTGCCCGATCGCGAGGAAGGCTGGCTCAAGACGCTGAAGCGTGAGCGGCCGAAAGCGGGGCTGCGCAAGGTTCTTTCCGAAGACCTGCCGGACCGTCTGGCCGAAGCCCTGTGCGAGCGGCTGGGCCTCAGCGGCGATCTCGGCAACCTGTCCGACAAGGCGCTGGCCGCGGCGGAGGCCCGGCTGGCCCGCTGGCCTTTCGTGCCGAACGGGTCCGAAGGCTTCGCCAAGGCGGAAGTGACCGCAGGTGGCATCGATACCTCGGGGCTTTCGTCCAAGACGATGGAAGCGCGCAAGGTGCCCGGCCTCTATGCCATCGGCGAGGCGGTGGACGTGACCGGCTGGCTGGGCGGCTACAATTTCCAGTGGGCCTGGGCCAGCGCCCGGGCGGCCGGACTGGCGCTCTAACTTTTGTAGAGTGCGGGGTAGGCAGCCTTGAGCTTCGCGATCTTCGGCTTGTCGTAGCGGCTGGTGTAGCTGTTGTCCGGGTTCTTGCGCATGAAGTCCTGGTGATAGCTTTCCGCCGGGTAGAACTGCCCCGTTTCCAGTTTGGTGGCGACCGGCTTGCCGAACACGTCTGCCTTGTCGAGCCCGGCGATATAGGCGGCCGCGATCCGGCGCTGCTCGGCGGTCTGCGGGAAGATGGCGGAGCGGTAGCTGGGGCCGGTATCGGGATACTGGCGGTTCACTTGCGTGGGATCGTGCGCGACCGAGAAATAGATTTTCAGCAGCGCGCCATAGCTGACTTTCGCCGGGTCATAGACGATCCGCACCGCTTCGGCGTGGCCGGTGCGTTCCGACGAGACCTTGCGGTAATTCGCGTCGGCCCTGGTGCCGCCGGCATAGCCGGACAGGACCGACTGCACGCCTCTCACATGCTCGAAAACGCCTTCCATGCCCCAGAAGCAGCCGCCGGCCAGAACAGCAACCTGAGAGCCCTTGGGGATCACCTTGCGGGCCGGCGGGTCCGGAAAATCCGCAGGGACTTGCGGCTTGGCCAGAGACAGGGTGCCGCTGGCAGCGGCCAGTGCGGCGAGGCTCAGCGCCGTGATGGAGATGGGGCGGATCGGCATCACAGACTCTCCCGATGACGGACTGTCCTGTATTCGCCCGGGACATGCCAGAGGTTACACAGGGGGCAGCAAAGAGTCACGCCAGACCCGTTCAGGTGGCCCGTGTCGTTTCTCGAACTACCAGCAGCGGCGTCATTTTCACGCTTTCGGCCGGGCTGCCTTCAAGACGGGCCTTGAGCTTTTCCACCATGATCTGCGCACCCTTGGCGATTTCCTGCCGGATGGTGGTGAGCGGTGGCACTGTCAGCGATGCCAGCGGCAGGTCGTCGAACCCGATGACCTGCACGTCGCGGGGCACCGACCGGCCCTTTTCGCGCAGGCAGTGCAGAACGTTCATGGCGATCAGGTCGGAAGCGCAGATGATGCCGTCGATGCTCTCGTCGGCAGATCTTGCGGCTTCCGCGATCTGCCTGCCCATGTCGTCGCTGGCAAGGCTGATCGGGATGTGGGCGATGGGAACGCCCGCTTCGGCAGCCGCCGCCGAGGCGCCGCGCCAGCGCTCCTCGATTTCGATGCCCTTCGTTTCGCCCATGAACGCAAGACCGCGGGCGCCGGCGGCGATCAGGTGTTCGGCCGCGATGCGCCCGCCCGCAAGGTTATCGGTGCCGACCGCGCAGTGGATCTGCCCTTCGTGAGAGGCGCCCCAGGCGACGAGCGGCCGGTAGGTCCGGGCCACGGCCTCGATAACTTCGAACTGGTCGGACTGGCCGATCAGCAGCACGCCGTCGACCATGCCCGAACCGGTCATGCGTTCCAGCCAGTCGCGCGTCCCGTCCGGGATCGCACGGCTGAGCATCACGTCATAGCCGGACTCGGTAAGCTCGTCGGCTAGCCAGCCGAGCAGGGTCAGGAAGAAGGGGTCGGAAATATGCTGGCGCTGCTCATGCCCCAGCGGAATGACGATGCCGATCACGCCGGTCCGCTTGGAGCGCAGCTTGCTGGCCATCTGGTTGGGGCGGAAGCCGTGTTCGCGTGCCAGCGCCTGGATACGTTCGCGGGTTTCGACGTTAACCAGCGACTTACCCGCGAGCGCGCGCGACACTGTACCGGTGGAAACGCCGGCCAGCCGCGCCAGGTCGGCCAGCGTGCGCACGGCAACACGCGCTCCAGCCTCGTCCTGAGCGCCCCAAGTATCCTCGCTGTTATCCTGCCCCGTTCCCATCGCGGCTCTCTTAACACCTTGAAACGTGGGGCGGAAGTTACTTGTGCAGTTTACTATCTTGGCGGACGGGGCGGTGTCCCGCGTCCACGAAGAGGGTTGCCACAGCGCCTGCCAGCATGAGGAGACCGGCCAGTATCAACGCGTTGCGCGGATCTCCGCCGAGCAGGGGTTTGTATAGCATGGGCATGGAAAGCGCTTCGATCAGCATCGGGACGACAATGAAAATGTTGAAAATCCCCATGTAGATCCCGGTGCGTTCGGGCGGAATCGAATCGGCCAGCATGACGTATGTGTTGCCCATCATTCCGGCCCACCCGATCCCGATCCCGGCCATCAGCAGCATCAGCAGGGGCAGCGATAGCGCTGCGGGTATCAGCAGCATGGCAGTGCCGGCGGCGGCGAGGCAGGCTGCGTGCACGGACCGCGCGCCGAGGCGCCGCACCACGGGGATCAGGGCAAAGGCCGCCACGAACGCGATGAAGTTGTACAGCGCCCCCAGTTGCTGCGCGGTCAGCGCCGCGTCCCGGAAACCCTGCGACGCGGTGTCGTGCGTGCCGTAGAGCGAGCGGGAGAGCGCGAAGGCGATGAACTGCCAGTACACGAACATCGCGTACCATTGGCACAGCATGGCGATCGCCAGTTGGCGCATCGGCCGGGGCATTTCGGCGAAGGCGCTGCCGATTTCGCGCAAGGTCGTGCCGGGGCTGAGCGGGTTTCCGGCAATCCTGGCGCGTTCCTCGGGCGCAAGCGGCAGTTCCGGCACCCGCAATATCGAGTACAGCATCGACGAGATCGAGAGGATGGCGCCGATCAGGAACGCGATCCGGATAACGACCGGGATGCCATTGGTGTGGAGCAGGTTACGGTCGATCCCGGTCGCCAGCAGCGAAGGGGTGAGATAGGCCAGCGTCTGGGCGAGGCCGGTGGCGGCGCTCTGCGTCAGGAAACCGGTGGGGCGCTGGCTGGGGCGCAACCGGTCCGAGACATAGGCACGGTAAGGTTCCATCGTGATGTTGTTGCCGGCATCGAGCAGCCAGAGCAGTCCCGCGGCCATCCACAAGGCCGCGGAATAGGGCATGACCAGCAGACAGAGCGAACAGAGCACCGCGCCGGCCAGAAAATAGGGGGTGCGGCGCCCGAGGCGGGACAGAGTGCGGTCGCTCATCGCGCCGACAATGGGCTGGACAAGCAGCCCGGTCACGGGGCCGGCCAGCCAGAGCAGCGGCATGGTCGCTTCCTCGGCGCCGAGGAAGCCGTAGATCGGGCCCATGTTGGCCTGCTGCAGGCCGAAACTGAACTGCAGGCCGAAAAAGCCCATGTTCATTTCGACGATGCGCCACAGTGAAAGGCGCGGTTTCGCCCCTTCTGACATGTATTGGCCTCCCGTGAGCGCGGCCTTTCCTGTTGTCGCAGCCGTCGCGCATGAATCGTATATCGAATTGCGACAGGCGGGACAGCCCCGGCTCTTTGCAAAGCTTTCACTTTTCAGAACTTGCAAACGATTGTAAATTGCATGTCATGACGGCTTTGCCCCCAACCGATCCTGCACAGTCGCCTTTGCTGTGGCGCCGCACCGATCTTGCTGCGCTGGACCCCCGGTGTTGCGTGAGGGCGCCGGTTGTGGATCCGGGGCAGGTCGTGCGGGTCGAAGGCGGTATCGATGTCTGGGATGCCTGGCCGCTGGCACGGCCCTGTGGCCATCCACTGCCCTGGCGCGGCGGGGAGTTCTGGTTCGCGCTTGCCGCTCCGGCGGGCGACGATCCGGAGGCGCGCCATCATGTCGCCCGCATCCACGGCTTCCACCGCGTGGACGGGCGGTTCATCCATCTCGGGCCAGTCTTCACCGAAGGTTTCAGCCCCGGCAGCCGCGAGTGGTCGGGATCGGCGAAAGTCGAGGACGGGAAAGTTACGCTCCTCTTCACGGCGGCGGGCGCGCGCGGGGAAGACCGGGTTTCGTTTCGCCAGCGCATCTTCGAAAGCACCGCTCTGCTGGAAGGGGACGACATGGCCTTTTCCGACTGGGCCGAACCGGCCGAGATCGTCCGCCCCCGCGATGGGCACTACATGGCAAGCCACGAGGCGAGCGGCCGCATCGGGCAGATCAAGGCCTTTCGCGATCCCGCGACCTACCAGTGCGCTGCGGGCCGGGAATATCTGCTGTTCTCGGCCTCTTCCGCGGCGGATCAGGGCGATCACAATGGGGTGATCGGCTGTGCCGTGCGGGAAGCGGACGGCACTTTCCGCAAGCTGCCGCCGCTTGTCGATGCCTGCGGGACGACCAACGAGCTGGAGCGGCCGCATATCGTCGAACATGCGGGCCTGCTCTACTTGTTCTGGTCGACCCAGGCCGGTGTGTTCGCGCCCGGAATCGACGCGCCGACAGGCCTTTATGGCGCGGTTGCAAGCGCGGTCGAAGGGCCCTGGCGGCTGCTCAACGGTCATGGACTGGTGTTTGCCAATCCGGATGCCGAGCCGTTTCAAACCTATAGCTGGTGGGTCCTGCCCGATCTCACCGTTGCCGCCTTTGTCGATTACTGGGGGACCGGGAACCCGCAGGCCCGGGAAAAGCCCAGGGGACGCACCCATTTCGGCGGCACGTTCGCGCCGTTTCTCCGCCTGCGGCTGGATGGCAATACGGCATTTCTCGATAGCGGCCCGGCTGCGGTGCCTTTATCTTGTTGAACAAATATTGCGCAGCAGAGGAATTGTGTTACATCGCTGTCCGGATCGTGCGCGCCAGTCAGCGCGGCTGATCGCAACCACCGTCGGGATATGTCGTTTTGATTCCTTTGTCTGCGCTTTGGGGGATACCTGTGAAGCTGCGGATGAGGGATCGTTCAGACAATCCCTGTAGTATGATCTGACCGGGCTGCGCCGCGGAAGAAAAGGCGCTGACGGGAATGTGAGGGTCGCGGAGTAGGCAATGAGTGCAGGTGAACTGATCTCCCGCCGGAAAAACCAGAGTTCCGGCAAGAGCTCCGGCAGGAAAAAGTCCGGAACTGGCCCGGCGGACACTCTGCAGGCCGCGATTGCGCGGCACATCCTGGGATCGCTGTTGTCCGGAGACGCTCCGCCCGAAGGCGCCTGGTCCGAAGAAGCGGCGCGCGCGCTGCTGGCGGCGGGCAAAGTGCGTAAGCCGGGCGAGCCGGTGATCGAACTCGATTCCGTCAGCGAGGAACGGCGCGTGCTGCGCATCGTGCTGATCAACGACGATATGCCGTTCCTGGTCGACTCGGTGGCCGCTGCGATTGCCGAAGCAGGGCTGGTGATCGACGTGCTGGCCCACCCGGTGCTTTCGGTCGAGCGCGATGCCAAAGGCACGCTGACGGCGATTCCGGATGGGCCTACCGCAGACAGCCAGCGCGAATCGATGATCTACATCGAGACGCCCCGCGTCGATGCCCGCCAGCGGCGCGAACTCATGCGTTCGATCGAGTCGACCCTGGCCGACGTGCGCTATGCCGTGGCGGACTGGCAGCGCATGGTGCAGGCGATGCGGGCCGATGCGGAGACCGTGGCGGACGAGGAAGGCGCGGCGCTGCTGCACTGGTTTGCCGATGGCATGATTACCCAGCTCGGGCACGTCACCCGCAAGCGGGACGGCAGCCGGTCGCAGCGTCTGGGCATCTGCCGGCGCGGGACGCATGAATTGCTCTCCGATGCCAGCTATGCCCTGGCGTTCGAGGCTTTCGATGCCGAACTGCCGGCAGGCACAGTGCGTGCGCCGATGGTGATCAAGGCCAACCAGATGGGCACGGTCCATCGCCGCGTGCCGATGGATCTGTTCCTGATTCCGGTGATCGAAAAGGGCGTGCTCACGGCGCTCTCGGTCCATGCCGGCGTATGGGCCAGTGCGGCACTGGCCGCGCCGCCGGAGCGGGTCCCCCGGCTGCGCAGGCAGCTGGCCGACCTCGGGAAAAAGCTGGGTCTCGATCCCCTCAGCCACACCGGCAAGGCACTGGCCCACGCGCTGACGAGCCTGCCGCACGATCTGGTGATGGGGCTGGGCACGGACGAAGTCGAACGGCTGGCAACGACGATGATCGGTCTGGTCGACCGTCCGCGTCCGCGGCTGCTGGTCGCCCGGGCTCCGCTGATGCGGCACCTTTTCGCGTTCGTCTGGCTGCCGCGGGACATGGTATCCACCGAAATGCGCAAGCGCATCCAGGCCATGGTGGAAGCCGCGGCGCAGGCGCCGACGCTCGACTGGAGCCTGCAGGTCGAGGCGGGCAACCTCGCAATGCTGCGCTTCACCATGGACATTCGCGAAGGCGTGCACGAGCCGGACGAGGCGGAACTCGACCATCGTCTGCAGGTCATGCTGCGGGGGTGGCCCGAAGCGGTCGAGGCCGCTCTGGCGCAGACGCTGGAGCCGGCCCGCGCGGCCGCGGTCGCGGCGCGCTATGCGGAAGCGTTCCCGCTCGCCTATCGCAGCGATTATGGCCCGGCCGAAGCCGCTATCGATATCGGCCACATGCGCAAGATCGTGGTCGGCGAAGCGGCCGATGCCGGGCACGTGCAGGCGCATCGCGATGCGCGGCTCTATGCCCATGACAGCGATCAGGCAGGCCGCCTGCGGCTCAAGATCTATGAGGCGCACGGCAGCCTTCCGCTGTCCGACGCGGTTCCGGCGCTGGAGAATTTCGGGTTCCGCGTGCTGGAGGAAATGCCGACTTCGCTCGAAGGCGGGCGCATCGGCACCATTCATGACTTTACGCTGGCGCTGCCGGCCGGTCAGGATGCGGGCCAGGTGCTGCGCCTAGCCCCGATGATCGAGGATGCCCTGTGCGGCGTGCTCAACGGCACCAGCGAAAACGACGCGTTCAACCGGCTGGTTCCGGGGCTTGGCCTGTCCAAGCGCGAGGCGAACTGGCTGCGCGCCTGGTTCCGCTATCTGCGGCAGGCGGGCCTGCATTACGGCATCGTCACGGTGGTCGATGCCCTGCAGGGCGCGCCGGCCGTGACGCTCGGTCTTGTCGACCTGTTCCGCGCCCTTCACGATCCCGCTTTCGCCAAGGACCGCGCCGATGCGCAAGTGAAGGCCGAGGAGGCGATCCGCGCCGGGCTTGCGGGCGTGAGCGCGATCAACGACGATCGCCTGCTGCGCGCCTATCGCGATCTGGTGGAAGCAATGCTGCGCACCAATGCCTTTGCTCCGGCAGGGCAGATCGCGCTGGCCTTCAAGTTCGATTCCGCGAAAGTGCCGGGCCTGCCCAAGCCGCTGCCCTGGCGCGAAATCTTCGTCTATTCGCGCCGCGTCGAAGGCATCCACTTGCGCGCCGGGCCGATTGCGCGCGGCGGGTTGCGCTGGTCCGACCGGCGCGACGATTACCGCACCGAGATCCTGGGCCTGATGAAGGCGCAGCGCGTCAAGAATGCCGTGATCGTGCCGACCGGGGCCAAGGGCGGTTTCTATCCCAAGCAGTTGCCCGATCCTGCGCAGGACCGCGCGGGCTGGGCGGCCGAGGGGCAGGCTTCCTACGAGATTTTCGTCGATACGCTGCTGTCGATCACGGACAATATCGCCGGCGGCAAAGTCGTGCATCCGGCCGATGTGGTGGTGCACGATGGCGATGATCCCTACTTCGTCGTCGCAGCCGACAAGGGCACGGCCCGCTTTTCCGACGTGGCCAACGGTATTGCCGCCGAGCGGGATTTCTGGCTCGACGATGCTTTCGCCAGCGGCGGCTCCAATGGCTATGACCACAAGGCCATGGGCATCACCGCGCGCGGCGCCTGGGTCTCGGTCCAGCGCCACTTCCTCGAACTGGGGGTCGACGTGCAGACCGATCCGGTCCGGGTGGCGGGCTGCGGCGACATGTCGGGCGACGTGTTCGGCAATGGTATGCTGCTCTCGCAGGCGATCCGGCTGGTGGCCGCTTTCGATCACCGCCATATCTTCATCGACCCCGATCCCGATCCGGCGAAAAGCTGGGCCGAGCGCAAGCGCATGTTCGCGCTGACGCATTCGAGCTGGGATGACTATGACAAGGCACTGATTTCCCAGGGCGGCGGGGTGTTCCCGCGCACTCTGAAATCGATCCCGCTTTCGCTGGAAATGCGCAAGACGCTGGGCATCGACGCGCCCGCGATCGATCCGGACTCGCTGATCTCGGCGATCCTGCGCGCGCCGGTCGATCTGCTGTGGTTCGGCGGTATCGGCACCTATGTGAAGGCATCGGACGAAAACAACGCCACGGTCGGCGACCCCACCAACGACGCCTTGCGTGTCAGCGCGAACGAAGTGCGCGCCAAAGTCATCGGCGAGGGTGCGAATCTGGGCGTGACGCAGGCCGGGCGCATCGAGTTTTCGCAGAAAGGCGGCAATGGGCTGGGCGGCCGCATCAATGCCGACTTCATCGACAATTCGGCGGGCGTCGACTGCTCGGACAACGAGGTCAATATCAAGATCGCGCTGGCCGCGGCCCGCCGCGCCGGCAAGCTTTCGGAGAAGAAGCGCGTCGAACTGCTGCGCGCGATGACCGACGAGGTTGCCGCGCTGGTGCTGGAGGATAACCGTCTTCAGGCACTGGCGCTGTCGATCGCCGAGCGGGGCGGGGCGGAAGCCATGCCTTCGCATGTCCGGCTGATCGAGATGATGGAAGAAGGCGGCCATCTCGACCGCCGCACCGAAGGCCTTGCCGAGAATGAAGCGCTTGCGCGCCGGGCGCAGGACGGCCGCGGGCTGACCCGGCCGGAACTGGCGGTGCTGCTCTCAAGCAGCAAGCTGCTGATGCAGGACGCGATCGAGCGGAGCGACTTGCCCGCCGATCCGGGGCTGGTGGAAATGCTGCTGGAGGCCTTTCCGCGCCCGATGCAGGAAAAGTTCGCCCGCTTCATCAAGGAGCACCGGCTGGCGCGCGAGATCGTGGCGACCAAGCTGGCCAACCGCATCGTCAACCGTCTGGGCATCGTTCATCCCTTCGAATTGATGGAAGAGGAAGGCGCGAGCCTGGCGCAGGTCGCGGCTGCATTCTCGCTGGCGGAGCGGCTGTTCGGCCTCGATGCGCTGTGGCAGCGGCTGGAAACGGCGCCGATGCCGGAGCCTGCGCGCGTTACTTTGTTCGACAGGGTGGCAGCGGCCGTGCGCGGCCACATGGCCGATCTGCTCCGCGCAGGCGCGGGGCGGACCGCGCCGGGCGCGCTGATGGCGCGCTTGCAGCACGGCATTGCCGAGCTGTCCACCAATACCGTCGACCTGCTGGGCGAGCGGACGCTGGCCCATTCCTACCAGCATCGCGAGATGCTGCAGGAGATGGGCGTGCCCGAGGCCGTGGCGGCGGAGGTGGTGTCTCTGTTCGATCTCGACGGTGCAGTGGGCATTGCCGAACTGGCCGCCGATACCGGGATCGGCCCGCGCGAACTGGTGGCGGTCTTTACTCGCATCGGCACGGGGCTCGGCCTCGACTGGGCGCAGGCGAATGCCACGACGATGAACCCGTCCGATCCCTGGGAACGGCTGCTGGTGGCGGGGCTCGCCCGCGATTTCCAGCAGATGCGGCTGGACTTCCTCAAACGCCTTGCCGGAACCCGGCAGGGCCGCAAGGACCCGCTCGCCGCTGCCGAGGAATGGGACAAGGTGCATCTGGCTGCAGTGCAGGCCTTCCGCGCGATGGTGCACCGCGCCGAGCACGCGGTCACGGTCACGCCCGCCATGCTGGCCCAGATCGCCAGTCAGGCGCGCAACCTGCTGGGGCGGTAAGTCGCGGATATACCAATCCTCCCCGAGGCAAGCTCGGGGAGGAGTATTCTACTCCAGCGGCAGCGCGCGGGCGTCCTTGATCGTCTCCAGCACGATGATCGACTTCACATCGCGCACGCCGGGGATGCGGACCAGCGACTTGAGCGTGATCTGCGAAAGATGCTCGACGTCGCGCGCGATCACGTGGACGAGATAGTCCATGTCGCCCGTCACCGCATGGCAGGCGATCACATAGGCATTGTCCTGGATCGCCTGCTCGAAGCGCGAGATATTGGCGTCGCTGTGCCCGTCGAGGTTGATCAGCACATAAGCATCGAGTTCGAAGCCCAGCCGCCGCGCGTCCAGCAGCGGCTGATAGCCCTGGATTACCCCGTCATCCTCCAGCCGCTTGATCCGGCGGCTGACCGGAGTGGCGGAAAGCGCCGTGCGCTCGGCGATCTGGGCGACGGGCATTCGCGCGTCTTCCTGCAGGGCGTGGATGATCTTGCGGTCGAATTCGTCCATCGGCACGGATCACCTTCATAGTGGTTCTGGATTGGTGGAATCCTCTAATATCACAGCTTCATGATAGGATAAACGCACGATAATGAAGTGAAAGGCGTGGTATTATCCCACCATGAAGACGCCGCGCACGCATACGAGCAACAGCGGTCTTCGGGGAGAGTACCAGGCCGCCGCCGCTGACTACACGGTCGCGCAGGACTGGCATGTCTATTCCCCGGAGATGCACGCGCGCTGGCGGCATTTGTATGCCCGCCAGTCGGCGCTGGTGGAGCGTTATGCCTGCCGTTCGTTCCGCGAGGGGCTGGCTCGGCTCGACTGCGCGGGCGGCATTCCCCGCTTCGAGCACGCCAATGCCGCGCTTGGCGGGGCGACGGGCTGGCGGCTGGTCGCGGTGCCGGGCTTCATTCCCGACGATGTGTTCTTCGATCACCTCGCCCACCGGCGCTTTCCGGTCACGCGCTGGCTGCGCGAGGAGCATGAGCTCGACTATCTCGTCGAGCCCGACGTGTTCCACGATTTCTTCGGCCATGTGCCGATGCTGTTCGATCCGGCGATTGCCGATTTTCTCGAACTCTACGGCAAGGCCGGGGCGCGGGCCATGGCGATGGGCGCGCTGGAGATGCTGGCGCGCATCTACTGGTACACGATCGAGTTCGGGCTGGTGCGCGAGCAGGGCGGCCTGAAAGTCTTCGGCGCCGGGATCATCTCGTCCGCGAGCGAGACCATCTATGCGATCGACGATCCGCAAGTGCTGCGCCTGCCGTTCGATCCGGTGCGGATCATGCGCACCGGATACAGGATCGACAGCTTCCAGAAGACCTATTTCGTGCTCGAAAGCCTGCCGCAGCTGATCGGCGGGCTGGTCGGCCTCGACTTCGGACCGATCTACGAAACTTGGCGCCACGCACCCGCTCTGCCCGCCGGCGAATGCCTGCCGGGTGAAACTCCCATTCCCGTTCACGGAGCCTGCGCATGACCGACTTGTCCGAAAACCCCATTGGCCCAAACCCGATCGGATTGGACGGCTTCGAGTTCGTCGAATTCTCCGCGCCCGAAAAAGGCGTGCTGGAGCCGGTGTTCGCAGCCATGGGCTTCACGAAGATCGCGCGCCATCGCTCGAAGCAGGTGGAGCTGTGGCGGCAGGGGCAGATCAATTTTATCACCAATTACGAGCCGCACAGCCCGGCGTGGTTCTTCAGCCGCGAGCACGGCCCTTCGGCCTGCGGCATGGGCTTTCGCGTGCGCGATGCCCGCGCGGCCTATGCCGAGCTGCTGGCGCGTTCGGCGGAGCCGGTGCAAGTCGAGACCGGGCCGATGGAACTGCGCCTGCCGGGGATCCGCGGTATCGGCAATTCGATCATCTACCTGATCGACCGCTACGAGCGGAACGGAGATGGCACTCTGTCGATCTACGACATCGACTTCGAATATCTGCCCGGCGTTGAGAAGCACCCGGTGGGCGCGGGCCTCGACCTCATCGATCACCTGACGCACAATGTCTATGGCGGCCGCATGGCCTATTGGGCGGACTATTACGAGAAGCTCTTCAACTTCCGCGAGATCCGCTATTTCGACATCAAGGGCGAATATACCGGCCTCACGTCCAAGGCGCTGACCGCGCCGGACGGCAAGATCCGCATTCCGCTCAACGAGGAAGGGGAAGGTGGCAAAGGCCAGATCGAGGAGTTCCTGCGCCAGTTCAACGGTGAGGGCATCCAGCACATCGCGCTCATCACTGGCGATCTCGTCGCAACCTGGGACCGCCTGCACAAGCTGGGCGTGCCGTTCATGACGGCGCCGCCCGAGACCTATTACGAGATGCTGGACGAGCGCCTGCCGGGGCATGGCCAGCCGGTCGATGCCCTGAAGGCGCGCGGCATCCTGCTCGACGGCACCACGGAAGGCGGCCCCGATGGATCCAGAAGACCGCGCCTGCTGCTGCAGATCTTCGCCGAGGCGCAAGTCGGCCCGGTGTTCTTCGAATTCATCGAACGGCAGGGCGACGACGGCTTCGGCGAAGGCAATTTCAAGGCGCTGTTCGAATCGATGGAGCGCGATCAGGTGCGTCGTGGCGTGCTGAAAGTGGAAGAGCCGGCCGGATAGGGCGCGCCTTTTCCTCCTCCGGCAAGCTCAGGATGAGCGGAGGTTGATGAAAGGCCGGACTTTTCTCCGCTCATGCCGAGCTTGTCGAAGCATGAGCGGCGCGCCACGTTCGGGATAAATGGGAGAAACAGGATGACAGATCAGGCCCCCAAACTCGGCGGCATCCACCATGTCGCCTACCGCTGCCGGGACGTGAAGGAGACGGTGGAATTCTACCGCGACGTGCTGGGCATGGATTTCGTCCTGGCGATCGCCGAGGACAGCGTGCCCTCCACCGGCGCGCCCGACCCCTACATGCACGTGTTCCTCGACGCGGGCTGCGGCAATGTGCTGGCCTTCTTCGAACTGCCTCATTCGCCGGACATGGGCCGCGACGAGGCGACGCCCGCGTGGGTGCAGCACATTGCCTTCAAGGTGGACAGCGAAGAAGCCCTGATGGCCGCAAAGGCACGGGCCGAGGCGCGCGGGCTGGAGGTTGTCGGGCCAACCCATCACGGCGTGTTCAAATCGATCTATTTCTTCGATCCCAATGGCCACCGGCTTGAACTGGCATGGCAATTCGGTACGCCTGAGCAGATGCACAGCCTCAAGGCCGTGGCCGAAGACATGCTGGACGAATGGTCCCGCACGAAAAAGGCCCCGCGCCATGCGGCGTGGCTGCATGAGAAGATCGCTGCCGAAACCTGACAGGGAGCCCATGATGCGCCTCCATGCCTATTACCGCAGTTCGACCAGCTACCGCGTGCGCATTGCGCTCAACCTCAAGGGTCTGGACTACGAGATCGTGCCGGTGAACCTGCTCGAAGCCGAGCAGCGCGGCGAGGCTTTCCGCACGCTCAATCCTTTCGCCGGGGTTCCGGCGCTCGAAGCGGACGGGCGCGTCTATGCCCAGTCGATGGCGATCCTCGAATGGCTGGACGAGCGGCATCCCGACCGCTCGCTGCTGCCGTCCGATATCGAGGACCGTTTCGTGATGCGCGAACTGGCGCTGGCCATTGCGACGGAACTGCACGCGCCGCTGAACCTGCCAGTGCTCCAGTATCTCAAGCGCGATCTGGGGCATTCACAGGATGAGATCGACACTTGGTACCGGCACTGGCTGGCCAAGACGCTGGTGCCGCTGGAAGCGCGTCTGGCGGCGCTGGGGACTGGCGATTTCCTGTTCGACGCGCCGGGCCTGTTCGAATGCGTGCTGATCCCGCAGCTCTACAATGCGCGGCGTTTCGGGTTCGACTATTCAGCCATGCCGCACATGACGCGGATCGAGGCGGCGTGCCTCAAGCATCCGGCTTTCGTGAAGGCGCATCCGGATAATCAGCCGGATAGTCCGGGGAAGGCGTAGGAGCGTTTGACTGTCCTCCCCGGCACGGGGAGGACAAAGCCGTCGGCAAGCCTTAAGCGCCCGCCCGCACCACGCAGCGAAAGCCGATATGGGTTGTCGCGGTATCCACCATCTCGGGATGGCGGGCCGCCGGGCGGTAGCGCTGGCAGTAATTGGCCGCGCACAGGTGCGAGCCGCCCTTGAGCACCTTGCGGCCGATGCGCACGCCGGGCTGGGCCGGGTCGAAGCTCTCTTTCAGCTTGCCGCCGCGCGGGTTGCTGAGCGTGCAGCAGGAGCCGCCCGTCTTCTTCTTCGCCACCTCGGGCTTTTCGCTCCACCAGTCGCGGGTCCATTCCCAGGTGTTGCCGATCATGTCGTAGAGGCCATAGCCGTTGGCCGGAAAGCTCTTCACCGGGGACGTGCGCTCCCAGCCGTCAAGGCACTGGTTGGCGAAGGGGAACAGGCCCTGCCAGTAGTTCGCCAGCATCGCCCCACCGGGCGCGAGTTCGTCGCCCCAGGCGTATTCCTTGCCTTCCAGCCCGCCGCGCGCGGCATATTCGTGCTCGGCCTCGGTGGGCAGGTCCTTGCCCGCCCATTTCGCGTAGGCCTCGGCATCGGCATAGGCGATCTGGACGACGGGGTGATCCCACAAGTCCAGCGCATCGATATCCGCGTCCGGACCGAGCGGGTGGCGCCAGTCGGCGCCGAATTCGAAGCGCCACCAGTTGGCGGGATTGGACGTGTCGACGGGCGTTGCGGTCTTGTGGAAGACCAGCGATCCGGCCTTGTCCATGCCGGGCAGCATCCCAGGATAGTCCTTGGGGTCGGGCGCGATCTCGGCCACGGTGGTGTACCCGGTGGCCTCGATAAAGCGTGCGAACTGGCGGTTGGTCACGGGAGTCTCGTCCATCCAGAACCCGCCGACCGAAACCCGGCGCAGCGGCGCTTCCTCGGGATAGAACCGTTCGGAACCCATGGTGAAAGTGCCGCCCGGCACGAAGACCATGCCTTCGGTAGCGGTTGTGCTTTCAGCGATGTCCAGATTTTCCAACGGCAGCCTCTCTCATGGGATTTGTTGATCCCGTTGATACAGAGGTTGGGCGATCTGTGAAACCTCAGACCATCGCTTCGGGCCGTACCAGCCGGTCGAATGTCTCCGCATCGACCAGCCCCAGTTCGAGCCCCGCCTCGCGCAGGGTCTGGCCATGGGCATGGGCGTGCTTGGCGATCTTTGCGGCGTTGTCGTAGCCGATCTCGGGCGCCAGCGCCGTCACCAGCATCAGCGAGCGCTCGACCAGTTCGGCGATCCGCGCGCGGTTGGGCTCGATGCCGTCCACGCAGCGTTCGGCAAAGCTGGTCATGCCCACCGAGAGCAGGTGGATCGAGCGGATCACCGCCGCGCCGATCAGCGGCTTGAACACATTGAGTTCGAACGCGCCCTGCATCCCGCCCACGGTCACGGCCTGATGGTTGCCGATCACTTGCGCGGCGACCATCGTCAGCATCTCGCACTGGGTGGGATTGACCTTGCCCGGCATGATCGAGCTGCCCGGCTCGTTGGCGGGCAGTTCCAGTTCGCCAAGGCCCGAGCGCGGGCCGGAGCCGAGCAGGCGGATGTCGTTGGCGATCTTGGTCAGTGCCACAGCCAGCGTGTTCAGCCGCCCGGAGAAGTCCACCAGCGTATCGTGCGATGCCAGTGCCTCGAACTTGTTGGGCGCGGGCGCGAAAGGCAGGCCGGTCAGGCTCGCGAGTTCGGCGGCCATGTCGCGGTCGAAGTGTTCGGGCGCATTGAGCCCGGTGCCCACCGCGGTGCCGCCCTGCGCCAGCTTGCTCAGCCCATGCTCGATCAGCGGCAGCAGGCGCGTGCGGGCGAGGCGCACTTGCGCATAATAGCCGGAGAACTCCTGCCCCAGCGTGACCGGCGTGGCATCCTGCAAGTGGGTGCGGCCGATCTTCACGATATCGCCCCAGGCTTCCACTTTGGCGAGGAGCGAGGCTTCGAGCCGTTCCATCGCGGGCACCAGATCGCGCGTCGCGGCGAGCGCGGCGGCAACGTGCATCGCGGTGGGGAAGCTGTCGTTGGAGGACTGGCTCTTGTTGACGTGATCGTTGGGGTGGACCGGGCTCTTGCCGCCGCGCGTGCCGGTCAGGATCTCGTTGGCGCGCCCGGCGATCACTTCGTTCACGTTCATGTTGGTCTGGGTGCCGCTGCCGGTCTGCCAGATCACCAGCGGGAACTGATCGTCAAGCCGGCCCGAGGCAACGTCCTGCGCGGCCTGTTCGATCGCATCGGCAAGACGTGCATCCAGCCCATGCCGGCGGTTCACCCGCGCGGCGGCCTGTTTCACCAGTGCGAGGGCATGCACGATCGCGATCGGCATTCGCTCGGTGGCGCCGAAGGGGAAGTTTTCCAGGCTGCGCTGGGTCTGGGCGCCCCAGTAGGCCTGCGCGGGAACATCGATGCCCCCGATGCTGTCGGTTTCGCGGCGGACGTCCATGACTTGTTGCCTCCTGCCCTGGCATGGGAGAACGAGGCTGTGAAAGCCAGGTTCCCCCAAGACATAGGCATTCAGGCGGGTTCTGCCACCGGCGGCTTCATCAGGTCTTCGGCCATGCGGTCGGCCACGATCGAGGGCGATACCTTGCGCTGTGCGGCCTCGCGCAGGACCGCTTCGGTGCGCGGGCCGATCTTCAGCACGCGTTCGTGCACCTGCTGGGTGGTTTCGCCGAGATACTCGGCGGAGACATTGATGATCCCACCGGCATTGACCACGTAGTCCGGCGCATAGGCAATGCCGCATTCGAGCAGCATCTGCGCCGCGCGGGTGTCGCCAAGCTGGTTGTTGGCCGCGCCGCAGACCAGCCCCGCTTTCATCGCGGCGACGCTCGCTTCGGTCAGCGCGCCGCCGAGCGCGCAAGGCGCGAAGACATCCGCTTGGGCTGCGGCAATGGCATGGATGGGGGCGATCGCGGCGCCGAGATCGCTGGCCAGCCGCTCGCAGCGCGCCGCGTCGATATCGGCGATCACGAGCTTTGCGCCGGCTTCGGAAAGCAGGCGGCACAGCTCGCCGCCCACGCTGCCCACGCCCTGAACCGCCACGGTCACGCCGGAGAGCGAGCCGCCAAAGCGGAACTGCACTGCGGCCTTCATGGCTTCGAACACGCCGAGAGCCGTCCAGGGTGAAGGATCGCCCCCCGCGAAGCCGGGGCGCGAAGTCCGTCCGGCGACATGGCGCGTCTTGTGGGCGACGAATTCCATGTCGGCCACGCTGGTGCCGACATCTTCCGCCGTGACGTAGCGGCCGCCGAGCCGTTCGACGGCAGCGCCGAAAGCCTCGAACAGGGCGCGGCGGTCGAACGGGCCTTCCGGCTTGCGCAACACGGCCTTGCCGCCGCCGAAAGGCAGCTCGGCCATGGCGTTCTTGTAGCTCATGCCTTCGGCGAGGCGAAAGGCATCGGCCATGGCCGTGTTGATATCGGGATAAGTCCAGAGCCGGCATCCGCCCGCCGCCGGGCCGCGCGCGGTGGAATGAATGGCGATCACGCCGTCGAGACCGGCGGCTTCGTCATGCAGGCGGACATATTCCATCGGGGGCATCATGCGGTGGGCGGCAGTGACCATCTTCGGCTCCTGTAAGAGGACCGCGATAATGGCATCGCTGCCGGGAGAATTCTGACCTCATTTCCGGGATTTTTCGCTGATTGTGAAAAAGACATGCCTAAAAATGCGTGATATGAGGATGAAATGACCGACCTTGATCCCTATGAGCGAAAAATCCTCCGAGAACTCCAGCGCGATGCCAGCCAGACGACGGCGCAGATCGCCGAGCGGGTGGGCCTGTCATCCTCGCCCTGCTGGCGCCGCATCGACCGGCTTGAGCGCGAGGGCTATATCAAGCGGCGCGTGGCGATCGTTGACCGTGAGAAAGTGGGGCTCAACGCTCATGTCTTCGCGCAAGTGAAGCTCAATGCCCATGGCCGCGCCAATCTCGACGAGTTTGCCGCCAAGATCCGCGAATATCCCGAAGTGCTGGACTGCTACGTGCTGCTGGGGTCGGTGGACTTCATGGTTCGCGTCGTGGCCGAGGACATCAAGGCCTACGAGCGGTTCTTTTTCGAAAAGCTGTCACAGCTTCCGGGCATACAGGAAGTCACGTCGACGGTGGCGCTCTCGGAGATCAAGGCGACAACGGCCTTGCCGATTTAGGGGTGATCTGGGGTGCTGCCTTTTTTGCAACGATCCGTTCCGATCATTGCGTTTGATCGAGCGGGGGGATGCAGGCAGGGAGACTATCTATGCCCCGAGCGCCGTTCTTCCATCAACTCCGGCTTGCTGTAAGCCGCTGGCTCGCGCCGCGTGGCGGCGAGGCGGCGGGTATCGCCGTGCCGGAGCTGGCGCAGGTGCCGCAGACGCCTGAGGAAATCGATGCCGCGGCTGCGGCGGCGGGTATCGTCATTCCCGAGGCCTGCGCACCGGGCGTTGCGGCCAATCTCGCGCTGCTGGCCAGTCACGCCGAGCGGATGCGCGGGGGTGGTGCATGAAAAGCGTGGCCGAAATCGCGCGCGCCGTGCGCAGCGGCGAATGCAGCGCCATGCAGGTGCTTGAAGAATGCCTCGCCGGCATCAAGGCGCAGGCCGCGCCGCTGATCGCCGTGACCCGCCTGCTTGAAGACCGTGCCCGCGAGGAAGCGGGGCGCATCGATGCGATGATCGGCAACGGCGTCGATCCCGGCCCGCTGGCGGGCGTGCCCTATGGGGTGAAGGACCTGTTTGACGTCGCCGGACTGCCGACGACGGCCGGCTCGGTGATCTACGCCGAGGCTCCGCCCGCTGCCGCCGATGCCGAAGCCGTCGCGCGGCTGCGCGATGCTGGCGCCGTGCTGGTGGCCACACTGAATATGGACGAGTTTGCCTATGGCTTCGCGACGATCAACGCGGCCCACGGCACCACTCGAAATCCTCACGATCCCTCCCGCCTTGCTGGCGGCTCCTCGGGCGGCTCGGCGGCGCTTGTCGCTGCCGGGCTGCTCCCTTTGTCTCTCGGGTCCGATACCAATGGATCGATCCGCGTCCCTGCCAGCCTGACCGGGATCTACGGCCTCAAGCCGACCCATGCCGACTTGCCGCTCGCCGGTGTCTTCCCTTTCGCCGAGAGCTTCGACGATGCGGGGCCGTTCACGGCATCCGTCGCGGACATGCGCCTTGTCTGGGAAGTGCTGAGCGGCAGGTCCGCCGTGCTTTCGGGCGCCGCGCCGCGCGTGGCCCGGCTCGGCGGCCGGTTTCGCGAAAATGCCGATCCCGATCAATTGGCCGCGATCGATGCCACGGCGCCCGATGCGCCGCTGATCGAACTGCCCGATATTGCCCGCGCCCGCTCGGCCGCGTTCCTGATTACCGCCTTCGAGGGCGGAAACCTGCATCGCGAGGCGCTGGCGAGAGAGGCCATGGCGTTCGATCCGGCCACGCGCGACCGGCTGATCGCAGGCGCCCTGCTGCCGCGCGCGCTTTATGAGGAAGCGCAGGCTTTCCGCGCCGAATACCGCGCACGGATCGAAGCGCTGGTGGCGGATTTCGATGTCCTGCTGGCCCCGGCGACGCCTTGCGTGGCGCCCCTGGTGGAAGACCCGCGCATCACGATCGACGGCAAGCTGGTGCCTGCCCGTGCGGATCTGGGAATTCATACCCAGCCAATCAGCTTCACCGGATTGCCGTCGCTGGCGGTTCCGCTCTACCGTCCGGGCGTTCTTCCGCTCGGTTTGCAACTGATTGGCCGGCCGCATGGCGAGGCGGACCTGTTCCGCTTTGCCGCACAGTTGGAAGAACAGGGTATTATCGGATCAGGACCGCCGCCGGTGGCGGTGTAGGGGGCAGCAGCGTGACGCAGACAGAGACGATGGATCAGACGCCGCAGGCCGCACCTGCGGCCGGCGCGCTGGAGCGCTATTTCGCCCTCAGCGAGCGCGGGACGACCGCCCGCACCGAAGTGCTGGCCGGCGTCACCACCTTCCTGACCATGGCCTATATCGTGCTGGTCAATCCGGCGATCCTGGGCAGCGCGGGGCTTCCCGTGGCCTCGGTGGCGGCAGCGACCTGCTTTGCGGCCGCTTTCGCCTCGATCATGATGGGGCTGGTTTCCAATACCCCGCTGGCCCTGGCGCCGGGCATGGGGCTCAATGCCTATTTCAGCTATACC
Organism: Novosphingobium naphthalenivorans NBRC 102051; assembly: GCF_001590985.1. Classification (GTDB taxonomy): domain Bacteria; phylum Pseudomonadota; class Alphaproteobacteria; order Sphingomonadales; family Sphingomonadaceae; genus Novosphingobium; species Novosphingobium naphthalenivorans. The sequence continues at coordinate 33,323 of NZ_BCTX01000052.1, forward strand.
GTCGTCCAGCAGATGGGCGTGCCCTGGCAAGTGGCGCTGGGCTGCGTGTTCATTTCGGGCGTGGCCTTCCTGTTCCTTACCCTGACGGGCGTGCGCCAGCTGATCGTCAATTCGATCCCGCATTACCTGTTCGCGGCGGTCGCGGGCGGCATTGGCCTGTTCATCGGCTTCATCGGCTTCAAGGATGCCGGGATTATCGTCGCCAATCCGGCGACGTTCGTGGCGCTTGGCAACCTCAAGGACCCCAGTGCGGCGCTGGCGATCTTCGGCCTGCTGCTGATCGGCGCGCTCAGCGTGTGGAACGTGCGCGGCGCGATGCTGATCGGCATCGTGGTGACGACGCTGGTCGGCTGGGTCTTCGGCATGGTCTCGATCAGCCCCGAACCCTATTCGCTGTCCGCGCTCACCGGCACCGCGTTCCAGCTCGACCTTGCGGGCGTCTTCGGCCTTTCGGGCAGCCACGGGCTGGGCCTCCTCGAAATCCTCTTCGTGTTCCTCTTCGTCGACCTGTTTGACAATATCGGAACGCTGGTCGCCGTGACCAAGCGCGCCGGGCTGATGGACCGCGAGGGCCGCATTCCCGGCCTCAACCGCATCCTCATCACCGACGCCACGGCGACGATCGTCGGTTCGATGGCAGGCACCAGCACTGTGACCAGCTATGTCGAAAGCGCTGCGGGCGTACAGGCGGGCGGGCGCACGGGCCTGACCGCCGTCGTCACCGGCGTGCTGTTCCTGGCGATGATGTTCGTCGCGCCTTATGCGCAAGTGATCCCGCTGGCCGCGACGGCACCGGCGCTGATCATCGTCGGCGGGCTGATGCTGCTGCCGCTGACCGAAGTCGAGTGGGAAGACCCGCTCTCGGCCATCCCCGCCTTCCTCACCGTGGCGATGATCCCGCTGACTTTCTCGATCGCCAATGGCCTGGCCTTCGGTATCACGGCCCATGCCGTCCTCAAGCTGGTGCGCGGAACGATCACGAAGAAGGACTGGTTCCTGTTGGTTCTGGCGCTGCTGTTCGTGGCCCGCTTCGTCTGGATGGGAGCCGCCTGATGCGCCGTATCGTTCTGGGTTTCGCGGTTCTCTCCGCGCTTGCCGCCACCCCCGCGTTTGCCAGGGAGCTGGACTCCACCCCGCGCACGCTGGTGATGACTGCCTACTCGCCCGAGTGGAATGCGATGGTCGGTGCGGTGAAGGACCCCAAGGAGTACAAGCTCAACGGCGGCACCTACCTGACCGGCACGCTGGAAGGCAAACCGGTGCTGCTGATGCAGAGCGGCGTTTCGATGGTGAACGCGGCGATGAACACGCAGCTCGTGCTTGACCATTTCGCGGTGAAGCGGATCGTCTTTTCGGGCATCGCGGGCGGCGTCGATCCGGATCTGACCATCGGCGATGTCTTCGTGGCCGATAGCTGGGGCGAATATCTGGAAGTCAATTTCGCGCGCGAGCGGCCCGGCGGGTGGACGTCTCCGGAAGCCGTCGATCCCAAGGCTCCGGCGAACTGGGAATTCATGTTCCCGCGCGGCGTGACGGTGGGCAATTCGGAAGATGCGCCCAAGCGTCACTATACTTTCGCCATGGACCCCGGCCTGCTGGCCCTGGCCCGCAAGGTGGCGGCCAATGTGAAGATGGAACGCTGCGTGCCGCCCTCGCCGCACCAGCTTCCTGGCTCCGAGCTGTGCCTGCATCAGGAACCTAAGGTGGTCGTCGGCGGCACCGGCGTGACGGCGGGCGTCTATGCCGACAATGCGCAGTTCCGCGAATATCTCTATTCTGCCTGGAACGCGCGCGTGCTCGACATGGAAAGCGGCGCGGTGGCGCAGGTCGCCTATGCCAATCAGGTGCCCACCATCATCTTCCGCAGCCTCTCCGACCTGGCGGGCGGCGACAAGGAGAAGAACATGGAGGACACTTTCGAGCATCTCGCCTCGGTGAACTCGGCGCATGTCGTGCGCGCTTTCCTGGCGGCGCTGCCGGACTGAGGACGAAGCGATGAAGACGGTAACGGGCAGCCACGGCATTGTAACCGCACCGCACCATCTGGCCGCGCAGGCCGGGTGCGATGTGCTGAAGGACGGCGGCACGGCGGTGGAAGCCTGCGTCGCGGTCGCGGCCGCGCTTACAGTGGTCTATCCGCACATGACCGGGATCGGCGGCGACGGCTTCTGGGTGATCCGTGAGCCGGACGGGTGCGTGCATGGCATCCACGGCTGCGGCGGCGCGGCGGCAAAGGCCGACCTTGCGCTTTACGACGGGCTGGACGTGGTCCCCAATCGCGGGCCGCTGGCGGCGAACACGGTGGCCGGCACGATCTCCGCCTGGCAGGCCGCGCTGGAGGATGAAAGCTGCAAGCTGCCGCTCGAACGCCTGCTGCGCGATGCGATCCGGTATGCCGAAGAGGGCGTTGCCGTCACCGCCGGCGGCGCGGGTATTGCGGCGGCCAAGGGCGATGAACTGCGCGTGCAGCCCGGCGCCTATTCGCAGATTTTCGAACCCGAAGGCCGCCCGCTGGCCGAAGGCGACGTGCTGCGTCAGCCGCAACTGGCCGCCACGCTGCGCAAGCTCGCCGCCAATGGCCTCGACGATTTCTACCGGGGCGAACTGGCCGCGCTGATCGGGGAGGATCTGGCGGCGCTAGGCAGCCCGGTCTCGCACGAAGACCTGACCGCGCATTACCCCAGCCGCCCCGCGCCGCTCCACGTGCCGATCACCGGCGCCCGGCTCTACAACAGCGCGCCGCCGACGCAGGGCTTCGCCTCGCTGATGATCCTCGCGCTGTTCGACCGGCTGCAGGCGGAGGCGGCGGATGGCTTCGATCACGTCCATGGTCTGGTCGAGGCGACCAAGCAGGCGTTCCTGCTGCGCGACGTGCATGTCGGCGATCCGGCCTATACCGATTACGACTTTCAGTTCCTGCTCGACGACAGTCAGGCCCTGAACAGCCTCGCCGCGAAGATCGATCCCGCCAGGGCGCTGCCCTGGCCGCAGCCGCCGCAGTGGGGCGATACCTGCTGGTTCGGCGCGGCCGATGGCGAGGGCCGGGTGGTGAGCTGCATCCAGTCGACCTACTTCGAGTTCGGCTCGGGCCTTGTCCTGCCGCAGACAGGGATCACCTGGCAGAACCGGGGCAGCTCGTTCCGGCTGGCGGAAAGCGGCTGGAATGCTCTGAAGCCGGGCCGCAAGCCGTTCCACACGCTGAACCCGGCGCTGGCGGTGTTTGATGATGGCCGGGTGATGGCCTACGGCACCATGGGCGGCGAAGGCCAGCCGCAGACGCAGGCGGCGCTGTTCAGCCGCTATGCCCGCTTCGGCGTCGATCTGCAGGAAGCGATCACCGCCCCGCGCTGGCTGCTGGGCCGAACCTGGGGCGAACAGTCGACCACGCTCAAGCTGGAAGACGGTTTCGACGAGGCGCTCTACACGGCGCTGGCCGAGGCCGGGCATGATGTCGAACGCGTGGGCCCGCTGACATCGACGATGGGCCATGCCGGTGCCGTGGTGCGGCTGGCCGATGGTTCCTTCGAAGGCGCGACCGATCCGCGCAGCGATGGCGGCGTGGCGGCATGGTGATGATAGCTACAGCTTCCTCCCCCTCGATGGGGGAGGGATACGAAGGCTTGGCAGCTTGTCTGCCTAGCCGCAGTTGGGTGGGGGTGATTTCCCGCACGCTTCGCCCCGCCACCCCCATCCAAGCTTCGCTAGCGCCTTGCGGCGCAAGCTGCGCTATCCTTCCCCCATCAAGGGGGAAGGTGTGATGACCGCGAATCTCCCCATCGGCGGCGCCCGCGCGGTGGCGCGGTGCGATGCGCTGGGTGTGGCGCCTTACAGCGATATGGCAGGTGGCCTCTACCGGGCCTACCTGACACCCG
>NZ_BCTX01000053.1 GCF_001590985.1 Novosphingobium naphthalenivorans NBRC 102051
CGCCCAGGCGTCCGCATAGGCGTCGTAAACCGCTACCTGGTCGGGGGTCAGGCAATGCTCCAGAATCTCGTACTCGACTCCGGCAAATGAAAGGGCCCTCGCCGCATACAGCCCCAGTGACTTCAGATCGCGCGCGACCAGTTCCATTGCAGCGATACCGCCATCGCGGATGTCTGCGACGAAGGCTTCACGATTGGCAAAAGCCGTCTCGGGACCCCACAGGCCAAGACGGGTGGCATAGGCGAGATTATTGACGTCGGATGCCCCGGTCGCCGATGCGTAGAGCACGCGAGCGCGCGGCAACAGATTCTGGATGCGAACACCGGCAATGCCCTGTTCCGATCCTTTGACCTTACCACGTGAGCCCTCCCCGCCTGCGGCGTTGGCCATCGCATGGGCTTCGTCGAAGACGATGAGCCCGTCGAAGTCCTCCCCTGCCCATTCGAGAATCTGATCGAGGCGGGTCGCGTCGCTTCGACCCGAACGGAGTGTCGGATAAGTCACGAAGAGTATGCCCTCGCGCATCCCGATCGGGACACCGAGCTTCCATTGGCCAAGGGGCTGGACGTCGATGGGAAGGCCGCCGAGCGCGCTCCAGTCGCGGCGGGCATCTTCGAGCAAAGCTTCGTTCTTGGAAATCCAGATGTGGCGCCGTTCGCCCCTCACCCACCGATCGAGGATGACGGAAGCGACCTGCCGTCCTTTCCCTGCACCAGTTCCGTCACCAAGAAAGTAGCCCATGCGGTAGGCGTGCCCCTCGGCGCTCGCCTTCAAGGCGCAGCCCTTGTCGTCGGGCTCAAACCGTCCCGGCAGATCGCGGGCATGCGCGCTTGCGGCATAGATCAGGGTCTCGGCCTGCGCAGCGGATAGGGCGCCCCCAGCAATGAGGCTCGACGGAAGCTGAGGCACCACTTCGGGCACGGGTGCGGTTATCGAACCCATCGCAACGGATTCGACTAGGGGGGTCGGATGCGGGACAGCATCTGCAATCGAGATCCGGCTCGGCCGGTAGGGCAAATAATGCCCAACCTGGCTTTCGATCGGCGCAGGTGCTTCGAGCGGAGTAAAATCAAGCGGCAGGATCGACGGCGCCGCATCGGTTGGATGGACCTTAAGTGGAACTGGTTTCGTCCTGTTCGCCACCAGTCGAAGCGGCAAGGCTGGCTTGGTGCCGATGCTGGGTTCGGCGGGCAGGCTTACCCGGTCAGGGAGCATATCGATCAGCAAATGAAGCTCGGCAAAGTTTGCCGGCTGGGCGATGATCGGGCTGTTACCATCCTCAGCCTTGTCGAGAACCACGAGCCGGGTTGAGATAGAGGTGCCGTGCTTGACGAAACCGCGCTCGATCGTCGCGTTGAGACGCAACGAGACGGGACCGGCGATCCCGACAAGAAACTTCGGAAGCTCGAACCATTCGGGCATCACTGCGACCAGGCGGCCACCGGGCAGAAGGCGCTTCCAGGCAGAACGCAAGTGCCGATCGCCAGTGCGACTATCGTGGCCCCTCTCGATTCCGTGTGAATAGGGCGGATTCATCAGCACCACGCTTGGCCCCACGTCGGGCGTGAGAAGTTCGTCGATCAGTTCCCCGTCAAATCCCGTGACTGTCGCTTCCGGAAACACAGCGCCCAGACATTCGCGGCGCAGCGGCGATATCTCGTTGAGAGCGAGACGCGCCGCTGCCTTTGCCGCCCATACGCTCAGCATCCCGGTCCCGGCCGACGGTTCGAGAACCAGTTCAGCGGCAGAAATCGCGCATGCCTTTGCAGCCATCCAGGCCAGACGAGGCGGCGTTGCGAATTGTTGCCACTCGATCTGCTCGTCGCTCCGGTTGGACTGGGTCGGGACCAGACCTTCAAGGCGCGTGAAAGCCTCATCGGCAAAGCTGGATGACATTGCAGGTGAGAATTCAGTTGCCTGCGCCAGGAATAGCACCTGCGCCAATTCAAGTGCTGCATGGGCATCGCGTACGGACCAGCGTCCTTCGGCGTCGCTACCGCCGAAATGATCGGCCATTGTTGCATTCACAGTGAGCCGTGAAATTGCTTGATCTGCAGCGAGCCGCGCGGCCAGCGCCCTCGCCGCTGCCAACACTTGCGGCTCGGCGGGATCGGAGAATGCGAAAGCGGTATTTGCGTGTGACATGAGAGACCTCCTGAAGAGGCCCTGGGTTTGTCCGGGTGTCCGTTCGGATGGATCCGCCCGGGGGCCTCACAAGGCCCCAAGCCCGCTTTCCTCTCACCGACATTCAGACCGCAGCTCGGACTGAGCGCATGAGCACATCATTCCAGTCGTCGCCGGTTAGCTCCGGACGCCTGGTAACAATCAGCCGCCCTTCGCAAGCGTAGGCCTCTCGCGCACGCTCTTCAGCAAGGTGCCCGCCCGCATCATTGTCGACAAAGAGATACAGCTGGCGCACCGATTCCGGGATTGCGGCCAGGCCGAAGCGTTCGTTTCCCAGCGTCGCCCAGCAGGGAACATTGAATATTTGCATCGCGGAGAGGGCCGTTTCGTTTCCCTCTGCGAGGCCAAGGCGTCCCCCATTCGGGTACGCGAAACGCACCGCCCCAGAACCGGGGCTGCCTAACGCACGCCTGGGCTGATCGAAAGAAGCCAAGCTGGTTTTGTCGAGGTCAAGGAAGGAGCGGTGCAGCGCCAGAATTCCTGCATCATTGCGCACGGCCGCCACCATCGCGGGTAGAAACCGGACAGCACCCTTTGGCCCCAGCGGCATATGCGGGTGGAAACGCAGCTCCGGCGAAGAAATCGTGATGCCTCTGGACACGAGGTACTTCTCGGCGGGGCTGCCAGCGATGGTCGATGCCTCACGCCAGAGCCTCAGCGCATTGCGATTGGCGACTTCCTCGCGCGGTTCGGCCACGATCGGACCACTCGTGCCATCGAACAGGTCCGCAATTCGTATTCCGAGCCCGGCCATGGCTTCTATCACCGCCTCGTTCGTGCAGCCGGCAAAGCAATGAACAAGAATTGCGCGCTTTCCGAGTGTGATGCTTAGCGAAGGAGTGCGATCGTCGTGGGCCGGGCAGCAGCACATTCCGCGCGAACGCGACCAGGCACCGCCCAGCTGCTCGACTATCTTGCGCGCGCGGTTTTCCAGTTGCAGACCTTGGAATTGGGATGATCGGTGTTGGTGCATGGGGCATCTCCATCGTAACGTGCCTCCACCCGCGCAGCCTCCGCTCTGCGTCGCTGACGTTTCATTTTCCTACATCACATGTTCTATATATGTTCTTTCCCGATTCGACCACCAAAGGATTCGGGAATGAGACTGAAATGGGCAGTAGTTGCAGGGGCAACGACAGGACTTGGGTCCGTCCTCCCCGCTCACGCGCAGGAGATGGAGCCCCCTCAGATGACCGTTGCCTCGGAGTTGACGACCGACGGCTTCCGCGTTGCAGAAGGGGCTGATGGCTTCCTTCTCGTCGAACATGGCATTTGGAGAAAGCCTCCAACGATCTGGTCCGAGCCGCCGGCTACCGATACGGGTCGAACCTATCTGCCCTATCGATATCCAAAGCCCCAAGGCAGCGCGCCATCGGGATTCCGTCGGGCAAGCTACCTTCCTCATGTTTACGCTGCTGAGGCTCAATACTCGCTACCAAGCGGCCTTCTCGACGCTCTTGTATGGACGGAATCACGATATAATCCGATGGCCATCAGCAAGGCCGGGGCCGCAGGTTTGGGGCAATTGATGCCAGGGACAGCGCGGGACCTTGGCGTTTCAAATCGCTTCGATCCCAAGGCGAACATCTTGGGTGCGGCCCGATACCTACGCCAGATGCTGGACAAGTTCGGGGTGGTTCATCTGGCCCTCGCTGCCTACAACGCAGGTCCAGGAGCCGTCGAGCGCGCAGGCGGTATTCCTCGCAATGGCGAGACGCCGGCCTATGTGCGCGAAGTGCTGCGCCATTGGCGTTTTTGAAAGGGGGAGGTTGTGAGCGCGGGTCGAATACGCGTATCGGGGACATTAAGCCGTGGCAGGCGCGGAATGATCCTGACTACTGCTGCTGACGATGTCTGGATTATCGAAGGCGATGATGTCGGTGAGGACTTCATCGGATATACAGTGACCGTTGACGGCGTTGTCGCGGGCATGGATCGGATACGCGCCGACTGGCTTGGGGTGGAGAGTCATTCTTCCTGACTGTCCTGCGGCGGATACTTCGCGACGAGCAGTAGAACCTCCCTGCCCCACAGCGCGAGAGCTTCGCGTTTTTCATTCGTGTACTGATGCCGATGATAGACCCCGGCGACACCAGCCATTGCCGAGCCGGACTGATGATTGAGAACGGCCTCTGAAACGACCAGCGGTATTCCAATCCTCTGCAGTCCGGTCGCCACCGTCCGGCGAATGTCATGCATGGTAAAATGAGCGGCTTCATAGCCGAGTTTCTCGTCCACGCTTGCCCTTATCCGCTTCCAGGCCTTTGACAGCCCACTGACACTGTTTGTGCTGGTGACCTTGGATGCCAGTAGAATTTGGGATTGCCTGTGAGCGTCTTCAGGCGCGATCCCGGCGGCCGCGAAGATGTCGGTGACGACCTCGAGGGCCTGTGCGGATAAAGGCACCACATTTGCCTTGCCGTTTTTCGCTCTATCTCCTGGTACAGTCCAAACTTTCCCCTTGAAGTCGAATTCGTCGCAAGTGGCGTCGAGCACCTCTCCCCGGCGCTGGGCCGTGAGAATCAACATCTGCACAAGATGACCAAACGGATAGCCATCCTCGACGGCGGCTTGCCACAGTGCAGCGACCTCTCGATCGCTGAGCACCCGGTCGCGAGGCTCGCTCCTTTTTGGGCGCCAGGCGTCCCGGCACGGATTGGCTGGCAAATGTTCAAGTCTGGTGAGCGCCCATGAGTAGAACGTCGAAAGGTGCCGATAAACGATGCGAGCCATCGTCAGGGTTTCCTTGCCCCGCTCAAATGCGATCTTCTCTACGAAGCGGCTGACGTCGCTTCGGGTGATCGAATCGGCGAGGCGGTCGCCTAGCTCAGGTTCGATGTACTTGCGGAAAACCCGGTCGAACTCATTCGCGCTCCGCTTTTTGCCAACGATCTGTTGAGCCAGATATGTCTCGTATAGCTCGGCGACGGTGCCGACACCCTTCGATCCCTTCTTCTTTGCTCCCGGCTTTCTGGCGATGCTTTTGCCTTGCTCAACGTCGACGAGCAGGTCCCGCGCCTTCCGACGGGCGTGTGCAAGAGTGAAATTCGGGCCATGCCGCCCGATAGTCACGTTCAACCATTTACCTTGAACGCGCTTACGCAAGATATACGTTTTGGTGCCGCTCGCTCCCATTCGGAGCCGCAGACCGGTCACGATGCCATCAGCGACCTCAATTTGCCCGCTTGCAGGCGCTTTCAAACCTGCGATCCGAGCATCCGTCAAACCAACTTTGTTCGCCATATGTCCCTGCTACCTTAGGTAGCTTTTTATAGTGGATACTGGCGAACATTTCAAGAACAATGCGGACTATGAATCGCGGATTTCAGCCATTTTTGGACGCATGCGGAAGCGCAAGGACCCTCTGATTTCAGCTCTTAATCAGCGGGTCCTAGGTTCGAGCCCTAGTGCGTCCACCACCCCCCACCACCGATCATGATGATAACGCGCGGATCAGCGCGCGGCGTCCGTCGCCTCGCCCTGCGGGGAACCGCTTGCCGCGATTCGGGTGTCGATATCCGCTGCCGCCTCGCTGATCCTGGCACTCGCCGCGTCGTAGCGTTCGTCGAAGTCCGGCTGACGCTTGCCGCAGGCGGTGAGAGCCATGGCCAGCGTCAGCGCGAGTACGATCGGGCGCAGCGGT
>NZ_BCTX01000054.1 GCF_001590985.1 Novosphingobium naphthalenivorans NBRC 102051
GCGTGCCGCGAATGCTGTTCACTTGCCCGGTCATCTCTGGCGCAGCGCTGGTCCCGCCGAGGTGGAACTTCGCGCTCCATTCCGATTCCAGCCCCCGCCGCGTCGTAGCGTTCGTCGAAGTCCGGCTGACGCTTGCCGCAGGCGGTGAGAGCCATGGCCAGCGTCAGCGCGAGTACGATCGGGCGCAGCGGTATCATCAGTAGTTCTTCTTGATCTGGACGTTGACGCTGTTGGCGCCCGATCCCCCGGCCTGGCTGAGGACGGAAAGCCATTTGGTCACGCTCACTTCAAGCTGGGTCGCCGTGAAACCGCGAGCATCGGTGATCAGCTCGACGTAGATATCATCGGTCAGGTAATGCCCTGCCGCAACCGCGGTGCCGCGTCCCGTCGCCTCGTCCGCGCCGAGGATGCGCAACCGGTCGATCCCGGCGGCCGAGCGCAGCTTGCCCAGCGGATTGAGGCCGCCCCCCGTCCCGCGCAGCGCATTCAGCGAACTGGCGAGCTGCACCGCCTGGAGCGCAGAAAGATTGGCCACCGAGCTACCGAACAGGATGCGCGAAAGCACTTCGTCGTCGGGCAGCGAAGGCGAGGAACTGAAACTGATCTTCGGGTTCATCGCCTGCCCCGAAACGACCACGCTGACATCCACGTCCTCGATCGTGTCGGAGGCGGTGATCGCCACGGTCGGATCGATGGTCTTGCCGCCCGTGAAGGTGATCAGCCCTTCCTCGATCTTGAACGAATGCCCAGCGAAGCCCAGCGTGCCGCGAATGCTGTTCACTTGCCCGGTCATCTCTGGCGCAGCGCTGGTCCCGCCGAGGTGGAACTTCGCGCTCCATTCCGATTCCAGCCCCATCCCGGAAACATAGAGCTTTTCCGGTGCCCTGAGGTTCAGATCGAGACGGAGGAGCGCAAGAACGCTGGTAAAGGCCGGTGCATCCTCATCGCCGGTAACGCGCGTGACGCCCCTGCTCGGCTTGAAGCGCACGCCGGCAAGGCGGGGCACTTGCGCGGCCCCTTCGCGCACGATCTGATAGCGCGTCTCGGGCAGTTTCAGGTCTCCGCTCAGGAGGGCCCGCTCACCGGCAGCCTTGGTCAGATGCAGCGTTCCCGTCGCCGTTGCGGCAAGCGCATTGCTGCGCGCCAGACGGGCATTGTCGAGCGTTACCGAGAAATCCATCGGATAGCCTGCCGCGGCGGCCAGGCTGACCGTGCCGCTGGCACTGAGGGAGCCGCTGCCTGCCTTGGCCGTAAGCGACGTCAGTTCCAGCGAATCGCCCGTGAACTTGCCGGACAGGTTCATCCCGGTAAGCCGGGTGCCGTAGGCAAGGTTCTCGTAAGTGATGTCCTTGCCCTGCAACACGCCCTTCAGGCACGGATCGGACAGCCGGCACGAGAAGTCCGCAGCGAGGCCTACCGAACCGGAAAAAGTCTGCCCGCCCTGCCCTGCAAACGAGAAGAGCGTGTCGGCCGGGCCATTGTAGCGGATGCCGCCGCCAAGCGGGGCCTGCATCAGCCGGGTGGTCCACGGCTCTTCGCCCTGCGGCAAGGGACGCAGGGTCGCGACAAGACGTCCGATCACCGAACCGCGCCGCCGGATCACGGCCCGCGCCTCGCCGCCGTCGGGCAGCAGCTTGCCGACGAAATTGACATCGACGGGCTGGCTGACAGTGCTGGCGCTGGTGCGGGTGAAATCGCTCACGGTCAGCCGCGCATCGGCACGCGGGAAAGCGGACGGCCCCGTCTGTTCGAAATCCAGACTGCCGCTCGCCTTGCCGCCGATCCCGTATCCCGGCCAAAAGGCATTCACGAGCGCCATGTCGATGCCTTCGAGCCGGCTCTGCAGCTTCATGCCGGAGCCGTAAGTGCCCGCAACCCGCACCGTGCCGCCGCCGATGGAGATCGCGGTGGGCAGCAGCTCATAGCCGTCCGCCCTGGGAACGATGCGCGCCGGGCTCGCGGTCCTGATCGTCTGGCCGCGCATCCGCCCGCGCATCGCCACGCGCCAGAGGTCGGGCGTCAGGTCGGCATTGATGCCGAGGCGGAACGGCACGCCGCTCACGCCCTCGATCAGCGCCTTGGCCTTGCCGCGCCCGTCACGGTAATCGACCAGCACGCGCCCGGCGGCCAGATCGAAATCGCCCAGTTGCGCGCCGGAAAGCTGCACATCGGCCACGATCAGGGGCTGGTCATAGAGGACCGCCCGGCCATCAATGATGGCAGACCCGATCGCCAGCTTGGCAGGCCCGTCGAACACGGCATTGTTCGCGCGCAAGTTGAAATCGACGGCCTGATATTTGTCCTGGGCACCGAGTTTGAGCGCGCCGCCCACCCCGTTGCCCTTGGCCGTGAGTTCCCCGGCGAAAGGACCGGAAGGTGTCTGGACGAGGTGGCCGGCGAAGCTGACGCCGGACAAGTTGGCCTCGTTGATCGCAAGCGTTGCCGCCTTCCCGGTGCCCAGCGTGACATCGGCCTTCAGCGGTCCGTAGTCGGTGTCGCTGGTCAGGGCGAGCCGATAGCCCCCCTCCGCTCCCGTGACGCGGGCATCGAGGTTGGCAAGGCCGATGCCCAACCCCGGATGCTCCGCCGTCACATGCGCGTCGGGATTGCGGATCGTTCCCGCCACCTTGACGCCGATCGCGCCATAGCGCTGCGAAGTGCCATCCGCGTTGAGGGCAATGCGGCCATCCGGTGCCCACAGGCCATTTCCGCCGGTGATCCGCAGATCGGGCGCGGTCAGGCGCAGGTTCGAGAACCGCACCGCCCCGTCGGAGCCGTAACGGACATCGCTCGACGCGGCGAAGTTGCCGCCGAGATAAGTCTGCAGGTTGTCGTTCAGCAGCTTCGTCGATTGCGCCTTCACGGTTCCCTGCAGGGCAAAGCCCCGGGCCTCGCTCTTGAGGTCCATGTTGGTGGTGATGTTGAAGATACCGACGCTGGCAAGGCGGTAGTTGTCGATCCGGCCGTCGATGGCGCCGGTGTAGAGGCCCTTGCTCACATCGGCCACGAGGATCAGACCGGCGTCGATCCGGTCCGACCGCAACCGCATGTTGTCGGACAGGATGCGCGTACCCTGGATCGCCAGATCCCCGTTCAGAGTGACATTGGGAAGAGTCCCGCCCGTCGCGGTATCAAGCCCGGTCACGCGCTGCACTTTCGCGGCAACGGGGATGGTGATGTGGTCCGCATCGACTTTGGCCGCACCGCTCGCAGCGAGGTCTTCCAGCCCGATATCGCTCATGACCAGGCGCCGGGCATTGAGCTGATAGGCCACGGCCGGGGTGGCGAAGGCACCGTCGAGCGTCGCCAGCGCGCGCAGTCCCGCCCCGCTCAGGTTCGGGGCAAGAGCAGCAGGCTTGAGCAGTTCGAACGCGAGCTGGAGTTTGTCGAACCGGTTCTCGGCCAGATCGACCGTACCGGTCGGCGTGAGATTGAAGGTATCGCTGGCAATCATGCCCGAAAGCCGGGCGCGGCGCTGGTCGAACGCAGCCGAAACGTCGAAGCGTGTCACCGGGCCCAGAAGGCTGGCAGCCTGTCCGCTGAACAGCCGGGCCAGCCGCACCGGCCCCTGGATCGCGAAAGTGCCGTTGCGGGCAGTCAGCGAGAGGCGGGCCAGTTCCCCCTTGCCCAGATCGGCATTCAGCGCCCCGTTCCAGGCGGCCCAGTCACCCTTGCCGCTGACTTTGAGCTTCAGGGGCTGGGTCAGACCGCCCAGCGAGGCGATGAGCCCACCGGTCGGAGCATCCATGTCGAGGTCGATGGCCAGCCGATTCTTCGCGGGAACCGCATCGAGATCGAATGTGAAGGCATCGCCGCCTTCCTTCCCTTCGATCGCGATCGTGCCGCCCTTTGCCTTCACTTGCGCACGGCCATCGGCGATATGGGCGCTGCCGTCGATCGTCACGATGCGGCGTTCGCCGGATACCGGGGGTTCGGCAATGAAGCGGTCGATGCGCAAGGTGCCGACGTCGATGTCGATATCCGGCAGGAGCGGCTCGTCGCTTGGCGGCGTCTTCTTGAACACCGGCACCCGCCGCAGGATCATACGCCGGGCAATGGCACTGCGGACATCCACATGGTTGTCGAGATAGGCGAATGGCCGCCAGTCGACCTCGATCGCGGGCGAAAAGAGGAATTCGCCCTTGGTATCGCGCACCGAAAGGTCGTGCAGCGTCATCCTGCCGTAGAGCGATCCATCGATCCGCCCGACGGAGATGCGCATACCATTCTCGAACTTGAGCCCGGCGATCTGGTTCGCGACGAAGCGGTGGCCGGGGCCGGTATCGATCCCGAAAATGACCGCGAGGACGAGCGCGGCAAGCCCGAGCACGGCCAGCGCCAGCGTCTTGAGCGCACGCACCTTGGCGCGTTGCCACAGCGTCGGCCGCGCGGTTGCGCTGTCATCGGCAGCAGCATCTGCCGCGATCACGTCCGGGATACCGTCTTCCCCCGCCATCAGAATGCCTGCCCGATCGAAACATAGACATTGATCAGCGATTCACCGGAGCGGCGATTGACCGGTGTCGCCACGTCGAGACGGATCGGGCCGAAATTGGTGTAGAAGCGGCCGCCGAGACCCACGCCGTAACGCAAGTCGGACAATTGCGGCATCGTTTCGCGATAGGCTTGCCCGGCATCGACGAAGGCCACCACGCCATAATTACCGAAACGGTAGCGCGCCTCGATCGAGCCTTCGTTGAGGCTGCGCCCGCCCACCGGCTTGCCATCCGGCGCCTGTTCACCAAGAGCCTGATAGGCATAGCCGCGCACCGACCCGCCGCCGCCCGCATAGAGCCTGCGCGAAGGGGCGATGTCGAACAGCCCGGTTCCCTGGATCGTGCCCAGCCGGATCCGGCCCGCCAGGATCAGGTTGTCGCTGACCGAATAATAGGTCGAAGCGTCCAGGCGGGCCCGGACATAAGGATTGAATCCCCCGTCTATGGTCGTTTCGGGCTGGACCAGCGCCGTCAGGCGAAAGCCCTTCGCGGGATTGAGCAGGTTGTCGGTGGTATCGAAGCCGAGCTGCCCGTTGAGCCCCGCGACGTAATACGTGTGGCGCTTGCGGTCTCCGCTCTCCGCATCGTAGTCGGTTTCGGCCGTCGCCAGCAGTTCCACGCCATAAGCGTAAGTATGGCGCTTCTGCCAGAGCGGCGTGGAATCGCGGCTGATATGCGCGGCCAGGCGGCCGGTATAGGCACTGTAAGCGTCGTAGCTGTTGTGAAAGGCCTCCGCCGTCAGTTCGAATGTCCGGTCGCGCTTGCCGGCGTTGGAGCGCCGGAACGTGACACCTGCTCCCTGCTTCTGGGTGCCCGCCGTGGCACTGGCGATCAGCGCACCTTCGGGCGGGAACAGGTTGCGATGGGTCCAGGTCCCCTGCGTGGTAAGCCCCTCTCCCGCGGCATAGCCCAGCGAACCGGCAATCGTGCGCGGGGGACCAGCTTCCTGATGGACGTGGAGCGTGACGTATTCGGTGCCGTCGCTCTGCGTTTCCCCACTGCGCTCGGGCTCGACCGAGACAGCGCGGAACAGGTTGGTGGCCACCAGCGCCTTGCGCAGATCATCAACCTTGCGGCTGTCGTAGATCTCGCCGTGCTTGAACCGGGACAGCACGCGGATGTGATCGGCGTTGAAAGCCAGATCGCCATCGGTCCTGAAACTGTCGAAACGGCCGCGCGGCCCCACCGTAACCGGCAGGGTATAGACGCCCTCTCCCGTATCCCGGTCGAGTAGGATGTCGCGATCTCCGACTTCGGCGAAAGGATAACCGTTTTCGGGCAGGGCCACGGCAACCCGCGCCTCGGCGCCCTGCACCCGGTCGGCAATGATCGGCGCGCCGGCCTTCAGGGGAAGATTGTCTGCAATCAGGCCGGGCGGCTCGGTCGGGTCCGCCTTGATCACGATATCCGAAAAGACATAGCGCTTGCCGGGATTGACCGAGAGGAGAGCGACAAGCCCCTTGCGCGTCTTGTCCCGTGACGGGGTAAGCCGGGTGCGGACGACCGGCGAATACCACCCTTCGGAGGCCAGGATCGTCTGGAGCAACTGGCTGTCTTCGTTCAGCCGCGCCCGCACCATGGCCGTGTTGGCGGCTTTTCCATCGCCCTTTTTCAGCGCGGAAAATGAATTGAATTCGCCCTTGAGGCTTACATCCGTCTGCTTGTCGGCCTCATCCAGCCCCTGGAGATCGATCGAGTAGGCAACTTCCACCTCTTTCTCATCAGCGGATTCGTCTTCGGCGAACTGGACCGGCGTAACCTCGAAAGTATCGAGCGACGGTAGCGGTGCGGCAAGCTCGGTGTCGTTTACCGGGGCATCGCCGATTTCCCCGGCCGTATCCCCGCCGGACAGCGCCGTATCGCCTGACGACGCGGCCTGCTCTGCATCCGGCTTGGCATCCGATTGCTGCGCGGCCAGCCTGCGCTCGAACGCCTCGATCGATTCCAGCGGCTTGTCCAATTCCGGATCATCCGTCGCATCGAGCGAAGGAACCGAGGAATTGAATTCCTTGTCGGAGATGACCGGTTCGACCTTGGGCAGCGCCACATCCGCCGGCGGCGCAGGCACGGCGACTTGCCCGGCTTCCAGCGCCCCTTCCCCGGCCGCGTCCTGCGCCGGTGCGGAAGCCTGACCAGTCGAATCTTGAGCGCCAGAATCCTGAGCACCAGAATCCTCACCGGCCGAAGCCTGTTCGGTCTTCGGCGCCGTATCCTGCGCCAGCGACGGCGCGGCCGAGGCGGCAAGGCCAGCCGAAAGAGCAAGCAGCCCGGCGCCCCGACGGTAACGAAGGCCAACAAGGGCCGGCTGATCGATTAACCAGGGCATGGGAAACGCTGCGAATCACTCCATTGCAAGACCCGAATGCACGATCTCTCCTGAACATCGCTATCGCATTGCAACTGCGAAAGTTCCCGTGCAGACTCGGCCTCATGCCGAAACGGGACATCCCGGCTTGCGAACAGCCCCCGGGCGCCATGGCGGCATCGCCATGGACGATGCCTTGGCCGGCCTGGCGCAGAGTACTC
This sequence comes from Novosphingobium naphthalenivorans NBRC 102051, assembly GCF_001590985.1. Taxonomy (GTDB): domain Bacteria; phylum Pseudomonadota; class Alphaproteobacteria; order Sphingomonadales; family Sphingomonadaceae; genus Novosphingobium; species Novosphingobium naphthalenivorans. Next base: position 7,023 of record NZ_BCTX01000054.1, read on the forward strand.
AAACGTGTCTGGGTGATGACGGGGTTTCACGAACTGGGTCTGCTGTCGGCGGGCCTAGCCTTCTACACTTTTCTGGCACTTACGCCACTCATCGCGGCGACCGTGATGATCTACGGGCTCGTGGGCGATGAGCAAACCGTGGGCAGGCAGATGGAAAAACTCGCGCAGGTCCTGCCGCCCGATGCCGCCCATGTGCTCGAAGCGCAGTTGATCCAGATCGTCTCCACCAGTTCGGGCGTGACGGGGCTCGCCCTGGCGATTGCCCTGTTCTTCGCGATCTTCGGCGGAATGCGCGCGGCCAGCGGCATGATCAGCGCGCTCAACATCATCAATGACGAGCACGAAACGCGCGGAACGATCGCCTTGTCACTGCGCCAGGCCGCGCTGACTCTGGCGGCCGTTTTGATCGCCCTGACCGGGGTCGTATCCGGCGGCGTCTTCGCCTGGCTGCAGACCCGGACGAGCCTCTATCTCGGCTCGTCGGCGCAAATGCTGTTCAAGGCGCTCACCTGGAGCGTCGCGATCTGCCTTGGCAGCGCCGGGTTTGCCCTGATCATGCGCTATGGCCCGGACCGCCGCCCGGCCAAGTGGCGCTGGCTGACGCCGGGCTCGCTGGTAGCCACGCTGCTGTGGATCGCCATCTCGTTCGGCTTCTCGCTCTATGTCGCTTACATCAGCGACTACAACGCGACGTACGGATCGCTGTCGGCCGTGGTGGTGTTCCTGATGTGGCTGTACCTCTCGGCCTACGGGGTGCTGCTGGGTGCTCTGGTGAATGCGGAAATCGAGCGGCAGGTTCAATGTGACACGACTGTCGGCCCGCCGCGTCCGCCGGGCGAACGCGGCGCCGTACTGGCCGATATGATCGAAGATGCCATCCCCTCGCTCGAACAGCTGGAGGACCGCAAGCACCGCCGCGCCGCCCTGGCCCGCAGGCAGGCGGACGGAAGCTGAGCACGGGAGCTGAACTCAGCCGCGTTCCCGGATCGCCACCGGGCGCCGCGCGGCATCGAGGCTCACCACCAGATCGGCCCGGCCGGGCATTTCATGCAGGATATGGCGGGTCAGGCGCTCATAGTGGGCAATGAAGCGCGCGATGGCCGCTTCATCCATCACGGCGCCGCCGTTCCCCGCCTCGGCCGCAAGCTCGCGTTCCTGTTCCAGCCGCCAGCCATGCACTACTTCGAAACCGGGTGCGGCCAGCAGGATCAGCCGGTCCAGCCGCGCAAACAGCCTCTGGTACGACTCTGACAGCGCCGCGTTCACATACGTGCGCCACAGCGCGTCGGCATCCTCACGCGCTTCCAGCGCATTGACGGGGGCGAGCAGGTCTTCGGGGGCCTGCGGACGGGCGCCCACGCACCAGCCTTCGAACAGCAGGACTTCACAGCCCCGCGGCGCGCGCGGCCAATCGCATTCGGGTGCGCGGTCGTCGCGCGCCTTGTCGAAGCGGGGCAAGGCGACGGACTCGCCATTGTCCAGCCGGGCAAACAGCGACAGGCCCAGCGCGACATCGTGCGTGCCGGGCACCCCGCGCGTCGCCAGCAGGGGATGGACGTCCCGCGCCAGCGCCTGCCGCTCGGCATGAGTGAAGTAGAGATCGTCGATCGAGAGCACCGCAGCGCGCAAGCCCGCCTCCACGCAAGTGTCCAGAACGGCCCGTGCCAGCGTCGTCTTGCCCGAACCCTGCGCGCCGCACAGACCGATCACGGCCGGGCGCCGCCCGGACTGCGCAAGCGCCGCCTCCACTTGCGCCATGACCGCGCCGACCACGCGCGTATCCGGCCTGTTCGTCGCCGCACTCATCGATACGCCGTCACGGTGCGAAGCAGGCCGCCTGCCCATGACGGCGGCCTTCGGCATCCATGAGGTTCCACACCACCGCCGGGCCGATTCGGAACCGCTTCCCCTTGGCGCTGATGCGGATGCCCGCGTAGTCGTCGATGAAGCCGTTGGCCGTGACCCGGTCCAGCAGGGCCTGCCGCTCCTCGCGCAGGGGCGCTTCTGCCGAGAGTCGCGAAGGCATATGGGTAAAGGCGTCCACGTCGGTTTCGAACGCAGCCAGCGCCGCGGCATTGCCGAAGAAGAAGATCGGGTCCGCCTCGGTTCCGTGCGCAAGGATCGCGAGCGGCGACGCCCAGAGTGCGGCGACCACATCGGCGCTCTCTGCGGCCAGCGGCCGTCCCAGCAAGCGGGCATAGCTCTCCGCGACGAGCGCAATCCGCGCCGCCCGGTCCGGCTCGCGGTAGAGGGCGGGAACCGGCGGAGTCACGCCGCGCCCGCTGCCGCTTCGAGGATCGCTTGCCATGCCGTCGCCTGAAAACTTTCTACTTGTCTGTTCCGGCAGCCGCCCTAGCAAGCCCCACCCCTTTCCGCATTTCAAAAACCGGTCCAGAGCACTCCAAAAGGCCTATTGTCTTTCAATGTGATTTTGATGTACGGGCGTCACATCAAAATGTGAGAGAGGATGTCTCGATGTCCAGCAATGTGATTGAAAAGGTCCGCCAGCTCGTTTCCGAGGGCGGAATGAGCAAGGCCGGCCTCGCCCGTGCGGCAGGCCTTCACGCCAATACCCTTCGCGACTGCACGGAAGCGGACTGGAATCCGACCGCGGAAACGCTGGGCAAGCTCGAACGCGTGCTGTTCTCGAACGACGACCGCGAAGTGCTCGTCTCGATCGAGGAAATCATCGACGAGGCCCGCAACGGCCGCATGTTCATCCTCGTCGACGACGAGGACCGCGAGAACGAAGGCGATCTCGTCATCCCCGCGCAGATGGCGACTCCGGCCGCGATCAACTTCATGGCGACGCATGGCCGCGGCCTGATCTGCCTCACGCTCACCGGCGAACGGGTGGACCAGCTTGGCCTCAACCTGATGAGCCAGAACAACGGCACGCGGCACGAAACCGCCTTCACCACCTCGATCGAAGCGCGCGAAGGCGTGACCACCGGGATTTCCGCCGGGGACCGCGCGCGCACTGTGTCGGTGGCCATCGATGGCAGCAAGAGTCGTGACGATATCGTCACGCCCGGCCACGTCTTCCCACTGCGCGCTCGCGAGGGCGGCGTGCTCGTGCGCGCCGGCCACACCGAAGCGGCCGTCGACATCTCGCGCCTTGCCGGCCTCAATCCCTCCGGCGTGATCTGCGAGATCATGCGCGACGACGGGACCATGGCGCGCATGGACGACCTGATCAGCTTCGCGCGGATGCACGACCTGAAGATCGGCACGATCCGCGATCTCATCGCCTATCGCCGCAAGCATGACCGGATGGTGGAGATGAAGGCTGAACTCAGCTTTCACAGCCGTTACGGCGGCCAGTGGAACGCCCGCACTTATTTCAACAAGGCGACCGGCGACGAGACCATGGCTCTGGTCAAGGGCCGCATCGATCCCGACAAGCCCACGCTCGTGCGTATGCACACGCTTTCGATCTTCTCCGACATTCTCGGCGAGGAACAGGGCGAGCGGGCAGACCTGCTGCAGCGCTCCATGGAAATCATCGCCGAGGAAGGATCGGGCGCGATCGTGCTGATCAACCGGCCGATGAGCCGCCTGGCCTCGCACACCATCGATGTGCGAAAACGAGTTCGCGCCGGGGAGACCCCGGACCTGGAGGAACTGCGCGACTACGGCGTCGGTGCGCAGATTCTCGCCGAACTCGGCATTCACAACATGGTCCTGCTTACCCAAACCCACCATTCGCTTGTGGCGCTGGAAGGTTATGGCCTCAATATCGTCGGCGAACGCGCCATCACGACTGCCCCGGCTGAAGGAGAAAACTGAGATGGCCCGCTTCCTTATCGTCGAAGCCCGTTTCTACGACCACCTCAACGACATGCTGGTGGCTGGCGCCAAGGCCGCACTCAAGGCGGCCGGACACAAGGCGGACGTAATTACCGTGCCCGGTGCGCTCGAAATTCCCGGCGCCATCTCGCTTGCCGATGCCAGCGGCGAATATGACGGTTACGTCGCCATTGGTGTCGTCATTCGCGGCGAGACCTACCATTTCGAAATCGTTGCGGGCGAAAGCGCCCGCGGGGTCATGGCACTGACCATGGACGGCGTTGCCATCGGCAACGGCATCCTGACTGTCGAGAACGAAGCCCAAGCGCTGGTCCGCGCCGATCCGGCCCAGAAGGACAAGGGCGGCGAGGCTGCCAAGGCCGCGATCGCCCTGTTCGAACTGAAAGAGAAATTCGGCGGCTGAATTTTCCAGCAATCACCAGAGTCTCCCCCCTCCTCTTCGGAGGAGGGGAATGACCACTGCCAATAGATCGATTTCAACTTTGTAATTGCGCGGCACCGATCCGGGCGCAGGCGTCCATTTTGATCGAATCTGGATGTTGCCGGTGTTGCCTGCACTTTCCGATCCGGCAGCCCTTCTCCGCGATGGCCATGGGAGATGGCCAGAACGCGGCAATCGCCCGCCTCCCATGCAAAATGTGCAAGTGGGCAAAGCCGCTACTTCTACGGAAAGCTTGAAGCCCTGCCCGCGCCGACCCAAAAGCCGCGGCCAGCGGACTTTACCGTCCATATCGCGATTGCCCCATAGGCGCCTGATGCGAAGAGTTCGCAGTCTTGCCAGGTCTCTCCAATCCGGATTAACCTTACCAAGACGCAGAGCAGTACTGATGTCACTACTTATGCGTATCGGCGATCAATAGAAGTCGAAATCAAAACCGGACCATTCAATCCGATTTTGCTTCGATCGATCTGCCAATCAACGTGAAGTAATTGCTGTGCATTCGGAAGTTGACGAAAGGCGCAGCCCGGCCTTGGTGATCCTCATCGATGAGCAGTACTGGTCAGTTGATGCGTAACAGAGCGAAAGCCATCCGCCTTATCGGCATTGCAAACGAATTGCTCGCCGTAGCCCGCGAACTCGAAATCGGAGAGAAGCCCTCGCTCTCCTCCTACCTGTTTGCCGATGGCGAATACGAAATGGACAAGAGCAGCGCGGCCAAGCAGGATCACCCGATCTGGGTCGAACTGGCCCGCCAGACTTACGACGACCGCCGCCGGCGCACCAAGATCTTCTCGTCGGGCGATCTGTTCGGCGAACCAGCCTGGGACATCCTGCTGGACCTGTTCATCGCGACAAAGGAACGTAGGCGGGTTTCCGTGACCAGCGCCTGCATCGGCTCGGCCGTCCCCTCCACCACGGCACTGCGATGGATCACGATCCTTGAAAGGAACGGATTTCTGGCCCGGGAAGCCGATCCGGGCGATGCCCGCCGGGTCTATGTCAAGCTGAGCGCGCGCGGCTATTCCGCGATGCTCGAATATTTCGCCTCCGCGTCCCGCTCTATCGTGCTGCTCGATGATGCCCCCGCGCAAGCCATGGCCGCACGATAGAGCAAACAAGTCACTCTATTCTTCTCCCCCAAGGGGAAACCGGGGCTTGGGACGAGCCCGGAGACGAACGGGCGGCCGGCACCATACCCCCCCTTGTGCCGGCCGTCCGCAATCGCAGGCATAGCCTTCGTCAGAGGAAGGCCTTCACCTTTTCGAGCACCATGTCCGCGTGCTCCTTACGGCAGATCAGCAAGTCGGGCATGTAGACGTCCTGCTGGTTGTACACGAGCGGGCTGCCGTCGATGCGCGAGGCATGGAGCCCCCAGCCCAGCGCGACCGCGGCAGGCGCCATGCTGTCCCATTCGTACTGGCCGCCCGAGTGCAGGTAGATGTCCGCCTCGCCGCGCAGGATCGCCATGGCCTTGGCGCCCGCAGAGCCCATCGGGACGAGTTCGCCGCCGATCGCTTCGCAAACGCCGGTGGCTTCCTTGGCTGGGCGCGTGCGGCTGACGACCATGCGCAGCTTTTCGGGAGCCGCCGGAATGTCTCCCGGCTGATCCGAACGCAACACGGCGCCGAGCCCCGGCAAGGCCACAGCCCCCAGCACCGGCGCACCGTTCACGGCCATGCCGACATGGACCGCCCAGTCCGTGCGTTCCTCGCCATATTCGCGGGTGCCGTCGACCGGATCGACGATCCATACCCGCTCCTTGGCGAGACGTTCCGCGTTGTCCTTCTCTTCTTCGGAAAGAAGGCCGTCCTCGGGGCGCTGCTGGCGCAGCGCGTGGACGAGGAACTGGTTCGCGGTCTGGTCCCCGGCCTTGCCGAGCGACTTGCCCTCGAACATGCCCGAAGCGCGCACCTGCAGCAGGATCTTGCCCGCCTGATCGGCCAGATGGGCCGCAAGATCACCGTCATTCATGCTCATCACGCGTCTCCCAGCAGAGTGTCGACAATCAGGTTTGCAGCTTCCTCCGGCGACACCAGCGTGGTGTCGATCCGGATTTCCGGATTGCGCGGCGCTTCATAGGGGCTGTCGATGCCGGTAAAATTCTTGAGCTCGCCCGAACGTGCCTTTTTGTAGAGGCCCTTGACGTCGCGCGCCTCGGCCACCTTCAGCGGGGTATCGATGAAGACCTCGAAGAACTCGCCCTCGGGCAGCATCGAACGCACCATCTCGCGATCCGCCTGGAACGGCGAGATGAAGGCGGTGATGACGATAAGCCCAGCATCGGCCATCAGTTTCGAGACTTCGCCGACGCGGCGGATGTTCTCGATGCGGTCGGCCTCGGTAAAGCCCAGATCCTTGTTGAGGCCGTGGCGCACGTTGTCGCCGTCGAGCAGGAAGGTGTGCCGGTTCATCCGGTGCAGCTTCTTCTCGACAAGGTTGGCGATCGTCGACTTGCCCGAGCCCGACAGGCCGGTGAACCACAGCACTGCCGGGGTCTGGTTCTTGAGCGCCGCGTGCTGCTGGCGGCCGATGTCGAGCGCCTGCCAGTGCACGTTCTGCGAACGGCGCAGGCTGAAGTGCAACATGCCCGCGGCCACCGTGGCATTGGTCATCTTGTCGATCAGGATGAACCCGCCCAGCGCACGGTTCTCGGCATAGGGTTCGAACACGATCTGCTTGTCGGTCGTCACCTCGGCCACACCGATGGCATTCAGCTCCAGCGTCTTCGCCGCCAGATGTTCCATGGTGTTGACGTTGACTTCGTACTTCGGCTCCTGGACCGTCGCCGAAACCATCTGCGTGCCCAGCTTGAGCCAGTAGGCCCGGCCGGGAACCATCGCTTCGTCCGCCATCCAGACAATGGTGGCTTCGAACTGGTCCGCGGTCTGCGGCGGATTGTCCGCGACCGAGATCACCGACCCGCGCGAACAGTCGATCTCGTCCTCGAAGCAGACGGTCACGGACTGGCCGGCCACCGCTTCGTCGAGATCGCCGTCGAACGTGACGATCTTGCTGACCGTGCTGGTCTTGCCCGAGGGCAGGACACGGATCTTGTCGCCCGACTTCACGCCGCCGGTCGCGATCAGGCCCGAGAAACCCCGGAAATCGAGGTTCGGACGGTTGACCCATTGCACCGGCATACGGAACGGCTTTTCAGCATCGACCGAGCTGAGCACTTCGACGGTTTCAAGGTGCTCGACCAGCGCCAGTCCAGCATATTGGGGCCCCTTGTACCAAGGGGTATTGTCCGACAGCTTGGTGATGTTGTCGCCCTTGAAGCCGGAAATCGGCATCGCGGTGAAACTCTCGATCCCGATAGACTGCGCGAACGCGGTATAGTCAGCGACGATCTTGTCGAAGACCTCCTGCTTGTAATCGACAAGGTCCATCTTGTTGACGGCCAGCACGATGTTCTTCACGCCGAGCAGGTGGCACAGGTAGCTGTGGCGGCGGGTCTGGACGAGCACGCCCTTGCGCGCGTCGATCAGGATCACCGCAAGATCGGCGGTCGAAGCGCCCGTCACCATGTTGCGGGTGTACTGTTCGTGGCCCGGACAGTCGGCGACGATGAACTTGCGCTTCTCGGTGTTGAAGAAGCGGTAGGCCACGTCGATGGTGATGCCCTGCTCGCGCTCGGCGGCGAGGCCGTCGACCAGCAGTGCGAAGTCGATTTCCTGACCCTGCGTGCCGACTTTCTTCGAATCCGAAGTCAGCGCGTCGAGCTGATCCTCGAAGATCATCTTCGAATCGTAGAGCAGGCGGCCGATCAGCGTGGACTTGCCGTCATCGACGCTGCCGCAGGTAATGAAGCGCAGCATCGTCTTGTGCTCGTGCTGTTCGAGATAGGCGTCGATGTCCTCCGCGATCAGGCTGTCGACGACGTAGACGGGTTCTTCGGTCTTGGTGGTCATCAGAAGTACCCCTGCTGCTTCTTGACTTCCATGCCGGCGCCGCCGGCATCCTTGTCGATGGCACGGCCCTGCCGCTCGGAGGTGGTGGTGAGCAGGGTTTCCTGAATTACCTCGGGGAGAGTCTTGGCCGTGCTTTCAACCGCCCCCGTCAGCGGGTAGCAGCCGAGCGTGCGGAAGCGCACCGAGCGCATCACCGGCTCTTCGCCGGGCCTCAGCGGAAAGCGGTCGTCATCGACCATCACCAGCATACCGTCACGCTCCACAGTCGGGCGTTCCTCGGCGAAGTAGAGCGGCACGATCGGGATGTCGTTGAGGTGGATGTACTGCCAGATGTCGAGCTCGGTCCAGTTCGAGATCGGGAAGACGCGGATCGATTCACCCTTGGCCTTCCTGGCGTTGTAGAGGTTCCACAGTTCGGGGCGCTGGTTCTTCGGGTCCCAGCCGTGCGACTGCGTGCGGAACGAGAAGATGCGCTCTTTCGCGCGGCTCTTCTCCTCGTCGCGGCGGGCACCGCCGAAAGCCGCATCGAAACCGTACTTGTCGAGCGCCTGCTTCAGCCCTTCGGTCTTCCACATGTCGGTGTGGAGCGAGCCGTGGTCGAAGGGATTGATGCCTTTCTCGGCCGCTTCGGGGTTGTGATAGACGAGCAGGTCCATACCCGAGAGCTCCGCCATCTTGTCGCGCAGCTCGTACATCGCCTTGAACTTCCACGTGGTATCGACGTGGAGCAGCGGAAACGGCGGCGGCGAGGGATAGAAGGCCTTGCGGGCCAGGTGCAGCATCACGGCGCTGTCCTTCCCCACCGAATAGAGCATCACCGGCTTTTCCGCCTCGGCGACGACTTCCCGGATGATGTGGATGCTTTCCGCCTCCAGCCTCTCAAGGTGCGTCAGGGTTTTCATTACGCTTCCCTTTGTTGGGTCAGCCCCGTTGTTGGGCCAGTTCCGTTTTCAGGTCGCGAATCTCTTTGCAGGGATGACATTTGCAAAAACCTCCCATATGGGAGGGCATGGCTCTGACCAGTCACGACGAAACCGATCTTCTGCTTCCGCTCTTCAGCGGACTGTCCGAAGATGCGCGCTTTTCGACGTTTCTGGACCGGCTCAGGCGGCGCAGCGGCGCCGAATACATCGGCCTGATCCAGCGCGCAGGCGCAGGACCGCACGCCGAAGTGAGCGAATTTCACGCCGGAATCGATCTTCGCGCCCGTGCCCAGACCACGGATCCGCTCGACACCCATGCGCTCGACCGGTTCCACTACGACAGCCTGCGGCCGGGCCGGGTCTATGCCGTTTCCGAATTCTTCGACCACGACCCGGTCTATCGCGCCGAACGCAAGCGGCGGATGCTGCAGCTGGGCATCGCCGACGAGCGCATCGTGCGCATCCCCGATATCGGCGATGTGAGCGCCTGGCTGATCATGGCCCGTGCCAAGCCCTGCACGGCGACGGACAGCGCCCTGCTGTCGAACCTCGCACCCTATGTCACGGAAGCCTTGCGCGCCGCCATCGAACTGGAACGCAGCCGCATCCAGGCAGCCGTCAGTGTTCAGGGACTGGCGCGCTCGGCAACGGCATGGATGGTCATGGACCGCGAAGCGCGCCTGCTGTCGATCGATCCGCGCCTTGATGCCTGGATGAAGGAAACGCTGGGCTACCACCCGCGCACCGGCGAGCGCCTGCGCGATCTGGGCGTACAGGCCGAGCGCGAATTGATGGCGGCCGCCGCACACTTCACGGGGGGCGAGCCGGGAACGCCCCGCCCTCTCCTGCTCTATGAAGATCCCCGCCTCGAAGCCCTGCTTTCGGCCGCCACGGACATGCCGCGCCGGGCGATGCTGGTGCTGTGCCGCCTGCCGAATGCCCGCACCGCCGAAAGCGTGGACCGCCTCGCCCGCCTGTTCGATCTCCCCAGGCGCGAGGCCGAACTGGCAGTGGCTCTCAACGAGGGGCTTTCGATCGCCGAAGCCGCCGATCGCATGGGCCTGACGCTGGAAACCGCACGCAACTATTCCAAGCGGCTCTACGCCAAGCTGGGCGTACGCGGGCAGGCGGAACTGGTCCGCCTTGTCTGCGACAGCGTGGCGGTGATGGCATAAAGACACGAGCGCTGACAGAAATTGACCTGCCAGCCCCGATGAAAGGACTGACAGGTCGATTTCAGGTCTGCGGCATGAGTCAGGCAGCACAGCTCCTGGTGCGACCCGAGGGCTAGCAGCATGTCCGACAGGCGCCGAGGGAGGAGGGAAGCGCCTGTTGCATTGCAGATCGGCGGAAATAGAAACCGAAGCCCTCTCGCACGAGTCCCGTACTCGCGTGACAGTGTTTTGCCGCAGAAATCCGGTCCGGCCCGGCGCCCTGGCGTTCCGCCAAATATCCAAAGTGCAACAGCATCTATTCTTCCGTGCCTGCCACGCATATTTGCGTTATAGTCGCCCTTCTCGGGGGAGGAGGGACACAGTGCCAGTCTTGCTGAGTAAGGTTTTCCAATTGGTCCAGTTGCCCTGCGGCAATTGGACGATCTTTACGGCCTGCGGTTATTCCAATGCGGCGCGAAGGGCACCACGATGGCCGTGGTGATGGAAAAAATTCTACGAAGCAAGGATTTGCAAGGCCTGTTGAAGGTCATGCTGATCTATTTCAAAGGCAATGGCTTTTCGGCCTGCTTCTACTTCTCCTCGCCTCCCGGAACACTCGGCCATGGCCAGCAAGGTCTGATGGAGCCGCTGCACCACGGCCTGAGCCCTGAGGTGGTCGAGGCCTACCTTTCCGCCAATTTCCAGCGCCTCGACGTCGTGCCGCGCACAGCCATGGCGCTGGGCGTTCCGGTCCGCTGGACCGAGGCCTGGGCCGCCGTCGATGCGACGCCCGACGAACGCGGCTTCCTGCAGATGATGCGCGATCTTGAGATTGGCGATGGCTACACGATCCCGTGCTACGGCCCCAACGGGCATGACGGTTATGTCGGCATCGGCAAGATGACCGAAAGCGCGCGAACCGACGAGAATGCCCTGCGCGAAATGCATCTCGCCGCACAGGCCGCCCATTTGCGGATCTGCGAATTCATGTCGAGCGGCCAGGTCGGAGACAGGCCGCTTTCCATGCGCGAAAGAGAAGTGCTGGACTGGGTTGCACGGGGCAAGAGCAACAGCGTCATTGCGGAGATCCTCGGCATTTCGGCCGGGACCGTCGACACCTACTTGCGCCGGATCTACGACAAGCTGAACGTGACGGACCGGACCTCGGCCGCCGTGCGCGGCATCGGCATGGGGCTTATTGCCGCCTGACGCCGGAGACCGCCACCCGGAGAGACTCAGGCCCTGCCGTCCTTGCCGCGCAGCAGGAACAGGCTGCCGACATCCGAACGAAACCGCTTGAGGCGCAGCGTCACCAGCAGCGATTCGCTCTGTTCGCCGCCACGCCCAGGGCCACCAGGGCGAGAAAGAACGGGCGCGAATAGCCCGCCATGTAGAGCCAGACGAAGAAGGCACCCGAACCCAGCGCCCCCAGCTTCGACAGATAGAGATGATAGGCGGGAAGCCCGCCGAACTTTGCCAGGCAGGCGATCGCCGCCGCGCCATAGCTTGCCAGAAACAGCCAGAGCCAGGGCAGCTCGGACTGCAGGACATGGCCCTCGAAGAGGGCAAGCCCGAGGATGGCGGCGAGCAGCGTCGCGGCATCCGCGATCGTGTCGAGCTTCGCCCCGGTTTCCGATTCCTGGCCGGACCACCGGGCAATCGGCCCATCGACGAGATCGCTGGCGAGACTGACGATGACAAGGATGAAGAAGGCATCGCGATGCCCTGCCAGCGCCATGGCTGCCGCCACCGGCGCCGCACCGATCCGGTAGAGCGTGAACAGGTCCGCGAACTTGAACTTCTTCAGCATCCCGGCCCCGCGCGCATTCCGGATCAGATCATGGCCCGCCTCAGGCCATGGCCGCATTCATGGCTTCGTGGAAAGCCTTCACGGCTGCAACCTCGTCCCCGTTCCACACGGCCCCGCTGACAGCGAGGAAGTCCGCGCCTGCCTCCACCAGCGGGCCGCAGTTTTCGGGCGTGATGCCGCCGATGGCCACACAGGGAATTTCGAACAGCGACTGCCACCATTCCAGCAGATCGAGGCTCGCGGTGTGCTTCACCTGCTTGGTCGTGGTCGGGAAGAAGGCGCCGAAGGCCACATAGTCCGCCCCGGCCTCGCCCGCTTCCATGGCAAGGTGGCGGCTGTCATGGCAGGTCACGCCGATCTGCGCATCGCGGCCGAGCGCCTTGCGGGCTTCTTCCACCGTACCGTCATCCTGCCCGAGGTGCACCCCGTCGGCGCCGATGCGCTTGGCGAGACTGATCGAATCGTTGACGATGAATGCCACATCGCGCTCGGCGCAAATTGCCTGCAAGGGTTCCGCAAGACGCGCCGCTTCATGCTGATCCATGTCCTTCACGCGGAACTGGAATGCCGCGACCGGCGCGGCATCGAGCGCGCGGGCAAGCCGCTGCGGGAAATCCCCGCCGACCTCAAGCGGCGAGATCAGGTAAAGCTGCGTCGGTTCGCGTTCGATTTCGGGCTGGTCGTCATCATCGGTCATGACCGCGCTCTAGCCGCGCGCCGCCGCCACGCCAAGCATTCCCGGCATTCCGGAACCATTCAGCCGCCGGATGTTTCATGGGTGTATGTTGATGCGTGCCCCGCTTGCCTTTGCCGCATCGCTCGGCCTTGCCGGCTGTGCGATCATTCCCTCCCCCGAACCCGGTGTTGCGCCGGCGCCCTCACCCCGGCCGCCGGCACATACTCCCTCGCCGGTGCCGGCCCCGGCCCCGGCTCCAACGCCGATCCCCACGCCTCGGCCCGAGCCCTATACGCCGCCTGCCACGGCTCCCCTTGTCTATGCCGCGCTCGGCCAGACCGTTTCGGTGGACGGCCCAAAAGTCACGCCGCTCAAGGTTCTGGAAGACAGCCGCTGCCCGGCCAATGCCCGCTGCGTCTGGGCCGGGCAGGTGCGGCTGCGCGTCCGGATCAAAACGGGAGTGCGACATCACGATCTGGAGATGACTTCGGGCACCCCGGTCCGGGTAGCGGACGGCACGCTCGAACTCGTCGAGGTCCGGCCGGACAAGTTTACCAACGAGAACAACGGCGCCGTCGAGCCCGGCGCTTATCGCTTCGGGTTTCGATTCATGGGTGGTCTCTAGGCGGCATGGAAAAGTCCGGCGGCTTTTCCGGAAACGCCGACATTGATTCAACAATTGATTCAATAACAGTTCTGCGATCGTGGTGATCTCAAACTCACGACTTATTCAAATCCAGTATCAAAACCCTGAAGCTCCAAGGTCCGTTCCTTTGTCATTCGGATTATGCACCCACTCCCGAGGAGAAAGTGTATAGTTCCGCCATGGCTTTCATATACCTCGCAATTTGCCGTGCGATACTTAAGCCACATTCTTTGCGCCTGCCTGAGTTTTTCTCGGCTGACTGGCCCAACGCGAACGAGAGCCTTTCGGTATTCGTCGTTTAGACGGGCCTCCCAGACCGCAAGATCGTGTTTATTGCACTCGATCATGCCGACCGTGTCCACGGCATCGCAGACGGGGTTCGCTGGATAAGGGTTCTCGATTTGGTCGGGTGCAGTTTGCATTAAAAGAAGAATCGGAATGATCACAGGTTGTTCCCACTTCAGAAACAGTAAACACGTTCATTCTCATGCAACTTTGAATGAACGCTCACACCGATTGCGCAGTCGCCCAGTGCGGCTGATCTGGCGCCGAAAGCTGGCGATCATTCTGGGGACCTACCCCCGCCCGATTCTGGCCACCTCAAACGGCGTCGTCTGGTAAATCTCGTTGATCCAGTTTGCGAACAGCAGGTGGGCATGGCTGCGCCACCTGTTTTCCGGCTCCCGCGCGGGATCATCATCCGGGAAATAGCCATGAGGGAGCTGGCGGCAACCGTCACGCCGGTACTCGTCTCCCAGCGTGCCGGCATCGTATTCCAGATGATTGAACATGTGCAGCGCACCGTGCGCGGGATCGTCGACCAGGCAGGCGCCGGTCTCGTCGCTGGCGGCCAGAACCGTAATGCCCTCCGCGGTGTCCAATGCCTGGGCACAGGCTGCGGCCCAGCGTGAAACCGGGACGCCGAAACTGTCGGAGAATCCCCTGAGATAGGGCGAATGCGGCACCAGATTGCGGTGCCGGAACACGCCGAATGCCTTTTCGGGCAAGTCCAGCTTGGGCACGCCGTGAAAGTATTGCAGCGCCGCCTGTGCCGCCCAGCAGATCGTCAGGGTGCGGTGGACGTGGGTCTGTGTCCAGTCGAGGATCTCGCGCAGTTCGTCCCAATAGTGCACCTCCTCGAACGGCAGATGCTCGACCGGCGCGCCGGTGATGATGAAGCCGTCGAAACGCTCGGTCCGGACATCGCTCCACGGCCGGTAGAACGCGGCCATGTGATCGGCGGAAGTATTGCGGGCGACGTGATCGCTGATCCGCACCAGGGTCAGCTCGATCTGGATCGGCGTGGCGCCCAGCAGGCGGGCAAGCTGGGTTTCGGTGCTGATCTTGTCCGGCATCAGGTTGAGCAGGCCGATCCGCAGGGGCCTGATGTCCTGCCGCACGGCATCGGCCTCGCGCATGACGGAAAGGCCCTCGGCTTCCAGGGTCTGCCGGGCGGGCAAGTCATCGGGGATCGTAATCGGCACTGGCGTTCATTCCTTCGTGCAGGAACGACGCGAAGTGGCTGGGTCCGTTTGGTTGCCGGATCGGCCACATCCCTCTTGCCGAGGTGCCACCTTGCCCGGATCGGCAGGTTGGCGTTGGGCGTCGCCCCAACTCTTGATGCTGGTGCCTATCTAGGACGATGCACCGCGCAGTGCAATATGGGGGGGCAACATCCGGATCCAACCGCCGGTTTCCTACAGGGCCGCGGCCTGTCACACTCCGTGCCGGGGACGTCTCGCCCCGCTCTTTCTCATCGTCGGTTTGCCATATTCACGACTCGACTTCGAGTTGCGAATTATCACCTTGAATACTCTATAGAATTCCAAAACTTCCACGGCGCCGAAGTGGCCAAACTTAGCGAAGTTAAAAACGAAAAGGCGGCACCCCCAAGGGGCACCGCCTTCCACGCTTTCGGAAAATTCCGTTCCGGATCAGGCGGCCGCAGCCGCCTCGATCTTCTGGGTCGAGCCCTTGAAGATGTCGTCGATCGCTTCGCCGAGCGAAGCGTCGAACTCGGCCTCGGTCATCTGCGCGCGCAGGTCATTGAGCAGCGCGCGGCTGAAGCTGGCGATGATGCCCTTGTTCTTCGACAGCTCGACGCAGGCTTCCTTGCGCGTGTAACCGCCCGACAGGGCAACCACGCGCAGGACCTTCGGATGCTCGACGAGCGGATCGAAGGTGCCCGGAACGACCGGCAGTGACAGCTTGAGCATGACCTGTTCGCCCTCGGGCAGTTCGTCGAGGTTCTTGAGGATCTCGGCAAGCAGGATCGTATCGCACTCGGCGCGCGTCTCGCTCTTGATGTTCACTTCGGGCTCGATCATCGGCATCATGCCGTGGCCGAGCACCTGCTTGCCCACTTCGAACTGCTGCTTGACGACGGCGGCGATGCCTTCGGCATTGGCCGAATTGATCACCGAGCGTTCCTTGGTGCCGAACACGCCAAGCGCCTTCGAGCGCTCCAGCAGGGCATCGAGCGTCGGCATCGGCTTCATCAGCTGCACGCCGCTCACTTCGTCTTCCAGGCCCTTGTCGATCTTGATGAAGGGAACGATGCCCTTGGCGATCAGCGCCGCCGGGGTCGGCACGCCGCCCACTTCACCGTCCATGGTGCGCTCGAACAGGATCGCGCCGATGACCTTATCACCAGTGAAGACCGGCGAGGAAATGATGCGCGAGCGCATTTCGTGGATCAGGCCGAACATCTCCTCTTCGGTCGACCAGGCGCCTTCTTCGATGCCATAGCCCTTGAGCGCCTTGGGGGTAGAGCCACCGCTCTGGTCGAGCGCGGCGATGAAGCCGTTGCCGGCGGCCATCTTCGCCTTCATGTCCGAATGTTGCATAATACTCCTCCTGAAAAATTCCAAAAATTTGCAGCGACGTTATCGCCCGCACCTGTGTTTCGCAACTGCGGCAGGAACCGGTGCGATCATACGGCCGGGGCGGAAATCGGCGACTTGCGGCCCCCGTGAAAAATGGCGGAAAGCTTGCGCCGCACCGGCTCGTCGAACCACTTTACCGCGCACCACGACACGGTGAGTGCTGTGCCAATATAGAGCAGCGCACTCAGCAGGGCCGGTACGCCCACATCGTCTTTCAGCCACTTGAACGGGTCGATCAGGGCCCAGTGCACGGCATAGAGCGCGAAGGACACATCCCCGAGAAACTTCGACACCGGTGCCAGCAGGGCCGGCACTTCGAAACGGGACCCCAGCACCAGCAGGATCGGCCAGAGCAGCAGAATGCACATGAGGTCGTATTTGCCGATCGCCGGCGTCTTCACCGGAATGCTCACGCCCAGCCCGAAGCCCACGAACAGGCCGAGAAGATAAGCGATCGCCAGCAGGCACAGGGCGCCCACCCAGCCCTGCGGCCGCACGGCCGGTTGGGGCAAACGGGCAACCAGGGCCCCAAGGGCGAAGGAAAACCCGGTGCGCGCCAGGGCCACCGGCCATTCCTTCCAGAGCGCCCCGATATTCGCACTCTGGCGCACGATCACCACCGGCACCAGTACCCAGGCACTGAGCAGGCAAATGGCCACAAGGCCGATCCATGGCAGCCGGAACAGGAGCGTGACCATGAAGAAACTCGCCACAAGCTCGAAGAACAGCGTCCAGGCCGGCAGGTTGATCGGGAACAGTGCCTGCGTGACCGGCGACGGCAGCATCAGCAGGTTGGCCGGGAGGCTGTAGGCTATCTTGTGCGCGGTCTTCGGACTCCAGTCGTCTCCGGCCATTTGCCCCAGCATCGTTGCCGTGCACAGCAGGATGCCGAGCAGGAACAGCGGATAGAGCCTGATCGCCCGCTGGCGCATGAAGGCCACCACGCCGTAGCCCCGCTCTTTCCAGCGCGCATAATAGGCCTGCCAGAGAACGAACCCCGAGAGCGCAAAGAAGAAATCGACCGCAACATAGCCATGCGGCGCCCGGATGAAGTCGAAATGGAACAAGGCGACGGCCAGCGCGGCAATCCCGCGCATACCGTCAAGAGTGACATACCGCGATGACGGACGCGGCGAAGGCACTGGTGCCTCAGCCACGGCCGCCATGGAACCGTCATCGCTCATCGCAGCCCCCGCACCCTGCGCGCGACAGGATCAGGCGGAAAGCGCCGCCACGCCGGGCAGTTCCTTGCCTTCCATCCATTCGAGGAAAGCACCGCCCGCGGTGGAGATATAGGTAAAGTCCTGCGCCACGCCCGCATGGTTGAGCGCTGCCACGGTATCGCCGCCGCCCGCCACGGAGGTCAGCGTGCCTTCGAGAGTCAGTGCAGCGGCGGTCCGGGCCAGGGCCACAGTGGCCGCATCGAACGGCACCATCTCGAAGGCGCCGAGCGGACCGTTCCACACCAGCGTGCGGCAGGTCTTGAGCACGTCGCCCAGCGCCTCGACCGCCAGCGGGCCGGCATCGAGGATCATTTCGTCGGCGGCGACTTCGTGGACGTTGCAGGTGCGCAGCGACGGCGGATTGGCCGCGAATTCCTTCGAGACAACGACATCGTAGGGCAAGTGGACAGTGCAGCCCGCACCATCCGCCGCTTCCAGAATCTCGTTGGCCGTTCCGGTCAGGTCATGCTCGCACAGCGACTTGCCCACATCGACGCCCTTGGCCGCCAGGAAGGTGTTGGCCATGCCGCCGCCAATGATGAGGTGATCGACTTGCGTGACGAGGTGCTTGAGCACGTCAAGCTTGGACGAGACCTTGGCCCCGCCGACCACGGCGGCAACCGGCTTCACCGGCGCGCCGAGCGCCTTGTCGAGCGCTTCCAGTTCGGCCTGCATCGAGCGGCCTGCATAAGCCGGCAGTACCTTGGCCAGACCTTCGGTCGTGGCATGAGCGCGGTGAGCGGCCGAAAAGGCATCGTTCACGTAGAAATCGCCGTTCGCGGCAATCGCCTTCACCAGTTCGGGATCGTTCTTTTCCTCGCCCTTCCAGAAGCGCGTGTTTTCCAGGATCGCGACATCGCCGGGACGCAGGATACCGATGGCCTGCTCGACCACCGGCCCCGTGATCTCGGGCACGAACATCACTTCCTTGCCGATGACCTTCTCGACCGCGCCGACGACCATCGACAGCGACATCGTCGAAACGCGCTCACCCTTGGGACGGCCGAAGTGCGCGAGCAGCAGCACTTTCGCACCCTTGTCGCACAGATCCTTGATGGTCGGTTCGGCGGCGCGGATGCGGGTGTCGTCAGTGACGGCGCCATCCTGCATCGGCAGGTTCAGGTCGACACGCACGAGTGCCACCTTGCCAGTCACGTCGCCCAGATCATCAATCGTCTTGAAAGCGCTCATCTCTCGATCCTCACGTCATCGCCGACGGCAATTGCGCCGTCATCCAGCACCCGTCCCAGCACGCCACCGCGCCAGTCTGGCGTCAGCGCGGCCATCAGGCCTGGCCTAATCTCGTCCATGCGGCTGCATGGATCACATTCCATGGTTACTTCTATGCGGCAGGCTGCCCCGATCGCGATAACCGCTCCCGGTTCCCGCGGCAGACGAATGCCGGACACGCACAAGTTGGCGCGCCGCGAATGCCAGGGCAGCATGTACGCTTCGGCATCATCCAGTTCGTGCAAGGCTGCTTGCCAGCTTTCGGCCTCGATCAGCGAGACTTGCCGGCGCGGGGCCTTCCCCTGACGCACGACGCCGCGAAAGTCCCCCTGGACTCCCGCGGCGGCAGTGACGGCAACGGACATCAGTTCCTCCATGGCGCCGCGCGATCGTGATCGCCGCGCGATGCCCCGGAGCGTGCCCGCTGCCGGATTCACTTTCAGAGGAACTTCGCCATCGCACCCGCAGTGTCGAGCATGCGGTTCGAGAAGCCCCACTCGTTGTCGTACCAGGACACGACGCGGACGAACTTGCCTTCCATGACAGCCGTTTCGAGGCTGTCGACGGTCGAGCTCGCCGGGTAATGGTTGAAGTCCGACGAAACCAGCGGCTGGTCGGTGTAGGCCAGAACGCCCTTCATTGGACCTTCCGAAGCCGCCTTCAGCGCAGCGTTGATCTCTTCCTTGGTGGTGTCGCGC
The DNA here is from genome assembly GCF_001590985.1 of Novosphingobium naphthalenivorans NBRC 102051. Taxonomy (GTDB): domain Bacteria; phylum Pseudomonadota; class Alphaproteobacteria; order Sphingomonadales; family Sphingomonadaceae; genus Novosphingobium; species Novosphingobium naphthalenivorans. The sequence goes on from NZ_BCTX01000054.1 coordinate 26,431, forward strand.
TTCGGCACGAAGCACAGGTCAACCAGGCTGACGTTCGGGGTCGGCACGCGGACCGACGAACCGTCGAGCTTGCCCTTGAGTTCCGGCAGGACCAGGCCGACCGCACGGGCAGCGCCGGTGGTGGTCGGGATCATGTTGACCGCGCCAGCGCGGGCGCGGCGCAGGTCGCTGTGGATCTGGTCGAGCATACGCTGGTCGTTGGTGTACGAGTGGATCGTGGTCATGAAACCACGCTCGATACCAACGGTATCGTTCAGGACCTTGGCGACGGGGGCCAGGCAGTTCGTGGTGCACGAAGCGTTCGACACGACGATGTGGTCGGCGGTCAGGGTCTCGTGGTTCACGCCGAAAACGACAGTGTTGTCGACGCCGGTCGCCGGGGCCGAGATCAGAACGCGCTTGGCGCCTGCATCGAGGTGCGGCTGCGACGCTTCCTTCGACTGGAAGAAGCCGGTGCATTCGAGCACGATGTCGATGCCCAGTTCCTTGTGCGGCAGCTTGCCCGGATCACGCTCGGCGGTGACGACGATGTCCTTGCCGTTGACGGTGATCTTGCCTTCGCCAGCCTCTACGGTGCCGGGGAAACGGCCGTGGGTGCTGTCGAAGCCGAAAAGGAGCGCGTTGGACTTGGTGTCCGCCAGGTCGTTGATCGAGACCAGGTCGAGCCCGCAATCGGGGCGTTCGAGAATGGCGCGGGCGACAAGGCGCCCAATACGTCCGAAACCGTTGATCGCAACCTTCGTCGCCATAAATACTCCTCCTTAGGCGCTGAGCTTGTCCAGAATTTTGGGCACGATGGCTTCGACCGTGAAGCCGAAGCGTGCAAACAGGTCCTTGGCCGGGGCCGACGCGCCGAAGCGGTCGAGGCCGATGTTGAGGCCGCCATTGCGGCTTGCCGCCGTGTAACGTTCCCAGCCCATGGTCGTTCCCGCCTCGATCGAGACGCGCAGGATCGACGGGTCGTGCGGCAGGATCTCGTGCTTGTAGGCTTCGTCCTGCGCTTCGAACAGTTCCACGCACGGCATCGAGACGACATCGGCACCGATGCCCTGCTCTTCAAGCGTATCGCGCACCTTGCAGGCCAGCTCGACTTCCGAACCGGTCGCGATGAGGATGACCTTGCGGTCCACCTCTGCATGGCGAAGCACATAGGCGCCGCGTGCCGAGAGCATGTCGCCCGACTTGCGAAGCTGCGGCAGGTTCTGGCGGGTCAGTGCGAGGACCGACGGCGTGCCGGCGGCTTCCAGTGCCAGGTTCCAGCACTCCGCGGTTTCGATCACATCGGCCGGACGAAACACGTTGAGGTTCGGGATGAGACGCATACTCATCACATGCTCGACCGGCTGGTGCGTCGGGCCGTCTTCGCCCAGACCGATGGAATCGTGGGTCAGAACGTAGATGGTGCGGGCCCGCTGCAGCGCCGACATGCGGATCGCGTTGCGGCAATAGTCCGAGAAGATCAGGAACGTGCCGCCATAGGGGATCACGCCGCCGTGCAGCGCCATGCCGTTCATCGCGGCGGCCATGCCGAACTCGCGAATGCCGTAATAGACATAGCGGCCCGCATAGTCCTCGGCGGTAAACGGCGCCTGGCACTTGGCCTTGGTGTTGTTCGAGCCGGTAAGATCCGCCGAACCGCCGACCATTTCCGGGATCGCCGGAGCCAGCACGTTCAGCCAGTTCTCCGAAGCCTTGCGGGTTGCGACGGTAGCATCGCCTTCCACCCATTCGGCCAGCGTCTTGCGGATCGGTTCGACGTCCGGCAGCTCGCCCGCCATGCGGCGGTTGAATTCGGCTGCGTCGGGGGCTGCGGCGAGCCGCGCTTCCCACTCGGCGCGGGCCTTGGCGCCGGCAGCGCCCAGCGAGCGCCAGTCGGCCATGATCTCGGCCGGGATCTCGAACGGTGCGGACGTCCAGCCCAGGTATTCACGAGCCGCTTCGATTTCGGCGGCACCGAGCGGGGCGCCGTGAACATCGTGGCCGCCCTGCTTGTTGGGCGCGCCCTTGCCGATCACGGTGCGGCAGGCGACCAGCGTCGGCTTGTCCGAAGCGGCAGCCTCAGCCAGCGCGCGTTCGATGTCGGCGAAGTCATGGCCGTCGCACTCGAACACGTCCCAGCCCGACGCGCGGTAGCGGGCCGGAATGTCTTCAGACGTCGAGAGCGAGGTATCGCCGTCGATCGTGATCTTGTTGTCGTCCCACAGGACCTTGAGCTTGCCCAGCTTCAAGGTGCCGGCAAGGCCGATGGCCTCGTGGTTGATGCCTTCCATCAGGCAGCCGTCACCCGCGATCACCCAGGTATTGTGATCGACGAGATCGCCGCCGAACGTCGCATTGAGCTGGCGCTCCGCCATCGCCATGCCGACTGCCATGGCCAGGCCCTGGCCAAGCGGCCCGCCGGTGCATTCGACGCCGGGAATCAGGAAGTTTTCCGGGTGCCCCGCGCAGACCGAGCCGAGCTGGCGGAAGTTGCGGATGTCGTCCATCGTCGGGCTTTCGTAGCCGGTGAGATGGAGCAGCGAATAGATCAGCATCGAGCCGTGACCGGCCGACAGCACGAAACGGTCGCGATCGGCCCACTTGGGCGCGGCGGGATCGAACTTCAGGAACTTGGCGAAAAGCACCGTGGCGACATCGGCCATGCCCATCGGCATACCGGGATGGCCACTGTTGGCAGCCTGAACCGCATCCATCGACAGCGCCCGGATGGCATTGGCCATCGGCGCAAGACGGTCGGAAGTAAGCGTCATGTATTAGGCTCCGGAGCGCAAATTTTGTGAACGATTCGTTATTTTGCGCCCCCCTTTAGGGAGAGGCGGCCTCCCGTCAAGTTCAGCCCCCGATTTCACGCCCGGCGTCCCGGTATCCCGGCCATGGAGACGAGCTCACAAGATTGTGAACAACGCTGGGCAAATACTTGCCTTGCGACGATAAGACTATAGCCATGTCCTGATGGAGGATGTGCCGATCGTGGATGCGGTGGAAAGGATAGAGGCGGCCTTGGCGCGCGCTGAAGCCGCTGCGCCTGCATTGACCGAACTTCGCGGCCGTCACGAACAGCTCAAGGCATCCGTCTCCCGTTCGCTGGAACAGCTCGACCGGCTTATCGAAAGCCAGGCGGAATGATCGTACCATGAGCAACGTCACGCTCTCGATCGGCGGCCGGAGCTTTACAGTTGCCTGCGCCGATGGCGAAGAAACCCACGTCGGCCATCTCGGCACCCTGATCGACGCCAAGGTCACAGCCGCCGGCGCGGCCGGGCAGACCGAGGCGCGTATGCTGCTCTATGCCGCATTGCTGCTGGCCGACGAAGTTCATGACCTGAAAGGCAGCGCATCCCCTGCGGCCTCTCCCGCGGAAATGCAGGAACGGCTTGCCCGTATCGCCGCCCGCATCGAAAATCTTGCAGACCTCCTTGAGGGCAGCGCAACGAACGCCTAGATAGCGCGGGACGGGATCTGCCCGGCACGAGCCGTTCGAACATCCCTGAGGCTATAAGCAATCCAAGGGGGCTGTCCCTGCCCAGACCCTGGTCTGACGCACATGGCTCCCACCTGACGTTGAGGCGTCAGAGGATTTCTAGGAAAACGACCCATGGTGGACCCGTCACCCCCCATTTCCCTCGCCAACGAAAAGGCTGCCTTGCGCAAGGCCTATCGCAAAGCACGCGCCGATCATGCCGCCAGCCTGCCGCAAGGGTTGCGGGCACTGGTGCTCAACCGCCCGCCGGCTCCCATCGCAGCCATGGTCCCGGAAGGAGCAACGCTCGGACTCTATCATCCGACCGGCGCCGAGGCGCCCGCCACCGGATGGGCCCGCTGGTTCGCCGAAAACGGCAGGCAGATCGCCCTCCCCTGGTTCGCAGCACGCGATGCGGCGATGGAGTTCCGGTCCTGGAACAACCCTTGGGATGAAGAACTGCTGGTTCCCGGCCCCTGGCGCGCCCTGCAGCCGAAAGACAGCGATAGCCCCGTCATTCCGGATGCCATTGTCGTGCCACTGCTCGCCTTCACGGCAGCCGGCCACCGGCTTGGCCAGGGCGGCGGACATTACGACCGCTGGCTGGCCGCACACCCCCATGTTCCCGCGATCGGTCTTGCATGGGACTGCCAGATCGCCGAGGATCTGCCGTTCGAAGCCCACGACCGGCCGCTTGCCGCCGTGGTGACGCCGACCCGGATCTACGAAGGACAGCTGTAACAATGCGCGAAGCCCCGACATGGCGAATCCCCGCCGGCGTCCTCTTTCTGGTTTTCGCGCTGGGGCTCTACGGGATTGCGGTTGCCAGTTTCGTGCCGCCGCTGATCGGCGAGTGGAACGCCCTCGCGCAGACGCCGGTCTATGTGGTGCTCGGCGTGATCTGGATCCTGCCCTTGAAGCGCTTCCTGATCTGGATGGAAACCGGGCGCTGGGGCTGACCCCTTCGAACATATCGTGCGGGAAATAAAAAAGGCCGGGTTTCCCCGGCCTCGTTTCTTTGCTGCGGGAACCACTTCGTGAGAAGTGGCGCGAGTGACGGGGCTCGAACCCGCGACCTTCGGCGTGACAGGCCGACACTCTAACCAACTGAGCTACACCCGCGCAGCAATGTAAGTGGTCAGGTTGACCCTGACCGTCCGCATCCCTTCCGG
>NZ_BCTX01000055.1 GCF_001590985.1 Novosphingobium naphthalenivorans NBRC 102051
GCTAATAGGCCCTAGGGAACGGACGAAACGGAGAACTGTGCCTGAGCCATGGTTCTCCGCCGCCCTTCCTGACCGGAATTGCAAGGGCATGGCCGCGTTCCCAATTGCCAGGGGGCTTGCATCGCTATACTGGCAAAGTGCGCAGCGGCATGGCCGCTCGATGGAGACTGGATGTTAGAGCTTGTGTGATAAGGCTCTCTGAATCTCAGAGAGCCTCGTGAATTCAAAGCCGCCGGGAGCATATGCACCCGGGCGTTTTTTCACGTCTATCATACGAGACTTCCATGAACATCTCACGAAATGAACAGCGTGCGCTGCACGTTCTGGCCCTTGGCGGGTGCATTCAACACGAGCGGAATGATGGTCCCAAGATCACGTCCGTAACATGCGTTACGTGCGAAGGAATGATCCTTGCGGACTTCGACTTGGCCATCTTCAACCGGCTGCGGCGGAGGCGGCTGATCGAATCCCGATCGGGCAGACCGTATCGGATATCGAACGCGGCCTCGCCTCCGTTCGCGCGCAACTCGACAACAGGGGAGCGTGATATGCTTATCCGCAATGAAACGGCCAGCGACATTCGGGCGATCAGCCATCTAGTCACTGAGGCCCTTCGGATGCTCGCGCAATCCACTGGCACCGAAGCAGGCATTGTTGAACGGCTGCGCGCGGAGGGTGCTCTCGCTCTCTCGCTTGTGGCCGAGGATGAAGGCCGGGTGGTCGGCTATCTGGCTGCCTCGCCGGCATGGATTGGGGACCAGAAGGGCTGGGGGCTGATTGGTCCGCTTGCCGTTCTACCGTCAAGACATCGGCAAGGCATCGGGACAGCCCTGATGGCGGAAGCCCTCCGCCGATTACGGACGACCTGCAAAGGAGCGGCGTTGGTAGGCGATCCTGCCTACTATGTCCGGTTTGGCTTCCAGGCCTTTCCTGGCGTGAGCGTAGCCGGCTGCCCGCCCGAGGTGGTTCAGGCTTTGCCGTTCGACGGCATCGAGCCGCACGGAGAACTGATCCATCATCCGGCGTTCGGTCTGGATCAGCGGGTGTAACCGAAGACCGGGCTGTGTACCGCAAAACGGTGCACAGCCCGGCCGCTCATCCCGGTAATCGGAAGACAGGAACGCCCCCGGCGTCAACCAAAGCGGGTGATACCGGCTCGTGCCGAACAGACGGCATCGCCATTAACCACATTGAAACTATGATCATGTGAAGTCGGCTCTACGATCGGGGCGACAGAATAGGAAGCTGGGCATCTGCTGGCGGGCGGATGTTAAGGCGAATGCGCGGTGGTTCGCGGTATCGGCCATCACGCGTTGAGCAGAAAATGCCGCTCCGCGAGAAGCGGCACATATAACGTGGGGAATCCGAAATAGCTGGTGCGTGGAACGGATGCCCGCAAACGCAAGGCATCGATATGCCAATCGTTTGCAACGCCAAGCCGGGCCAGAATGGGGTTGTCATGTTTCTGAGGTTCGAATGGCAGGTATCATCGGGCGCTCGCTGATCTTTCTCGTCGCGTTCGCCAGCATCCCGGGCAAGGCCTTCGCGGCTTCAGCCGTCGGCACGAGCGCGCATATCCACGAACGGGTGGAAAGCCTGTCCGCGACCATGGACATGCTCTGGGTACTCGTCGCGGCGACGCTGGTCATGATGATGCAGATCGGCTTCATGATGATCGAAGCCGGAACCGTGCGCACCAAGAACGCCATCAGCGTTGCGCAAAAGAACATGCTCGATTTCGCTTTCTCGACCGTTGCTTTCGCAGTCATCGGTTTCGGGCTGGCATTCGGCACGAGCACGGGGTGGCTTCCGATCGGTTCGGACGGTGATCTGTTCTTCTTGAAGAACCTCTCCGGCACGAATGCGACGTTCTTCATCTTCCAGGTCATGTTCTGCGGCACATGCGCGACGATCGTTTCCGGCGCCGTGGCGGAGCGTATGCGCCTGCGGGCCTATATCCTCCTCAGCCTGATCTTGTCCGGAATCATCTATCCGGTCTTCACGCACTGGGCCTGGGGCAATGCGCTCAACCACTCGCCCGGGGCCTTCCTTGCCAATGCCGGCTTCGTCGATTTCGCGGGTTCGACCGTGGTCCATGCCACCGGCGGCTGGTTCGCACTGGCGGCGTGCCTTGTCATTGGCGCGCGTGAAGGCCGCTTTACCGAAGGTCCCCCGATCCGGATCGGTGGGCACAGTGCCGTTCTCTCCTCGGCAGGTGCGCTGTTCCTGTTTGTCGGATGGATTGGTTTCAACGGCGGATCGACCTTGTCCGCGTCCAAGGAAGTGCCGGGGATCATTCTCAACACGATCCTGGCAGGCTCGGCAGGGGGCGTCGTCGGCTACGGCATGACATGGTTCAAGGGAGCCATGCTGCCCGAGCGCGCGGTGAACGGCTTGATCGGCGGTCTCGTCGCGATCACCGCCGGGTGCCATCTGTTGGATCCCGGCGCAGCCATGCTGCTCGGCGCGCTTGGCGGGTTGACGGCCAATGCGGCCAATCACTTCCTCGAAACCCGAATGCGGATCGACGATGCCGTCGGCGCCGTCGGTGTGCACGGTGTGGCCGGCGTCGTCGGGACGCTTGGCCTCGCGCTGCTGGCCCCGGCCGATGTCCTGCCTGCCGGTTCGCGGCTGGCACAGCTTCTGGTTCAAGCCGAGGGAAGCGCGCTGAACCTGGTATGGTCGTTCGGCATCGGCCTTGTCGTGGTCCTCGCGGTCCGGCCGTTCGTCGCCTTGCGGGCGTCTCCCGAAGAAGAGGCGCTGGGCCTCAATGCGGCGGAACATGGTGCGCGGCTCGGCACCGATTACCTCCAGGCCAAGATCGAAATGCTGCTCCAGTCCGACTTCCACGGCGGCGAGCGGCTTTCGGTCGAAGTCGGCGATGACAATGAACTGCTCACCACCTCGCTCAACAGCTTGATGGACAAGCTCGAAGAAGCCGAAACGGAACGTTCGCGGCAGGCCAGCAGTGCCAGAAGCGCGGAAGAAGCGCAGCGTCTCGTCGCATTCGGGGAAGTGGCCAGCGAATGCATCTTCCTGATCCACCAGGGACGCATCCGCAGTGCCAACGCCGCCGCCGTGGAACTGTTCGGTTGCAGTGAGGAGCAACTCATCGATCGCCGTCCGGAGGACCTCGTGCATCCAGACATGCGCGAGGCCATGACCGGCTGGCTGGAGGTCGGCAATGATGCTGTCCAGCACGCCCGTGTGCTGCGCGGCGAGAATGGCGAAGTGCCGGTCGAACTGCGCTTTCGCCAGATCGAACTCGATGGCCACGATGTCGTCGTGCTGCGCATGACCGACCTGAGCGAACGGGAGGAAGCCCAGCGCCAGATCTATCACCTGGCCATGCATGATACGCTGACGGATCTGCCCAACCGCGAATTGTTCAATCGCAACTTGCGCAGTGCCCTGGCCCGCCGCCGGGATTCCATACTCACGGCGCTGTTGCTGGTCGACGTCGACAGGTTCAAGGACATCAACGACCTGCATGGCCATCCCTCCGGCGATGCCGTGCTCGTCGCGATTGCGGAACGGCTGCGCAGCGGGGTGCGGGGAGGTGATACCGTGGCGCGGCTGGGCGGTGACGAATTCGCGGTGATCTACACCAACATCGCGTTCCCCAACCAGGCACTGGATCTTGCTTTCCGCATTCTCCAGAACGTCTCGCAACCGCTCACCCTGCCGACCGGAACCACCATTCACCCCCGCGCCAGCGTGGGGCTTGCGATTTGCCCGCTCGATGCGGACGATACGGAAACGCTGTTCCGCAATGCAGACATGGCGCTCTACGCCGCCAAGAAGCGGGGCCGGAACGGCTTCCAGCGCTACAAGCCGGAAATGGGGCGCTTGCAGCACTTGCGGCAGGAGCTGGAAGACGATCTTTCCGAAGCCGTCGTCCGCAACGAGCTGGAACTCTACTACCAGCCGCGGATCGACCTGCGGCGCGGCGAAGTGTCCAGCTTCGAGGCGCTCTTGCGCTGGAACCGCAAAGGCGTGCAGGTCTCTCCGGCCGATTTCATCTCGATCGCGGAAGAAACCGGGCTGATCGTGCCGATCGGCGCCTGGGCTATCCGCGAGGCCTGCCGCGCGGCGATGCAGGATCTGAATGGAAGCAGCGTCAGCGTCAATGTCAGCGCCCGGCAGTTCCATGGCGCGCATCTGGTCGATTGCGTTGCCGCTGCGCTAGCGGAAAGCGGGCTGCCGCCTTCCCATCTCGAACTGGAAATCACGGAAAGTGTGCTGATCGACGACGATGATGTCGCCATTCGGGTTCTCGATGACTTACGCCAGCTCGGCGTGTGTGTGGCGCTCGACGATTTCGGGACGGGGTATTCCTCGCTCAGCTATCTGACCCGCTTTGCCTTCGATACGATCAAGATCGACCGGAGCTTCGTCCAGGCGGAGGATGAGAAGACCTGGTATGTGATCCGTTCGGTGCTGAGCATGTCGAACGGCCTAGGCACCGCCGTGGTTGCGGAAGGGGTCGAGACTGTCGGCCAGCTCAACCGGTTGGCCGCGGAAGGGTGCACTCTGGTTCAGGGGTTCCTTGTCTCGCCGCCTGTCCCAGCGGCCGAGGCCGTGAAGTTCACGCGCCACGGGGACTGGATGATCCCGCTGGGGCGCCAGATCGCCTGAAGAAGACAGGCCTCACTGTAGAGATGCCCTCGCATGGGAAAGGGGGACCGCGCGAACTATCGCAGCGATCGAAGAGGGCAAGGAGCGCTGCCGCTGGAGCACACCCGGCGCTTTGCTGACCCTGCCCTCTGGTCGTGCCGTCGATTGGACGGCGGCTCAGTGGCCGAGCGGCACCAGAATGTTCAACCAGACTTTGGTGCCATCCACGGCGTTTCGGGTATAGACCTGCTGCGTCACGTTGAGGTTGGCCTCGATCGTGCCGAAACGCCTGGTAAAGCCCAGGCCCACAGCGGCCTGTTCGGCCTTGCCCTGGGTGGTTCCGCCATAGGCCATGCCGTTGTTGTCGTCAGATGTTACCTGCTTTCGCCAATAGCCCACTGGGCCAAGGCTCCATCCGCCCATGTCCTTGAATGCAGTGGCATTCAGCATGAATTCGTTGCCGGACCTGTAGTCGGTCTCGCCGCTTCGCGTATTCATGAAATAGGCCAGACCTGCCGACAGATTCCAGCCGTCGCGCAGATAGCTTGCGCCGATCGACGGGGTGAAGGTCCAGAAGTCGCCGCCGGTATTGATCGCTTCCGAGACATCGAAGCCGCTTGTCGGCGCGAAGATGCTCAGTCCGGTACTGACGAACACACCCGGTTCGACCTGCCATGACAGGTTGACAGGCGAGATCTCGATATTGCCCAGTCCCAGCTTGTGTTCCGATCCCTGCAGCACCTCCGGGAAAGGAGCGCGGCGATCCTGCGCATTGTACATGACCGGCACGGTGACAAAGGCACGATAGCTTGCGCCCAGGATTTCCGCGCGGGGCACGACCATCAACTGCACGGCCGTATCGACAAGCGTATTGTCCTGCCCGCCGTCCTTTCCGTCGTCGCCCTTGAGACGGGCCTCCCAGAAGCCGGACCGCGTGCCGATGTACACTCCGGGCGGCGGGTTGGCGCCTACTGCAACGCCCATCGTGCTCCCGGGCGGAACGGACGAAGGAACGCCGGCTTCGCGGGCCAGGGCCGGTGACGCGGCGGGAATGACGCAGGCAGCAAGAAGCAATCTGCAAAGCAGTTTCATAAGATCCTCTCCATGGTGATATTGATGAGGGCCGGCGGAAGCGGTGCGCGTTCCTCTCGGCCAGCAGTGCTCAGCCGCTCATGTGCACGATCAGCTTGCCGAAGTTTTCGCCCCGGAACAGGCCCAGAAAGGCGCGCGGGGCTGCCTCGATGCCTTCGACCATGTGCTCACGGTATTTGAGCTCGCCGGACCGGATCCAGGCCGAGACATCGCGCCGGAACTCCTCTTGCATGTCGCCCAGCATGTCGAACAGGAAACCCTGCAGCGTCAGTTGCTTGATCAGGATGGCCGAATGCAGTTCCTGCAGGCGGTCGATGCCGGGTTTCGCAGGCTGGTTCCGGTCAACGGCAATCGTGCCGCATACCGCGACGCGCGCACGGGCATTGAGCAGGGGGATTACAGCGGCGAAGATATCTCCGCCGACATTGTCGAAATAGACATCAATGCCGTCCGGGCAGGCGGCGCGCAGGGCTTCGGGCAGGTCAGGTGCCTTGTGATCGACTGCAGCGGCAAACCCCAGTTCCTCGGTCAGATACCGGCATTTCTCCGGACCTCCGGCAATGCCGACCACCCGCGCGCCGCGGATCCGGGCGACTTGCCCGGCGACAGATCCCACCGCGCCCGAGGCGGCCGAGACAAGGACGGTTTCCCCCGGCTGCGGGCGGCCGTAACGGATCATTCCTCCGTAGCCGGTATGGCCGGGCAGGCCCAATACGCCCAGCGCCGTGCTGACCGGCCCCAGCGCCGGGTCCACCGTTTCCAGACCTTCGGCGGGGCAGACATGATGGGTCTGCCAGCCGTTGCGGCTGGTAACGATACGGCCTTCGGGCAATCGTGCGGAGCGGGAGCGGACGACACGGGACACGGTTCCGCCGGGCATGACCTCTCCCAATGCGGTCGCAGCGGCATAGTTTGCCCCCTCGTACATTCGGGCGCGCATGTAGGGATCGAGCGAAAGATACTGCGTTTCCAGCAGGACCTCGCCGTCGGCCGGCTCGGGCAGGGGGGCCTCGGTCAGCGCGAAATTGTCTTCTGTAGGGCCTTCGGGGCCCGGACGGCTGGCAAGAACGATCCTGCGGGTAATCATGCGGCCCTCCATGATGCCGTGAAACCGGCAATCGCGATCAGCCCGATTGCGACGGCGGCAAGGCCCAGCGCGCCATAACCGCTGCTCTGCACCAGCACGCCGCCCAGCAGGGGGCCGGTGGCGGAACCGGTCATGATCATGGCCGGCGTGGCCGCATTGGCGCGTCCGGTCGGTTCGATCCGGGCCAGATAGCCGAACACGAAAGTATGCGTGAAGATCATGATGAAGGGAAACACCACCATGGCGGCAACATAGAGGGGATAGTCCAAGGCCTGGCTCAGAATGACGGCAAATACGCCTTGAAGAAACGCGCCGCCGATCGCCACGCGGATGGGAGGCAGGCGCTTTTCCAGGATCGAGGCGAGGATCGAGGGCAGGATCGAGATCGTGCCCGAGAATGCGAGTGCAAACTGGACCTTGGGCAGCGTAAAGCCCGCATCGGTGCCGATCCGCTCGGCGAAGGAGAATATCATCGCCTGGACCAGCGCCATGCACATGATGCCCAGGATGGCCAGCCAGACGCAGCGATTAAAGCGGGTGCGTTCGGCCATGACACCTTCGGTCATGACATCTTCCGGCTGCGTGACGGCAGGAAAGAACGCGGCAGTCACAACCGCCCCGGCAGCCATGACCACCCCCAGGATGACGAACAGCACGGGCCCGCCATGCTGGGCGATGACCGCGGGAGCACCGCCCAGGAAGAAGACCGCGAATATGCCGAGAGCCAGGCTGCCGAGCGCGAATATCCGGTGCGGGTTCCATGTGCGGGCCATCGTGCCATGGACAAAGGAGATGGCGAACCCGTTGCAAAAACCCGCGATCAGATGGGTGACGGCAAGGGGACCGAAAGAGGTCATTCCCGTCATGGCCAGAAAGCACAGCGACGCGCCGAGAAAGCCTGCCGCAGGCATCCAGCGGCCGGGCATCTTGTGGAAGAGCGGAGAAAGCAGCACGCTGGACAGAACCACGCCGCCCAGGAACAGCGTAGCCACGGCTCCTGCCTGCGTCGGGTTCATCCGATACCCGGAAATCATCGTGCCGACCCAGACCGGCAAGGCCGCAATGTCTATCATTCCGGCCATATGGCCGATGATCAATGCAAGGCTTGCGCTCTTGCCGTTCACTTTCACCACTTCGCTTCCTTCCCCACCATGATTGTTCTTAATGTGTCGAGATTTCGGTTTCGGCAGGTCTGGTGGCAGAAACGGGAACTTTCAGGTCCTGTTCGAGCCGGGCGATCAGAGCGGACGTTTCCGCTGCGGTTGTCGCAGTGCCGTAAATGTAGAAATCGGGGCGGACCAACAGGGCTTTCACGCCCAGATCCTGCATTTGCCGGGTGATCTTGCCATTCTGGTCCCGCCATCCGCCGCTGCCGAGCGGCACGATATGGACACCCAGGGCCTGGGCCGCGGCGCGTGTCTCCCCGTCGAGAGCCGATGCGGGAATGCCCTCGGTAATCAGCGCGAAGGCCTGCCCGGTCAGATCGTCGAGGCGGGAGGGGCCTGCGGGCGTCTCGATCAGGTCATGCGCGGACAGAGTGCCTGCGCCGGAACCGGCAGGGGCAACGATACCCGCCGTCAGCCCCGGCAGTTTCGGCGGTGGCGGAGCCTTGCCCGACCAGATCGCTTCATCGCGGGCCCGGGCCTGCTCCGCATCGGGAATGCAGACAATCTGCCCCATGACCATGGCCAGCCGGATGACTTCGCGCACGTGTGGGCGCCGGGCCGCTTCATAGTCGTCCAGAAGATCGGGCGCTGACACACCGGACAGGACGCGATCGAGCATCCATGAAAGGGTCCAGGCATCACGCAGGCCGGAGCACATGCCCTGTCCCAGAAACGGGGGCATCAGGTGCGCGGCATCGCCCGCCAGCATCAGCCGCCCCTTGCGCCAGCCGGTCGCGACCAGCGAACGGAAGCGGTAATTGGCCCGCCGGATCAGTTCGCCATCGGCCGGCGTCATCCAGGGGGACAAGAGCTCCCAGACGTTCTCTTCCCGAGCAAGCTCTTCCGGATCCTCTTCTTCGTGGACCATGAATTCCCAGCGCCGGTTTTCCACCCCGCTTGGCACGATGGTCGTCGGGCGGGCCGGATTGCACCATTGCGCGGCATCGGGCACGGGCAGGGCGCCCGGATCATTGGGGCGGACATCGACGACAAGCCAGCGCGCGTCGAAGCCCATGTCTTCCATCGGCGTGTCCATGGCACCGCGCACAAGGCTGTTCGCACCGTCAGCCCCCACGACGTAGCGGGCCGTCAGGGTCCGCGGCTGCGCCGGATCGGCCTGCATCGCCTCGGCATCGTAAGGCACGATCGTGACATGGACAGTGTCGCCGCGATCCTCGACGGCCGTTGCCTCATGGCACAGGAACAGCGAAAGCTTGCCGAAATCGTCCAGGTTCTTTTCGAGGATGCGTTCCAGATCGGGCTGGTTGAACAAGTAGCTGACCGGCCCGCCGGAAATGCTTTCGCAGGATTCGTCGATGTCGATCAGCACTTTCCAATCGGCATTGTACCAGACGTAGTGATGCATCGGGCGTGAGATGCGGTCGGCTTCGCCGGCAATGCCCATGGCGTGGAACATCCGCTTGATCTCATGATCGAACCCGACGGCACGCGGCAGCGGGTAAGCGCAGGGCCAGCGTTCGACGATGGCAACGCTGTGCCCCTTTTCCAGCAGGCGTCGGGCCAGAACCTTGCCTGTCGGGCCATAGCCGACGATCAGCACGTCGAAATCGTGCATCATTCCTCCTCTCCATCCGGCATGTGTCAGGACACCTGGAAGCCGGTGGTTTGCTTGATGACTGAAAGAGTGTCCGGCACTCGCGAGGGGCCTGTTCCCACAGGGTGGGACAGGGGTTGTGCGGATGCCGTTGGAGAAGCGTCTTCCCGGTTGCGGGAACAGCTTCTCAACTATCGTGCCGGGTCAGGCGGGGGGAACATCCTGTGCAGGTTTACCCCAATGCCGTACCGTCTCTCCTGTGGTGCGCCTTATCATTCAGCGTCCCTCCTATATTTTGCTGCACAGGAGGTTGCCGTTCCCAGGCGGCGAGCGCACTCGCGATTTTCGTTCTGTCCGCCAGTTGGACGAATCCGGCAGCGGACAAGAACCCACGTCACGAAACAGGTCTGCCCGCGAGCTGTCCGCACTTCTGCCTTCCCGGATGGAACAGGAGGCGCCGGCAGGTCGCGGGCAGAAACTGGATTGCAAGATTACGTGACGGGGCGTTTCACACCCGCTCTACGGCAAGGGCCAGTCCCATGCCGACGCCGATGCACAGCGTTGCCAGGCCGTAACGGCCGCCGGTCTTTTCAAGCTGGTGAACGGCGGCCATGGCAATACGCGCGCCGGACATGCCAAGCGGATGCCCCAGCGCAATGGCGCCGCCATTGGCATTGACGTGCGGCGCATCGTCGGGAAGCCCCAGCGTGCGCAGCACGGCCAGGCTCTGGCTGGCGAAAGCCTCGTTCAGTTCGACGGCATCGAAATCATCGATCCCCAGGCCAAGGCGGTCCATCAGCTTGCGCGTGGCCGGGACCGGGCCGATCCCCATGACCCGCGGCTCGACACCGGCGGAAGCCATACCCAGAATACGCGCGCGCGGTGTCAGGCCGAATTCCTTCGCCGCCGCTTCGCTCGCAACGATCATCGCGGCGGCACCGTCGTTGATGCCCGAGGCGTTGCCGGCCGTAACCGTACCGTCCGGGCCGAACAGGGGCCTGAGTTTGCCGAGGCTCTCGATCGTCATGCCGTCGCGGGGATGTTCGTCGACACGAACGTCCTGCGTCGTCCCTTTCCGGTCGCCCGGCACGGTGACGGGAACGATGTCTTCCGCATGAAAGCCGCTTGCCTGTGCTGCCGCTGTGCGGAGCTGGCTGCGCAGGGCGAACGCATCCTGGTCCTCCCGCGAGACACCGAAATCCTGCGCAACATTTTCCCCGGTCTGCGGCATGGTTTCCGTGCCGTAGAGGGCATCCAGGGCCGGATTGACGAAGCGCCAGCCCATTGTCGTGTCTTCGATTTTCTGGGCACGGCCAAAAGCCTTCTCAGCCTTGCCCATCACGAATGGCGCGCGTGACATGCTTTCGACGCCGCCAGCAATCACCATGCGCATTTCTCCGTTGCCGATCGCCCGGGCCGCCTGGCCGACAGCTTCCAGCCCCGAGGCACAGAGCCGGTTGAGCGTAACACCGGGAACGGTGGCGGGCAGTCCCGCCAGCAGAAGGCTCATGCGGGCAACATTGCGGTTGTCCTCGCCCGACTGGTTGGCGCAGCCGAAGAAGACCTCCTCGATCGCAGCGGGATCGAGCGCCGGATTGCGGCCGAGCAGCGCCCGGATCGGCACCGCCCCCAGATCGTCGGCCCGGACGCGGGAGAGAATGCCGCCGTAGCGGCCAATGGGCGTGCGCACGGCGTCGCAGATGAAGGCCTCGGTCATCGGGAATACCTTTCAGGTTCAGACGGCAAGGGCCGAGCCAAGGGGAAGGGCGGTCAATGTGCGCAAGTCGTCCACCGAAACGCCGTCGACCGTTTCCACGACACGGGCGCCATCCGGTCCGACCGCGAACACGCCGAGATCTGTGTAAATGCGGGAGACGCAGCCGATTCCGGTCAGCGGGTAAGTGCAGGCCTCAACCAGCTTGCTTTGTCCCTGCCTGGTCAGCAATTCCATCATCACGAAAGTCTGCTTGGCACCGATGGCGAGGTCCATCGCACCACCCACGGCGGGAATGGCATCGGCGCCGCCGGTATGCCAGTTGGCCAGATCGCCTTTGACCGAAACCTGGAAGGCCCCCAGCACGCAGATGTCGATGTGCCCGCCGCGCATCATCGCGAAGCTGTCTCCGTGGTGGAAATAGCAGCCGCCGGGCAGCAGCGTTACCGCTTGCTTGCCCGCATTGATCAGTTCCCAATCCTCTTCGCCGGGAGCAGGGGCGGGGCCCATCCCCAGCAGGCCGTTTTCGCTCTGGAGCAGGATCTCGCGGTCCGCAGGCAGGAAGTTCGCGACCTTGGTGGGAAGGCCAATGCCCAGATTGACGTAAGCACCCTCGGGAATGTCGCGGGCGACGCGGGCGGCCATCTGGTCGCGGTCGAGACGGTTCATGGCGTTTCCTTCCTTTATGCGGCGGACCGGGCCGCAGCGCGCGGGATGGCGACGATGCGCTGAACGAATATGCCGGGAGTCACGACGGTTTCGGGATCGAGAGCGCCGAGGGGAACCGTCTCCGCAATCTGGGCGATCGTCGTCGTGGCCGCCATCGCCATGATCGGGCCGAAATTACGGGCCGTCTTGCTGAAGACGAGATTGCCCCAGCGATCACCGCGAAGCGCCTTGATCAGCGCGAAATCGGCACGGATCGGATATTCCAGCACATAGTTCCGGCCGTCGATCGTGCGGGTTTCCTTTCCGTCCGCCAGCAACGTGCCGTACCCGGTCGGTGTGAAAATGGCGCCGAGGCCGGCTCCGGCGGCCTGTATCCGCGCGGCGAGATTGCCCTGCGGGACAAGCTCCAGCTCGATTTTCCCCGCACGGAAGGCGGTGTCGAAATGATGCGAGTCCGCCTGCCGGGGGAAAGAGCAGACGATTTTCCGCACGCGCCCTTCGCGCACCAGCGCGGCCAGGCCGGTATCCCCGTTTCCCGCGTTGTTGCTGATTACCGTAACGTCCCTGACGTCGCGGGCGATCAGGGCGTCGATCAGTTCGTCGGGCATACCCGCGGTTCCGAAACCGCCGATCATGACCGATGCACCGTCCTGGATATCCGCCACGGCGGCATGGGCGTCCGTGAATTGCTTGTCGATCATGCAGCCTCCGGCATTCGTCCTGTTTGGCGGCAGCTTTCATGCACCCGACTTTACGTCAACCGATATTCGGATTAATGTCCGATTATCGGTTGAAATTGGAATACTATGGAAAACGATGATCCGCTGAAAGCGCATGGAGACCCGGATTTCATGACCTCTCTGGCGCGCGGGCTGGCAGTGATGCGTTGTTTTGCCGATGCCGGGGCGCCCATGTCGATTGCCCAGGCGGCCCGGTTGACGGGACTGAGCCGACCGGCCGTGAAGCGTTGCCTGCACACGCTCGTCCGGTTGGGATATGCGGCTCAGGACGGAACCCATTACGAGTTGCGGCCCAAGACGCTGGCACTGGGCTATGCCTATCTGTCGTCCAGTTCGCTGGCGATCCGGGCACAGCCATTGCTGGACCGCCTGCGCGACGAAATCCATGAATCCTGTTCGCTGGGCGTGGTCGAGGAAGACGAAGTCTATTACGTCGCCCGCGCCGAAGTTTCGCGGATCATGTCGATTGCGCTGCGGGCGGGCAGCCGTTTGCCGCTCTATTGCACATCGATGGGGCGGGTTCTGCTGGCGGGTTGGGACCGCGCGGATCAGGAAGCCTATCTGCGCCGCACGAAACTCGTGGCCCCGACGCCAAAGACCCGAACCGATCCGGCCGGATTGCTGGCCCTGTTCCAGAGTGTGCGGGAAGAAGGCTGCGCGGTTGTCGATGAGGAACTGGAGGTCGGATTGCGGTCCGTGGCTGTTCCGGTTTTCGCCGCGGGCAAGGTTGTTGCGGCGGTGAATGTCGGCGTGCAGGCATCGCGCGTCACGACGGCGGAACTGCGATCGCGCTTTCTTCCGCCGCTCCGCAAGGTTGCTGCAGAGATCGGCATGTTGGGAATGGACCGCCGGGCTCGCTGGTAGCCGGCGGTTCCCAATCGGAATGCGCCTCTGCCCGTGGACAGGACAGAGGCGCATTGCCGTTTCAGTTGCAGAGCAATCAGCCGATCTCTGCTTCCGGTTTGAACGTGTTCTCGATGTAGCCGAGGCCAGTCACTTCCACGCGGACGACATCGCCCGGCTGCATGAACGTGTTGGTGGCGATCCCGACATTGGACGGCGTGCCGGTGGCAATCACGTCGCCCGGCTCCAGCGTCATCACCGTGGAGAGGTGCGCGATCTGATCGTAGATGTCGTAGATCATGTCGCCGGTGGACGTGTGCTGGCGCAGTTCGCCGTTCAGGTAGAGATCGAGTTCGAGCGCGTGCGGATCCGCGATTTCGTCGTCGGTAGTGATCCAGGGGCCGATCGGGCCATGCGTGTCAAACGATTTGCCCAGCGTAAAGGTGGGGGAGCGCAACTGCCAGTCGCGCGTGCTCACATCGTTGCAGACCAGATATCCGGCAATGACGGAACGCGCATCTTCCCGGGAGACATGGCGGCAGCGCTTGCCGATGACCACGCCCATTTCCGCTTCGTAGTCGACCTTGTCCGGAGCCACGGTGGGCAGGGCCAGCGGAGCGTAGGGGCCATTGATGCAGCTCACCTGCTTGTTGAACCAGAGCTGGGTGGTCGGCACCGGAATACCGGCTTTTGCCGATTCCTCGGCGTGGGCCTTGTAGTTCATGCCGATCGCGAGATACTTCTGCGGGTCATTGATCGGCGCTTCCAGCATCACTTCCGACAGAAGGCTTTCCGGACCCTTGGCCGAGGCGATTTCGTCGCGGCGGGTGGGAAGGTCGGTGAGAAGGGCTCGCATCGAATCGCCATATTCGGGGAAGCAGGCGGTCAGATCGGTGATCCGGTCGCCGTCGATGCGGCCAAGGCGCGTCTGGCCATCAAGCGTGAAGCGGGCGAGTTTCATGGGGTATCTCTCCTTGAAAACGGGTAATGCAATTGTAATGGCGGGATGGCTTCCGGATCAGAAATTGGTGCGATCCGCGCCTTTGAGAGCAAGCCGGGAGCGGGCCTCGTCAGGCGTTGCGATGCCGATGTCGAGCGTTTCCATGATCTGGCGAATCTTCGTCACCTGCTCCGCATTCGAGCGTGCCAGCGTGCCGCGCGCCAGATAGAGACTGTCTTCCAGACCCACGCGGACATTGCCGCCCAGCAGGGCATTGTGCGTTGCCAGCGGCATCTGGTGGCGTCCGGCGGCAAGGACCGAGAATTCCACATCATCACCGAACAGGCGCTGTGCGGTGCGGACCATGTGCAGCAGGTGATCCACTTCTCCGCCGACCCCGCCCAGAATGCCGAGGCAGAACTGGATGAACAGCGGCGGTTCATAGATCCGTTGATCGATCAGCCAGGCCAGGTTGTAGAGGTGGCCGAGATCGTAGCATTCGAACTCGAACCGGCACCCTTGCCCTTTGCCGAGCCGTTCCACGATCTCGGCAATGTCGGCAAATGTGTTCTTGAAAGTTCCGTCGCGGGTCGCTTCCAGAAACGGCTTTTCCCATTCGTAGCGCCACTGGTCCATTTTCGTGGCGGCCGGGAAAAGCCCCATGTTGATCGTCCCCATGTTGAGCGACGTCATTTCCGGGCTGGCTTTCTCCGCCGCGGCAAGGCGCAGGTCCAGCGTCATGCCGGGCGCGCCGCCGGTCGTGATGTTCACGACGGCGCTGGTCGCCTGCTTGATCCGGGGCAGGAATTCCATGAACACATCGGGAGACGACGTCGGCCGGCCGTCCCGGGGATCGCGGGCGTGCAGGTGCAGGATTGCCGCGCCGGCTTCGGCAGCAGCGATAGCTTCGGCCGCGATCTCGTCGGGCGTCAACGGCAGATGCGGGGACATGCTCGGTGTGTGGAGCGATCCCGTAACCGCACAGCTGATGATTGCGGGTCGTTTGCGTGCCTTCATCCTTCTCCTCCAGTGGCGTCGCGTCATTGCGCAATATTTGCGCTTGTTGAGATTGACTAGATCGTTCAAACTTGACTAGCAAGTACAAAGATCAAGAATCAACGTTTCGCGTTTGCCGAGAGGAGGATGAGGATGAAGGCAGCTCCCGCACATGCCGCGCCCATGCGAGGAAACCGTCAACGCCAGCGCACGCGCACGGCGCTTTTGGGCGCTGGGCAGAGGCTGCTTGCCACGCGTCCCATCGAGGGCATCACGATTGATGACATCGTTGCCGAAGCCGACGTGGCCAAAGGAAGCTTCTACAATCATTTCAATGACAAGGATGACCTTGTTCGATCCATCCAGCAATTGTTCCAGGGCGATTGCGAGTTTCACATCTTCGCGGCCAACAGTGAGGTCGAGGATTCTCCGCAGCGGATCGTTCGGGCCATGTGCGTGGTTCTGCGGTACGGGATCGAGCATCCGGAACGCCTTCAGGCCATGATGCGCGTCGCCGATTTCGAAACTCTGGAAGACACGCCGCTGAGTGTCGGGCTGAGCACGGATGTCCGGCGCGGCATCGAAGCCGGACGGCTGCGGGATATAGATCAGGACACGGCAATTCTGGTCGTCCATGGTCTGGTGAACAGCGCTGTCGCGCATGTGACGTCGCCCGAGAATGCGTTTTCTCCGGTCGAACTGGGCACGAAACTGGGGGGCGCAATGCTCCGCGGGCTGGGCGTTGACCGCGAAGAGGCGGGCGCGATCGCTGCGGCGGCCGCAACGGACATTCTGGGAGGCAAGGCATGAGCATCGCGAAGGCCTATGACGTCGCCTATGTCCGCTTTGCGGTTCCCGATCTGGACCTGATGGAACGCTTCCTGACCGACTTCGGGATGATCGTTGCCGAGCGCAGCGCCGACCGGCTGGTGATGCGTGGCCACGGCGACCGGCCGGTCTGCCATGTCAGCGAACGTGGCGAGCCCGCTTTCCTGGCGCTTGGTATCTGGCTGAAAGACACTGCGGACCTTGAAGCTCTGGCCGCACATGACGGGGTCGCGGTGGAGCCGCTCGACC
The DNA here is from genome assembly GCF_001590985.1 of Novosphingobium naphthalenivorans NBRC 102051. Classification (GTDB taxonomy): domain Bacteria; phylum Pseudomonadota; class Alphaproteobacteria; order Sphingomonadales; family Sphingomonadaceae; genus Novosphingobium; species Novosphingobium naphthalenivorans. The sequence goes on from NZ_BCTX01000055.1 coordinate 16,497, forward strand.
TGCCGGGCGGCGGATCGGTGGTTCGCTTGCGCGATCCAGACGGCTTTCTGGTCGAAGCCGTTGCCGGACAGGCCAGTGCAGAAGTGGTCGAATGCCCGGCGTCTCCTTCATGGAATCAGGGCGGCGCCTATCCGCGCCAGTCGGCTACCCGGCGCGTCCGCCAAGGGCCGAGCCATGTGCTGCGGCTGGGCCATGCCGTTCTGGGCGTCAGCAACTTCAGCCAGTCCGAGAGCTGGTACAAGGAGCGCTTCGGCTTCGTTACTTCGGATGAAATCCGGCCCGTGCCCGATGTCGCCATCGGAGCGTTCCTGCGGTGTAACCGGGGCGACGTGCCCTGCGATCATCACACGGTTTTCCTGATCGAACGGCCGATACCGCCGGGCTACATGCATTCGGCCTTCGAGGTGGTCGATGTCGACGATCTGCTGTCCGGGCACGATCATCTGATCGAAAAGGGATACGATCACTTCTGGGGCGTCGGCCGTCATTATCTCGGCAGCCAGATCTTCGATTACTGGAAAGATCCCTGGGGTCATGAGGTCGAGCACTGGACGGACGGCGATCAGTTCGTCACTGCCGATGGCGGCGGCATCGGTTCGCTCGAACAGTTGATGGGCGTGCAATGGGGCATGAAAATGCCCCCGCTCCCGGCCGGGGAGAGCGAGGCATGAGCGACCGGTTCGACTGCGACGTTCTGGTTATCGGGCTGGGCCCGGTTGGAGACTGCATGGCAGCGCTCGCCAGCCTGCAGGGGCTCAAGGTGATTGCTGTCGACAGGGAACCGGGCATTTTCCCGCTGCCGCGTGCTGCAGTGTTCGATCATGAGATCATGCGCGTGTTCCAGATGATGGGCGTGGCGGAGCGCATTGCGCCGCTATGCCGTATGCCGGAGCGCTACCAGTTCCTGACACCCGGCCGCGATGTTCTGCTGGAATTCCGCTTTGCGCCGCAGAAAGTGTCCGGCTGGGCGGAAAGCTATGCGCTGCATCAGCCCGGTGTCGAGGAAGTCCTGCGCGAGCGTCTGGCCGAACTGGATGTCGATATCCGCCTGGAAACCCAGTGCGAACGGCTGGAACAGGACGAGGACGGCGTCCATGTGACGCTGCGGGATGCGCAGGGCGAAAGCACGGTGCGTGCCCGCTATGTCGTGTCTTGCGACGGGGCCGCTTCACCAACGCGGCGGGCGCTGGGCGTGGGCCTGTTCGATTATGCATTCGATGAGCCGTGGCTGGTGCTCGATACGATCATCGATGACGCCGGTGACATGCCGCGGCTTTGCGAGCAGATCTGCGATCCACGCCGTCCGGCCACTTATCTGGCGATGAGCGGGAACCGGTTCCGCTGGGAATTCATGCTCAAGCCGGGGGAGAATCCCGACGACCTGTTGCAGGATGCCGTCATCCGGGATCTTGTCGCCCCATGGAACTGCGCCGACCGGATGACGATCGAGCGCAAGGCCATTTACCGTTTCCATGGCCTTGTCGCCGAAGACTGGAAAGTCGGCCGTATCCTGCTTGCCGGAGATGCCGCGCACCAGATGCCGCCGTTCGCCGGGCAGGGCATGTGTTCGGGCATACGCGACACGGTCAATCTCGCGTGGAAATTGGCATGGGTCATTCGCGGTGATGCGGGTGACGCTCTGCTCGACACCTACCAGACCGAACGGGAACCGCATGTGCGCTCGATCATCGAGACGGCGATCGCCATGGGCAAGATCATCTGCCTGCAGGACGAAGTGGCCGCCGCGGCCCGCGATGCGGAACTCTTGGCCCGTCAGGCTGCGGGGGAACAGGACCTTTCCGTCGATTATCCCGCGTTGTCGGGCGGATGCCTGACCGGTCTGCCCGATGCGGGAGCATTGTTCCTGCAGCCGGTCACGGGCGAGGACCGGTTCGACCGGCTGCTTGGCCTCGATGCGGCACTGATCGGACGGGATCTGCCCCCGGTCTCGATACCGGGGCTGCGGGTCCTGGATCTGTCGGCGCCGGAAATGGCCCCTTTCGCCCCTGCGCTGACGGACTGGCTGCAGGACCGGGGTGTCCCGGCGGTGCTTGTCCGGCCTGACCGGCATGTCTTCGGCGCTGGCGATCCTGAGGAACTTGTCCGGCAATGGACAGGCAAGTTGCAGGAAACGGAAAACGCGCAGGTCAAGATTCCGGCGTGACGGGAACCGGCCCCGGCCATGCGGGGCATTCCGGCGGGAGAAGCGCATGGCGCAGCGCCGGGGAAGAGGGCTGACATGAAATTCTATGGGGCACCGGGTGCCTGCTCTTTGGGCATTCATATCGTGCTGGAGGAAGTCGGAGCGTCCTACGATTTCGTCCCGGTCGATCTTTTCCAGGGAGAGCAGTTCCGGGCAGAATTCCGCCGTGTGAATGCCAAGGGGAAAGTCCCCGCGCTGTCACGCGATGACGGCAGCGTTCTTACCGAGTTTCCCGCGATCGCTTTCTGGCTGGCGCGGACCTTTCCCGCAGCCGGTCTTCTGCCAGAGGGGCTGGAAGCAGAAGTCCGCGCCCTGGAGCTGATCGATTTCATCGTGTCCAGCATCCATATGCAAGGTTTCACGCTTGCGAAGGTGGCGCAGAAATTCGTCACGCACGAGGAAGGGCAGGCACAATTGCGGGAAACCGGCTGGGGCCTTTTCCAGAGCGGACTGGCCAGATTGTCGGATCGGCTTGGCGAAAAGGACTGGTTCCTCGGCACGTATTCCATCGCCGATGCAGCCGCTTTCTATGTCCTGAACTGGGCAGAGCGCGAAAGCCGTCCGCTGCCGGACAATCTCGTCGCATTTGCCGCACGTATGCGCACGCGGCCCGCTGTCCTGGCGGCGCTGCAGCAGGAAGGACTCGCCTGAACCGCATGGCCGGGAACAGGCTTCGACAAGAGGACATTTCATGACACCGCTTTTCGATCGGGATCAGGTTTTCGGATGCATTCCGCTCGAACTGGCCCGCACGCTTTCCGGGCTGGACATCTATGCGCGCATGATGTCGGGAGAGCTTCCCCCGCCGCCGATCTACCGCCTGCTCAATTGCCGCGTGGTGGAATGCGAGGAAGGGCGCACGGTCATCCGGGGGCGGCCTTCCTTCGATCACTACAATCCCATCGGCACGGTGCACGGCGGCTGGATTTCGGCGCTTCTGGACTCTGCTCTGGCCTCGTGCGTGCACACGATGCTGCAAGTTGGTTCCGGCTTTTCCACGGCGGAATTCAAAGTGAACATCGTTCGTCCGCTCACGCAGGACAGCGGTGATGTCTTCTGCGAGGGCAAGGTGATCCACATGGGCCGCACGCTTGCAACCAGTGAAGCCCGGATGACGACGGCCGATGGCAAACTGATTGCGCACGGCACGGAAACCTGCGCCATTTTCCCCGTTCGCTGACCACCTGTCCGTTTGGCGGACAGATGGGAAATCGCAGATGCTTCGCATGTCCGGCAAGGCAATAACCGCGTCAGGAGAGAGGCCGTGGCGCGGCTGGAAAAGCCGCTGGAGGACTAGCGAAAATGGGAAGGGAAGCAGGCGGGGCGATTGTCGCCCTGGGGTATCTCGGCGTCCGCTCGGACAGGCTTGACGACTGGTCCGATTTCGCCGGGCATCTGCTGGGAATGCAGAAAATCGACCGGGGCGGAAAGGCGCTGGCCTTCCGGATGGATGACCGGTTGCAGCGGCTTCTGGTTTCCGACGAGCCGGGGGAGACACTGGCGTTCCTGGGCTTCGAGGTTTCCTCGCAGGACACGCTGGATCACTACGCCGCGCGGCTTGATGCTGCCGGGGTGCGGGTCGAGCAGGGCGGCCGGGCACTGGCCGACCGGCGCTTCGTGGGTGATCTGATCTGGTTTCATGATCCTGCCGGCAACCGTGTCGAGCTGTTTCATGCGCCGATGATTGCATCCGATCCCTTCGTTTCCGGGCGCCCGATCGACGGCTTCGTGACGGGGCCGCTCGGGATGGGACACGCGGTCCTGCACGTGAAGGACATCGACGTGATGATGCCCTTCTACCGCGATCTGCTGGATTTCAGCGTCTCGGATTACGGTTTGCAGCCTTACGGGCTCTACTTCTTCCATCTCAACCAGCGGCATCACTCGTTCGCGATGGTGGGATCGGGGCAGGAGGGCTTTCACCATTTCATGGTCGAATTCCGCAACCTGGATGATCTCGGGCAGGGCTATGACCTTGCCGGACAGCAGGACGGGCGCATTGCCTATACGCTGGGCCGGCACACCAACGATTACATGACCAGTTACTATGCGAACTCGCCGTCAGGCTTCTTTGTGGAGAATGGCTGGGGCGGGCGCCTGATCGATCCCGCCACATGGACACCTCATGAAACGCATGATGGCCCCAGCTTCTGGGGGCACGAGCGCCTTCACCTGACCGAGGAAGGCGGGCGGCGGCGCTTGCGGGAAATGCGGCTGGATGCGGCCGCCCGTGGCCGGCGCTCTCCGCCGGTGATCGATTGCCCCTGGCTCTACGGCCAGTTCGCGATGCAAGGGAGGTAAGGATGGAAGACTTCGACGTCGCCGTTGTCGGCTATGGCCCGACCGGCGCCACGCTGGCTCACCTTCTGGGGCAATGCGGACTGAAGGTCCTGGTGCTGGAACGTGAAAGCGCAGCCTATCATTTGCCGCGGGCGATCCATTTCGATGCCGAAGTGATGCGGGTGCTGCAATGGATCGGTGTTGCCGAAGACATCGAACCGTTGACCGCGCTGCATCCGGGTATGCGCTTTGTCGACGGCGAGGGGCATCTGCTGCTCGACTGGCCACGCCCCCAGGGGATAGGGCCGCTTGGCTGGCGGGCCAATTACCGTTTTCATCAGCCCGACCTGGAGCGTCTGCTGCGTGACAGGATGGCGGGCCTGCCCAATGTCGATATCCGGACCCGGTGCGATCTGTTCCTCGTCGAGGACAAGGGCGAGCACGTTGCGCTGCGTTACGAGGACATGCGTGTCGGCAAGGTCGTCCGGACGCAAGCGAAGTATGTGGTCGGCTGCGACGGAGCGCGCTCGCTCATCCGCCGTTTCATCGAAACCGGTATGGAAGACCTGGGCTTCCACGAGCGCTGGCTGGTGATCGATACCATTCTGAACAAGCCCAAGCCGGAGCTGGGTGAGCATTCGATCCAGTATTGCGTGCCAGACCGGCCGGCGACTTACGTGCGCGGTCCCGGTTTGCGGCGGCGGTGGGAAATCACGGTTGCGCCCGATGAGGACAGTTTCGCCGTCACCCGGCCGGACAAGGTCTGGGAGCTGTTGTCTCCCTGGCTCAAGCCGGAAGAAGCGGAACTCGAACGCGCCGCCGTCTATGTCTTTCACTCGCTGGTCGCGCAGGAGTGGCGCAGGGGACGCTTGTTCCTTGCCGGCGATTCCTGCCATCAGACACCGCCGTTCATGGGACAGGGAATGTGCGCCGGCATTCGCGATGCGGCAAACCTGTACTGGAAACTGGCCCTCGTCTGTCAGGGCAAGGCCGATGAAAGCCTGCTGGACAGCTACGAGAGCGAAAGGCGTCCCAACGCCCACGAATATATTGCAACGGCAGTGCGTCTGGGCGGGCTGATCAATACCTGCGGGACCGAGCAGGCGCTCCGCGCAGCCCTGCCTGCGGCGAACGGCATGGCCATGATGGAATCAATTGCCCCGCCACTGGGGCCGGGCATCGGCACGGGCGGCAAGGCCGGCCTGCTGTTCGGCCAGCCGAGAATGGCCGATGGCCGGTTGATGGACGATCTTTACCGGCACCGCTTCGTCGTTGTGGCCGATGCCGATCTGGCCGCAGGTCTGACGTTGCCCGAGGGCGTGGCGCTGGTCACGACGCAGATGTGTCCGGATGCGGCCGGCCACTTGCTCCGGCTGGGCGCGCGCGCCGTGGTCCTGCGCCCGGATCGTTACACGCTGGGCTCTGCCGACACGCAAGAGGAACTGCGTGCGCTCATGGCCCAAATCCTGCCCGCCCCGATAGCTTTGCATGAACCGGAGATGCTCTGACCCATGAAACTCTGCTCTTTTATGAAGGATGGCCGTTCGAGTTACGGTCTGGTGAACGAGAACGGCATTGTCGATCTCGGAACACGGTTTCCCGAACCGACGCTGCGTGATTTCCTCGCTGCGGGCGGCTATGGGCGCGCAGCCGATTTCGGGGCGGAATCCGCGGATTACCCCCTTGATGCCGTGGATCTCCTGCCGGTCATTCCCAATCCGGACAAGATCATCTGCGTCGGCCTGAATTACCACGATCACATTCAGGAAACCGGCCGTGAGGAGACGGTCAATCCGGTGCTTTTTGCCCGCTATGCGGGAAGCCAGATCGGCCATGGGGCAGCACTTGTAAAACCGCTGGAATCCGAAAAGTTCGACTACGAAGGCGAACTGGCTGTGATCATCGGCAAGGAAGGCCGGCGGATCTCCGAGGCGGACGCGCTGGATTTCGTGGCCGGTTACGCCTGCTACAACGATGGTTCGATCCGCGACTGGCAGAAGCATACGCACCAGTTCATGCCTGGAAAGACATTTGCCGGCACCGGGGCGTTCGGGCCATGGATGGTAACGGCGGACGAGATTCCCGATCCGACGGCATTGCATCTGCAGACGCGCCTCAATGGCGAAGTCGTCCAGGATACCGATGTGTCGCTGCTGATCGCGTCGATCCCGCGGCTGATTGCCTATTGTTCGACGATCCTGCCCCTGCTGCCGGGAGACGTCATCGTGTCCGGCACGCCAGGCGGCGTGGGGGCCCGGCGCAATCCCCCCTTGTGGATGCGGGACGGCGACATCTGCGAAGTCGAGATTTCCAGCATCGGAACACTGTCCAATCCCGTCCGGGCGGAGAGCTGACCGTCTTTCTATCGGGACGCCAGGCAGTACAGTGCGAAAATGTCCGAACACCGGCCAGCAGTGAGTGCCAGAACCGAGTCCGTGCGTGCCCTTACGCGCGGGCTCGCGGTTCTGCACTATGTGAGCGCGATGGGAGAAACCCGCCCGTCCGAGATCGCCAGGGCTCTCGATATCCCCCGGCCGACTGTCTACCGTTTGCTGGAAACTCTGGAAGAGGCCGGTTACGTGGCCTTTTCAGCCAGTGCGCGGCTGGTTCGCGTGACACCGCTGGCCGCATCGCTCGGGGATGGTGCCGGCACCACATCCGCCTTGTGCCAGACGGCCGGTCCGATCCTGGCCGAATATTCCGCACGGGTTGTCTGGCCCATGGACCTGACCGTTTATCACAATGCGGCGATGGTCATTCAGGAAACGACACACGGCCGTTCCCCCTTGTCGATCGATCGCGCCATGACAGGCTCGCGCCTTCCGCTCCTTCGTACATCGTCGGGGCGGGCCTATCTGGCCTTTTGCCCCGATGCCGAAAGGGATCTGATCGTCGAGCACTTGCGAAGGCTCGGCGATCCCGCGGACCAGCCATTTCTCGAACCTGAGTTTCTGGAGCGCATGTTGGCAACGACGCGGGAGCGCGGAATTGCCGTGCGCGATGGCGGGGAATTCCGATTGCAGACGGCATCGCTTGCCGTGCCGATTTTCCGGCAATCCGATGTGATCGGGTGCCTCTCGATCATATGGATACGATCGGCGATCGCGTCTTGCGAGGCCTTGGAGAAATATGGCGATGCATTGATCGAAATTTCGAAGAAAATTGAATCAAAGTTGTCGTGATCGATACATGGCTGGCTGCTGTGCAAAATACCCACCGGATACGAGCCCGGTTCGCGAGAGGCCCCGAATCATCTCGCAAGGCCGCAGAAACGCCAGCGTTCTCAAGATGGGCCGGGATGTCGGGAAAGAGCCAGGTGGCGGACAGGGTGGGATTCGAACCCACGGTGAGCGTGAACCCACGGCGGTTTTCAAGACCGCTGCCTTAAACCACTCGGCCACCTGTCCGCTATCCTTCCGCGCATAGCCCAATGCGGCGCTGGCGCAAGGGGGTCTGGTTCGGTGAATGGCATTGCCCGTGCGCCGGACTGTCCACGGCGGCGATGCCCCGGCGGTTTGCAAGTCCCGCTGTTTGTGCGAAATTCGCCCGCGATGATTTCCCTCTCGAAATTCAGCACTCTGCGCATTGTCGCCCTGGCCACCTGTCTTGCCCTTCTGCCTTTGCCCTCGATGCGGGCGGATGCGCAGCAGGAAAGTTTTTCGGCCTATCTGCAGCTCGTGGCCGCTCATGCGCGGCGTGATGGCGTGAGCGAGGCGGCGATTACGGGCACGCTGGCAGGGCTGACGCCGAACCAGCGGGTGATTGATCTCGACAACTCCCAGCCCGGCAGCAGGGGCGGTCCGCCGCCGATGGCGCCTTATATCGCCCGGCATGTCGGCAGTTCGATCGTGAGCCGGGGGCGTGCGCGCTACGTCTCGATGGCTGCCATGCTGCCGCGAATCGAGCAGCGCTACGGCGTGCCCGCGCCGATTCTGTTCGCAATCTGGGGGCACGAGACCAATTTCGGCAGCTATACCGGCGACTTCGATCTTGCCCGTTCGCTGGCGACGCTGGCCTGGGAAGGGCGCAGGCGTGACTTGTTCGAAGGCGAGCTGATCGCCCTGATGAAGATGATCGATCGCGGCGTGCCGCGCAGCACGCTCAAGGGCAGCTGGGCCGGAGCCTTCGGCTATCCGCAATTCCTGCCCAGCGTCTATCTGCGCCTCGCCGTCGATGGGGACGGCGATGGCCGGACCGACATTTTCGACCCGGCCGATGCGATTGCCTCGATCGCCAATTACTTTCGCGATGCGGGATGGCGGCCCGGCCAGCCCTGGGGCGTGAGGGCCGCCGTGCCTTCGGGCTTCAATGTCGATGCCTATCCCACCAAGCTGACCGCGCCGAGCTGCGAAAAAGTTCACGCGCGTCATTCGCAGTGGAAGACCGTGTCCGAATGGCGCGCACTGGGCGTCTCACCACTCGCGCCGATTGGCAACGATGTGCTCGTCTCGCTGTTCCAGCCCGACGGGCCGGGGACGCCCGCCTATCTGTTAACCGGGAATTATCGGGTTATCCTTCAGTACAATTGCTCGAATTACTACGCCATGTCCGTGGGATTGCTTGCCGATGAGATTGCCCGTTAACCGCGTTCTGCCGCTTGCGGCCCTGATGCTGCTCGGCGCGGGCGCTGCCGGCGCCAAGGACCACAAGGATGCGCCTCCCCCACCCGTGACAGGCCCTGCCGCCGATTATCCAGTGGTGATCGGCCAGCCCTTCACGATCGACCAGACGGTCTGGACGCCGACCGACCAGCTCAATTATGACGCGGTAGGCTACGCGTCGGTGGGCGATGCCAGTCTCGTCGGCGTAACCGGCGCACACAAGACGCTGCCCCTGCCGTGCTATGTCGAGGTGACTTCGCTTGCGAGCGGGAAGACCATTCTCGTGCGCCTCGAACGGCGCGGGCCGATGGTCAACGATCTCCTGATCGAACTGTCGCCGATGGCGGCGCAGCAGCTGGGTATCGTGCCGGGCAGCCATGCGCAGGTCCGGGTGCGGCGCGTCAATCCGCCCGAGCAGGAACGCGCCATGCTGCGCACCGGCCAGAGGGCACCCGAGCGGATGGAAACGCCCGAAGGACTGCTCAAGGTCCTGCGGCGCAAACTGGCCGATCAGGCGCCCTTGCTGCCGCCCCCTTCGACGCCTCCCACCATGCCGACAGCGATGCCAACGGGAACGTCGTCACCGGCGACGGCGAAACCGGCCGCCAAGCCGGCTCCGGTCAAGCCTGACCCGCAGAAAGCCGCGTCCGACAAACCTGCCGCGTCCGTAAAGACGCCGCCTGCGCCTTCTCCGAAAAGGCCTGTGCCTTCGCCGAAACCGGAAGCCCCGAAAGCGGAGCCGGCCCCGGTCGCCAAGCCGCCCAAGGGGGCCTTCATGGTTCAGGCGGGCGCGTTCTCGGTCGAAGCCAATGCCCGCAAGGTGGCGAAACAGCTGGGTGGCAGTGTCACGCACAACGGCAAATACTGGATCGTGCGCACGGGGCCTTTCGCAAACCGTGCACAAGCCGCACCGGCGCTGGAGAAGGTCCGCCACGCTGGCTATAAGGACGCCCGAATCCAGTCTGCGGATTAACCGGATGACCGGCTCCGCGCGCTTATGGCGCCCCGCGCGGGCGTGCGGGAGAAGTCGGGTCTTGAAGTCTATCGTACCATTCGGGCTGGCGGTCGCCATGACCGCAGGCGCCGCCCAGGCTGCCGTTCCCACGCCGCCTGCGGAACTGGCGCCGATTCCGGTCAGCCTGCTGGTCGATCTCGGGTCCGGCCAGGTGCTGGAACAGCGCCATCCCGATACACCGTTCCTGCCTGCCTCGGTCACTAAAGTGATGACGGCCTTTGTCGCGTTCGAAGAGATCGACGCGGGGCGCCTGCCGCTCGACCGGGTCTTCGCCGAACGGCCCGAGACCGAAAAGGAATGGTTCGCCAAGGGCACCAACATGTACCTGACGGTCAAGGACCGACCCACGACCCGCGATCTGCTTCATGGTATCATGACGCAGTCGGCCAATGATGCCTGCGTCGTGCTTGCGGAGGGCTATGCGGGCAGCGTCAAGGCGTGGACCGACAAGATGAACGATGCCGCCCGGCGGCTCGGGATGACGCGCAGCCATTACAACACCCCGAACGGGTGGATGGACGAGGGTCATACTTATGTCACCGCCAGCGACATGGTGAAGCTCGCCGATGCCATGATCATGCGCCACCCCGATCTTTACCGCGAGTTTTCCGGGCACAAGCGCTGGTTCTGGCATGGGCAGGCAGGCGATGTCGCGATGCGCAGCCATGACCCGACGGTAGGCGTGGTGCCCGGCGCGGACGGGATCAAGACCGGCTATACCCGCGAGGCCGGCTACAACTTCGTCGGCACGGCCGAGCGCGAGGGGCGCAGGCTGGTCATGGTTCTGGCCGGATCGCCGACGACGCCGGTGCGCGATGCCGCTGCCCGCGCCTTGCTGGAATGGGGCTTCTCCGCGTGGACGCCGCGCCACTTGTTCGACAAGGGACAGCCCGTTGCCAATGCCCGGGTGCAGGACGGCGCAGACCTGAATGTGCCGCTGGTTGCCAACCGCGAAGTCCACGCCACGCTTCCCAAAGGCAGCAAGGCCAAGATCACACTGTCGGTTCACTATAAGGGGCCGCTGGTGGCGCCGGTCCGCAAGGGCGATGAGGTCGGGGAACTGGAAATCCAGGTGCAAGGCCTGACGCCGGGCCGGGTGCCACTCTACGCCGGGCGCGATATCGGCAAGGCGGGGCCGCTGGACAGGCTGCGCAACGGGCTTATCAACCTGTTTTCATGACCACGGGACGATTCATCGCGTTGGAAGGCGGGGAAGGGGCGGGCAAGTCGACGCAGGCCCGGCTCCTCGCGGATGCCTTGCGCGCCCTCGGGGTCGAGGTGGTCGTCACGCGCGAGCCGGGCGGCACGCCGGGCGCCGAAGCGATCCGCAAGCTGCTGCTCGAAGGGGCGCCGGGGGACGACGGGCCGGGCTGGAATCCGCGCGCCGAAGCCTTGCTGTTCGCGGCGGCGCGTTCCGATCATGTCGAGCAGTTGATCCGCCCGGCCCTGGCGCGCGGGGCGTGGGTGGTCTGTGACCGCTTCCTCGATTCGAGCCGGGCCTATCAGGGCGGCGGCGGCGGGCTGTCGGACGCGGATATCCTGACCCTGCACGCCATCGGCAGCATGGGCTTCCTGCCCGATCTGACGCTCCTGATCGAAGTCGCGCCCGAAGCGGCGGCCGCCCGGCTTGCCCTTCGCGATGCCGGCGGCACTGACCGCATCGGCGGACGGGACACGGCTTATCATGCCCGCGTAGCCCATGCTTTCGCCGCCTTTGCCGAGAACGAGCCCGGCCGCTTTGCCCGCGTTGACGGCAATGGCACGCCCGATGAAACCCACGCCCGCATTCTGGCCGCGGCGGCTCCGCTGCTGCCCACGCCATGAGCCGGACAAAGCCTTTCATCGGACAGGAACTCGCCTGGCAGGAGTGGCTTTCGGCGATCGGCTCCGAGCGTATGCATCACGCCTGGCTGCTTTCGGGCGCCAAGGGGCTCGGCAAGCGGGCTTTTGCCCGTGCGGCAGCGGCCGAACTGGTCAAGGAGCCGGGCGGTAAATTGCCCGACGCCGCTTCGCACCCGGACATTCATATCCTGGAGCATCTGCCCTCTAACGAGGATGAGGCCAAGAAGAAGGCGGAGGGCAAGCCTTATCAGACCAAGCGCAACATCACGATCGACCAGATCCGCCAGATGCAGCACCGGCTGACCACGCGTCCGACCCTGGGCAGCCGCCGCGCGATCATCATCGATCCGGCGGACGATCTGGAAAAGAACGCGGTCAACGCCCTGCTCAAGAGCCTCGAAGAACCGCCCGCGGGAACCTATTTCCTGCTCATCAGCCACCAGCCCGGGCGTCTGCTGCCAACCGTGCGTTCGCGCTGCCGGGTCCTGCGCTTCGCCGCGCTGGGGCCGGACGAGCTTGATGCCGTCATCCGCCGGGACGTGCCGGAAGCGGATTCCGAGGCGCGGGCGGCGGCCATTGCCGCATCGCGCGGATCGCCGGGTGTGGCGCTCAATTTCGTGGAGCACGATCTGGGCGCCATTCACCGCCTGATGATGCAGATCTTGCGTGAGGGCGACTCAGACTTTCATCTGCGCGGCGCACTGGCCGATGAAATGGGTGCGCGCCCCCCGCGTGACCGGCAGCTTGCCGCTCTGGAACTCGCCCGCAGCGTGCTTGTGGCCGAATTGCCCGATGCGCCGCGCGCGCGGCAGATGAAGATTATCGAGGCGCACGGCACTTTGACCACGCTCAGTTCGCAGGCGCCCATCTACAATTTCGATGCCGGGCTCCTCATAATGGAAATTGGCGGGTTGCTGGCCTCGGCGGCGATGCCTAGAGAGGCCGCTCGCTAGACACACCTGAAGAGAAAGTGCGACCGCCGATGGGCGAGCCTTATTACATCACGACCGCGATCAGCTATCCCAATGGCAAGCCGCATATCGGCCATGCCTATGAAGCGATCGCCGCAGACGTCATTGCCCGCCACCGCAAGGCCGAAGGGTTCGACGTGCGGTTCCAGACCGGCACGGACGAGCACGGCCTCAAGATGGCGCAGAAGGCGCGCGACCTGGGCATGACGCCGATGGAACTGGCGACGGAGATGTCCGGGTATTTCCAGAGCATGTGCGATGCCTTGAATGTCGGATACGATGTATTCATTCGCACCACCGAGCCGCGCCACCACGCCTCCACGCAAGAACTGTGGCGGCGCATGGAAGCCAATGGCGATCTGTACCTGGACCGCTACGAGGGCTGGTACTCTGTTCGCGACGAGGCGTACTACGACGAGAGCGAACTGGTCGCAGGCGAGGGGGGCGAGAAGCTTTCCCCGCAGGGCACGCCGGTCGAGTGGACTGTCGAGGAATCGTGGTTCTTCCGCCTGTCGAAGTATCAGGACCGGCTGCTGGAACTGTACGCTTCGAGCGAATTCATCCGCCCGGAAACCCGCCGCAACGAGATTACGCGCTTCGTGGAAGGGGGCCTTCGCGACCTTTCCGTCTCGCGCACCAGTTTTGACTGGGGCATCAAGGTGCCGGGCAGCGACAACCATGTGATGTACGTGTGGGTCGATGCCCTCACCAACTACATCACCGGCCTCGGTTTCCCCGATGAAGGCGGGGATTTCGCCAAGTACTGGCCGGCGAGCCTCCACCTGATCGGCAAGGACATCGTTCGCTTTCATACGGTGTACTGGCCCGCGTTCCTGATGAGCGCCGGTGTCGAACTGCCCAAGCAGGTGTTCGGCCATGGCTTCCTGCTCAATCGCGGGCAGAAAGAATCGAAGTCGCTCGGCAATGTCACCGATCCGATCGCGCTTTCCGAACTCTATGGCGTTGATATCCTGCGCTATTTCTTCCTGCGCGAAGTGGCTTTCGGGCAGGATGGCTCGTGGTCGCACGAAGCGATCGTCACGCGCTGCAATGCGGAGCTGGCCAACAGCTTTGGCAATCTGGCCCAGCGCACGCTGTCGATGATCTTCAAGAACATGGGCGGCGTGCTCAAGCCTGGTCTTCCTGCCGCCGAAGCCGATATCGCGCTCTCGGACGCCGTCGCGCTGGGCATCGCCGGCCTGCGCCGCGCTTTCATGGATCTCGATTTCTCGAACGGTCTGGAAAGCTGGATGCGCGCGGTCTTCGCCTGCAACCAGTATGTCGACGAACAGGCGCCCTGGACGCTGCGCAAGACCGATCCGGAACGCATGGAAGCCGTGCTGATGACGCTGCTGCGCTGCGTGCGCAGTCTGGCGCTGGCCGTGCGTCCGGTCGTGCCGACCGCGATCGACAAGCTGCTCGACCAGATGGGCGTGGCGGCTGATGCGCGCGATTATGCCGCGCTGGCCGATGCCGATTGGCTGGAAACGCTGGCGGCGAGCGGCTTCACGCTGTCTCAGCCCATGGGTGTGTTCCCGCGCCTCGAACTGCCGGCGGACGAGCCTGCCTGATGCTGATCGATTCGCACTGCCATCTCGAATACGAAGGTCTGGTCGAAGATCAGCAGGGCGTGCTGGCCCGTGCGCGCGCGGCCGGTATCGGCGGTTTCCTCAACATCTCCACCCGCCAGCGCGAGTGGGACAAAGTGGTGGGCACCGCCGCGCGCGAAGCCGATGTCTGGGCCTCGGTCGGCATCCATCCGCACGAGGCGGACCAACATGCCGATCTGGGCGAGGGGGCTCTGCTCGAAGCGGCCGCGCATCCCAAAGTGATCGGCATTGGCGAGACCGGGCTCGATTACTTCTATGACAAGTCCGACCGCGCGGTGCAGCAGGCGCTGTTCCGCACGCATATCGGGGTGTCGCGCGAAACCGGTCTGCCGCTCATCATCCATACCCGCGATGCCGAGGAAGACACCGCGCGCATCCTGACCGAGGAAATGGAGAAGGGGGCTTTTCCCGCCCTCATCCATTGCTTCACGGCCAGCGCCGGGTTCGGCCGCAAGATGCTCGATCTGGGGCTGACGATTTCGATTTCGGGGATCGTGACGTTCAAGAACGCGCAGGACCTGCAGGCCGTGGCGGCCGAGCTGCCGGAAGACAGGTTACTTGTTGAAACCGACTCGCCATTTCTGGCGCCGGTGCCGCATCGCGGACGCAAGTGTGAACCGGCCTATACGGCCGATACCGCGCGCTTCGTGGCAGGCCTTCGCGGCGTGACGCCCGAACATCTGGCCGAGGCGACCACGCGCAATTTCTTCGCGCTGTTCCGGAAAGCCGCCGCGTGAAAGTGACGATCCTTGGCAGCGGCACGTCCACCGGCGTTCCGCGCGTGGGCGGCGAACATGGGGCCGACTGGGGTCAGTGCGATCCGCTGGAGCCGAAGAACCGCCGCACGCGCGTTTCGATCCTGCTCGAAAGCGATGCCGGCAGCCGCATCCTTGTCGACACGCCGACCGACTTGCGCGCGCAGTTGCTTGCCAACGACATTCACCGGCTCGATGCGGTGTTCTGGACGCACGATCACGCCGATCACTGCCATGGCATCGATGACCTGCGGCCGCTGCGCTATGGCCGTGGCGGGCCGATCCCCGGCTTTGCCGCCTCCGAAACGGTGCGGCGCCTGCGCCAGCGCTTCGGCTATGTGTTCGCCGGGCAGGAAGGCTATCCGACGATCGCGACGATCGACAATCTCGATACCTTGCGGCTCTGCGAGGGCTTTCGGGTCGATCACGTGCAGATGCCGCACGGGCCGGCGCAATCGACCGGATACCGGTTTGAATGTGACGGAAAATCGGTCAGTTACGCGACGGACTTCAGCGAGATTACCCGCGGCATGGTCGATACCTATTACGGGTCGGACTTGCTCGTCGTCGATTGCCTGCGCCGCGAACCGCATCCCACGCACGCGCATCTGGGCATGGCGCTGGAACTCGCGGAAGCCACGCGCGTTAAGACTGTCGTGCTGACACATCTCGACAAGAGCATGGATTACGCGGCCGTGACCAGCGAAGTGCCGGATCACGTCAAAGTGGCGTTCGACGGCATGGTGATCGAAGCATGATGGCGATCCGGGCATGAGCACCACGGGTATGATCGTCTCGATCATTTCTGTGATCGCATGTCTGATCCTGGTCACACGCGGCGCGCCGTTCCGCAATCTCGGCACGAGCAAGACGATCCAGTACGCCGCGATCTGGGGCGCCATCATCATCGGGCTCGTTCTGCTTATTCAGGTCACGGGTTTCCGCATCGAACAGTGAGAGGGCGCGCCGACGCCTCTCAAATCGGACCACTTCTGATTTAACATAATATATATTATCAATCTGGGTGGTGGATTTCGGAGAGCGGACTGTCATTGCATCCGCTCCCGCTCTGCGACAAATTCAAGAAGCGCAGCAACATGCTCGTCGCCATGCGGCCCCTTCAAAAGACGACTAAGAGAGCGAAACGCCTCTTTAGCCTCCCAGCGAGTCTGGATGGTAAAACGCTCAATGCCCATCTTGGCCAGCTTCGCGTCGTACTTAACCCGCCGATCTGTCGCCTCTGCGGCAGCCTGCTCATCAGGCGTGCGCTTTCTGATTTCCGCTTCCGAATCGGCCAGAGACTGACCCGAGCAGTCCGGCGTTTCGTCTTTCATGTCAATCATCAGAGACCCCCCCTGCACGTACTGAGTACCGTTCAGTCATAATCGACACAAGGCCAAATCCGCAGCAATCCTACAAAAACAGGAAACAGCCCAACATCACGCCCACAAACAAGCCCACGGTAACAAGAACAAATACGCTGGTAGAATTCCGCGGCACCGGCAGGACCCTAAAAACGGGACCTTCACATTCATCAAGCGATTTGAGACGTTTCTCACGCCTAAATGCCCTAACATCCGCCATAACGACCCCACTACGAATCTCATGCCTCAAATAGCTGATAAGATACGCTGCGGAGAACAGCGTCAATTGTCGTTCGAACAAGCCAAGGGAATACTTCTGCGCTTATACCATCCCGGGCAAAATGCAGCATAGAGCCAAGCAGGATTTGACCAACGCCAACGCCAATTGAAACTATCCCTCATGGTTAATGCAATGACATTCTAACATTAACAAATCGCACCTTGACTGACATTTTTGACACAAATTCGCATGGTTATAGACCCTGCTCATCAGAAGGCGCCGAAAGCGATGGCAGCAACAACGTTTGCGCCTGCTCCTCGCTGCGCTGCGGGGCAGGCGCAAAACCTTGTGCGCTCGAACGGTCAACCTGCAAAACCATGAGGATTTCAGTCCGGGATTTCTCTGTACGTTTCGAGGGAAACAAACCGAGGAAGCCCGATTTTGCCGACGTGTCACGCTCATCGGTAAGACCGCCGAGCACCACGACTTCGCCAGGAGCAACGGAAACGCGGTTCGTGGCCGACCGCTTGATGAGCGTAGGCGAGCCCGAAACGCCCGTATCGGTGCGCACGAACGAAGAAATCTCCTGATCGACGGCGAGGTCTACAACATCGTGATAAGCCGTCGGCGTAACCTTCAAAATCACTCCACTGTCACGGTACACGACGGACTGGACGGGCGTGCCAGACTGGCCCTCGTAGGAAATGGAGCCCAACACAGGCACCTGAGAGCCTGACGTCAGCACAGCTGGCGTTCCAGATCGCGCCAGCACAGAAGGTGCCGTCACCACCCGAAACCGGTTGTCCGATGACAGCACGCCCAGTGCAGCTTGCACGTTTCCGGTCGTGAGCTTCAAAAAATTGTCCATGGGCGACGCCGATCCGCCCACCGCCACACCGAAACGACCGCCAAGCAAACTGGCGGCCAGAGACAACGCAGATTGGTTTAAGGAACCCGTCTGAACCTCGTAGACGGTTGCCTTGATCGACAGGCCGACCTCGGCAACGTCGATAGCAGTGAGCACGGCCCGAGCGTTCTCGACATCCTGAACCGGGCCGATAAACGCCAACAAATCACGAGATTGCGCCTGATCGGTTTGAAACCCCAGACGAGGTTCATCAGCTGGATTCGACCCAAAGCGCAATTTCGGCAGGAGCGAGCCGAGGACATTCGCCAAGTACGCCGGGGAGCGGAAACGCGGCCAATAGGCCGCGGCAGTCTCCTCTACGCCAGCTCTTGGGTCAGCGCTCCGAGGAGACTGCTCAGCATAAACCGATGGATTGACAGGCGCCGCCAACGCCATCGGCGCCGAACCCTCGACGGAAGGCAAAAAACCAGCACCCGAAGAACCGCCAACAAGGCGCACCTGATCAACACCGGCGACGCGATCGACCTGCAAACCGAACGCCTTGAGATACGCCATCACCGCAGCACGTGCCTTAGGCAACGGAACATCCAACCGCACCGACACAGGCCGCCGATCCGCGCCAACCTCAGGCGCAACAACATACGGAGTTTTGAGGATGTCGCGAAACATGATCGTGACAACCTCCCCAAGCGGCACAGCATCCAGTTGCAAGAACACGCCCGATGGCGCGAGCGTAGGAGCGGCAGAAAACGGCTCAAAAGGCTTGGCGGTGGCTACGCCACCAAAAAGGGCTGCCAGAGGAAGAAGAAAGAGCGACTTACGCTTAAGGACACCACGATGTGAGCCAGGCGCAAGCCGCGGACACATTTTGCTGTGATTTATGAAAACGCCGGCGGCGATCGAGGCCGCCGCCTGGCGCGAGAAATGTGCACATCGCATCACATTCATGACACCGCCTTTCCGAAGCGCTTTTGCACGGCCTGCCGGGAAACACCCATTGCGCGCGCAATATCCCCGAACGTGTATTCACGATCCAAAGCGCCGTCTGCCGCAGCCTGAGTAGCAACAGCCAACGGCTCACGCAGCCGATCGAGCTCAACAAGCGCCTCAAGATCACCGTCCGCAGAACGACGAGCAAGCGCCGTAAACATGCGCCTGACCATCGCAGCGACCTCAGAAGACTCACGCATCTTAGCCATGAGAACCCCCTTAAACAGCGACAACCCAAGGTTGACGCCAAAACAAAAGCCCAAGCCCGCAACGATTAGAGGCCTGACCACGACCCTGCCCCCTTCCCCGACACCTGTCCGAGACCTCCCATAGAGACGACGCGTTGACCATCGATCGAGCAGACATAAGGCCGCCCGTTCACCATCGAACAGTTTGACAAGTCCTCGTAGCGAACAGCGCCTTTTTGATCGGACAACACCACGACTTGCACGCCGGGAACCCGCATCATCCCAGCGATACGCCACGCCGACGAAAAGGGCTCAGGCGATGGCATCGAGGAAGAACCGGCCACAGCCTGCCGAGGTGACGGAGAGGCAGAAACCTCAGATGCGACCGCTTGAGGCTGTACATCGTCGCCAAGGGAACCGCCCGAAAACATCGACCAGAGGAACCACACAGCAGCAAGCATCGAGGCGACGGCGCCCGCGATTGTAACGACAACCTTAGGTTGACGCAGAACGTTGGCCCGCTTGTCGGTCGATGTCTCCGAGCCACCCGGCCCCTTGTACGACTTATAGAGCGGGAAAATCGCCTTGTCGTACCGGCCCTGACCGTTAACGACCGCCTCGCCTTTCCGCTGCGTCGAGCCCTCCCAGACCGACCACGCATAGGACCGATTGAGACCGAGCGTGGACAGCTTCTTGAACTTGTAAGTCCGTTCGATCAGCGCGCGATAATGCCGGTGCAGATCCATCACCCCTTGCGTCGCCAAGACCACGTCAGTGCTCTGCCCGTTCGCATCGACATAGTGGCGATGGAACCGCAGAAACTTGCCAATGTCGCGAGGGAACTGACCGGAAATAGGCCAGTGAATGCCCACCTCGTCGAAAATAACCAGATCGCCGCCCTGAACCTTCGCTGACATATCCTTGCGGTCCACATCCGGCCAAAAGCCCGGCTCGATGGCGTCAACACCGTCGAACCTTTCTAGCGCACCGAACTTACCGGCCCGATCCGGGTGTTTAGCCTCAAGGTAATCAAGGATCAGGTCTGAGTTCAGACCATCAATATTCGAAAAAACGCGCCGACCATCGGCCAGCGCGGGAAGAAGAACGTCATGCACGAGAGCATAGGTTTTGCCAGAGCCCGGAGGGCCGGTGTACGCGGTAATGGCCATCAGCGCCCCCTCCGCGATGTCGCGCGGCCTTCACTCTCATACAAATCGATCACGAGCGAAACGACTTGGCGCAGGAACGACACGGAATCGTCAGACAGCTGCGATCCATTGCACATGAACCAAGGTGCGGCGACCACATCATCCCCGATCAGAGCAAGAACCTCGGCCTCTATGACTGCGTTGCGAAGCGCGCTCACAGCACACTAA
>NZ_BCTX01000056.1 GCF_001590985.1 Novosphingobium naphthalenivorans NBRC 102051
GAGAGCTTCGTATTCATCGAGAAGCGCTAGGCGTTCGTGGGGTGAAATCGAGGCATGGCTTCCGGACGCGCCGGAGGGCCGGCCGTGCGAGAATCCTCTCAGAATATTTCTGACGGCCATAACCGTGTCCTGTCGAGTCTTAACCTTTATTTCGGTGTCTCTACGTGAAATCAGTTAAAATCTGTTTCTCGGCGAGTTGCTTTAGTCATTGCTTCCCAATTGTGATTACCAAACCGGAAATACTCCTGTGATCTGATCATGGAGCCGGAGCATAAACTCGTAAACGGTGGTGCCAGGGCATCTGCCTGGTGCAGTATGGCGTTAGCGGTGCGTTGAAATATCTGTATATTTCTGCCCCCTCTCTTCTTTCGCCGGAGCAGAGCGCGAGTGTCCTGAGGCGGTGCGGCATGGCTTCGTCCTTCCGCATCGGGGAGAGTTGCAAGACCTGGAGTGCTCCCGGGCAGGCCGGGGCGCAGCGGTGAAAGGGCAATGTGCGCCGCTATTGTGCGCTTGCGAACAAGCTGCCATCCCCGCGGTCCGGTAACCAGGGAACACAAGGCAGGGGCAAGTTCGTGAATCGCGGGTGGATCACGCTGGGACTGGTCGTGGGCAGTACGATCGTGGGGCTGATGGGCACGGATCTTGTCCTGCCCGCGGTTCCCGGCCTGCCGGAGGCGCTGGGGGGCGATCCGGCACAGGCGCAGCTGGTGCTGGCGGCCTATGTCGGCGGCTCGTGCCTCGGCCTGCTGGGCTATGGCGTGCTGGGGGACCGGGTGGCGACACCGCACTTGTTCATCGGCTCGCTCTTCGCGACCGCGCTGCTGTCGCTGGGCTGTTCGCTGGCCCCCTCGATGGAAGTGCTGATCGCCTTGCGCGCGCTACAGGGCATGGTGGCATCCGGGCCTGCGGTCTTCGCGCCGGGTATCGTCAATGCCATGTTCGATGAAGAGGACGCAGTGCGCGCGATTGGCGTGCTGGGCAGCATCGAATCGCTGGCGCCCGCGCTGGCGCCGGTTGCCGGTGCGGCGCTGCTGGCCTTCGGCGGCTGGCATCTCAATTTCGATGTCATGGCCGCGGTCGCAGCGCTGCTGGGTGTGCTGCTGCTGGCCTCGGGCGGGGTGCCGCAAGTGCGCCGCCGGGGGCAGGGTAGCTTCCTCGCCCTGCTGCGCGACGCCACGTTCCTGCGCTATGCCCTGAGCCAGGCGCTGGTGCTGGGCGGACTGCTGGTCTTCGTCTTCGGCATGCCGACGGTGTTCGTGCGCGTCCATGGCGGCACGCTGACAGATTTCATCGTGATGCAGGTCTGCGGCATCGCCACGTTCATGGTCGCCGCCAATTCCGCCACAAGGGTGGTGCGGCGCTATGGCGCCGAGCGTGTCATCGCGGCCGGGACATGGCTCGCGGCGGTGGGTGCGCTGGCGCAGTTCTTCTATGCACTGGCGGGCGGGACTTCGGCGCTCGTCATCACGGCGCTGTTCGTGCCGGTCAACACCGGCCTCGGCCTGCGCGGCCCGCCGGGGTTCTTCCGCGCCATTCTGGCCTCGCATGGCGACGATGCCCGGGGCAGCGCGCTGGTGATCCTCTTCGTGCTCGGCGCGGCGGCGGCCGGCACGGCGCTGGTCTCGCCATGGATCGAGCACGGCACCATTCCGGTCGCGGGCGCGGCGCTGGCGTTCCATACGGTTTCGGTGGCCTGTCTGATGCTGCTGCCGAAATGGCGCGAAGATGTCGTATCTTCGTAGTATTCCTTCTGCGGGTGCTGAATTATACCTTTCCAAGAGTGGCGGGAAAAGAAATTCTGCGCCGGAAAGGTCGTGATGTATTTGCCTGCGTCAACGGGCGGCGGCCTGTTTGCCGCTTTCTCGGGGATTAATTATCTGTAATTAAGCTGGAATTAGGCATCTTCCTTACCCGGCTCGCAACGGCGGCCCGCTGATTTTTCGCACCTGCACAAAATCAGGGGATTTGCGTTGCGACCCGATATTCGACCGATGGTTTTCGCTCTTGCCTGCGTTTCGCTCGCCGTGCCGGTCCATGCCGCACCGCCGGAGGTCCAGCCGGTCCAGGTCGGTTACGAGACCGTGCGCTATCAGCAGGGCGTGCCCACGCTGGACCTGCCGCAGCGGTGGGGCTCGGTGCAGGTGCGGCCGCTGCCGATGGATCACGGCAGTCTTGCCTTCGCGGTGGCGGTGTACAACGGGGGCAGGGATCCCGAGGTGATCGACATCGGCAATTTCCATGCCGAAAGCGCCGGGCAGAGCCTGGAAGTCTTCTCGGTCGATCAGCTCAAGGGCAAGGCCAAGCGGCGGGCGGTATGGTCCAAGGTGGGGCTGGCGCTGCTGGGAGGGGTTGCCGCGGCCGCGGCGGCCAGCCAGCGCGACACTTACCGCAGCACCTGGCACACGCCTTACGGCACGTATCGCGGCTATTACAGCGCCCCCAGCACGGCCGGGCAAATACAGGCTACGGCGATCGGCGTGGGAACCGGGGTCGGGCTGGCGCGCATCCAGGAGAACCTCGACCGCACCCGCGCGGCGCTCGGCAACGAAGTGGTGCAGGCGACGACGGTCGATCCCGGACACAGCTATGCGGGCAAGATCGTGCTCGGCAAGATCAAGGAGGCGGACCTGCCGCAGCGGGTCGACCTGACGGTCAGCTGGAACGGAGAGGTCTATCCTTTCGCGTTCCAGCTTGCCAAGGCGGGCACGCCGGCGCCGGTTTTCGAGACCGTGGCCGAACCGTCCGCGCCGGCCAGTTTCCAGCCGGCGGTTCTGACCGAGGCGGTCTCCGGGCAGGACGGTGGCACTCCTGTGCCTGCCTTTACCAGCGCAGCCATGGTCCGGCCGGTGCCGCGCGGCGTGGACATGGAAGCCCTGGTCCAGCGCACGGCGGACCTGATGCCCCGGCCTACCGTTCTTGACGACGGATCGAAAGTGACCGGCTTCACCGCCGACGGCACCCGGTTGCAGGTCACGGTGGTCAACAATCCGGAATTCGATGCCATCAAGCCGGACTGGCAGGCGCGCGGGCGGCACGGAATCTGCTCGGCACGCGCGTTTCAGGCGGTGCTGATGCAGGGCGGGACCATGACGGCGACGTTCTTTACCGAGAAGAACCAGGAACTCGGCGCGCTTGAACTGACCGGGGCCTCGTGCCGCCTAGCCGGCGCGTGAGTCCGCGATGGTCTTCTGCGGCTCGCTGTCCAGTATCCGCGCCAGATCGGCCCTGGCACGGGCGACGCGGCTTTTCATGGTGCCGACGGGACATCCCGCGATCCCGGCCGCTTCCTCGTAGCTGAAGCCGGAGGCGCCGATCAGCAGCACGGCTTCGCGGCGCTCGGGGGCAAGCTGGTGCAGGGCGTGCTCCATGTCGTCGAGATGGAGCGGGGCTTCCTGATCGGCTTCCATGATCAGCAGACGCTCGGCCACGCCATCGTCGAGATCGGTCTGGCGCCTGCTGCGACGCAGTTCGGACAAGTAGTGGTTGCGCAGGATCGCGAATGTCCAGGCGCGCATGTTGGTGCCCGCCTGATAGCGCTCGCGCGCGGTCCAGGCCTTGATCGCGGTTTCCTGCACCAGATCGTCGGCAAAATCGGGCCTGCCGCAAAGGCCGCGGGCAAAGGCGCGCAGATGGGGAAGGACGGTGAGGAGTTCCCGGCGGAAGCTTTCGTCTGCCGGGCAGGGCGTGATCCGCTCAGGCATCGCCGCTGTCATCCAGCTTTTTCAGGAGATCCTGAAAGCTGTCCGGCAGCGGTTCTTCGACGACGGAGTTGTAGAGCTTTCTCAACCCCGATGCCCAGCCGGGTTCGCCGTCCTTGGGCGGCGCTTCGATGCCGGGCGGCAGACCCGGCACTTTCCCGGCTGGCCTTCGTCCATTGGGTCGATTCAACACAAGCTCCCTTTCGCCGGCTACCCTTGCTGAGAGACAGGCGGCCGGTCAAGCCTGTGCCGGTTCCCTGCCCGGAAGCGAAGGCTTCCGCGCTCCGGCGGGGGCATGGCCCTGCCAACATTGTCCGGACGTGGAACAATTGGCGGGCTGCAAGGTTCCCCCGGATGCAAAGAGTTGCCATAGGTGGCAGCAGCCGCGCGGGATTGTGCCCGGCCGCGTCAGGAGACGGGAATAGTGTGGGGTGATTGATCAGGCGCTTCTGGACCGTGTGCAGAAGCAGTCGTGGTTCCACAAATATCCGCGGGGCTGGCCGTTTCTGCTGTTCGTGATCGCCAGCATCACCACGGCTGTCTCGGTGATGGCGATCGAGCGGGCGGACCGCAAGACGAGCGAAGTGGAGCTCGATCGCAACCTGACCGAGATCGCCTCGGCCCTGCAGCGGCGCGTGACCGAGAATATTGCCCTGCTGCGGGCGGGGGCCGCGCTGTTCGGCACCCAGCAGGAGGTGACGGGCCATCAGTTCAGCGAATTCACCGACGACCTGCAGGGGGACGGCAAGCTCTACGGGTCGCTGGGCATGGGCTGGGCGCCGTTGGTGCCGGTGCGCAACCTTGCCGATTTCGAAGACGCGATCCACGATGCCGGCCGGCCGGATTTTCTTACCTATCCCTATCCGCGCCACGATGCGGACTATGCAACGCCGATCGTGTTCCTGCAGCCGGGCACGGCGAACAACCGCCGCGCGATCGGTTTCGACATGTTCTCCGACCCCGTGCGCCGGGCGGCCATGCAAAAGGCCATGAAGCTCGGGCGTCCCGTCGCCTCGGGTAAAGTCCATCTCGTTCAGGACAAGGGCGATCCCGATGCGGCCGGGTTCCTCATCTACATGCCGGTGGAGACGGACGAGGGCGGCCGCCATCATGTGAAGGGGTTCGTCTACAGCCCGTTCCGGGCCGACAATTTCCTCAACTCGGCTGGTGAACTCTACCGGACCAACGGGATCGAGGTCTCGGTTTACGATGGCCACGTCGCGCCGGATACCCTGCTGGCCGAGCGGCGCGCCGAGGGTATGACCGGCTCGACGATGGAGCGGCGCATCGATGTCGGCAATCATTCCTGGGTCGTGCAGGTCAGCGACAAGAAGGGCGGCGTCCTGTCCGCACTGTCGCGGATCACGCTGTTTTTCGGTGCCCTGGCCTCGCTGATGGTCATGGCGATCGGCCGCCTTATCACCAAGCGGGCCGCCGAGGACCGGCGGGTGCTGGAGTGGCTCACCAATCAGGCCTCGATCCGCAATTCGCTGACGCGCGAACTGAACCACCGCGTCAAGAACACGCTGGCCAATGTCCTTTCGATCGCGGCCCTGACTCGCCGCCGCGCGACGGATATCGACGATTTCACTGAAAGTCTGACAGCGCGTATCCGCGCGCTGTCGGCGACGCATGACCTCCTGTCGCAATCGGACTGGGGCAATGCCGCGATCGGGGACATCGTGCGCTCGGAACTGGCGCCCTACATGGACGGCAGCGAGAGCCACGTGGAAATGTCCGGCCCCGATATCAAGCTGGCGCCCAACGATGCGATGTCGCTGGGGCTTGCGATTCACGAGCTGGCGACGAATGCGGCCAAGTACGGCGCGCTCAGCACGATCAAGGGGCGCATCCACGTCCACTGGGTGCTGCTGTCGCCCGATCTGGCAGAAATCCACTGGCGGGAAGAGGGCGGTCCTCCGGTTGTCGAGCCGGCCAAGCGCGGGTTCGGGCGCGACCTGATCGAGAAGATCGTCGCGCACGAGCTCAACTCCGAAGTCGATCTCAAGTTCAATCCGGCCGGGGTCGAATGCCGCCTCAAGATGCCGGTCCGGGCGGCCCGGGAGTTCGCCTTGCGCGCCGAAAAAGGCGAGAAATCGCTGTTGCCGTGACAGGCCCTGGGGCGCGTGGATGGGATTGAACACAATTTAAATAGCTGATTTTAAGTGGCTATTGAATTATATACGTATATGTGCGTACATGTGTTTTGCATGATCGCAAATGGTGCAATGCGAAAAGAGCGGTGGGGGCCGTTGAACATTACGTTAGGAGCGAATAGCCCATGGCATCCCCCCCACGCATTGCCGAGTGGCTCACCGAGGTCGACAACATTGCGCTGTCGTCGACCGTGGCATCACCTGACAAGGAAGCCGGATATGTTCGTGCGATGGGCAAGCTCATGCGCATGCGCCCGGAAGGGCTTGGCGGCGCCAGCCTGACCGCCACCGCCGAAGCCGATGTCCTGCGCTCGGTCATGGCGGGCGCCTGCGAGACGGCGGCGCTGCGCCTGCTTCCCTACGACGCACGAGTCATGACTTCGACGTCCGGTGCAGGCCATCACATGGCGACAGTGCGGCTGGGCGGACAGCGCCGCGAATCGACATCCTCGGGCAGCACTTTCGCGCTCGCCCTGGTGAGTGCGCTCGCGCTTTCGGCCGTCGATCACTATCACGAACTGGCAGGCAGCCTGCCGGGCTGATTTGGAGGCGGCCCGGAAAAGGGGCCGCCTGTTCTTTGTTGCCGCCCGTATTCTCTTTCCGGGACCTCAGCCCATCGGCTCGCTTGATCTGAAAAACAGCGCCTGGCTGATCGCCGCGCGGACGGTCACTTCCTGGAACGGCTTGGTTACGAGATAGGTCGGTTCCGGGCGTTCGCCGGTCAGCAGGCGCTCGGGATAGGCGGTGATGAAGATCACCGGCACGTCACCGAATTTCAGCAGGTCTTCCACCGCATCGATGCCCGAACTGCCATCGGCGAGCTGGATGTCGGCGAGGACGAGGCCCGCGGGCGAGCGTTCGAAGATGTCCACCGCCTGCGTACGGGTGGCTGCGGTGCCGACCACGGTGTGCCCGAGGTCGTCGACGAGGCTTTCCAGCTGCATGGAGATCAGCGGCTCATCCTCGATAATCAGGACCCTGGTCTTGCTCTCGTTCTCGATCTCGGCGATCGCCTGCGCCACCAGGGCATCGGCCTCTTCGGGCGAAACCCCGAGAATCCGGGCGGTTTCCTCGCGGGAGAATTCCTCCACGGTGGAAAGCAGCAGGGCCTGGCGGTGGGTGGGGGCGATCGTTGCGAGACGGGTCCGGGCGGCCTGTTCGTGCGTGTCGCCGCTGTTTTCCGGCGGCTGCTCCTCGACATGGCCGGTGGTCCAGATGCGCGTGAAGGCGGCATAGAGCGCGGCCCGGCTGTGCGCGATCTCCTCGCGCAGGTCCCGGTCGGCCAGCGCGGCTTCCAGCGTGGCCCGCACGTAGGCGTCTCCCGAATGCTGGGAGCCGGTCAGTGCCCGGGCATAGCGGCGCAAGTACGGCAGTTGGCGGGCGATCTGGTCTGAGACGGACATGGAATTCCTCTGGCCTTTGGATCTGGTGTGCGCTTGCACGCGGTACGGCGGCAAGGCGCCAGCCCTATGATCTAAATGATCTGAATGCCGGGTGGATGCAGGGCAACCTGAAAATTTTTTCGCAGGTTCGCTTTTTGCGGGAACCAATGCCGTTCCTCCACGTTTCTCCGGCATCACCACTGGCTCCCCCCACCCCACCCCCCGCAACCGGTGGTGATCCGATCCCGGAGGCCTCCGGCAGCCCCAAGAGCGGCCGGAGGCCTCAAGCTTTCTGGCACATATGGGTTTCCGGCAAGGCCCCGGTTTTCGGAGCAGCGGTTGCTGCGGTGCCGCGAATCTTCAGGGAAATCAGCCGGTTTTCATAACTTTGCACCCCATCATCGGCATTTTCCGGGAACCATTCCGGGGCAGGCGGCGTTAGCGCTGCATCTGGTTAGAATGGAGGGTAACGCATGACCGCAGCATCCGAAGTGGACGTTGAGATCGAACCGGCGCCAGCCCAGGCGCTCAGCGACCGGAAATTCAAGCAGGCGCTGGCCGATGTCGCGCCGCACCTTCGCGCCTTTGCCCGCGGCTTGTGCGGGGACCGTGACCGGGCAGACGACCTTGCTCAGGAAGCCATGCTGCGAGCCTGGGCCGCGCGGGACCGTTATGCGGCCGGCACCAATTTCAAGGCCTGGACTTTCACGATCCTGCGCAATCACTTCTACAGCGAGGCGCGCCGCGCGCGTTTCCATGGCGAATACGATGAACTCGCCGCCGAGCGCATTCTCTGCGCCGACGCCAGCCAGGAAAGCGCCATCGAGCTTGCCGACGTGATCCGCGCGCTGACCGCGATCCCGGAAAGCTATCGCGAGGCGCTTGTGCTCGTGGCGGCCGGCAATCTTTCCTACGAGGAGATCGCCCAGATCTGCGGAGTCGCGCTGGGCACGGTGAAAAGCCGCATCTGCCGGGCGCGCACGATGCTGCTCAATGTCATCGAGTCGGGCCAGCTCCCCGATTTCCGCCACAGCTTCGTTCTCAACGGCGAGGCGATCGACGCGTTCTTCGCCGAATTGGGCAAGATCGCGAATTACGAGGGCGGTGCCAGAGCCGCCGCCTGAAGCCACAGAATAAGGAATAGGGTGCCTTGGGTGCTGCGATGACGGAAGGCGGAGGGAAAGTTCTCATCGTGGAGGACGAATTCCTGGTCGCCCTGCAACTGGAGGACATTCTCTCGGGAGGCGGTCACGCGGTTGTCGGGACCGTTCCCGATCTTGCCGGGCTCGGCGGTCTGGCCGAGGCGCCGGATGTGGCGCTGGTCGATCTTAACTTGCGCGACGGGCTTACCGGCCCGGCGGCGGCCCGCCATCTCGCTGGCCAGTTCGGGGCGCAGGTCATCTATGTCACGGCCAATCCCGGGCAGATCGGCACACCGGCCGAAACCGCGATCGGCGTGGTGCAGAAGCCATTCACCCGCCAGTCCATCCTGGCCGCGATTGCCTATGCCCTGGCGGGATGTCCGGCTGCGGGCCGCCCGGCCGATCTCGAACCGCTGGGCTGACGCAACTGCCGGGAAAGGCCTGCGGGAAGATACCGGGAACCGCAGCCGCCCGCGCGGGTTGAGGACTATACGTCCCTAACCGCCATCGCCGGGTATCCCGCCATGCCGCAGTTCACGCAAGTTCCCCATTCATTGTCCGAAGATGCCAGGGCCGCAGGCGCCATGGGCAACGGCCTGCTCGCCGCGCTTCGCCCCGCCGAACAGACGCTGCTGGTGCGGCATTGTTCCGAATGCGTGCTGGATGCGGGGACCGTGATCTGCCAGCCCGGCGACGAGGTCGAATACTGCACCCTGCCGACCGGCCCGGCGCTGTGCTGCTTTTCCGTCGCGCTGGATGACGGCGCAGCTGTCGAGACCATGCTGGTCGGGCGCGAAGGGGCGGTGGGCGGCTTTGCCAGCCAGGGGCCGGTGCCTGCCTATGCCCGGGTCGAGGTGCTGCATGGAGGGGTGTTCCGGCGGATACCCTTGGGCAAGCTCGAAGCGGCCAAGCGTGCTTCCCCGGTCATCGCGAACCTGTTTGCCCGCTATGCCGATTGTATGATGGCGCAGGTTTTCCAGTCGATCGCCTGCAATGCGACGCACACGATCGAACAGCGCGCGGCGAAGTGGCTGGGGGCTGCCGTTTGCCGAATTGGCGACAGCCATGTGACGATGACGCAGGAGCAACTCGCCACGATGATGGGGATCGGCCGCAGTTATGCCAGCCGGGTTCTGCAGCGTTTCAAGCACGAGGGGCTGCTGCGCACGCGGCGCGGCGGAATCGAAGTGCTCGACCGTAATGGCCTGAAAAACCGCGCTTGTTCGTGCAACGATCGCGTCTCGGCGCATTTCGAACGCCTGCTGGGCGGGATCTATCCCGCCAGGGCCTGACAGCCGCGCCGCCGGTTCGCGTGCGGAGTCCCGATTGCCAGAAAAACGTCATGGCAAAGACGCGAAACTGAAAGTGTTTTTGCGCATTAGTGACATCAACGTCTTCTAGCTACGCCTCTCCAAGCTAATATTGCGGGGCAATAGCATGACCGACATTCTTCCTCCCAACGGCTATACCGACGGCGACGTCGACACCAATCCGACCACCCAGATCTCGCTGGAGGCGCTGGCCGCGGCCCGCTATTCCCGCCGTCAGGCGCTGCTGCGCGGTGCCGGTGCCACCACCATGGCCGTGCTGGGCACGAGCGTGCTTTCGGCTTGCGGCAGCGACGACACCGAAACCACGCTGGTTGTTTCCGCCGGTGACAATGCAGCGACCAGCTCGGGCCGCGTCGTCGTGCTGACTGGCTCGGTGACGGCCGGCAACACCAGCGTCAGCAAGTCCGCCTGGGCGCAGAACAGCGGCCCGGACGTGGACCTGACCATCTCGGGCCTCACCGCCACGTTCATCGCCCCGGCCGTCGAAGCCGCCACCGATCTCGTGTTCGGTTTCGCCGTCACCAATGCCGATGGCGAGACGGCCGTGTCGACCACGACGATCCGCGTTTCGCCTGCCGTGCTCGGCTTCACCGCCGTCGCGCACAGCCTGGAAGACATCGCCGTGGTTCCCGCGGGCTATTCGGTCACGGTCATGACGCGGCTGGGAGACCCGCTGGCGGCGGGCGTCGCGGCCTATGCCAACGACGGCACCGACGACAACTTCGCCCAGCGCATCGGCGACCATGGCGACGCGCTGCACTTCTTCGGCCTCTCGGCCGCCGGTTCGCGCGATGACAGCAGCTCGACGCGCGGCCTCATGGTGCAGAACCACGAGAACCTGAGCACCCAGTACCTTCACCCCAATGGCCCGACCAATGTCTCCACCGGCCCGCGTCCGGCCGACGAGGCGAAGAAGGAAATCGAAGCGCACGGCGTCTCGGTCTCCGAATATATCGACGGCGGCGACCGCAGCTGGTCCTATGTCGCCAGCAGCAGCTTCAACCGCCGCATCACGCCGATGACGCCGATGGCCTTCCACGGCCCGGCCGCCGGTTCGGCGATGCTGGTCACGGCCTATTCGAACGCCGGCACGGCCGGGCGCGGCACGATCAACAACTGCGCCAACGGCATCTCGGGCTGGGGCACCAACCTGACCTGCGAGGAAAACTGGGCCGGCTACTTCCGCCGCGATGCCTCCGACGCGGCGCTGCGCACCGGCAACGAACTGCGCGCGCTGGCCCGCTACGGCGTCACCAGCAAGACCGGCAACTACGCCTGGTCGACGGTCGCCTCCACCGACGCGATGTTCCAGAAGTGGAACGCGACGATCACGGGCGCCAGCGCGGCTGCCGATTACCGCTACGAGCCCAACCAGTATGGCTGGGTGGTCGAGATCGACCCCTATGACCCCACCTCGGCTCCGCGCAAGCGCACCGCGCTGGGCCGCTGCGGCCACGAAGGCGCTTTCGTGCGCGCCGTCGCCGGCCAGAAGATCGGCGTCTACATGGGCGACGACAGCCGCGGCGAGTATCTTTACAAGTACGTGTCGAACACCGCGTTCGATGCGGCCGACACCGATGCCAGCGATCGCCTGGCGGTGGGCGACAAGTACCTCGATGCCGGCACGCTCTATGTCGCGAAGTTCAATGCGGACGGCACCGGCCAGTGGCTGCCGCTGGTCTATGGTTCGGTCCCGAGCCTGCCCGCGACCGGCACGTATCCCGAATACGTCTTCGCCGATCAGGCCGACATTCTCGTCAACACCCGCCTTGCCGCCGATGCGCTGGGCGCGACGCCGATGGACCGCCCGGAATGGACGGCCGGCAATCCGGTGACGGGTGAGATCTATCTCACGCTGACCAACAGCAATGCCTCGAAGCGTCCGCTGAACGGCACCGATGCGGCCAACCCGCGCCACTACGGCGACCCGAACCTTTCGGGCAAGACCAGCTACGGCAATCCCAACGGCCACATCATCCGCCTGCGCGAGGATGGCGACACGACCGGCGCCACCACCTTCGCCTGGGACATCTACCTGTTCGGCGCGGATGCCACCGACTTCCCGTCGGACGCCAACGTCAACGTCTCGGGCCTTACCACCAGCAACGACTTCTCCAGCCCGGACGGCCTGTACTTCTCGCGCGACACCAATCCGGCGGGCGAGATCAATCCGGTGCTGTGGATCGAGACCGACGACGGCGCGATGACCGATCGCACCAACTGCATGTTGCTGGCGGCTCTGCCGGGCCACGTCGGCGACGGCGGGGCGACGACGCTCACCAACAAGGACTCGACCGGCGCCACCGCGCAGCAGGCGACGTTCGCCGGCACCGCCGCGACGGCCGCCAACTTGCGCCGCTTCCTCGTCGGCCCGGTCCAGTGCGAGATCACCGGCATCGACATGACGCCGGACGGCCGTACCCTGTTCGTGGGCATCCAGCACCCGGGCGAGAGCGGTGATGCCGCCGCGCCGAGCAGCCACTGGCCCGACAGCCAGGCCGGCACGACGGCCGCCACCGTGCGCCCGCGCTCCGCGATCATTGCGATCACCAAGGATGACGGCGGCATTATCGGCCTTTGAGCCGGCCGCTTTCCTTCGGGGAACAATGCGAAAAGGGGAGGGGGCGCGAAAGCGTCTCCTCCTTTTTCGTTCTGTGCTTGGCTCTTCCGCGGTTTCAGCGGATTCTCATGCTCAAGAACCGATTAACGTTTTGCTGGACAATATCCTGACCGACCCATGAATTGTCCGCCAATACTGCGGGTCTATGTTGCGATGAAAATACCGGGGGGAAGAATAAGAAAATACACTCCTAGGGAAGGGTTGTAATGAACGGGCGCAAGCGGAAGATACAGATCCGAAAGCATATTCCGCTTTCCATGATCATGATTGCGGCGGGAGTGGCTGTCGCTGCCGGTGTCGAGATTCCGGCCTACAAGGATATTGTCCGGACCATCGGCGGTGAAGCCGCTCTCCATGCGGGAGGCTGGGTCGAGAAGCTGACCGGGCAGGTGCGCGATGCGCTGATCCTGGCCAATGCGCTTTTCCTGGCCTTCGTGGCGGCGATGGTCGTTTTCGTGTTCTATCCGCTGTCCCGGCTGTCCCGCGCGACCCATGCCTTCGCGCGCGGCAGCCTCACGCCGCTGCCCCGGCTGCTCCTTGCAGGAGGCGAGATCATCCGGTTTCGCGATGATCTTGCCGTTCTGCGGGAAACCTTGAGCGAACGCGAAGAGATGGAGGAAAAGGAGCGCTGGTCGGAAATCGAACGCTACGACCGATGGGCAGAGCAGCACTTCGTCGTCATGAGCCTTGCCGGTGGGCTGAAAGCGCTGTCCGACGGCGATCTGACCCGCTTGCTCGACGTGCAGTTCCCCGAGACTTTCGAGGATCTGCGCGAAGATTACAACGCCACCGTCGACAACCTGAACGAGCTGATCGGCGCCGTGGCGCACAACGGGATCGAAATCCGCTCCCGCACCGACGAGATCAGCGCCTCGTCCAACGATCTCTCGCTCCGGACCGAGAACCAGGCGGCGACGCTTGAGGAAACGGCCGCAGCACTCAATGTGCTGACGGCCAGCGTGAAGTCTGCCGCGGACAGCGCCATGCAGGTCGAAAACGTGGTGCGCCAGGCGCGGGGTCACGCGGAACTGAGCGGTGATATCGTGAAGCAGGCGGTTGGCGCCATGTCCGAAATCAAGCGATCGTCCGACGAGATTTCGACGATCATCGGCGTGATCGATGGCATTGCCTTCCAGACCAATCTCCTGGCTTTGAATGCGGGCGTCGAGGCCGCGCGCGCCGGCGAGGCGGGCCGCGGTTTCGCAGTCGTTGCGTCGGAAGTGCGGGCCCTGGCACAGCGCTGCTCGGAGGCGGCGAAGGCGATCAACGGACTGATAAAGACGAGTTCGGAGCAAGTGGGCGCCGGCGTGCATCTGGTCAATCGCACCGGGGAATCGCTGACGGACATCGTCGATCGCGTCGGCCAGATTACCGAGCTTGTGAGCGGGATCGCCACTGGCGCGCAGCAGCAGTCGCTGGGTCTTGATGAGATCAATTCCGGCGTGAACCAGATCGATCGCGTAACCCAGCAGAACGCGGCCATGGCCGAGGAAGCGACGGCCGCCACCACGACGCTGAAGCATCGGACCGAGCAGCTCGAACGCATGATCTCGCAATTCCATCTCAGGGAGCAGCCGGGGACGGCGAACGTGTTTCTGTTCCGGACCGACCGGTCTTCTGAGGCCGTCCGCGGCGTGTGGTGCGAATTCCGCGCCACGGGAACCTGAGCGAAGAGAGGAGGGACTGCTTCGTGAATGCAGATGAAGACATGATCGCCCAGATCACGGGCGCGCAGCACAAGCACCTCAAATGGAAGGTCCGGTTGATGACGGCGATTGCCCAGGGGCAGGCGGACGTCACGCCGGAAGAGGCCGCCTGCGACAGGAGTTGCGACTTCGGCAAGTGGTTCCACGGCCCGTCCATGGGGGGCGATGTCCAGAAAACCGAGGCCTGGAAGACCATCAATGACATCCATGCCGCGTTTCACAAGAGTGCGGCCCAGGTCCTGCGGCTGGCACTGACGGGACAGGCCGACGATGCCAGGACGCTCATCTCCGGCGATTACGGAGACAAGACCGACCGGATGCTCAAGGCGCTCAGCCTGTGGAAGCTGGAACTGAAGTCGAAGAGCGGGGGGATGCTGGACAGGGCAGGAACGAACCTGCGCTAGTCCGGTTCTCTGCCCGACTGCCCGAATTTGATCTAACCCCTTGTTGCTAGGGCAATGTGGTTCCATGGTCGCGCCATGACCCAGCCCCTCACTCTGACGTTCAACGGTGCCGCGCGGACGGTGACCGGTTCGTGCCACGAATTCGTCCTCGGCAAGACGCGCGTACTTGTCGACTGCGGGATGTTCCAGGGATCGCGCACGCTCGAAGGGCTCAATGCCAGCCCGTTCAGCTTCAATCCGCGCCATGTCGACGCGGTGGTGCTGACGCACGCGCATATCGACCATTCGGGGCTGCTGCCGCGCCTCGCTGCCGAAGGGTTCAGCGGGCCGATCTGGTGCACGCAGCCGACCGCCGACCTGCTCGAATACATGCTGGCCGATTCCGGACGCATCCACGAGGCGGACACCGCCCGGCGCAACCGCCGCCGCGACCGTGCGGGCGAAGAGCCGTTCCAGCCGCTCTATACCGAGGCCGATGCCATGGCTGCCTGGGGCATGTGCCGTCCGGTGGCGCTGGAGGAATGGTTCGAACCGGCTCCGGGCTTCCGCGTGCGGCTGTGGAATGCGGGCCATATCCTCGGCTCGGCTTCGGCGGAGATCGAGGCGGGCGGCACGCGCGTCATGTGTTCGGGCGATATCGGGCCGGACAACAAGGCGTTTCATCCCGATCCCGAAGGCCCCTCGGGCTTCGATCATGTCCTTTGCGAAAGCACTTATGGCGACCGCCGCCGCGAGCGGGTGACGATCGAGGCGCGGCGCAAGGTGCTGGAGGCGGAAATCCGTGGCGCACTCGAACGCGGGGGCAATCTCATCATTCCCAGCTTCGCGCTGGAGCGCACGCAGGAACTGCTGCTCGACATCGTCGAGCTGCTGCGGGCCAAGGCGATCCCGCCGGTGCCGGTGTTCATCGACTCCCCGCTCGCCAGCCATGCGACCGACGTGTTCAAGCGCCATGCCGCCGAGCTGGAAGACCTGCACGGCTCGTGCGTGTTCGAGCATCCGCAGCTGCATTTCGTGGACAGCGTGGAGGAATCGATCCGGCTCAATTCGGTGAAGGGCGCGATCATCCTTGCCGCCTCCGGCATGTGCGAGGGCGGGCGCATCCGCCACCACCTGATCCACAATCTCTACCGCCGCGAGGCGACCGTGCTGTTCGTCGGCTATCAGGCCGCAGGCACGCTGGGGCGGGTGATCCTCGACGGCGCGCA
Organism: Novosphingobium naphthalenivorans NBRC 102051; assembly: GCF_001590985.1. Lineage (GTDB taxonomy): Bacteria > Pseudomonadota > Alphaproteobacteria > Sphingomonadales > Sphingomonadaceae > Novosphingobium > Novosphingobium naphthalenivorans. Next base: position 15,648 of record NZ_BCTX01000056.1, read on the forward strand.
GCGGGTGCGCATTTCGGGGCAGGACGTGCATGTGCGCGCGGCGATCCGGCGGATCGATTCCTATTCGGCCCATGCCGACCAGAGCGAACTGCTCGACTGGGTCGCGGCGCGTGCGCCGATCCATGGCAGCCTGTTCCTCGTCCACGGCGAGGACAGCGGGCTGGAGACGATGCGCCAGCTTGCGCAGACCCGCGCGCCCGATGCCACCATGGTGGTGCCGTCGATCGGCGAGACCTGGGAACTGCCGGCCGGCGCGCCGGCGCGGCGCACGAAGACGGGGCGCGAGGATATCGCCGAAAACCTCGGGCACGACTGGCAGAACGCCTATGCCTCCTTCGTCACTGGACTCAGGCGCGATCTTGCGCGGATCGAGGACGAGAAGGCGCGCGAAGAGGCGCTGGCGCAGATGCGCAAGGTGCTCGACAGTTATGCCAAGCACCGGGACGGGCGGCGCCGGCACGCGCCGGAGAAGACCCCCCGCTAGCGATGAGGCGCGGTGCGGCAAGGGCCTGTACCGCGCGATGCTTTGGTAAACGCCTCCGCCGCTTCCGCGGTCCGATCCGTGCCGGGTACTGTCGAAAGTTAACCTTTATCATAACCGGGCTAATTTCCCGCAAGGCTTGCGGCGCGCCCGCCGGGCCGGAACGGAATGTGTCATCACCACCTCTGCGCCGGACCTGTACGGGCTGCGAAAGGGGCGGGGAACAGCCTCGATTCGCGACCTTGATTCGCGTACCGGGGGGTACGAAAATCAAGGATTTCAGCGGTTTTTTACCATTTCCGGCAGGCTCTCCGGAAAATAATGAGCCATGCTGCATCGCAAAATTTCAAACGATTGCAATGCGCTCCCGGAGATAGTTCCGTTTTGGATGCAAAATACCCTCAGATGGACTGACTTAGGGATTAATCCGGACCGCAATCCCCCGTACTGTCAGGATATGGAACACTATCGCACCATCGCACTGATCGAGAACGACTACCAGAAGCGGGCGAAGATCACTAACGCCCTGTTTGCCGGGGGTTTTCATGTCGAACCGTTTGAGGAGATCGAGGAATTCATCTCCGAGAGCAAGACCAGCTACATCGTTCTGATAAGCGACGAGGGCAGCAATCTCGACAAGCTGCTGAACCTGATAAACGGCCAGGCTCAGTGGTTTCCGATTATCCCTTACGCGGAAGAAGCATCGCTTAACTCTATTGTCTCCGCGATGCTCAAGGGGGCGATCGGCTACATTGACCGGCTGCCCGATCTGCAGGGCGTGATGGACGTCATCAGCTCGAACAAGGCCGAGCGCCAGAAGCTGATGGAAAACGGCCGCCTGCGGGCTGAGGCGCGCGCCAAGCTGGTGTTGCTCACCAAGCGTGAGCGCGAAGTGCTCAAGTGCATGGCCGAGGGCATGTCGAACAAGATCATCGGGATGAAGCTGGGGATCAGCCCCCGTACGGTCGAAATCCACCGCGCCAACATGATTACCAAGCTCGAAACGGATTCGACCAACGAGGCGCTGCGCCTCGCCGCCTACGCGGATATCTGATGCGGCATTAACGGCGTACCGGCTCAGATCGGATCCTGTCTCCTGATCCTGATCTGGGCCATCGCGTCGTCCAGGATGGCTTCCCTGGCATCGTCGTACCCGGCGGTGCCGGGGCCGGACCGCGCCCCGGCTGTAGAAGCGTTTCTCTTGCGTTCCATCATGGCGAAGCAGCGCTCATAGAAAATCCGCATCATGGCCTTGAGCGCGCGATCGGTCAGCTGCACGTAGACGCGCCGGGAGTCGGTCTTGTCCCGGTAGCGGTGCACCAGATCTTCCTTTTCCAGCAAGGCGATCCAGCGCAGCGCCGTCGTCTGCGGCGCTTGTGAGCCGATGCAGACGCTGGTCGTCTGCATCCGGGTATTGCGCAGCTCGCCAATGAAGAGATCCAGCATGATGTCCCAGGTCGGCTCTCCGAACAGTTGCGGCGAGCCGAAGACCTTTTCCCGCATCCGCCGCATATTGTACGTCTCAAGCGCGGTTTCCAGCCAGTCTTCCGGCGTGGGGGCAAGGGGGCGCAACTCCGGATCTCCGCTGGCATCGTCACGGATCGTGACGCGGGAAATGAGTTCGTTGAGTTCCCCGGCGAGATCGCGGATTCTCTGGCTCGGCATGGTGATGATCTCCCACGTCAAGGGGCGTCGAGCCCTCTGTTCCTCTCCCGGAGCATCCTTCCGCGCTTTGGGGCGGGAACGATAACCCGGATGGTTGGCCTGCGCACGGGGAAAGTCAACCGTGTGAATGTTATGTAATGTGCCCGGTAAGTCGCTGGTGTTGAGCTGCTTTTTGCCTTGAGGCATCCTTCACCGCCGGTGCTCCGGGTGGTTGCACTGCACCATTTCCCGCATGGCGAAAGCGCTTCGGGAAGCGGCTGGAGGCGGGGCTTCAATCGTCTTCGTGCGGGGCCTCTGCGTGACGATCTCGGTGGCCGCGAGCGGGACAATGAACGCGCGCTGCCTCTCCGGCGTGATCGAATTGCGGCGCGGCGCCGTGTGGAGATAGGGCGCGAACCCCGGCAGCGGATCGTCCGCGTCCGGCGGCTCGTCGAAGAACGCGGTGCGCGAAGTGCGGCGGGAAGGGCAGATAGAAGACGAGCGCGGCGGCGCGCCCGCCGCAGGCAAGGGCGTCCCTTCATTTCCCCTCGCGTGGACGGGAGGGGAGTATCAGTGCCAAACAGCTACGTTGCGGAAGAACACGAGTACGCCCTCCCGCCTGCGGGAGGGCCGCGAGGCTTGGCGGCTTGCTGCCTAGCCGCAGCGGGGTGGGCCGTCTCTGACGCCGCTTGTGCAGCGCAACCGCTCGATCTCTTCCCGAACCAAAGCCACAACGCCTTCCAACTCCCGGAACACCGTCTCGTTGGTAAAACGCAGCACGTGATAGCCATGCTCAAGCATCCACCGGTCGCGCGCTGCGTCATAGCTGCTACGCATCTCGTGCGAGTGCCCGTCGAGTTCGATGACCAGTGCCAGCTCACGGCAGAGAAAGTCGGCAAAGTAGGGCCCCACCGGGATTTGCCGGCTGAACTTCGCGCCCAATTGCGAGCGGGCGAGGTGGCGCCAGAGCAGCCGCTCCGCTGGCGTGGCTTCGTTGCGCAACTGCCTGGCACGGCTGGTGTTGCGGGGCTTGAATGCGGGCATTGGGGGAGGGTGGTGGTTGCAGGGTAGAGCTGCGAGTTAAAACTTGGATAGGCCCTGCTGATAGGGTCAAGACGGCCCACCCCGCTGCGACTAGCTTCGCCTTCGGCTCAGGCAAGTCTCGCGGCCCTCCCGCAGGCGGGAGGGCGTACTCCCGTTCTCGCGAAACGCTGCTGCAAGGCACGGAGTCCCCCCTCCCGCTCGCGGGAGGGGGCGGAGGCACGTGACTCCGATCACGGGTGGGCCAACTCCACCCCGTCCCAAACCCGCCGAAATCCTTGACCCCATCCCCTCAATCGCCTAAGGGCGCCCATCTTCTGCGGGCTTGCTCGCAGGAACAGACATAGAGCTGAACATTGCCATGTCAGCATTTCCGGGCCTTTTCCTTGTCTTAGGGCAAGGTGAGCGCTCAGCGGGCAGCCGTTCCGATTCGGGTAGGGCTGCTTTCGGAACTGCGGTGGCAAAGTAATCCGGTGGCATCGAAGCCGGGTGGAGTGTTTTCGGCTCACGCAAGTGAGGTTGCGCTATGCCTCTCGCGATCCCGGCCTTTGCCGGGATGACGAGGGCAGCCTTTCTCCTTCCGCGTGACCCTCTCACTCTTCCCTCTTTCGAAACGCGCCGGGCCCGCATGACCCGGGGTGCGACGGGTCCGTCCCGTGGCTTGCGGTTCTCGCCCACGGTACGGGCCGGATCCATCGCACTCCCATTTTGAAAGAAGAGTATAGATGCCCACTATCAACCAGCTGGTCCGCAAGGGCCGCGAGCCGCAGAAGGCCAAGTCGAAGGTCCCGGCGATGGAGCAGAACCCGCAGAAGCGCGGCGTCTGCACCCGCGTCTACACCACGACCCCGAAGAAGCCGAACTCGGCTCTCCGCAAGGTCGCCAAGGTGCGCCTCACCAACAGCCGCGAAGTCATCTCGTACATTCCCGGCGAAGGCCACAACCTGCAGGAGCACTCGGTCGTGCTCATCCGCGGCGGCCGTGTGCGCGACCTTCCCGGCGTGCGCTACCACATCCTGCGCGGCGTGCTCGACACGCAGGGCGTCAAGGACCGCAAGCAGTCCCGCTCGAAGTACGGCGCCAAGCGTCCGAAGTGATCGGTTGGCGGCGTGAAAGCGCCGCACGATGAGAGATTGACCGGCCGGTGACGCTCTGGCTCCCGGCCGCAAGAACAAGGAATACAAGCGATGTCACGTCGTCGTCGTCCCGAGAAGCGGGAAATCCTGCCTGATCCGAAGTTCGGTGATCAGGTCCTGTCGAAGTTCATGAACAACCTCATGCTCGACGGTAAGAAGTCGGTTGCCGAAAGCATCGTTTACGGTGCGCTCGACACGATGGAAGCCCGCGCCAAGGCCGATCCGGTCCAGCTGTTCCACGATGCCCTGAACAACGTGAAGCCGCAGATCGAGGTCCGCAGCCGCCGCGTCGGTGGTGCGACCTACCAGGTTCCGGTCGAAGTCCGTCCGGAGCGCGCCCAGGCTCTCGCCATCCGCTGGCTGATCACCGCCGCGCGCAACCGTCCCGAGACCACCATGGCCGCCCGCCTCTCGGGCGAGCTGATGGATGCCGCCAACAACCGCGGCAACGCCGTGAAGAAGCGCGAAGACACGCACCGCATGGCGGACGCCAACCGCGCCTTCTCGCACTACCGCTGGTAAGACGCCTCGTGGGGCCCGCATGGCACGTCATGCGGGCGTCACACTTTCAATTCAGGGGGCAGGGGCTTATCTGAGCCCCGGTTCCTCCCAAACTCCTGCTAAGGATTTTCACCATGGCACGCAGCCATCCGATCGAACGCTACCGCAACATCGGCATCATGGCGCACATCGACGCCGGCAAGACCACCACGACCGAACGTATCCTCTACTACACCGGCAAGTCCTACAAGATCGGCGAAGTGCACGACGGCGCCGCCACCATGGACTGGATGGAGCAGGAGCAGGAACGCGGCATCACCATCACTTCGGCCGCCACGACCACCTTCTGGCAGGCTGAAGACGGTCAGGGCCCCGAGCACCGCATCAACATCATCGACACCCCGGGACACGTCGACTTCACCATTGAAGTCGAGCGCTCGCTGCGCGTCCTCGACGGCGCGGTCGCGGTGTTCGACGGCGTGGCCGGCGTGGAGCCGCAGTCCGAAACCGTGTGGCGTCAGGCTGACAAGTACGGCGTTCCCCGCATGTGCTTCATCAACAAGCTCGACCGCACCGGCGCCGACTTCTACTACTGCGTCCAGTCGATCATCGACCGCCTCGGCGCGGTGCCGCTGGTGATGTACCTGCCGATCGGCGCCGAGAGCGATCTCAAGGGCGTTGTCGACCTCGTCAACAACCGCGGCATCGTCTGGCAGGACGAAAGCCTCGGCGCGAAGTTCGACTATGTCGAGATCCCGGCGGACATGGCCGACAAGGCTGCCGAATACCGCGAGAAGCTGCTCGAACTCGTCGTCGAACAGGACGATGATGTCATGGAGCAGTACCTCGAAGGCAACGAACCCGACGTCGCGACGATCAAGAAGCTGATCCGCAAGGGCACGATGGAGCGCGCGTTCGTTCCCGTCACCTGCGGTTCGGCGTTCAAGAACAAGGGCGTGCAGCCCCTGCTCGACGCGGTTGTCGACTACATGCCGAGCCCGCTCGACGTTCCGGCGATCACGGGCATCAACCCCGACACGGAAGTCGAGGAAGAGCGTCCGTCAGACGACACCGCGCCTTTCGCCGCGCTTGCGTTCAAGATCATGAACGACCCCTTCGTCGGCTCGCTCACCTTCTGCCGCATCTACTCCGGCACGCTGTCCAAGGGTTCGTACCTGAACTCGGTGAAGGACAAGAAGGAGAAGGTCGGCCGCATGTTGCTGATGCACTCCAACAACCGTGAAGACATCGATGTTGCCTATGCCGGCGATATCGTTGCGGTCGCGGGCCTCAAGGAGACGACCACCGGTGACACGCTGTGCGCCGAGAAGTCGCCGATCATCCTGGAGCGCATGGAATTCCCCGAGCCGGTTATCGAGCTGTCGGTGGAACCGAAGACCAAGGCCGACCAGGAAAAGATGGGCATCGCCCTCTCGCGCCTGGCTGCCGAGGACCCCTCGTTCCGCGTCTCGACCGACCATGAATCGGGCCAGACCATCATCAAGGGCATGGGCGAACTTCACCTCGACATCATCGTCGACCGTATGCGCCGCGAGTTCAAGGTCGAAGCCAACGTCGGTGCGCCGCAGGTGGCTTACCGCGAATACCTCGCGCGTCCGGTCGAACTGGTTTACACCCACAAGAAGCAGTCGGGCGGTTCGGGCCAGTTCGGTGAAGTCAAGGTCAAGCTCACCCCGGGTGAACGCGGCGCCGGCATCAACTTCATCGACTCGGTGAAGGGCGGCAACATCCCCCGCGAATACATCCCGTCGGTCGAGAAGGGCATGCGCGAGACCGCCGACACCGGCGCGCTTATCGGCTTCCCGATCGTCGACTTCGACATCGAGCTGCTCGACGGTAAGTACCACGACGTTGACTCGTCGGCTCTGGCCTTCGAAATCGCCGGCCGTGGTGCGATGCGCGAAGGCGCGCAGAAGGCCGGCATCAAGATCCTCGAACCGATCATGAAGGTCGAGGTCGTGACTCCGGAAGAGTTCATGGGCGACGTGATCGGCGACCTCAACTCCCGCCGTGGTCAGATCCAGGGCACCGACAGCCGCGGCAATGCCCAGGTCGTCGAGGCCAACGTGCCGCTCGCGAACATGTTCGGCTACGTCAATCAGCTGCGCTCGTTCACCCAGGGCCGCGCGCAGTACTCCATGCAGTTCAGCCACTACGACGAGGTCCCGGCCAACGTCGCGGCGGAAGTGAAGGAGAAGCTTGCCTGAGGGCAAGAATGGTTCTAGGGGCGGCGCCTGATTCAGCGGGCGCTGCCTTATTTCCCGCAGATTCAATTTCAGTACGAAAGAAGGTTTGAAAGATGGCGAAGGCAAAATTCGAGCGGAACAAGCCGCACTGCAATATCGGCACCATCGGTCACGTCGACCACGGTAAGACGACCCTGACGGCTGCCATCACCAAGGTCATGGCCGAAGTCAACGGCGGTGAAGCGGTCGACTTCGCCAACATCGACAAGGCTCCCGAAGAGCGCGAGCGCGGCATCACCATCTCGACCGCCCACGTCGAGTACGAGACCGCTGCCCGTCACTACGCGCACGTCGACTGCCCGGGTCACGCCGACTACGTGAAGAACATGATCACCGGTGCGGCCCAGATGGACGGCGCCATCCTCGTGGTGAACGCTGCTGACGGCCCGATGCCGCAGACCCGTGAGCACATCCTGCTCGCCCGTCAGGTCGGCGTGCCGGCTCTGGTCGTGTACATGAACAAGGTCGACCAGGTCGACGACGAAGAACTGCTTGAGCTCGTCGAGCTCGAAGTTCGCGAACTGCTGTCGTCGTACGACTTCCCGGGCGACGATATTCCGATCATCAAGGGTTCGGCTCTGGCCGCTCTCGAAGGCCGCGACGACGAAATCGGCAAGAACTCGATCATCGCGCTGATGGACGCTGTCGACGAGTACATCCCGCAGCCGCCGCGTCCGACCGACAAGCCGTTCCTGATGCCGGTCGAAGACGTGTTCTCGATCTCGGGCCGTGGTACGGTTGTGACCGGCCGCGTCGAAACCGGCATCATCAAGGTCGGTGAAGAAGTCGAAGTCGTCGGTATCCGCGACACCCAGAAGACCACCGTCACCGGCGTCGAAATGTTCCGCAAGCTGCTCGACCAGGGTGAAGCCGGCGACAACATCGGCGCGCTGGTTCGTGGTCTGAAGCGCGACGACGTGGAGCGTGGCCAGGTTCTCGCCAAGCCGGGCACCGTGACCCCGCACACCGAGTTCGACGCCGAAGTCTACGTGCTGTCGAAGGACGAAGGTGGCCGTCACACGCCGTTCTTCGCCAACTACCGCCCGCAGTTCTACTTCCGCACCACCGACGTGACCGGTGAAGTGATCCTCCCCGAGGGCACCGAGATGGTCATGCCGGGCGACAACGTTGCCCTGTCGGTCAAGCTGATCGCCCCGATCGCCATGGACGAAGGCCTCCGCTTCGCTATCCGCGAAGGCGGCCGCACCGTCGGCTCGGGCGTTGTCTCGAAGATCACGAAGTAATTCGCTGATCCTCGGATAACCGAGACAGAAAAAGGCCCGGTCTCCGCAAGGAGGCCGGGCTTTTTCGTTGTGGCCATGGGGGCAGCTGCGTGCGGTGCGAGTTTCAGGGCGCGCGCATGAGTCCTTGCGCGATCTTCCATGCATCGGACCCTTCGGGCGCTTCGGGAATGGTGCTGAGGTCGATGTAGTAGACCGGCGGTGGCGCGCGGCCGAACCGGATCGTGATGCAGGGGCCCAGGCATCCCGGCAGTCCGCTGACGTCCGGAGGATGGAGCGCGCCGTCGCGCGTGCTTTCGGCGACGGACTTGGATGGGGGAACGCGCTGGTTGGTGCCGTCGCCGCCATGCGAACATGCGACGATCGTGCCGGCATGGCCGCCATTGCTCTGATTGGCGGCGGCGCGGCAGGCTTTGTCTTCGCGCTCGGGGATGGTGATGTGAGCAGTCAAGACAGGCGTTCCGTCATCGGGAATGCTGTCAGCCGGGATGTCGTCTTCGGGATAGTCGGGGCCGAGGTCGATCGGCACTGCCTTGTCGAGGAAAGGGTAAGGGGCCTCGGTCGCAGCGGCGGGGCTCGCCACTACCAAGGTAAGGGCGAGAGCGGCGCTGGCGCCGGATAGTGTCTTGAAGAGGGGCATGGGGGGGGGAATCGCGTCAGTGTGGTGTCGCAGGCCCAACATAGGAAGCGGCGGGGCCGGAGGGAAGGGGCTGGCGTCTGGTGCTCTCCACGGTTAGGGCAGGGGCCATGGCACGCAAGTATTCCAAGCATGGCCCGCGCGAGGACATTTTCGAGGATGAGGACGCGCCCGAGGCCCCACCGCCGCCGGACTGCTGGCTCTGCGGGCGGCCCTGCGGCGAGACGGTGATCTGGCACCATCCGGTCCCCAAGAGCCGGGGCGGGCGCGATACCGTGCCGATGCACCCGATCTGCCAGAACATGCTGATCACCACTTTCACCAATTCGGAGCTGCAACGCTACGGGCTGGACGCGGATCTCCTGAAGCTTGATCCGCGGATCGAGAAGTTCCTGGGCTGGGTCGCCAACAAGGATCCGGATTTCAACGCGGCGCTGGGCAAGAAGAAGCAAAGGTAGTCCCCCGCGATTTGCGGGCATCGCGGGATAGGGGCTTCAGAATCGTGCGTGCCAACGCGCACCTGAATCATTTCCTTACGCGCAGGGATGGGGGTGCCGGGACCCCGCAGAATTCCGAAATTTTTCCCGCAATCAGGCCTTGCGCGAATCCCGATCGGGGTGTAGGGGCGCGCTTCGAATTGATCGGGGCGCAAGCCCTTTGGCTCTTTCTCATCGGTAGTAGGTAATGGAAGCTCAGAACATCCGCATTCGCCTCAAGGCGTTTGACCATCGCGTACTCGACCAGGCCACTGGCGAAATCGCTGACACCGCCCGCCGCACCGGCGCGCTCATTCGGGGCCCCATTCCGCTGCCGACGAAGATCGAGAAGTTCACGGTGAACCGCGGTCCGCACATCGACAAGAAGTCGCGTGAGCAGTTCGAGGTTCGCACCTACAAGCGTCTGCTCGACATCGTGCAGCCGAACGCCGCCACCGTCGATGCGCTGATGAAGCTCGACCTGGCCGCTGGCGTGAACGTTGAGATCAAGCTGGCCTGAGCCAGTTAAGGGGCTGCCTTTGGTGGCCCCAAGGTCCTTTCCAGGCGGACCCTAAATCGCCGGAACGACATTCGGACCTTCGGGTCCAACACCTTGTCGGCCCTTGCGGCCGGCTTTGCGGGGAGAAACCCGCAGAGACAGAGCCCCCCAAGGGAAACCGGCGGGGACACAAGGGATACCTCCGGCGCCGCCTTCGGGCCAAGCGCCGGGAATGCGTCCCCCGTCTCGCTTCCGCGGTCCTGCGTGCAGGGCTTGCAGGGGGCACCCAGCCCGGACGGGGTATGCATCACAAATTGGGTTGGACACGCCTGTTCGGGATGGGCCCGGGCAGGCCTCTGTAAGGAGTAAAGGTCATGCGTACCGGCGTGATCGCCAAGAAAGTCGGGATGACCCGACTGTTCCAGGAAGACGGACGGCACGTGCCGGTTACCGTCTTGGCCCTGGAAGACTGCCAGGTGGTTTCGGTCCGCACCGCCGATCGTGACGGTTACGTCGCGGTTCAGCTCGGTGCCGGCGAAGCCAAGCAGAAGAACGTTGCCAAGCCGCAGCGCGAGCACTTCGCCAAGGCCGAAGTGCCGCTGAAGATGCGCGTTGCCGAGTTCCGCGTCGCTGACGATGCGCTGCTCGATGTCGGCTCGACCATTGCCGCCTCGCACTTCGTGCCGGGCCAGCTCGTCGACGTTGCCGGCCACACTCAGGGTAAGGGTTTCCAGGGCGCCATGAAGCGTTGGGGCTTCGGCGGTCTGCGCGCTACCCACGGTGTGTCGCTCTCGCACCGTTCGCACGGTTCGACGGGTAACCGTCAGGACCCGGGCAAGGTGTTCAAGAACAAGAAGATGGCCGGCCACATGGGCGACCGTCAGCGCACCCAGCAGAACCTCGAAGTCGTCCGCGTTGACGACGAGCGTGGCCTGATCTTCGTCAAGGGCTCGGTCCCGGGCGCGAAGAATGCCTGGCTCACGGTTTCGGACGCCGTCAAGGTCGCCCGTCACGCTGAGGCTCCCTATCCCGCCGGCCTGAAGACGGCCGCCAACAGCAATGACTCGGCTGCTGCCGACACCCCCGCGGAAGATACCGCGGCTGTCGAAGCGACCGAAGGCCAGGAGGGCTAAGTCGTGAAGGTACAGGTCCTCAATATCGACGGTTCGGCCGCTAGCGGCGACATCGAGCTGTCGGATGACGTGTTCGGCCTTGAGCCGCGCGCGGACATCCTGCACCGCGTTGTCACCTGGCAGCTGGAAAACCGCCGCGGCATCGCCCGCGCCACCCGCGAGCGTTCGGACGTTGCGCGCACCGGCAAGAAGTGGGGCCGCCAGAAGGGCGGCGGCACGGCTCGTCACGGTGACCGTGCGGCTCCGGTCTTCATCGGCGGTGGTAAGGCTCACGGTGCTCGCCGCCGCGAGTTCAACGTCTCGCTGAACAAGAAGGTTCGCGCTCTCGGCCTCAAGATGGCTCTTTCGGCCAAGGCCCAGAACGGCCTCGTCATCGTCGACTCGCTCGACGTCGACGGCAAGACCAAGGCGCTCGCCGGTCAGCTCGCCAAGGCGAACTTCGGCAAGAAGGTGCTGGTGATCGACGGCGAAGCGGTGAACGACAACTTCGCGCGTGCCGCCCGCAACATCGTCGGCGTCAACGTGCTGCCTGCCATGGGCGCCAACGTCTATGACATCCTGAAGCATGATACGCTGGTGCTGACGCGCGCCGCGGTCGAGAAGCTGGAGGCGCGTTTCAATGGCTAAGACCCAGGAAGTGGATATCCGTCACTTCGACGTGATCCTTGCCCCCCACATCACTGAAAAGTCGACGCTGCTCTCCGAGAACAACGCCGTCGTTTTCAAGGTGGCTGACAAGGCAACCAAGCCCGAGATCAAGGCGGCCGTCGAGGCGCTGTTCGGCGTCAAGGTTACTGGCGTCAACACCCTGGTCACCAAGGGCAAGACCAAGCGCTGGCGCGGTAAGGAATACCGCCGCAGCGACGTGAAGAAGGCGATCGTCACGCTGGCCGAAGGCCAGTCGATTGACGTGACCGAAGGCGTGCGGGGTTAAGGCACCATGGCACTGAAGAACTACAACCCGACCAGCCCCGCCCGTCGCGGCCTGGTCCTCGTCGACAAGTCGGCGCTGTGGAAGGGCAAGCCGGTCAAGGCGCTTACCGAAGGTAAGACCAAGACCGGTGGCCGTAACAACAAGGGCCATGTCACTTCGCGCGGCATCGCCGGCGGCCACAAGCAGAAGTACCGCTTCATCGACTTCAAGCGTCGCAAGTGGGACATGGAAGCCACTGTCGAGCGGATCGAGTACGACCCGAACCGCACGGCGTTCATCGCGCTGGTGAAGTACACCGACGGTGAGCTGGCCTACATCATCGCGCCGCAGCGTCTGGCCGAAGGTGACGTGATCGTCGCCGGCGAAAAGACCGACGTGAAGCCGGGCAACGCGATGCTGCTGTCGCAGATGCCGGTCGGCACGATCTGCCACAACGTCGAGATGAAGCCGGGCAAGGGCGGTCAGATCGCCCGTTCGGCCGGCACTTACGTGCAGGTCGTCGGCCGTGACCGGGGCATGGTCATCGTCCGCCTGAACTCGGGCGAGCAGCGCTACCTGCGTGGCGACTGCATGGGCACCGTTGGCGCCGTGTCGAACCCCGACAACGCCAACCAGACCCTCGCCAAGGCTGGCCGCAAGCGCTGGCTGGGCCGTCGCCCGCTGACCCGCGGTGTCGCCAAGAACCCGGTCGACCACCCGCACGGTGGTGGTGAAGGCCGTACTTCGGGCGGTCGTCACCCGGTTACCCCGTGGGGCAAGCCGACCAAGGGTGCCCGTACTCGCAACAACAAGCAGACGGACAAGATGATCATCCGTTCGCGCCACGCCAAGAAGAAGAGGTAAGACACGATGGCACGTTCCGTCTGGAAAGGCCCCTTCGTCGACCTGTACCTTCTCAAGAAGGCCGAGGTCGCGCAGGATGCCGGCACCAAGGCTGGCCCGATCAAGACCTGGTCGCGTCGCTCCACCATCCTTCCGCAGTTCGTTGGTCTGACGTTCAACGTCTACAACGGGCACAAGTTCATCCCGGTCTCGGTCAACGAGGACATGGTCGGCCACAAGCTCGGTGAATTCGCGCCCACGCGCTCGTTCCCCGGCCACGCCGCCGACAAGAAGGGCAAGCGCTAATGAGCAAGCAGGCAGCACCCCGCCGCGTCGGCGAGAAGGAAGCTCTTGCGGTCGGCACCACCATTCGTGGTTCCGCCCAGAAGCTCAATCTCGTCGCCGGCCTGATCCGCGGCAAGCGGGCCGAGGACGCGATGAACATCCTGGCTTTCTCGAAGAAGGCCATGGCTGTGGAAGCGCGCAAGATTCTCGCATCGGCGATCGCCAATGCCGAGAACAACCACAACCTCGACGTCGACGCGCTCGTCGTTGCCGAGGCGTCGGTCGGCAAGTCGATCACCATGAAGCGTTTCCACGCTCGTGGCCGCGGCAAGTCCACCCGGATCCTCAAGCCCTTCTCGCGGCTGCGGATCGTCGTTCGCGAAGTCGAGGAGGCCTGATCCATGGGTCACAAGAGCAATCCGATCGGTCTGCGCCTGCAGATCAACCGTACCTGGGACAGCCGCTGGTTCGCGGAAGGCCGGGACTACGGCAAGCTGCTTGAGGAAGACCTCAAGATCCGCAAGTTCATCATCGAGACCCTGCCGCAGGCGGCGATCTCGAAGGTGGTGATCGAGCGTCCCGCCAAGCTGTGCCGCGTGTCGATCTATGCCGCCCGTCCGGGTGTCATCATCGGCAAGAAGGGCGCTGACATCGAGAAGCTGCGCAAGCAGCTTGCGACGATGACTTCGAGCGAAGTGAAGCTGAACATCGTCGAGATCCGCAAGCCGGAAATCGACGCCAAGCTCGTCGCTCAGGGCATTGCCGACCAGCTGGTCCGCCGCGTGGCGTTCCGCCGGGCGATGAAGCGCGCGATGCAGTCCGCGATGCGTCTGGGCGCCGAAGGCGTCAAGATCATGTGCGGCGGCCGCCTCGGCGGTGCCGAAATCGCCCGCGTCGAGCAGTACCGCGAAGGCCGCGTGCCGCTGCACACGCTGCGTGCGAACATCGACTATGCCGAAGCCGAGGCGCTGACCGCCTATGGCATCATCGGCATCAAGGTCTGGGTCTTCAAGGGTGAGATCCTGGGCCACGACCCGACGGCGCAGGACCGGCTGATGATGGAGGCTCAGACCTCCGGCGTCCGCCCGGCGCGCTGAGGCATAGGATAGAGTAAGCACCATGCTGCAACCGAAAAAGACCAAGTTCCGCAAGGCCTTCAAGGGCCGGATCAAGGGCGACGCCAAGGGTGGCACCGACCTGAACTTCGGTTCCTACGGCCTCAAGGCCCTGGAGCCCGAGCGGATCACCGCCCGCCAGATCGAAGCGGCCCGCCGCGCGATCACGCGTCACATCAAGCGCCAGGGTCGTCTCTGGATCCGCGTCTTCCCGGACGTGCCGGTTTCGAAGAAGCCTGCCGAAGTCCGTCAGGGTAAGGGCAAGGGTTCGGTGGAATACTGGGCGGCCCGCGTGAAGCCCGGCCGCATCCTGTTCGAGCTGGACGGCGTTGCCGGTCCGCTCGCCGCCGAGGCTTTCAGCCGCGCTGCGATGAAGCTGCCGATCAAGACCAAGGTCGTTGCCCGTCTCGGCGACACCTCGCACCTGGAGGGTTAATCATGGCCGCCAAGATCGAAGACCTGCGCGCCAAGACCGACGACCAGCTGACCGCTGATCTCGCCGACCTCAAGCGCGAACAGTTCAACCTGCGTTTCCAGGCTGCTACGAGCCAGCTCGAAGCCCCGGCGCGCATCAAGCAAGTCCGTCGCGACATCGCCCGCATCAAGACGCTCCAGGCTGAGCGTGCTGCGGCGAAGGCGTAAGGAGGAAACACGATGCCCAAGCGTATTCTGATCGGGACCGTCGTTTCCGACAAGACCGACAAGACCGTGACCGTGCTCGTCGAGCGTAAGGTGAAGCACCCCCTTTACGGGAAGATCATCCGCCGCTCGAAGAAGTACCACGCCCACGACGAGGACAATGCCTACCGCACCGGTGAGCGCGTCCGCATCGAGGAGACCAAGCCGATCTCCAAGACCAAGTCGTGGAAGGTGCTGGATCGCCTGGCGGCGAGCAAGGGCACTGCGGTAGAGGCGAACCTCGACGTCGAGGCCGCCAACTAATCCTTCGACAAGCTCAGGACGAGCGGGTTGAAGTAGTGTTTTGGAACTGCCGGACTGGTTCCGGCAAGCCAGTTGAGAAGGAACCGGATCGATGATCCAGATGCAATCCAATCTCGACGTCGCGGACAACAGCGGCGCAAAGCGCGTCCAGTGCATCAAGGTGCTGGGTGGCTCTAAGCGTCGTTTCGCCGGCGTCGGCGACATCATCGTGGTGTCGGTCAAGGAGGCGCAGCCCCGCGCTCGCGTCAAGAAGGGCGACGTTCACCGTGCGGTGATCGTGCGCACCAAGAAGGACGTGCGCCGTCCCGATGGCAGCGTGATCCGCTTTGACAGCAACGCTGCTGTTCTCGTGAACAAGAACGAGGAGCCGATCGGCACCCGTATCTTTGGCCCCGTCGTGCGCGAGCTGCGCGGCCGTGGCTTCATGAAGATCATCTCGCTTGCTCCGGAGGTGCTGTGATGGCTGCTGCGAAGATCAAGAAGGGTGACTCGGTCGTCGTCCTGTCCGGCAAGGACAAGGGCCGCACCGGTACTGTCCTCCAGGTCCTTCCCAAGGATGGCAAGGTCGTGGTCGAGGGCGTGAACGTCGCCACCAAGCACCGCAAGCCGACGCAGATGAACCCGCAGGGTGGCATCGAGCGTACGCCTGCGCCGATGGCGATCAGCAAGGTCGCGGTTGCCGACAAGGACGGCAAGCCGACCCGCGTTCGCTTCGAAGTCAAGGACGGCAAGAAGGTCCGCGTGGCCGTGAAGTCCGGGGAGACCATCGATGGCTGATACCTACACTCCGCGTCTGCGTACCAAGTACGACGCCGAAATCGCGAAGGCGATGACCGAGAAGTTCGGCTACAAGAACGTGATGGAAGTTCCGAAGATCGAGAAGATCACGCTCAACATGGGCGTGGGCGAGGCGAGCCAGGACAAGAAGAAGGTCACGACCGCCGCTGCCGAGATGGAAGCCATCGCTGGCCAGAAGCCGGTGATCACCAAGGCCCGCAAGTCGATCGCGCAGTTCAAGCTGCGTGAAGGCATGCCGATCGGCTGCAAGGTGACGCTGCGCCGCGAGCGCATGTACGAATTCCTCGATCGCCTCATCACGATCGCGATGCCCCGCATCCGCGACTTCCGTGGCCTGAACCCCAAGTCGTTCGACGGCCGCGGCAACTACGCGATGGGTCTCAAGGAGCAGATCATCTTCCCGGAGATCAGCTACGACAAGATCGAGAAGGTGCGTGGCATGGACATCATCGTCACCACCACCGCCAAGACCGACGAGGAAGCGCGCGAGCTGCTCCGTCTGTTCGGTTTCCCGTTCCCGGCTGAAGAGTCGGAACAGAAGGAGGCGGCGTGAGCCGCCGCTAGAGAGAGCTTAAGTCCATGGCGAAACTGAGTTCCGTTAACAAGAACGAGCGTCGTAAGAAGCTCGTCAAGAAGTATGCAGGCAAGTACGCGCGCCTCAAGGCGATCGCTGACGATGAATCGCTCGATGAAACCGAGCGCCTCATTGCCCGCCTCAAGCTGGCCGAGATCCCGCGCAACGGCAATCCGACCCGGATTCGCAATCGCTGCGCCACGACCGGCCGTCCGCGCGGTTACTACCGCAAGTTCGGCCTCTGCCGCGTCGAGCTGCGTGATCTTGCCAACAAGGGCATGATCCCCGGCGTGACCAAGTCGAGCTGGTAAGGGAATAGACGAAGATGGCTATGACCGATCCCCTGGGTGATATGCTCACCCGCATTCGCAACGGCCAGCGCGCCAAGAAGGACTCCGTCCTGTCGCCGGCCTCCAAGCTTCGTGCCCGCGTGCTCGAAGTGCTCCAGCGCGAAGGCTACATTCGTGGCTACAGCGAAGATGCCACCGGCGCTCACCCGCAGCTGCGCATCGAGCTGAAGTATTTCGAAGGCGAGCCCGCGATCAAGCACGTGCAGCGCGTCTCCAAGCCGGGCCGCCGCGTCTACTCGGGTTCGAAGGAACTCCCGGTTGTGCGCAATGGCCTTGGCATCACCATCGTCTCGACGCCCAAGGGCGTGCTTTCCGACGCGGAAGCCCGTTCGCAGAACGTCGGCGGCGAAGTGCTGGCGGAGGTGTTCTGATGAGCCGCATCGGTAAAAGGCCGGTTGCGATCCCCGGCGGTGTTACCGCCGCGATCGACAACGGCGTCCTCTCGGTGAAGGGTCCCAAGGGCACTCTCACCATGGGCCTTTCGGACCTCGTGACCTATTCGGTCGAAGAAGGTTCGATCGCCGTGCAGCCCGTGAACCAGACCAAGGCTGCCCGCAGCCACTGGGGCATGCAGCGCACGCTGGTCTCCAACCTGATCGAAGGCGTTACCAACGGCTTCTCGAAGGTTCTCGAGATCAAGGGCGTTGGCTACCGTGCCGCCGCGCAGGGCAAGACCCTGAAGCTGCAGCTCGGCTACTCGCACGACGTGGACATCGACGTGCCGGAAGGCATCGAGATCAAGACCCCGGATAACACCACGGTCGAGATCTCCGGTATCGACAAGCAGAAGGTCGGCCAGATTGCGGCCGAGATCCGTCGCTGGCGCAAGCCCGAACCCTACAAGGGCAAGGGTATCAAGTACCGCGGCGAGTTCATCTTCCGCAAGGAAGGGAAGAAGAAGTAATGGCCAAGCTTTCCCTTTTCGAACGCCGCCGCCGGCGCGTCCGTACCGCTCTTCGCGCCCGTTCGGGCGACCGTCCGCGTCTGTCGGTGCATCGCACCGGCCGTCACATCTATGCGCAGATCATCGACGATGCGCAGGGCCGCACCGTGGCCGCCGCCAATACCCTTGGCGGCAAGGGCACGGATGTCGACGCTGCCACTCGCGTGGGCAAGGAGCTCGCCGAGGCTGCCAAGAAGGCGGGCGTCACTTCTGTCGTGTTCGATCGCGGCGGTTTCCTGTTCCATGGCCGCGTCAAGGCGCTGGCCGAAGCCGCCCGTGAAGGCGGGCTGGAGTTCTGATCATGGCAGACGAAAACACCATCGAACAGCCGATCGCGGCTGATGCCCCGCAGGGCGAAGCCAACGAAGGCGGCCGTGGCCGTCGTGGCCGTGGCGAACGCGGTGAGCGTGGCGGCCGTGGCCGTGGCGATCGCGGCGACCGCCGTGGCCGCCGCGAGGACGAGGAACAGGGTGAAGAGCTGATCGAAAAGCTCGTTCACATCAACCGCGTCTCCAAGACCGTCAAGGGCGGTAAGCGCTTCGGTTTCGCCGCTCTGGTCGTCGTCGGTGACGGCAAGGGCCGCGTTGGCTTCGGTCACGCCAAGGCTCGCGAAGTGCCCGAGGCGATCACCAAGGCGACCGCTTCGGCCAAGAAGAAGATGATCCGCGTCGCGCTGAAGGAGGGCCGTACCCTCCATCACGACGGCAAGGGCCACTTCGGCGCCGGCCGCGTCAATGTCCGTACGGCGCCTGCCGGTACGGGCATCATCGCCGGCGGTCCGATGCGCGCCGTGTTCGAGAGCCTGGGCGTCCATGACGTCGTGACCAAGTCGGTCGGCACCTCGAACCCGTACAACATGATCCGCGCCACGTTCGACGCGCTGACCAACCAGACTTCGCCGAAGTCGGTGGCCCAGCGTCGCGGCAAGAAGGTTGCTGACCTTCTCGGCCGCGGTGGCGCCAGCGAGGTGGAGGCCGAGGCCGCCGCCGAAGCTATCGTGGAGTAATCGACCATGGCCAAGATCAAGATCAAGCAGATCGGTTCGCCGATCCGTCGTCCCGAGAACCAGAAGAAGATCCTTATCGGTCTGGGCCTCGGCAAGATGCACCGCGTCGTGGAGCTGGAAGACACCGCCGAAGTGCGCGGTGCCATCGCCAAGCTGCCGCACATGGTGGCTATCGTCGACTGAGCCTTTCGGCATCGGTACGAAATCAGGAAGGCCCCGGTGGAAACGCCGGGGCCTTTCGTTTTGAGGGTGGTCTGTTGTGCCGCCCCTCTTTCCCCGGCGCGCGGCTGTGCTATTCGCGCAGGCCCGGTCATTCCACTCTGGAGCAGGTCTTGAAGGTCAAGGGATTCGCCATCGGCGCCGTGTGTCTTGCGTCCGTAGCGGCCGCCGGCTGCACGCCTGGCGAGACGCAGTCCGATGTCATGGCGGACGGCGCTTCGGTCGCCCAATGCGGTGATCTGCGGGCGAACACCGAACGGCTTGCGGAGATGCGCCGGTCCGACGTGGATCTGCTCAAGGCGCTTCGCGGGTCGGAGCCCGATCCGGTCGCGGAAGCGAAGAAGGCGCTCGATGCCGGGGATTACCGGCTCGCCGCAGCGACGACGCCCGACGGGATCACCACAGAGCTCTACGGTGCGCAATGCCGCGTGCTGGGCGGGTTGAAGTCCTGGACCGTGCGGGCATTGACGTATGTTCCGGACGAGGCCGCGGCGATGGGCAAGGGGCCTGACGACAAGGTCACAGACTTCGGGCGGCGCTACAATGCCGCGGTGCTGTCCGATCCGCGCTATCCCTATGCAGACGTGTGCCGCGAGTTGGACCGGGCTGGGACGAAACCCGATTTTTCCGACGCAGGGGAAAAGGGCATCGAACTGCCTTACGGCTTTGCCGAACTGGGGCCGGCGCGCATGGCCTATGGCCTGGGCGCGGCGGCGCGGCGCGGTTCGGTCTATGACGTCAATGTGCTGATCAGCCGGGACAAGAAGGACGTGAATGCGCCCGATATGTTCGGTATGACGCCGCTGGCCTGGGCGATCGCCTATCACCGCTGGCCTGCGGCCGAAGCGCTGCTGCGCGCCAAGGCCAACCCGACCGGGGCTTCATGCCAGACGGCGATCGACCGCGAATCGCCGCTACAGGTGGCGCGGATCATGCGCTGGTCGGGCATGATCCGGCGTTTGCGCCCGCTGGTGACCGAGGATGAGTTTGCCAGCTTGCGCCAGAAGCCGCGTTGGGATGATACCAGCTTGTCCGAGCTCAATCATGCGCTCGGCGAGCTCAAGGACCGCTACGACAAGGTGTTGAGCCAGCGGCCGTTCTCACGTCACGACGTGCTGTTCGATATCGATGCGAAGGGGAACTCGACGTCCTGCCGCATGGATCCGGGCTCGAACTCGCCCGAGTTCGACAAGGAACTGTGCGACCTTGCCATCGACATCGTGCATTGGGCACCGGCCCGCGACGCGTTCGGCACGCCGGTGCCGGAAAGCGCCAAGCTGGTGGTGGGCATCGGCGGGACCTAGAGTGATTTCGAGGCAGGTGGAATCACCTGCCGGCTTGGAAATCACGGCAAACAAAGAACTTCCCAGGGCCGGTCTGGTTCAATCTGAACTGGATCGGCTCTAGGGCCAATCGA
>NZ_BCTX01000057.1 GCF_001590985.1 Novosphingobium naphthalenivorans NBRC 102051
AAGGCAACGAGTTCCTCGCGCGCGTAGTCCTTCGAACCAAAGGCATTGCGCAGCTGGCGCCCCAGCCGCGAGGCATGCCCGGTGGCGTGGGTCAGCTCGTGGAGGCAGGTGCGGTAATAGTTGATCTGATCATGGAAGGCCGGTTGCGGCGGGACCTGCACGAAATCCTCGCCCGGCACATAGAAGGCCCGCGCGCCGCCGATGCGAAAATCGACCCCGCTCGCGGCGATCAGCTCTTCGGCAACGGGCACGACTTCACGTTCGGGCAGCGGCACCGGTTCGGGCGCGAACCCCGCAGGAAGCCCTTCGCACTGCGCGACATTGAAGACGGTAAAGCGCTTGAGGAAAGGAACGGCCCTCGCATCCTCGCCGGTTTCGCTGGCGCGCTGCTTCTCGGCTTGCGGCACGAAGCGATCGGCATAGACCACGCATGTCCCGTGCTCACCCTTGCGCACGTTGCCGCCAGCCTCCAGCGCCTGCCGGAATGTGAGCCATCCTTGCGAAGGCCAGCCATGCTCGAAGACCGCGCCCCACAGGATGAGGACATTGACGCCCGAATAGGCCCGCCCGGTCAGCGCATTGCGCGGCAGGCCGGGGACCGGCGCCCCGCTGCACGCACTGGCGACACTGTCCGCCCATGGCTGCACCCACGGCACGCGCCCCTGTTCCAGCTGGCGGATGATCGCGGCGGTTACCTCTTCGTAGAGATCGCCCCGCGATGCCCCCGCAGCCCCGCGCCGGAAAGTCTGCCCCGTCCCCTTCCTGCTCCCCCTCGCCCGGCCCTTCGCCCGCCCGCACCGCGCCTCGCCCCTGCCGGGTACAGTGCCACCGGCACCGTTGCTGTTGTCCTTCTCCCCAAAATCCTCGCCATTCCCGCCCGCACCAACCGCGCGAGCCTTGCTCCCGGCCTTCGAATTGCAGCGCATCGCCTGCCTCCTGTCCTTACCAAACCTGCCATGCCTCCCCGCAAAAAGCGGGGGTGGGCGGCAAGCGGACGGACAGGCCCGCCGCAGTGGCGGCGCTGGCATCCAAGCCGGGGTCCCCGCCCGCACACGGGCGGGGTGGCGCAGGACCGGAACGGCAGTGGAGGAGCCGGGCTGCAGCCCGGCTTGCCTGCGGCGCGGGCGGGCCTAGACGGGAGCGGGCCCACCCGCGCTTGACCGGGAGAGGCCCACAAACAGCGCCGCCCGCGCGCCATGCGCGGGCGACCGCTTCTGCGGACGCACAATCCGCGTCCGTCCTTTCGCGCCATGCGATCGTTACCGAATGGCCGGGATCGGCGCAGACGAGCCCGGGGCGCCAGGCGGCATGGACGTCCCGTCCGCCGCCGGGGCCTAGAGCGCGGTCGCGCCGTCGGGGCGCGAGGCGCCGGAACTGTGCGATACCCGCACTTCAGGCCGCGACTTCTCTGCGAAATGACGATCGGAATGTCTCAGGGAGAAAGGGTGCGGTAGACAACGGGCCGCTCCCGGAAGGCTGACGCGAATTGCTCCCTTTTCCATCTGTCCAGGCTTCACCTCCCGGAATCGGCAATTCCGGATCACACGATGTCCCGCGGAACGCACAGAAGACCGCTTACCTTGACTTGCTGGCAGCGTGACAAACCGGCATATTTGCACCCGTTCGGGAATATTTGTCGCCTTCCATGCTGCCATGGCGCATTTTTGCTCCCGATCAGGAGCATAATGGAAAATTGCTTGCCGGAATCGAATTTACGACCCCGTTCGGGATCAAAAATTGACTTCCGCCCTCCGATACGCTAACTTTGATCCCGAAAGGGTGCAAAATGGAACTGCCACGAGAATCCGCGACGGAACGCCTGCTTCGCCAGATGCGCGCGCAGGACCGCGAGTTCGAAGCGCTTCACGGTTCGCGAAGCCTTGCAAAAGCGCTCGACATGGCCGGCATCTCGCGCGCGGCGGGAATGCCGCGCAGCGTGGTCGACGAGCTTGTCGAACAACAACGCCAGTCCCCGGCCTCGTTGCTGAAGCATGCAACCCGGACAGAGCAGGACGAACTGGCCCGGGCCATATCCGACCTGCATGGAAGTTCGATCAAGGACACACTGGCACGCACCATACCCGCCAGTGCAACGCAAACTGCAACGGATCTCCTGGAAGCCTATTCGCGCGAAGCCGGTATGGGCGGGAGCTCCGTCGTGTCAGGACCGGGAGCGAGGACACGCCCCACTGCCCGTTCGGCCACACCGACAGTTACGGTCAAAGGCACGGCCGACCTCGGGCCGATGGTGCGCAAGGCCCGCAAGGCGATGAAGATGAACCAGTCGGAATTCGCCGCCCATGCCGGCGTCGGCCGGCGTTTCCTGTCCGAACTGGAAAGCGGCAAGCCCAGCCTCGAATTCGACAAGGTCATGGCCTGCGCCCTGGCTGCCGGTATCGATCTTCTGGCAAGAACACGCGGGTCCTGATGCGCCTGCTTGACGTCTGGCTGGAATCTTCCGCCCTGCCGATCGGTCACCTCGCCGCCGGTGACGATGGCGCCATGGGCTTCGTCTATACGGCCGACTGGCTCGGCCAGGCGGACAATCACGCGCTGTCGCTGTCCCTGCCGCTGACCGGAGAACCGTTCGGAGACGCAGTAACCCGGGCCTGGTTCGGTAACCTGCTCCAGGAGAACGACCAGCTCGAACGCGTCATGGCCCGCGAAGGCCTCGATCGCGGCGACATTGCCGGCCTGCTCGCCCATGTCGGCTCGGATTGCGCCGGTGCGGTCAGCGTGCTGCCCCAGGGACATCCGCCGGTCAAGCGTCCCGGCAACCTTGCCGAGGACTACGACGCACTCGACGACGAGACCTTCCGGGACCTTGTGCAAAGGCTTGCCGAGGGCCGTCCGCTACCCGAGGACATGCGTGATCCGTCACCGGTCGCCGGCTACCGGCGCAAGATCTCGCTGGCTGAGCTCCCCGGCAATCGCTTTGGGCTGCCGAAGCCGGGAAGCGGCGCGCCGACCACCCATATCCTCAAGATACCCGATCCCGGCCATCGCCACGAATCCCGTCATGAAGCCTTCGTAACGAGGCTCGCGGCACAGTGCGGCCTCGATGTCGGCAAATGCACGGCAAGCGACGTGGATGGCCAGGAAGTTCTGCTGATCCACCGTTTCGACCGCAAGGTTGATGGAAGCGACGTCTATCGGCTGCATCAGGAAGATTTTGCCCAGGCCCTCGGGCTCCCCGCAACGCTCAAATACGAACGGCGCGGGCAGGAAGGCAGGCGGTTCGATGCCGCGGCCATAGCGCGAATTCTGGCCGAGACGGACCGTCCGGCCATGGCCCGCCAGCGCTTTCTCGAGATCACGCTGTTCGATCTGCTGGTCGGCAACAACGACAACCATGCCAAGAACCATGCCCTGTTCCACCTGCCGGGGCGGGCTCCTGTGCTAGCCCCCTTCTACGATCTCGTTCCGGTCCAGGTCGTTGCCGGCTACACCGACGAGCTGGCTTTCAGGATCGGCGAGGCGCACGTTCCGGAAGACATTCGCCGCGAGGATCTTCTTCACTTCTGCGAGGCCATCGGCATTCCCCGGTCCGGTGCGCGTACGCTCCTCGAACGCGCTGCCCGGCAAATGATCGAGGCGATCGAAGAGCATTCCGCCCGTTTTCCGCAGGAGATGCGAGCACTCGACAACCTTGCCGGTGAGCGGGAAGCCCACCTCAATGCCATTCTCGAACTGGGCCTCGAGCTGCGCGAACGCGACGCCCACATTGTGAGAGGCGGGGGCTGGGCGCTCAGCTAGGATACGGCATCTTTGCAGCACTCGCTGCAGCAAGGACAGCAAGACCACCTCGTGGGACCGGGCACCACAGCTTCAGCGGATACAGTCTCTTCAATCGCGCTTTGTGCGTGCCACAAATTATCCCACAATTCCGGCAAACCCAAACTTATGGGATAAACGCTGCAAATTCCCCGTCAGCCCTCCCCCCGCATCAGAAACCGGTATCCGCCTTTCGCCAGCCGGCGCGCTTCGGCAGCCAGCCTGCGCACCCGCGAGCGCAGGAAATCCGACCCGTCATGCCAGTCGGAAGCGACCCGTTCGGCGCCATAGAGAACCTGCGCAATCTCGCGCTGGCTGGCGCCTTCGGTCAGGGCGTCGTGGACGCGAAGCGCCTCGATCCAGCGCGCCACGCGCGGATCGGCGGGGAACAGCGAGGACAGGAAGCGCCTTTCACCGGCAAGGGCGATCAGCCGCCGCAGCGGCAGGATCTTCGGTGCCGCAGAAACAGTCCCTGAAAGGCAATAGCCCAGGATAACCGGTCCATCCCCCAGCGTCCCGGAAACGACGTCCAGACGGATATGGCGAAGTCCGTCGCTCAGGACCGCATGTTCACGGCCATCGGTCCCGGTCACAAGGGTCAGCCAGGGTGCCAGCGTGGCAGGATCGATGGCATCGGGATCGCGCGCTTCGGCAGGCACGGCCGTGACGGCAAGCGTGCCGGGATCGAGATCGGCACGCCAGATCAGCCGCGCATCCGGTGCCGCCTTTGCCGGATCCTCGGCGAAAGTGAAGCCCCCAGGAAGCGAGGTCGTCAAGGCCTGCTCCGCGCGTCGCGGTGCTCGCGCGCACGTGCCATTCGACATAGCCGGCATCGCGCCGGAGCCATTCCCACATCAGCCCGGCCCGGTCGATACCGGCGAGGGCGTCATAACCGCGGCGCTCCCGCCACGAACCCGGGCGAAGCCGCCAAACGCTCACAAGGCCGCGAGCATCCCGTGCACGCCACTGTCATGCCAGGGACATAAAATACCATTGATTGCGCGGTGAAATTTCATACCATGGCGGCACCGTTCACCAGTGGCTCTATTCCGGTATGGGGACCGGAAGCGGGTTCGCGCCTTTTTGAAAAGGACGGCTTCGCGTATTCGGGTGGCTTGAGACACCGCGCGGAGCCGGCGTTTGCAATGGGCGTTCGCAAGGTATTCGACAGGTTCGCGCTGGCCGTGGCAGGAGCCACATGCGTGGCCGACCTGGCCATGATCCTCACCGACATCACCCGGCGCATGGGATACGACTACTACGCGCTGACGCATCACATCGACTGGAAAAATCCGCCGCCCGGCGCGATCCGCATCCACAACTACCCGGACGCCTGGGTCGAATTCTTCGACGGCCATGGCCTTGGCGGCGCCGACCCGGTCCACCGTGCCAGCCAGCGCACGAATTTCGGTTTCACCTGGCACGATGTGCCCAAGATGATCATCCTTACCGGGAATGACCGGCGGATCCTCTCGCTTGCTGCTGAGCATGGCCTGGGCAATGGCTATACCGTCCCGGCCAACGTTCCGGGCGAAGTTCACGGGTCCTGTTCGTTCGCGATC
This sequence comes from Novosphingobium naphthalenivorans NBRC 102051, assembly GCF_001590985.1. Taxonomy (GTDB): domain Bacteria; phylum Pseudomonadota; class Alphaproteobacteria; order Sphingomonadales; family Sphingomonadaceae; genus Novosphingobium; species Novosphingobium naphthalenivorans. The sequence continues at coordinate 5,337 of NZ_BCTX01000057.1, forward strand.
GGGACGGACCGGGACTTTCCCAGCCATACGCTCGCGATCGCGCAGCTTGCCGGCGCGCTTGCCTTCGAAGGGGCAAGGAGGTTGAGCCTTGTTGGCGCCAGGAACCGGCACCCGCTGATACCCGTACTCACCCAGCGGCAGCGCGATTGCCTGATCTGGGCCGCGCGGGGAAAGACCGACTGGGAGACCAGCCGCATCCTCGGGATCAGCGAGGAGACCGTCGCGCAGCATATCAGGGAAGCCTGCAGGCGGTACGGAGTGCAGAAGCGGACATCGCTCTTGATCCATGCGCTGTTGGACGGGACGATCAGCTTTGCCGAGATCATCGAGCGCCGGTATCCCCCTTTTCCGGGATAGGCGTTTGACAGCCGCCAGAGTCAGGTTCGTGAACCTTTTCAAGGAGGTTCGCGATGCTTCACCAGGCCATGGCCGCGCCGGACACCCGGCACACGCTCCTTTCCAACATGTTCGCGGCGCGAAAGCGGGTCTTCATCGATTTGCTCAAGTGGGACCTGCCGGTCACGAATGGTCGCTACGAGATCGACCGCTTCGATACGCCGCAGGCGGCATACCTCATGCTGGCGGGCCAAGATGGAGAGCACCGCGCGTCAGCACGGCTGCTCGCGACCTGCACCCCGCATATCCTGGACACCTTGTTCCCCACGCTGTGCGACGAAGACATCCCGCGCGCAGCCGGCATCGCCGAGATCACCCGCTTCTGCCTCGACCGTGGTCTACGCGCCAGCGATCGCCGGATCGTACGCGATGCACTTGTCCATGCCCTTGCCCGCCATGCGCTCGACAACGGCATCACCTGTTACACAGGCGTTGCCGAAACAGGCTGGCTCGAGCAGATCCTCGCCTTCGGGTGGCGCTGCCGGCTCCTGGGCGAGCCGAGAACCATTGGCGGCTCGCGCCTTGGAGCCCTCATCATCGAGATCGACGAAGACACGCCTTCGCGCCTCGAACGCCAGGGCCTCGTCAACAATGCCGCGGAGACCTGCCATGTCCTGTGAACCGCAAGCCCCGCTCGAGCATTCGATCGCCGCGGCCTTGAAGGAAATGGGCTATTGCCTCGTGCGCGGCGCCATCGATGCCGGCGAAGTTCGGCGCCTCGAGCAGGATCTCGACCGCGCCTTCGAGGAAACGCCCTTCTGCAGCGGCGGCTTCTACGGCGAGCGGACCCGGCGTTTCGGGAGTCTCTTGCGCCGGTCGGCGCGAACCGAACAGTTCGTGCGCCACCGGGACATCCTCGCCGCCGCGGAAGAAGTGCTCACCCCCTGGTGCGACAGCGTCCAGCTCAACCTGACCCAGGGGCTTGCGCTGCATCCCGGTGCCTTGCCGCAGCTCCCGCACCGCGACCAGGACATGTGGCGCGGCGTGACAGGCGAAGTCGAATACCTCGTCAACGTCATGTGGCCTTTCACGCCCTATACCCGGGACAACGGAGCCACCCTTGTCTGGCCCGGCAGCCACGGGCGGCGCGCGCTTGTCGCCGATCCACAGGCGGATCCCCTCGCCGTGGAAATGGTACCCGGCGATGCCCTGCTTTTCCTGGGATCGACGCTGCACGGCGCCGGAGGCAACCGCACCGGGCAGGTCCGCAAGGGCATGATCGTCAGCTATTGCCTTGGCTGGCTCAAGCCCTACGAGAACCAGTGGCTGGCCTACCCGCCGAAAATTGCACGCCATTTCTCCAGCGAACTGGCCGGCCTCGTCGGATACCGCCAGCACCGCCCGAACCTCGGCAACTACGAAGGCGAATGTCCCTCGCGCCTGCTGACCGGCCAGGACTTCATACCGACCGGAGCCAGGGATGCCTTGCGCCCCGATCAGGAGGATATGGTCGCAGCCTTCGTCGAAAGCCAGCGCGCCGGCAGATGACCCATGGCCAATGAGCGGCGGACCATGAGCCCATGAACGCCGGAACAACCGCCGGGCGGGTTTACGACGCGCTCAAGGCGCTACTGCTGTCGGGGGCAGTGCCGCCTGGCGAACATCTCGAACCGGCAAGGCTCGCCGAAGGCCTCGCGAGCAGTGTCACCCCTGTCCGCGATGCCTTGCATCGCCTCGTCGGCGAGCGCCTTGTCGAGGCGCGCACCAGCAGCGGCTTCAACCTGCCGCTCGTCACCGAAGCGGGCTTGCGCGATCGCTACCGGTGGAACGAGGAAGTCCTGTTTGCCGCCATCAGGGCGCGCAGGCCCACGACCGATCCCGAAGCGGCGCACATCGAACCGTCGTCCAATCCCTCCGAGCCGGACAGGTCCCTGTTCGAGCGGATCGGCGCCCTGTCGGGAAATTTCGAGCACGGCATCCAGATCGCTGCGGCCAGCGACAGGCTTTCTGCGGCGCGCGCTGCGGAATACCGTGTCTTCGATAGTTCCAACGCCGAAATCGCGCGCATGCATGAAGCCTTGGGCTCGGGGACGCTCAGCGATCTCAGGCGGCTGGTGCGCGGCTATCATCGCCGGCGTCTCCGCGCGGTTCCCGAAGTCGTGCGCCTGCTTTACCACCCGCCACAGCGCCCGGGTCAATAATCGGGCTATTTGCGGGTTATAAAGTTCGGATAGCCGGGCGCCGGACCTACGATTCCTCGTGCCGCAATCCTGCGGCGATACAACCGAGGAGTACGTCATGGAACGTGAAGACGACCTGATCGACCTGGGCACTGCCAGCGTCGAGACCAAGGGACCGGCCGGGCCGGTCGAGGACTTCGCCATCGGCCAGGTTCTGGCCGGTCTCTCCGACGACTGACCGCCGGACGACTGAAACGGGAATGCGCGGTCCTTGCGGCCGCGCATTTCTCCCGCATTTTCGCTCCGGCACTCCCCCGACACTATCTGGAGGCACGGGTCATGGCCTATGCCCTTCGCGCAGGCCTATCCTTTTGCGAGGCAGAAGGCCGCCTCATTTTCCTCGACCTTCCCACAGACCGCTATTTCTGCCTGGCACCGCCGGCCGAAACCGCCTTCAGGCGCATCTGGCACGAGGACCCAAGCGAAGAGGGCGACCGCCAATTCGCTGAGCGGAGCGGCCTGTTCACCGAGGCGGCGGTCGCCTCGATCGCCCCCTGCCGTGCACCGGACACATGCAAGCAAAGCCTGCTCGAGGAAGAGAGACAAAGGGCAAGGGCCGGCGATGTGGCAATGATGCTGGCATCTCTCGCACGCGCCTCTTGCGAACTGCGCGTGCGCGGCCTTGCCGCTTCACTGGCCCGGTTCGAGACTGCAAAGGCGCGTGCCACCGGGGATCCCGGATGCCAGGCGCCTTCCACCGCCCCTCTCATGGCGGCGGCCTCTGCCCTGCGCGCTTCCATGCGCCTTTACAGCTTCCATGAACGATGCCTGCCCGCTTCGCTGGCCCTGGCGATACGGCTTGCCCGGGCCGGGATTCCGGTCGATCTCGTGCTGGGCGTGCGCCTTGCCCCCTTCAAGGCCCATGCCTGGGTCCAGCACGGCGAGACCCTGGTGAACGAGAGGCTATCTCTTGCCCGGCTCTTCACGCCGATCCTCGTCCTGTGACCGCGTCCCGTTTCCTTGCCGGTTTGGGCATGCCGCAGGCATCAAGGGAGATGCTGGAGAGCCGTTCGCGCGAAGCGGGTTTTGTTGCCCTTGCCAGTTCGCCCGACTGCTTTCTTGCGGCGGCGCCCGGCACGCAGGCATTGCCCATTGCGGAGCATGGCTTCGTGATCGGCCACCTGTTCGCGGCTGGAAGCCGCCACGAAGTCACGGCCCTGACACCGCAAGGCGCGGCCACCATTGTTAGTTCCGGTGGAGAGCGCCTTATCGAGGCATTCTGGGGCGATTACATCGCCATCTGGCGCACCGCCGATGGCTTTGCCCTCCTGCGCGGGCCGTTCGGCAACCTTCCCTGCCTCCATGCAACACTGGACACCGGGCTGATCGCGGGTTCGGACATCGCCGCGCTGCGCCATGCCGGCCTCCATCCCCTCTCGATCGACTACGATGCCGTTGCCCGCCAGCTGATTGCCGGCGACTTGCGCACCAGGGAGACCTGCCTTGCAGGCATAGCGGAATTGCGCGGAGGCGGGCGCATGACCCTCGCGAACGGCAGGGCGCAGATCGACAGCCTCTGGTCGCCCTGGACATTCACCACCTCCACCCGCCGCATCGATGACGAGGAAGAGGCATGCGAAGGACTGCGCCGCCACACGAATGCCTGCATCGCGGCAAGGACAAGCCGGCTGGAAAAGCCGCTGCTGATGCTGTCGGGCGGCCTCGATTCCTCGATCCTTGCAGCCTCCCTCGGGATATTCGGGCGCCGCTTTGCCTGCCTGACGTTCGCGACGGCAGATCGCATCGGCGACGAACGCGATGAAGCCCGCGCGGTCGCGGCGCACCTCGGGCAAGAGATTGTCGAGCGAAAGCTGGAGCCCGCCGGCGTCGACATCGCACGTCTTGCCGCCACTGGCCTCCCCCGCCCCTCGGCGCGAAGTTTCGAGCAACACGTCCATGGCATCGCTCGGGACCTCGCTGCCGAGCTGGGATGCGATGGCGTGCTCGATGGCGGCGGCGGCGACAACGTCTTCTGTTCGCTGCAATCGGCGGCACCGGCGGCCGATTGCCTTCTCGCCGCTGGCGGATCGGGCCACTTCTGGCAGGTGTGCGACGACATGGGCGAACTGGCGTCGGCATCCCGGTGGACAGTAGCCTGGCGTGCCTTGCGGCGCGCCTGTGCTGCCTCCCGCGCGCCGCTCTGGCCACTCGACCTGCGTTTTCTGACCCAGGATGCCAAGGCGCATGCAATGCAGGCAGCGCGTCATCCCTGGCTCATGCGCAACCCTGTCCGGCTTCCGGGTCGCGGCGCGCACATCGCCCTCCTGGCCGCGGCACAGGGTTATATCGAGGATGGCCCCCACGGCACCAAGACCGCGAGCCTGTCGCCCCTGTTGTCGCAGCCTCTCATCGAGCACTGCCTTTCGATCCCGAGCTGGCTTTGGCTCGCACGCGGCTGCAACCGGGCCGCCGCCCGAATGGCCTATGCCGATCGCCTGCCCGCCCAGATCGCATGGCGCCGCGACAAGGGAGCGCCGGACAGCTTCCTGATTGCGCTGCTCGATCACAATCGCGCGCTCATCCGGGAATATCTTGCAGGCGGCCTGCTGCAGGGGGCCGGTGTAATCGAGCCGGCCCTTGTTCTCGAAGCGCTCGACGATCCGCGTCCGGCGCGCGGCACGGACTACCGGCGTCTCATGCGCCTTTTTGACACGGAAAGCTGGGCGCGAGGAGTTGCTGCTGCTGCCGTGTCCGGTCGAGCTTCGGCATGAGCGGCCAAAGCAATCCATACAATCAAACGGCCGGTGCCCTTGCCTATTGCCATTGGCAGTGATCAACCGGCCCGGCAGAACAAGCCAGCTGCCGGGGACATCATTGGAAAATGGAAACGGCCCCGGCGGGCCAACAAGGCTACCATCGCTGTCGGCGCGATCTTCCATGCGAACAGCCTAGCGCCGGAGCAGCGGTCCGGCGCTATGGCTAGATCTGGGACTTTTCTGCCTTTCCTATGCCGTAGGATGAAGGTCGGCTCCTGCCAGAAGCCGACATTTGACCTCGGGCCACGCAGGGCGGTATGACTGCGACTAGCATGAATACGGGTCTGCAAGCTCAATCACCCGGCTCTGCTACTCCCACGAGATCACGCCGTCCGCCAAACGCCAGCTCGCTGGCCGGATCACTTTCTCATGGGCGATTCGGACTGACCTGATCTCCGCTTCGATCTCGCGCCGCCAATGCGCGAGGAAGTCGAACAGTACCGGAAAATCCGGTGCTGCGTCGTATTCCTGCCAGGCATAGACCTGCAAGAGCGAGGGGTGATCCGGCATGAAATAGCAGATTTCTGCCGTGGTAAGCCCATATCCGTCCAGCTGAACCAGAAAAGCGCGATCGGTCATTGCAGCGTGGGCTGGCTGTCCGGGCCGTCGAGCGAGCGCAGCGCCGCGAATACGTCGTCAACGCAAACCGGACCTTTGAGTTCGGGGGGCTGGCGCATCGCAGGTTGGTTTTCGACGGCATGCCGATCAGATGCCCAGGAAGCCAGGATGGCTCGCTTCACTTCGGGCTCAAGCGCGGGATGATGCGCTACATCGAAGGGATGCAGGTAGCGTGCGAATGGTTGCGACATGGGAACATCCTCCTTTCTGCCTTGCCGCTTATCACTCACCGCGGATTGCTCCGCTCGGGATATTTTGTGAGTCGATTTCAGACCGTCAAGACCCTGATAAGGCCTCCGGAAAGCGCCCATTGGCAGTCGCAATCGGCGAGTGCCAAAAAATTTGATTTGGACCTCTTGAAGCCGTTTCCAGCAAAACTAGATCGCGAAATGCCTCCTGCCGATCATCCGGGGGAGGCGCTGTAAGTCATTTCGCTTTGTAATGGAGGTTATGCATGCATTTCCGACCTTTGCACGATCGCGTGCTGGTTCGCCGTATCGAGGCCGAAGAAAAGACGGCCGGCGGCATTATCATCCCTGACACCGCCAAGGAAAAGCCGATGGAAGGCGAAGTCGTCGCCGTTGGCCCGGGGGCGCGTGACGATGCCGGGAAGCTGGTGGAACTCGCCGTCAAGGCGGGCGACCGCATCCTGTTCGGCAAGTGGTCTGGCACCGAAGTGCGGATCGACGGCGAGGACCTGCTCATCATGAAGGAGAGCGACATCCTCGGCATCATCGAAACTGCCGCCGAGCTCAAAAAGGCGGCGTAAGCAACCAACCCGATCTTCGGTTCAATCGAAAGAAGAGAAAGGAGCAGGCCAGATGGCTGCGAAAGAAGTAAAGTTTGCGTCGGATGCGCGTGATCGCATGCTCCGCGGCGTGGATACGCTTGCAAATGCGGTTAAGGTAACTCTCGGCCCCAAGGGCCGCAACGTGGTGATCGAGAAGAGCTTCGGTGCCCCTCGTATCACCAAGGATGGCGTCACTGTCGCCAAGGAAATCGAACTCAAGGACAAGTTCGAAAACATGGGCGCACAGATGCTGCGCGAAGTCGCCAGCAAGCAGAACGACAAGGCGGGTGACGGCACGACCACCGCCACCGTTCTGGCCCAAGCCATAGTGCGCGAAGGTGCCAAGGCGGTTGCTGCCGGCATGAACCCGATGGACCTGAAGCGCGGTATCGACCTCGCCGTCGGCACCGTGGTCAAGGACCTCGAAAGCCATGCCAAGAAGGTGTCCGCCAACAGTGAAATCGCACAGGTCGCGACCATTTCCGCCAATGGCGACGAAACCGTCGGTCGCATCCTTGCCGAAGCCATGGACAAAGTCGGCAACGAAGGCGTGATCACGGTCGAGGAAGCCAAGAGCCTCGAAACCGAGCTCGAAACGGTCGAGGGCATGCAGTTCGATCGCGGCTATCTCTCGCCCTACTTCGTGACCAACGCCGAAAAGCTGAAGGTGGAACTCGAGGATCCCTACATCCTCATCCATGAGAAGAAGCTGTCGAACCTGCAGGCGCTGATCCCGCTGCTCGAACAGGTCGTGCAGTCGGGCAAGCCGTTGCTGATCATCGCGGAGGATGTCGAAGGCGAAGCCCTGGCTACCCTGGTGGTCAACAAGCTGCGCGGCGGCCTCAAGGTCGCGGCGGTCAAGGCACCCGGCTTCGGCGATCGCCGCAAGGCCATGCTGGAGGATATTGCCATCCTCACCGCCGGCAATGTGGTCAGCGAGGAACTCGGCACCAAGCTGGAAAATGTCACGATCGGCATGCTCGGCCGGGCCAAGAAGGTCATCATCGACAAGGACAACACCACCATCGTCGATGGTGCCGGTAACAAGGCCGACATCGACGCCCGTGTCAGCCAGATCCGTGCCCAGATCGAGACCACGACCAGCGACTACGACCGTGAAAAGCTTCAAGAACGCGTGGCCAAGCTGGCTGGCGGCGTCGCCGTCATCCGCGTCGGCGGTGCGACCGAAGTCGAGGTCAAGGAGCGTAAGGACCGCGTCGACGACGCGCTGCATGCAACGCGCGCTGCCGTTGAAGAAGGCATTCTGCCGGGCGGCGGTATCGCTCTGCTCCGGGCGCTTAAGTCGCTCGAAGGGCTCAAGGCCGCCAATGACGACCAGCAGTCGGGTATCGACATCGTGCGCCGCGCGCTGCGAGCACCGGCTCGCCAGATCGCCGAGAACGCAGGCGAGGACGGTGCCTATATCGTCGGCAAGCTGCTCGAAGGCGACGATTACAACCACGGCTTCAACGCCGCGACCGGCGAATACGAAGACCTTGTGAAGTCAGGCGTCATCGATCCGGCAAAGGTCGTACGCACGGCGTTGCAGGATGCGGCTTCGGTTGCCTCGCTGCTGATCACCACCGAGGCTCTGGTGGCTGAGCTGCCGAAGGAAGACACGCCAGCACCGATGCCGGCGATGGACTTTTAATCGCGAGAGGAGAGCGGGGTATCGCACCGCGCTCTCCAATCCGCGAACACCAGGCAGTTAGCAATGCCAGTTCGGCACCTGCTCACGCGGCCTGACACCGGGCAGGTTCTGAACGGGGCTTAACGGATCAATCGGTCGAATGAGAGAGGAGGAGTCTATGGCCGACAGGTATCTGGAGTATCTTTCACGCGAACATGCACGGCTGGAGGATGAAATCCGGCTGGAAAGCAAACGACCCCGGCCTGACGAAGTTCTGATTGCCCGGCTGAAGAAGCTCAAACTGGCGGTCAAGGACCAGATGCAAAACTGGGCTTCCAGTCACGCGAGCAGCGATCGGCTGACCGCGTAAACGGACTTGATCCTATCAAATTGTCTCCTGGAAGAAGGCCAGGCGCACCTCCATCGGTGCGCCTGGTCTTCTCTTGCAAGGCACTGAAAAAAACCCATAAAAATTTTTAATAGGTCTTGAAACCAATTGCGCGTTTCATAATTTTATCAATGCCGGATGCCATAACGGGTCCGGTTGGACAGAGGGCGTCGGCTCTTGGTTCCCGGCGCCTCTCACGCCCAGATTGCTCAACAAGGAGGATTTGGAAATGAGAACTGCATTTGATTTGACCCCCTATCGCCGCTCGACGGTCGGTTTCGATCGGCTCTTCGATGCGCTCGAGAACAGCTTCCGCGCCGAGACGCAGGATGGCTACCCACCCTTCGACATCGTTCGCACCGGCGAGGACAGCTACCGGATCACTCTGGCGGTTGCCGGCTTCCGTCCGGACGAAATCGACATCACTGCACAGCAGAACCAGCTCGTCATCTCCGGTCAGAAGACCGAGAAGGACGAAGACGGTGTTGAATTCGTTCACCGCGGTATCGCTGCCCGCGCGTTCGAGCGGCGGTTCCAGCTGGCCGACTATGTCGAAGTGCGCGATGCGGATTATGAGCACGGCATGTTGACGATCTCGCTCCAGCGGATCGTCCCTGAATCGCTCAAGCCGCGCAAGATCGCCATCGGAAGCCGCGAGCATGTCAACGACGACACACCGCAGCTGACTGAAGACAAGGCGGCCTAAGCCCCAATCATCGGGCAAATCCTCGGCGGGGTGGGTGCAATCGCACCTGCCCCGCTTGACGAAGCTTTGCCCAAACCAGTCCGTAAATAGGAGGAATGTCGAGATGGCTATCGTCTTTGGCTCAGCAATGAATAAGCGGCAGCTTCCGGCGGCTTCATTTGAGCGAGTGTATGGCCGAGATGTTCGCGGCTTCTGTCCGGGTGCTGAGAGCCACACCAACGGCAGGTTTTGGCGTGAACGGTCCTTCATGATGGTTGATGGGAACGACCGGGTCTGGTCGAAGATTGCCTTTATCGCTTCTTCGCGGTCAGACCCAAAGCCGAGGAAGTCGATATCGCGGGTATGACGGTTGTCATGGTCGAGCGCTGGGTGACGAGCATTCCGTCTTTCAGCACATAGCGGCGCGATATTCGGATTTCGACAGTCGCAGCAGAAGGCGCTCGAGTGCAAAGCGCACGAGCAGTATGTCTAACGTGCGCCCCTCTTCGCGCGCCAGATTGAGCAGGCGCGCTTTGATGGAGGCGGCAATGTTCTTCGGTCCGTCAGCCATTGAATGTCAGCGCTTCTAGATAGGGGCGCATGATCCGCCAGGCGCCGCCAGCCCGTGCCGCATCCGCTATTTCGGCCGGACGCGCCCTTTGCTGCTCCAGCGCCGATCGCAGTCCTTCAATGGCAATCGACCGGTCGACAAGACGACCGTTGCGAAACAGGTCCGCAAGCGTCTTGGACACGGAATAGATCGGCACATCGACCCCCGAAATCCTGTGGTGCTCGATACCCTGCGCAAGATACTTGTCGGCGAAGCGTACGATGCGCACCGGCGGATAACCCGGGACCGGAGACCAGTCGCTCGTGCCGATAGCCACCCAGGTCTTTCGCGGCATCTGGTCGGTCAGCCCATGCCATGCCAGGGCCGAGACCATCGAAATCACGCCTTTGGGAATGCGCTTGGTGATCTCGGCAAGGGCAAGATTGCTGTCGATCTCGGCATTGGGATCCTGGTAAAGGCCACGGCCAACGCGGACGAGATCGCCATCGGCAAGCGCACGCTGGATGGTCGTTCCGGCAATTCCGTGATTGCGCAGCTCCTGCGCGCGCAGGATTGAGTGGCCTGCCACGAGGCTGCGGAGCTGTTCGCGTTGACTGATCGCCTCGACGGCCATGTTACAAAACCAATGACAAAAATAATTTTAATTATAGGTTTTGTAACACACTATCCCACGTTCCGCCAATCTGTTTCCTAGCGGTGTACGAGAGGAGCAGATCCTGACTAGCCCGCCCCATCTTCGCCGCTATTGTGGCGCTCTGCCGCCCTCCCGTCACGCAGTTCTTCCCAGCGTGCATATTGCGATCGCTTGCCGGGAGCGGGATCCTCATGTTCGCGCAGCCAGAAATCGAACCAGTCGATATTCCGGTCATACACGGCGAGCCGGTGAACGGGCTGCCACTTGTTGTGGTATTCGTCTGGATAGACGTACATCTCGACGGGCTTACCGGCTTCTGTCAGTGCCCCGATCGCAGGCAAGGCCATCAAGGCCTCGCGATCGGCCAGTTGCATGAGCAAGGGCGTATCGATGCGTCGCGCATTGATCGAAAGCGATATCGGCCGCCAGTAGTCACGATCGTCATCGACCGATGGCGGCAGTCCGAGACGCCGATTCTTGTTGCCCCAGGCAAGGCCGCCAAGGACCATTGAACTGAGCAGGTCGTCGCAGCAGCTGCTCATGGCGGCCGCGGCGAACCGGTTCGAATTGACCAGCGCGAACTCGACGGTCGACGCACCGTCACTTAGGCCGGTGATCCCTATGCGCGCCGGATCGATCGAACCGGTTTCGATAGCCTTGTCTACACCCTTGAGGACCGCGGAGAGAATGCTGCGCCGTTCCGCCCAGTCGCGATGGGCTCCCGTCAGCAATTGCTCGAAGCTCGTCAGCGCCGGGTCGTCAGCACCGACATAGGGCGGCCGCTCGATGCTCAGGACAGCGAACCCCTGGGCTGCGAGCGGATAGATCGGGTACTCATCACCGACACCGCCGCGAAGAAAGCCCCGGCTGTGATAGAGGGTCACGATCAGTGGCAGGCGGTGTTTGCCGTCATAGCCAGGTGGCAGGATAAGATCGCCCCAGGCCGGCAATCTCCGGTCGTTGGCAAAATGCAGACGCTGGACCTTGCCGAGATCGAACCGTGCAAAGCCGGGATTGGGATCGAAGAGAACACGGCTGCGCCCTGATGCGGCATCGATTGCTACGACCCGCCTAGGCGTGGTTGCATTTTCCCGTCCGCAAATGAGTTCCTGGCCGGAAAAGATGCACCCGGTGAGTGCATCGAGGGTCCTGAGTATCTTAGCCAGAGCGCCGGTTCGTGGGGACCAGCGATAGAGTGCCGTCTCTTCATGGTCCCATCCCTCGTGCGCCAGGAAGAGCAGCGAATGGCCATCGGCCTCCCAAAAGAGGCGCGCGATATGGCCACGGCAGGCTGCATGATCACACCGGGCACGGGCATCATTGGCCCTCGAGGCCCAGATCTGCTGGTCCGACATCGGGTTGCCATTCACCCGTTCGGTCCAGGCCTTCGCCCCTGCAGGCGATATGGCAACGGATTCATATCCATAACCGGCCGGACTTGGCGGGACGACAAGCGCCTTTTCCGCCTCGGTCGATTTGCGCGTCTCTCCGCTCGCCAGATCGACGGTGTAGCTGATTTTCGGGATGTCCTTCACCCAGGGCTGCGGCTCCCACGACTGGTGGGGCAGGACACTGGCATCGAAGCGCCAGCCCGACTCCCCTTCCCTGTCGATCTCCCGCTTCGCCGTCACGGCACCGGTCCGGGCCAGGTAGACGATTTTGTCGCCGCTGGCCGACCAGGCAAACTCGTCGATGTCCACGCCAGAATGCGTCACGACCTCGGTTCCGCCGCCATCGGCTCTCACGCGCACGACCTGCACCAGGCCATTCACGCGCTTGCGATAGGCAATCCAGCGCCCATCCGGCGACCATTCCGGCTCGATCTGTTCGGGAAAACCGGTCGTGACGAACAGGCCCCGGAAGTTTCCGGTGAAGATGGGTAATCGCCCGCCTCGATCGAGGATCCGGCCCCCCGCCCGGACATCCAATGGCACCGTCACCAGCGCGGAGCAAATCGTGTTGGTTGCCGGGTCCCCCCTGCTGATCACAAAGGCCAGCGTGCGCCCATCAGGGGAAAGGGCGAATGGACTGGTCGGACCGTCGATCACATCCGGATAACCAATGTCCCGCATCCTTGCGAGATCCAAAGCCGTCATCCGCGCATGCGGCCCCAAATCGGCCTTCCCTGGCAGGAGATCCTCGCACGCTGCCTGCGCGGGTGGGCTCAGAGGCCCCAATGTTGCAAGAATGGCGGCAGCAAGAAACGGCCTCACCATGTCTTGGACACCGTCAGGCTTAGCACGCGCCCGAACGGTGAATAGTTCGTACTGTCGTAGGGCGTGTCGATATAGAGCGGCGTCGCGATTGTGCTGGGCTTGTCGTTGAACAGGTTCTGCGCCGAGGCAATGAGCTCGAGACCACCCAGCATCCCCCCATCGGGTTTGGTCTGATAGCGGATCGTCAGATCGACAGGGGCCATCCCGTCGATCCTGACGGTGGAGCCCCCCCGCGTGTCGCGGACCGGACCGATGTAGTTGACGGCGCTGGTCACTGTCAGCCCGTGATTGGCCCAGCTCAATTCGCCGCGGCCACGCCAATGTGGCGGATTGAAGAGAATGCCCGCCAGTTGCGTTACCGGTTGTCCTGGGCCGATCTGCTGCTCGCTGTCGATATAGCTGGCATTGAGCGAGGTGGTGATCGATCCTTCGGGAACGGCAAAGCTGTATTGCCCCAGCACATCGACGCCATGCGCGCTCTGGCGTCCGGCATTGACGCTCGTGTTGTCGACGATCGCGCTCACTTTTGCAGGATCGTAGGCTCCACCGCTCAGGTTGGTGAAGGTTGCGGCACGGGCGATCACGACATCCTGCGTTGCCATGTCGGGATCAGTCGTGATGCGATCCGCGTAAAGCGGATCGGTGAGAGCCTGGCTGGTGAACGGGATCGGCGTGACGATCCGGTCTCGGTAATGGATGTTGAAATAACTGATCTCGAGGCGCCCGCCCGCAAGGCTGCGGGGGTGGATGTCCAGCGACGCCGACCAGTTCGTGGACTTTTCAGGCTTCAGGTCGCTGTTGCCGCCCTGAAGCAGGATCGCGGTCTCGCCGTTCGCACTGCTCCCACCGAACGAGGATGCAGCAGTGAGATAGGCCGTCGCTGGCGTGTACTGTTCATATAGCGTCGGAGCACGAAACGAGCGCCCCCAACTGGCCTTGATCGAGACGTCGGGGCTTGGCGCATAGATCGCCCCCAGCTTGGGGGTGAGCACCGAGGCAATTCCGGGATAGCGCTCGTACCGCCCGGCCAGGCTGAGATCGAGGCTCTCGCCAAGGGGGGAACCTTGTGCGCTTCCGAAAACCGGAACGCTCAATTCGCCGAAGGCGTAATAGCTGTCCTGCGTCTCGTCGATATGCTGGCTGGCGCCGCGCGTGGAAACCCGCCGGAAGAGATTGCGCCGGAACCCTGCCCCTACGGCCAGCTTCGCATCCCCGCCCGGCAGTGCAATCAGGTTTCCGTTGCCCGATAGTTCCACGTTAGCTGTCGCGTTGCGGTACGTGCCCGACCCGGCGTCGTAGGATGCCGCCCCGTAGACGTAGGAACCGCCATAGAAGACCTTGTTCCAGCCATAGCTTCCCGCCAGCGAGACTTGCCAGCTAGCTGGAAGCAATAGCGTCATGGTTGGCGCTACGGACCAGGACTTCACCCGGCCGAAGCTGTCGACGCGGCTGACATCGAGGTCTCCTGCCTCATTGAGCGGCAGGGTGCGGGATTGCCATCGCCGGTTGTAGAGCCCGACGAGATCGAACGTGAGGTTCGGGGCGACGTCCTGCCGGAACGTCAGGGCAGCGTTGTGATGGCGCAGATAGGGATAGAGGGTAACGCCCGGAGAGCGGTCCTTCGCATAGGAGCGCTGGTCCGCGGTAATCGGCGTGTTTCGGGCGAACTCATAGGCGGCCATTATGCTTCCGGACGACCACGCCTTTCCCAGCGTTGCATCGTATTGTTGCTGGAAGTTGCCCCCATCGGTTGATCCGGCAAGACGCGCCGAAGTCTCGAGCCCGTCGAAATCGCGGCGCAGACGTATATTCACGATGCCTGCCACGGCATCAGAGCCAAACAGAGCCGAGCCGCCGTCAGGGACGATCTCGATACGGTCGATGGCACCGAATGGTATTGCCGAGACATCGACGCTTTGCAGCGCGCCATTGTAGCTGAGCCGCCGGCCGTCCAGCAGCGTCAGGGTGGCATCGCTGCCAAGGCCCCGCAGGTTGATCGAGGAACCGCCCGCGAGGTCCGCGCCCTTGTCGCTTGGTACGTTGGCGCCCACCCCCGGATTTTGACCGCCGCCGAAGTTTTGCGGAACGGCACGCATGGCGTCGGCCACCGACGATTGTCCTGCATCCTTCATGGTTTCGCGACCGACAGAGACTTGCGTCGATGCGACCGGCGCGCCGCGAATGCGGGATCCGGTTACCAGGATTTCACCATCGCCGGCGTCACTTTGCGCCTTCCGGCGTACAACTGCGCCCGAACCGGCAGGGACCACCTCTAGGCCTGTTCCTTCGATCAGGACGGACAGGGCCTGCTCGAATGTCAGGTCTCCATCGACAGGATTTGCCGCCTTGCCAGCGATCACTTCCGAATTGGCACTTACGTTGCGACCGAAGAGCCGTGCGATTTGCTGGAGAGAGACACCGAGCGCCTGCTGGGGCAGATGGACGCCTTGCCGATCGCCCTGCTGAGCCAGAAGGGACGTACTGGTCAGACAGGTGGCGACGGCAAGACTACAGGTAAACAGAGTGTGGCAACGCATCGGTTTCTCCTCCGAGCCGGGCTGCTTGAACGAGCCCTTCACCTGGCGAGACGCCGATGCCGCAAATCACCCTACGATTTTTTTCGCCCCATTTTTGACAAGACTGGAATGCCGCCGAACGGTGCCCTCAGGGATGAGGCGCGAGAAGGAGCCCCCCGCCTGGTGCCTCCACAACATCCAGATCGAAAGTCACCGCAAGACTGCGCGCGAACCCCTGGCTGTCGTCCCGCCTGAAGGAGCCGGTCACGAGGTATTGATCGGAAAGGCCTGGGGAGATTCTGATGGGCCGGTTGCTGGTCCGGTTGAATGCGGCGACGGCCTTCTGCAAGTCCATGCGATCGAACGTGATCATGTCACTGGTCCACTCAAGATCCGACGCGACGATGGCTTGCGGCGGTGAGATCGTACCGGCTTGTATCGACACTTTCTCTCCGGCGCGCAGGAAGCGAACGGCCGGCGGACGGCCTGCGGCCTTGTCGCGAACCTCGATCGAGCCCCTGACCAGCCCCACGCGCACGCGCCCGTTTTCGAGCGCGACATCGAACACTGTCCCGTGTGCAATGACGCGCCCGGTACCGGCATCGACCATGAAAGGCCTGGCGCTGTCATGTGCGACTTCGAACCGGGCTCGCCCGGAAAGCAGCCGCAATCGTCTCTCGGTTGCGGTAAAGGCAAATTCCAGACGTGCCCCGCGATCGAGCGTGACCCGTGATCCATCCTCGAGCGGCACAATGCGCGGCGCCTCACCGACGGCCGCCTCGGCGCTTTGGGCGGAAGGAGCGCCATGTTCCGGTCCCGCGAGAAAGCCCGCCCGACTGACGGCCAGGACAGCAAGCGGCACAGCGAAAAAGGCACAAAGAGCCGCAACAGCCAGCGCGCGCCGGTTCGAGCGCCAGCCACTGCTCGCCAGGTCGAGATTCCTGGCTTTCGCCGTCCTGGTGCTGGCAAGGAATTTTGTCTGCTCCCAGGTTCGGACAAGACGATCGTAAGCCTGCGCGTGTTCTGGCTCGGCATACCACGCGTCGAATTGCGCGCGCACGGCTTGCCCATCGGGCCCTCGCATCCTTGCGAACCAGTCGGCGGCTTCCTGTTCCATGGTCATGTCTGGACCATCATGCCACAATCCATCGTCACGCTTCGACTTGTCTTGCAACGAAAGCGATGGCGCGGCTCATGTGCTTTTCAACGGTCTTGATGCTCAGCCCCGTGTGCGCGGCGATCTCGCGGTAGCTCAGGCCATCGATACGATGGGCAAGGAAGATCTCCCGGGTCCGCGGCTCCAGGCGCGCTACGGCCTGTTCCAGCCGATGGACCATGTCGCGCGCTTCGAGCGCAGCAACGGGGTCATGACCGGCAAGCGGCACATCGTCGGCACACACGTGAAGCCCCGCCGATTTCCGGTGGGACGCACGCGCCTCGTCCCTGATCAGGTTTCGCGCTGCCTGCCTCAGGAACGCATCGGGCTTCTCGATATCGCATGACTGACGATCACCCTGCCCTGCTAGGCGCAGGAATATCTGCTGGACGATGTCGGACGCATGCTCAGCCGGGACATGCCTGCGCGCGAACCGCATCAGGCGGCCGCGATGCTTGCGATAGAGGTCGTCCAGCCAGTCCGATCGACGGCTCTTCCGGCGATCTTCAGGTGGAAGCGGATCGTCCTCGGCAAGCCGGGGCAGCCCCGCATCGGATTGATCGATTTTCAGGCGCATGCGCGCGCCTCGCAGGTCGAACCACCAGCGGTCGGACCGCGCACGCAGGGCGCGGCCAGCAAGCCCACAAGCATGGGCACATCTCCGGCAGAAAGGCAGTCCGGCTGGGCCGGATCAAGCCAGTGGTCCCGGAACCTGTGCCATCGCCTTTAGCCAAAGATGGCCTGGACATTCGCGGCGGCTGTCCGGAAAGCTCTTAAGCTCCGGCCCAATTTCCCGATAACCCGGCTGGCTAGCCTTGGCGCCCAATAAGGCGCGCCATAAGCCTAGGGACCGGTCGGCACAAAGCAATAGGCAAACTGGCAGAAGACGTTCGAACCACACGGCCGGGTGGATTAAAAGATTGAATTCGCCGGGCGTGGGGAGAAAGCCTTGAGACTATCTGCCGGGACTTTTAGTCGCAATGGACCTGGACATAATCCCAACCACCCGGCGAAACATTTGGTGTCGCGCGGCACACGATAATCACATCGCAGCGATTGTCGCGAACACCTGTTGGGTAGTTGGCGGAAAGTCTCCCCATCAGACGATCACGGGCAAGTTAACTTTTGACCAGCCGTAAATGCGGTACGCCCTTTGTTTGCCGCTCGAACCGTTTGTCTCCCAGCCGGTGCTTGCGCTTGAGCGGCAACAGCGCAGCGGGGGACTTGAGACCGGGAACCAGAAGGCGTGCCCATTCCACGGCCAGTTCACGCCGCCGTTCCATGAAGGCTGCCCGGTTATAGGCGCCCTCCACTTTGTTCTTGGGCACATGGGCCAGCATCAGGTCGATCACGGCCCTGTCGTCGGGACGGCCGTGCTTGTTTGCCCATTCGTTCATGACCGTCGAAAATGCCGCGCGAAAACCATGCGGCACGTGACGGCCGTGGTACCCTGCCCGGTTCAGAAGATAACCAAGCGCGTTTTCGCTCATGGGATGATGAAGATGCCTGGCACTCGGAAAGACCAGGCGGCCTGAACCCGTCAGCTTCCACACCGTGCGGATGACTTCAACGCTTTCCGGAGCCAACGGAACGAGGTGATCACCCCCGACTTCGTCCTTCCGCTCGCGGTCACCTTTCATGCGGGCGGCGGGTATCCGCCAGAGAGGGGCGTCCCCGCCGAGATCCTCGAACTCGGTCCATTCCGCCCCGCGCAGTTCGCCCGGCCTCACCGCCGTCAGCGCAATGAGTCGCAATGCCAGACGTGTGATCGGACGAGCGCTGTCCTGATCGACCGCGGCCAGCATCGTCCGCAACTCGACAATATCGGTGATGGCCGGCTGACGCCCCTTTCGCGGCATGGGCTTGAGTGCCGCCCCGACCTTTTCGGACGGGTCGGTCTCTGCAATGCCGCAAGCGATCGCGTAGGCATAGACGCCGGAAATACGCTGCCGGATCCGCTTGGCCGTCTCGATAGCCGAGCGCGCCTCGATCGCCCGCAAGGTCTCGAGCAGCTTGGGCGGCGTGATCGAGCCGATCGGCAGGTTGCCCAGGGCAGGAAAGACATCGCGCTCGAACGACCTGAGCACATCGGCAGCATGGCGCTTGGCCCATTGAGACTTGTTTGCCTCATGCCACTCGCGCGCAACTTTTTCGAAGGTATTACGTGCCGCCTCGATGTTGGCCTTCACCTTGAGTTTCTTGGCGACGCCGGGATCGACACCCTCAGCCAACAGCCTCTTGGCGTCATCTCGTTTCTCACGCGCTTGCGTAAGACTCACGAGCGGATAGGGGCCAAGCGAGAGAGATTTGCGCTTCCCATCGAAGCTGTAGTCCATCCGCCACAGCTTGCCGCCCTTTGACGTGACAAAAAGATAGAGCTGCTGCCCGTCCGACAGTTTGTATGACTTATCCTTTGGCTTGGCTGCTCTCAGTTTTGCATCGCTTAGCATACCGCACTCCGATACCGTATTTTCGGAACTCGATACCGTGTCGGATCACGCACAGAGTTGTGGAGGCGTGCGAACCGTCAGGAACGAGCTGAAGCGATAAACGTGAGATTCCCGGGGTTTTTGTCAACCCCAGTGGACTGCTACGCACTGCTGGGAACGAGTATCTGGCGGAGAGGGTGTCCGCCAAACCACGCCCATAATGTGCTGAAACATGGGCGTTATCCTCGTTGATGTCAGTCAGGGACCCTCTTTGGGGCCCTCTTTCCATTTCAGGTCAGCAAAACAGTCACTTATCGACTGCAATTGCAAGCAGGTTTCTAACCGCAACCGGCCTGGAACGTCAAACCGATTGCCCCGCCTCCCTCCTTCCTAATTCGCTCTCAGGCGAACGGGAGAGGGCAGACATCAACGACCTGCCACATTTGAATTCCCGTCAACGCACATCCGCACATCTTACCGATCGGGAAGAAATATGACCGATTGCCTCCTGCCGAAGGACATTCTTCCCGATCGGTAAGAAAAAATGGTCATCGAAGATGACTCCCAATTCGGCGCCGTTGTCGCCGCTGCCCGCAAGGCCCTTCGCCTTACCCAGCGGGATCTGGCACTTGCCATCAACAGCGGGGAACGTTTCATCGTCGACCTCGAAGCCGGCAAGCCTGCTGCAAAATTAGGCAGAGCTCTTGCCGCAGCCAATTCGGCCGAACTGCGACTGGCCGCGGCCGGCAATTCCCAGGCCTAAACATGGATATCCCGATCCATTACGAAAACCGGCTGGTCGCGGCGATCAGTGGAGATCGAAGAACGGGCAACCGAGGTCAGGCCGCACGCTGGGCAGGAAGGCATGCCGGACATTGCAGACCAACCAGCCGATGACGCTCCAACCACCGGGCCTAGCGCTTATGCTGGCGACGGGAGCAACTGAAGCAGCACTTCTCCCTTTGCCAGCCTTCCCGCTCTTCATAATGCCTTGCCATCGAGCGGCCTTTCCAGCAGATTTGGGGCAGCGGGCAGACCGATGAAGGATCGGTTTGCATGAACGAACATGAAGACAGGTTCCTCCGAATGGGGGACGTCACGAGGAAAACCGGACGCTCCCGCGCGGCAATCTACCGAATGATTGCGGAAGGCACCTTTCCCCCTCAAATCCCAATAGGTGCCAGAGCTGTGGGTTGGCGGCTATCGTCTGTCCTGGAATGGATGGAATCGCCCAAGGACTACCATGCGAAATGCGGGAAAAATTTGCAGCAAAGCGCAAACGGCATTTCCAAAATGTAACCCATCACAGCGCCACATAAATGTCATTCTCTAACTGCGGCTTGGCGTGATCCGGCCCCGGCGCGAAATCGGATGCGAATGTCCGTCTCCGATGGAACGTCGACACCAAATTTACGCCCTGCCGCGTGTGCTGACTGCAGGCGAATGGCCTGGCTGAGCGGGGGCACCGCGATATTGCGATGAAGGATTGCTAACCAGCCAAGCCGAATGCCTGCGCTTCAACAGGGGAAGTGCGGGATGTTTATCGGTTCAGAGCTTATCGAGTTTCTTCTCTGCCTCGGCCAAGTGCGGTCAGATGCGGACTTCTTTGACCTCATGCTGGAGACGACCCGCAGGCTGGGCTTCGAGCAATTTGCGTTCGTCAGCCATGTCGACCTCGTGGCAGCGTCCGAAGAGGCGGTTGCGATTTCGAACTACCCTGACGGCTGGGTCGAACGAATCCTGACCGAGCGCTACTATCTCGACGATCCGGTGCATGCCGCCAGCATCGGCCGCAACACACCCTACGCCTGGCATGCCATCGGCGCGGAGGTGATACAGAGCAGGCGCCAGCGCACCATCCTCAAGGAAGGTGCCAGTTTCGGCCTTCAGGATGGCGTCACCGTGCCCGTGCATTCGCCGGGGGAATACCGGGGGACATGCTCCTTCGCGACCTCGCAGCCGGTTTCCATGACGCCGCACATTCGGGGGGCAACGCATATTGTCGCAGGCTTTGGCTTTGAAGCCGCGCGCAAACTGGTTCGCGTGCGGCTTGGCTTGGAGCGAACGGCGCCGTCCCTGCCACGTTTCAGCCCGCGTGAGGTCGATTGCGTGGGACTGGTCGCATCCGGCATGGGGGATACCCAGATCGCCCACGCTCTGGGCCTCTCCGAAGCGACGGTTCATCAGCACATCACCGCCGCCATGCGCAAATGCGGTGTTTTCAAGCGGACTGCGCTGGTGTTCCGGTCCTTGTTCGATGGCCATATCTGCTTTCACAGTCTGCGCCGGACATCCTCTAAATAGAGGAATTTTCGCGAAGGTCCGTTTCGCTGATCCTTTCGCCATCACAACAGGAGATGGCGAACATGGCCCACGTCATTCAAGGCGGATGGGCAGCGGCGCAAGGCGCGCTGCTTGCCCAGATGTACCAGGAACGCAAACGCGTATTCATCGATCTGCTGCGCTGGGATTTGCCCGCGCTCGATGGGCGCTACGAAATCGACCAGTTCGACACGCCCTCGACGATCTATCTCATCATCGCAGGCACCGACGGCAAGCATCTGGGTTCGCTGCGGCTCTTGCCCACCACCCAGCCCCATGTGCTGGGAAATGTCTTCCCGGGCCTGTGCGATCTGGGACCGCCGAGCGCACCGGATGTCTGGGAGATTTCGCGGCTGTGCCTGTCCCGCAGCATCCGTGCGGCCGAGAGGCGGTACGTGCGCAATCAGCTGGCGACTGCCCTGACGGTCTTTGCGCGGGATAACGGCGTTCGCGCTTACTGCTGCGTCGCAGACATGCCCTGGTACAACCAGATTCTCTCATTCGGATGGCGCTGCGAGCCTCTTGGCCTGCCGCACGATCTTCCCTGTGGAATGCTCGCCGCCCTGATGATCCACATCGACGACGAAACGCCCGCGCGGCTGGAAGCGACCGGAATATGGTCGGAGACACTCGCACCGCTTGTTGCCCTGAGCCAGTGATGATGGAGAAAACCATGAGCACTGCCTCACCATACGCCCGTTGCGTGGCCGATCTCCATGAACAGGGCTACACGATCATCAAGGATCTGGTTACGGTCGATCTGATCGCAGCACTCGGCACCGGCCTCGACGCGCAATTTGCCGCCACCGAATTTTCAAAAGGCAGCTTTTCCGGCGCCGAGACACGGCGCTTTGCCGGCCTGCTCAAGCGATCGCCGCATGTCGCAAGCCTGGTCGAGCACGACCTGATCCTGCGGATTTCCGAAGAGATGCTGGGGCCATGGTGCGATCATTTCTCTCTCAATCTGACCCAGGCGATCGAGCTCACTCCCGGGGCGAGCCAACAGGTGCCCCATCGCGATCAGGACATGTGGCCTTGTAGCGGCTTCGTTGACCGTGAACACGGCATGGAATTCCTGATCAACGTCATGTGGCCGCTGTCGGACTTCACGCAGGACAACGGCGCCACGCTGGTGTGGCCCGGGAGCCACCGGCGGCAGGATGAATTGCTCATCGCCCCCGAGGAAGCAGTCATGGCAGAAATGGCACCGGGCTCGGCACTCGTGTTCCTGGGCTCAACCCTGCACGCTGCCGGCGCCAATCGCACCGCCCTTCCCCGCCGCGGTGTGATCATCAGTTACTGTCTCGGCTGGCTGAAGCCCTACGAGCTTCCCTGGCTGGCCTACCCGCCGGAGGTAGCACGGCAATTTCCAAGGAGCCTTGCGCGCCTTGCCGGATACCGGGTTCATCGCCCGAACCTGGGTACTTACGAGGGCCGCTGCCCCTCCCTCCTGCTTGACGGCACAGTCGAAACGCCGGGTGCGGTGGACGCGCTGCTGCCTGAACAGGAAGAGCTTATCAGGGCATGGCGAAGCGGCATCATTGACCCCGAGCAATCCGATGCCAGGCCCGGCCAGTCCTTTCTTTCCGCTACATTGGATCGCGATGTGCAGGCATCCCATGGATAGCGCCCCCACCGATGGCAAGCGCCTCGCCCTGTGCCGAACGCTGATCCTTCAGCGCAAGCTCGCAAAGGAGCTGCTCGGGGCCGGCCTATGCACCAATCCGATCTGGGACATGCTGCTCGAACTTTATGTCGCGGACCGGGAAGGCCAACTGCTCTACATCTGGCAGCTCAGCGTTTCGGCAAACATTCCCATTTCCAGCGCGCACCGCAAGATCGACATCATGGTGCATAAAGGCTTCGTGGAGCGCACCGTCGATGAAAGTGACCTTCGGCGCGTCGGCATCCAGCTGACATCGCCGTTTGGCGGCATGATGGATGAACTATTCGACACGCTGACGCACATGCTCATGACATCGTGCTGCCAGTGCGGTTCGGGTGGCAGAGCGCATTCCAGCGCCGATTAAGCGCCGCCCGCTCGAGGATGCTCAGTTATCGGGACCAGCGCCCCGATTTTCCCGGCAATGCCAGAGGCGCAGAATGAAAATCGTGGCCTGCGAGATTTCGTAGCGCATTTCGTAATTGCCCACGATGATCCGGCGCACTTCGCGAGGATCGAAGGCATCCAGCCTCTCGCCAAGGCGGGGGTAATCCAGCAACCGGCCCGGCGCACGGGCCAATTCCTGGACAATGCGCGCCGCCGCATCGGGTGCGACAGGTTTCAGATGTTCATGAAGGCGGACAAGGTCGGATGAGGCCTTGCTGGTCCACTGGATCTTCATGCCAGGGGCGGGGCCAACGGATCTTTCGTGGAAAGGCTCTCGGCCCAGGCGACGATGCTCTGATGGTCGATCACATTGCCGGCATCGACATCATGCAGCGCTTCAAGGGTCAGCTGATGTCGCGCCTCTTCCTGGTCGATCCATGCGGTCAGGGCCTGCTTCATGATCCAGCCACGCGACCGGTCCATCCGTTCCGCCAGGACATCGACCTTGTCCGCCAGATCGGCGGACACATGGGCGGTGATGACGCGGGTAGAAGCTGCCATATGATTAGCTTTCAATCAGTTTGATTGAAAGCTAATCGCTCATGGTCCTTAGCGCAAGGAGCAACACCGTTCAGACCGGCGCAGCGGCCTTTTCCAGTTCCGCGATCTTGTCGCTGCAGATCAGGTGGACCACCCGGCCCAGTTCCTCGACACGCTCGCCGAGCCAGGTGAGTTCCTCTTCGCTGATCCGGTAGTGCTTGGAGTAGCGGGCCTTGGTGTAGGCTTCCTTCAACTTCTGGAACATCGCCCGTTCGCGACGCGCGCCTTCAGGCCAGATGCCGACCATCCGCCCATCGAGGCGCTCGGCCTGGGTGCGCAGAAAAGCGATGTTGTGATTGTAGGGCGTATAGTTCTGCACCACTAACAGCATACATGAGTAGAGCCGCTCGGTTGCTTGGTGCAGTTCGAAGGCCGCCTTCTTGAAGCGTCCCCGCTCACAATTTGATCGGAAATCGTCGAAGAATTCCCCGGCACTGGGAAACCACTCTTCAAAATACTCCCTCGCCATGACCAGCGCCTCCTTGGGCGTCTTGGGCTTGGGCTGATGAAGCTCGCGCTCGTCACTTTCGTAAAGCGCGATGCCTTCCTTCGCCATCTCCAGGAAGAAGATGCGGCCGTGGGCCAGACCATCGTTCACCTCCTGAAGCGAATGAACAATGAAGTTCACCGGCGTGCGCAGGGACTTCTCGATCATGTACTCGCGGATCAGCCGCTCCTCGCACTTGGCCCAGTACCTGGCCCGGTCGGCGAGATCCTTCTGGCTGACGATGATGAGGATGTCGTAGTCGCTCTTGTACTGGTTGGCCGAGAGCGGTGCATCGACCCAATCGCCGCGGCTGTATGATCCGAACAGGACGATTTTCAGGATTTGGGCACGCGAGCGCGGACCGGTCGCATGCTCGGTCGCCTCACGAAATTCCTCGAAGATAACGCCGACGACGCGCTCCAGTTCGCGCTGCTTGGCCGGAGGCAGATGATCAATTCCCGTACGCATGGACCGTCACCCTAAACGCAACACCGCAAGATTGCCCAGCGCCAATTGCATGCGACGGCACACAATAATTGCGCCTTCTTGCAACAATTTAATTGCCCCTCCCTCCCCTCATTCCGGCCAGGGCTTGCCGGAGTCCATGGTTTGTTCCATATTCCGGTGATGAGACGGAAATGCTGGCGTCCGTCTTCAGGATAATCCTGCCAGGCATCATCACGCCCGTCCGCAATGGCCGGTCGGCTGGAGCGCTTCGGCTCACGGCACACCTTAGCTTCGAATGTCCCGCTTGCCGGGAACGCTTCGTATTTGGCCGGCGCAGGCTGTGTTGCCCATGCGCTCTCCGCACCTGTCACCGCGTACGTCCGCCGCTCTGGACGAAGCATCCGATTGCGTCGAAACCGGCGGCCCCGGTACCGGCGCCAGCAACCCAGCGGAACGGGAACGGCAACTGGCCGACCTGCTTTGCTCGGAGCGCCCGAGGCTAATCCGTTTCTTCCGCCGGCAGGCAAGGTTCGCTAGCCCTGACGAGGCGGACGATCTCGCGCAGGAAGCCATTACGCGGTTCCTGCGCGCGGCCCCTTCCACGCAGATGGCAACGCCTCAGGCCTATCTGCGCCGGATCGCCAGCAATCTGCTCATCGACCAGGCCCAGCACGGGTCGACCCGCCTTGCACAAATCTCTGTACCCCTGGTCGAAGGGTTGGACCGCCCGGTCGAGTACGATCAGCACCAGCAACTCGAGGCGCGCGAGGAGCTTGTCCATTACGAGCAGGTCCTGCGCCAACTCAAACCGCGAGTGCTGAAGGTCTTTCTGCTCAGCCGCGTCGAGGGATATACCTACAAGGAAATCGCTGCGCGTCTGGGCCTCACGGTCTTTACCGTAAAGCGCGACATGCTGCAGGCCATTGCCCATCTCGATCAGAACCGGAGGCACCGGTGAGTCTCGGCAAAGCAAAAGGACGTTTCCCACCGATGCACCGGATCGAACGCCAGGCCTATAAATGGGCGATGAAGATGGCCGACGACCCCGAGCGGCACCGTCCAGGGCTCGAGCGATGGATCGTTCGCAACCCAGACCACCTCATCGTGTACAACCGCGTTGCCCGGGAAATGCGCCTCGCCACATGGAGTGCCACCCAGCTCGATCTGTACCCCGCAACGCCGAGAGCCACAAAAGGAAGGCCCTTGCGCAATTCTGGCTTCGTATGGGCGATCGCGGTCCTCGCTTCGGTCCTGGCAGCCAGTTCGGCCGCGTTTCTGGTGCTGCGCGATCAGCAAAGGCCCGGGGACTCCATCAGTTCCGGTGCCCCTATAGTCGCCCAATCCTGGTCCTCCGATGCCAATGATATTCGCCGCACGCGGCTCCCCGATGGTTCGGTCGTCACGCTCGACAGGGACAGTGCCATTGCCATCCGCTATTCAGCGGACCGGCGCATGATTGAATTGTCCCGCGGCCGCGTCCGCTTCGAAGTCGCGCACGATACCTCGCGGCCTTTCGTGGTGCTGACACCCGGCGGAAGCGTTACGGCAACAGGGACCGTGTTCGACGTCGAAGTGCGCGGCACGGTGCGCGTGCACCTAATGCTCGGCGCGGTCGAGGTCGCCATGGCGCGCAATTCATCCGCGAACGGGGATGCCCCGGTGAGGCTCGTTCCTGGCCAGAAACTGGAATTTGCGGCGCGTCAGCAGGCCGTCGCGCCGGTTCCGCAGGCCGCTCCCGCCGCGGACGGCCGGTGGCTGTCGGGGACGATGAGTTTCGAAGACATGCCGCTCGCCGACATCATTGCCCAGACCAACGCCTATTCCAGCAGCAGGATTTCAGTGTCTGAACCCGGGCTTCTGCAGAAAGAGATGTTCGTCGATCTCGACATCCGCGACGCCGATGCGGTCGCGCGCAAGCTCGCCGTGCTGCTCGACCTGACGGTCGATAGAAGCCAACCGGGCAAGCTCATTCTGCGGTCGCGATGAATTTTTTGTATTTTTTCGCGCACCGGTTTCGGCCCATCGCCGTCTAGCCCTGATGCCCGCACATGACGCGGGCTCCACAGGGGCAAGGACATGGACAACAAGAGCCGGCTACTAATCGCGGCCATACTTTCCAGCACGGCGATCTGCTCGGTCGCACAGGCGCAGGAGGACACCCGGCGTGATTTCGATCTCCCGGCGCAAGAACTCAAGTTTTCGCTTCATGCCGTTACGCGCACTGCCGGCCTCGAACTGGCCGCAACGTCCGAGGCCCTGAACGGCAAACGCGCACCAGCCCTCAAGGGGCGCTACAGCGCCGCAGAGGCCATCGCGCTCCTCCTCAAGGGAACAGACCTTACTGCGCAAGTTTCCGGTCGCACCGTGTTCATCCGGGAGAATTCCCCTTCGCCGCAATCGGCAGGCGACCCTGCGGCCGTGGGGCCGGAAATCATGGTCACCGGATCGCGCATACGCGGCGCGGTGCCGACTTCGCCGGTCGTTGCCAGCAGCCGCGAAGAGATCGAACGGCGCGGCATCACCGACCTTGGCGCCTATGCGCGCAGTGTGCCCCAGAACTATGCGGGCGGACAGAACCCCGGTGTCATCGGCAGTGTTCAGGAGGGATCGGAAAACTTCAACTCCTCCTCGACCCTGAACCTGCGGGGCCTTGGCGCTGACGCGACACTCACGCTCATCAACGGTCACCGTGCGGCTTACGATTCCGTCGTACAGGGCGTCGATATCTCCGCCATCCCGCTCGTGGCGATCGACCGTGTGGAAATCGTCGCCGACGGATCCTCGGCGCTCTATGGTTCGGATGCGGTTGGCGGCGTCGCCAATGTTATCCTTCGCCAGGATTACGAGGGCGGCAAGATATCCGCGCGCCTCGGCGTCGCGACCGAAGGCGGCAATGTCCAGCAGCAGTACAATCTCGTGACGGGAAGCCGCTGGGACAGCGGCGGCTTCATGGTGGCAGGCGACTTCAGCCGTTCCACGGACGTGACTGCCGGGCAGCGCTCGATCACCTCGGCGCTCGACGGCTCGACCACGCTTTATCCCTCGCTCAATCAGAAGAGCGCGGTCCTTGCCGGGCATCAGCAGCTCAACGACACGTTCAGTGTCGAGATCGATGGCCAGTTCAGCAAACGCCGTTCCAAAACGGCTCTGGCGTTCCTCGCTACAGGCGACTTCACCGTAAATGGCACGGCGGCGCAGCGGGATGTCCAATCCTGGTCCATCGCCCCGCGCCTCAAGGCCGCCTTGCCTGGCGGATGGCTGGCCACATTGGGCTATGTCCATGGCCGCAGCGATTCCGATGCGGCAACCGTAACCAATCTGGGCGGCGCGGAGTTCTCCCGCAACCGCATCTTCTATGACAACACCCTGGATACGCTGGAAGCGAGCGCGGAAGGCAGCCTTCTACAACTGCCCGGCGGAGAGGCTCGGCTCGCATTGGGCGGCGGGTGGCGGTCTGTCAGCCTCGACGCCAACATCCGGTCAACACGCAGCGGCGTCACGAGCACGCTTGTCGATTACACGAGCGGGCAGGATGTGTGGTTCGGCTATGGCGAACTCTCGCTTCCTCTGGTCGGTCCGGAGAACAGCGTGCCGCTGGTTCATCGCTTTCGGCTGACAGGCGCGGCGCGCTACGAGGATTACGAGCGCTTTGGCGGCACGACGACGCCCAAGTTCGGCGTTGTCTATGAACCGGTCAGCGGTCTTGCGATCAAGGGCACCTGGGGCAAATCGTTCAAGGCCCCGACACTGGCGCAGATCAACAAGGTTCCCGAAGGTAATCTCCTAAACGCTAGCTACTTCGTACCGGCAGCGCCCGGCGGTCAGCCTGTTATCCTGCTCGGCGGCGTGAGCCCGGACCTGAAGCCGGAAAAGGCGACGACCTGGACCGCTACGGTGACCGCAACGCCGACATTCGCCGAGGGCCTTCGCCTGGAGGTCAGCTACTTTCATACCCGTTACAAGGACCGGGTCGTTCAACCGGCAACCTCGTCCTCGCAGGTTTTCGGGAACGACATCTACGACCGGCTGATCATCTACAATCCGACGGCAGACCAGGTGAACGCGGTCATTGCCGAATTGCCGCTCGGGCTCGTCAATCAGACCGGACAGGTGTTCGATCCTGCCAATGTCGGGGCTATCGTCGACAACAGTCTGCAGAATGCCGCAAGCCAGACCCTGGAGGGTATCGATGCCTCGGCGGACTATCAGCTGACTTTCGCACGCGGGGACCAGTTGGGGTTCAATGCCGCTGTCAGCTACCTCAAGAGCAACCAGAAGCTGAGCGAAGGTCAACCGACGATCCAGCGTGCCGGCACGATCTTCGATCCCCCGCACTGGCGCGCGCGGGGCAGTGCGACCTGGCAGCGCGGCAATTTCACGCTGAGCCCGAGTATCACCTACATCGGCGGGACGCGCGATGATCGCTACCAACCCTACGTTCGCGTCGGCTCCTACACCAGCGTCGATGCCGTCGCGCAGGTACGGACCTCGGAAACCGCAGGATTTCTCTCGGGCATCGAGGTCACGCTTTCGCTGCTCAACATCTTCAACGAGATGCCGGCCACGATCCGCAATTCGTCCGCGGCCGCACCGACCTACGATGCCACCAATTACCCCGTAATAGGCCGAAGTGTCAGCCTTGGCCTGTCCAAGGCCTGGTAAGCACCATGCGATTCATCCTTGCCCGCGCGGCGACGGCAGCACTGCTGCTGGCTGGCCTGCTCTGCGCGGAATCGGCTTCGGCAGCCCCTATGGCTTGTGGCTCGCTCGTCCCCGGCAAGCTGGACAAGGATGGACCGCATCGGGCCCTGATGCCGCTCGACCTCGTGCAACTGCGCGATATCGGCTCCATCCCGGATATGCGGAAGCCGATAGTTTCGGTGTCGCCTGATGGAAAATGGCTGGCATTCGAAATCCACCGGGCGGATCCGCAGAACAATACCTATTGTCAGGGCATGGCCGTGATGGAGGCACGCCCTGGCGCACAGCCCAACCTCGTCGATCAGCATCCGGATATCATTCGCTGGCGCTTCCCTGAGCTACCAGGAAAGGCAGATTTCCCCTCGGGCTTCGCAAAA
>NZ_BCTX01000058.1 GCF_001590985.1 Novosphingobium naphthalenivorans NBRC 102051
TCTGGGTGAAATCCGACTTCTTGACGAGGAGACGCTGCTTTTCGGCCTCGCGCTGATAGACCTGCATGAGGTCGGCCGCCGTCATTCGCCGGCTGCCGGTCTTCCGTCCTAGACGCCCAGCGGGCAGCCCTCCCTTGCGCTGACTGCGCATCCGCATGTCGAGCATGCGCCGGACGGCGGCGAGTTTCTTGCCCCTGAGTTTCCCGGTCTCATAGGCATCAAGGAGCAGATTCTGCGCCTCTTCCGTCTCGGCCTTGGAGATCTCCATAGCCAAGGTGATCGGAATGAGTCCGGTTTCGACCGCGGCCACCAGCCGCTCCTCGCCCCGCTCGAGGAGTGAGGCGATCATGTTCACCCAGGAAGCCCCAACGCCGATCTTCTCGGCGATGGTCGCATCGCTGTAGCCGCGAGACCGCAGAGCACCGATTTCGCGCATGATGTCGATTGGACGCGGAGTACGCCGCGCGATATTTTCGACCAGGCTCATCACGAGGCACTCGCTCTCGCTGGCCTCGATCACCACGGCCGGAATCTCGGTCTGACCCAACATCTGGTAGGCGTCCAGCCGACCTTCGCCGCAAACGAGATCATATCGTGGCCCGCTAGCCCCATCCCGGCGGCTCACCGTGATCGGCCGCTTCAGGCCAATCGCTTCGATGTTGTTCACGATCTCCCGATGCTGGCGCTTGTTGCGCGCGCGTGGATTCAAGACCGTGATCCGGGAGATGGGGATCATTTCGATCCGGTTCGGACGAACGGCAGGCATCAGGCGGCCTCCGCTAAGGGAATGGGTGCTGCGATCTCATAGAGAAGGTCGAGGTCATCGAAGCGATAGGCGTCGAGCCCCAAGGCATTTTCCTCGCCCAGCCGAAGCTTCTCCGAGAGCATGTCGATGCGCGGAAAGAGGTAATAGTCGAGCGGCGCGCGATTGGCGCAGTCCATACGCGCGACAATCGTGATGTCTGGGGCGAGCGAGGTATCGAAGCGCACATTCCAGCGCAAAAGCCCCGTCGGTGTCTCGAAGCACCGAGCCACCACCACCGAAAGGCTGAACTCGCCGTTGACGATCACTCGATCGGCCTGGAGATCCTGCCAGGCATCGCTGCCAGTCGCCCGCAACCCATCTAGCACTTCGCGGAGGATGTCGGGATGGAGCTTGCGCAGTTCGCGGTTGATTTCGACGTAGCGATAATCGCGGTCCGGCGTGAACCCTACGAGACGATAGGCGCGAAGCAGGCTGCCGAAGCGGGAGCTATAGGCGCTGCTGGATGGCAGGCCATCGCATTCGTCGATGACGATACCCGACAGCAAACCTTTCTGCTGATAGAGCGCCTTCAGCGATTGCAGCATCTCCTCGTCGCTAAGGCGAAACGAGCGCGCATTGATGATGGTTCTGGCCGCCTCGAACAGTTCGCGCTCGACGACGGCTTGAAATGCATCCTGCGCCCTGATCCACATCTCGGGGTCATTCCGGACGCGCTTCTTCTTGAGCTTGAACGAACGGCGATTCCAGACGTTGTCGCCGACATATTTCTCATTGATCAGAATCTGGTGGACCGTTCCCCTGGTCCAGGGGCGCCCGAGATCGGTTCGAACGCCCCGTCCGTTGAGATCGTCCGCAATTTCCCGCTCGCTGTATCCCTGATGGACAAAGGCCCGGTAGATGTCGCGGACCAGATCGACTTCTTCTGCCGGGCCCAAGGTCAGGATCACCCGATCGGTCTGGATGCTCTTGTGCTCGCCGCGGTCCAGAAGCCCCTTGATGACGCCATGCTCATCGATCAGGGTCCGCCGAAGGCCGAAGCCCGCCGGCCCTCCCTGGCGATAGCCCTTCTCGATCAGTCGGCCCTGACCCGTGAACACCTTGGTTGAGAGCTCACGGCTATATTCGCCGGCCATCGCACGCTTGACGCCCTTGACGATGGTCGAGATCGGGCTTCCGTCATTGTCGAATTGCTCGGCACAATACTCAACGGCGATGCCGGCCCGACGGCAGATATATTCGTAATAGGCGCTCTCGTCGGCGTCCTGAAAGCGGCCCCAGCGGCTGACATCATAGACAAGCACCAATGTGAAATCGGTATCCCCAGCCTGTACGTCCTCGATGAGCTGCCTGAGTGCATCTCGCCCCTCAATCTTTAGGCCGCTTTTTCCAGCATCCGCATAAGTCCGAACGATCTCGATCCCGCGCGCTTCAGCATATTGCTTGATCGCGTCGGATTGGTTTTCAGTCGAATATTTTTGATGGTCGGTCGACATGCGGACGTATTCGGCAGCCCGAAGCGGACGTTCAGACTGCCCTGACCGGTTATCGTCGGAAGGTCCCCGGCTCATCACATGACGCCCTCCTGAAATCGACTGCGGCGGTCCGGGCGACCTACCGCCGCAGCGCACAGCAGGCATCTGCCGCCACTCCGCATTGAAGCCAGTATAACTGCGGAGAAATCGGAAGATGTTGCCGAAAAAGGGCAGGAAATTGCCCCTGTGGACAGGCGTCCTCGGAGGGCGAGAAATCTACGCGCAGACCATCGCGGAGCTGTTGCGCAAGGAGCATGGCGACAGCCATCGCGCGATCAAGCAGGTCATGCGCCAGACCGAGGCGAGTGAGAGGACCGTCAAGCATTGGCTATCAGGGCAACACGGGCCAGATACGGTGTATTTTCTACGCCTTGTCGTTTCCTCGCCGGTCATCAGGGCCTTCCTTCTCGGCCTGATCGAAGGTCCAGCAGCACACCGGCGGAACGATCTGGTGGATCGCATTTCGCTGGCGAGCGCCCGGGAAGCCTACGCGGCTGGCGAAGCCGCTGGCCGCAGGCCGGCAAAAGGTGCGCGGAAAAATGACCCTAAACGTGTCCCTGAACGCGACCCTATAAATGTCCCTGATCGTGCAGAACTCAACGAGCGGCAACGCTGGTTCCTGGACCGAGTCGCGGAAGGCCGGTGCGATGCCAGAGAGGTTGCCGCGGTCTGGACGGTAAGCTTGAAAACGGCGCGACGGGACATCGCCACGCTCAAGGCGGCTGATCTCATATGCTACGTCGGATCGCGGCGAAAAGGCCGGTATCGGATAGTGGCCTGTCGTCGCCCGGCCCATGCTTTTGATGATCGTAGAGCTCAGGCTTCCGACCGTGGACCGGATGGCGCGGGTGCCGATAAGGCATAACGACTTTGGAACTACGCCGTGACTATATGGCGCTGGTGAGAATACGGAACGTCCTTGATTTCAACCGAATCGCGATGCCGGCAATTTTTGCCGTAGCGCCCGGTGATGCGTTCACGCGGCTGGGGCGCTTCATCTCCGGACGGGGGCGTACATGATCGAATGGATCATCGGCGCGGCCCTTCTTGCTGGCGGTCTCTTCGGCACCGGTAAAACGAAACGGCCGGATACCTCACCGGCGCCCGGGCCACGCCAGGATTTCCCCGCCAAGGTCACGGAGTGGCGCTCCCTCTGGGAACCGACGGTCGACCGCTCACGCTGGATACCCAAAAGCATGGCATCGCGCATCGTCGCGCGCTTCCCGCCACCCCAGCGACCCTTTTCGTGGTCTGGAGGCGATCGCTTCGAGCAGGAACTGCTCACCGAATTTGCGGCGCACAATGTCGCTTATCTCGCGCAGCAGAAGGAGCGGCTGAAGCCCTTCTTCGATACAGTCGAGAGGAACCCGCTTACCGACGATCAAATGGACGGATGCATCTGCATGGACGATGCGGTGCAGATCGTGGCTGCGGCCGGATCAGGCAAGACATCGACCATGGTGGCCCGGGTCGGCTACGCCCTCCACGAAGGCTTGGTGAAGCCCGATCAGATACTCGTCCTCGCCTTCAATCGGGCCGTCGCGGAGGAGCTCCAGTCGAGGATCAACGCCAGGTTGGCAGGGTTGGACGGCGTCGATGCTGTCACGGTCAAGACGTTCAATGCCTTTGGCTTGAGCGTGATCGGCAAGGCGACTGGGCGTAAACCGTCACTGGCGGAATGGGCCGAGCCAGGCCGCGACGGCACCATGATCGTCGAGATCATCGACGATCTGCGATCCAGCGATGACAAATTCCGGCACGATTGGGACCTGTTCCGCACCGTTTTTGGTCGAGACATCGGCTCATGGAACGAACCGGCACAGGCCAACGCCTACCGCGATGGTCGACGGGGCATCCTCACCGCCAATGGCGAGATCGTCAAAAGCGAAGAGGAACGGATGATTGCCGACTGGCTGTTCTACCACGGTGTCCGCTACGAATATGAGCGGCCCTACGAGCATGATACCGCCACCGAGCATCACCGACAGTATCGCCCCGACTTTTTCTATCCGGAGATCGATCTCTATCACGAGCATTTCGCGCTCGACGAAAAGGGACAGGCGCCCGCACATTTCGGGGGAGATTATCTAGGCGGGGTCCACTGAAAGCGCGGACTTCACGCAGAGAAGGGCACGCGGCTATTTGAAACCACCTCGCACGAAATCAGAAGCGCCGGAAGCTTCGCACGCCTTGCAGAAGAGCTGAAACGCAGCGGGATTGTGCTCCAATACGACCCAGATCGTCAGACCAAAGGCCAACGGCCCGTCACCACCGAACAGCTTGCCGCGACGATCCGGATTTTCCAGCAGCACGTCAAAAGCAACGGCCTCTCTCACCAGCAGCTCCGGGAATCTGCGGTGCAGAAAGCGCATGGCCATGCAGATCGATTGACCCGGTTCCTAGCGCTCTTCGAGCGGATAGCGAACGAGTGGGAACGCCGGCTCCGTGAAGTCGACTGTATCGATTTCGACGACATGCTGCTGATGGCAATCGACCATGTCGAGAACGGCCGTTTTTCCAGCCCTTATATGATGGTGCTGGCCGACGAATTTCAGGACACCTCACGGGCCAAGGTGCGCCTATTGAAGGCCCTGCTGAAGAGCGCCGGGGAAGAGGCGCATCTCTGCGTCGTCGGCGATGATTGGCAGGGCATCAACCGTTTCGCCGGTGCCGACATTTCTGTGATGACCGAGTTCGAAAAGGTCTTCGATCATTCGACCCGGCTCATGCTGAACACGACCTTCCGCTGTCCTGCGCAGCTATGCGAGGCCTCAAGCGCCTTCGTCCAGGCCAATCCTCGGCAGATCAAAAAGACAGTCGAGACGACTAACCCCTACGCGAAGAAGGCACTGCACGCCTTCGCTGCCGAGACTCAGGCCCTCGCGCTGGCTCGGCTCGAGCAAGATCTGCAAAGCATGTATGATTTTGCACGGGAGGGACGGCTGAACGCCGATGGTGGCGACCGCATCAGCGTGATGATGCTCGGCCGATATCACAACGACGAGCCGCCAGGGTGGCGGCGCTGGAAACGGCGCTTCGGCGACCTTCTGAGCATCGAGTATCGCACGGTCCATTCCTCCAAGGGCCTGGAGGCCGACTATGTGATGCTCGTCAACGTCGTCGAGGGGATGATGGGCTTTCCTAGCCAAATCACAGACGATCCGGTCCTTCAGATCGCGATGCCCGAACCCGACTCGTATCCCTTGGCAGAAGAGCGGCGCCTCTTCTACGTCGCGCTCACCAGGGCTCGTCGCCAGGTGCGTATCTACACCCAGACAGATTCACCGTCGCGCTTCCTGAGTGAACTGGCCAGAACGGGCGCGGTGGAGATCGAAGCGGAGGGGGGCACGCTGAGCCCATGCCCAAAGTGTGGCGCCGGGACCATGAGACGGTACGATGGCCAATATGGCCCGTTCGAGGCGTGCAGCACCCACCCTCGTTGTGATTTCAAGCGCAACCTCTCGGCGGAAAGCCCCGGTGTAACGGCACCGTCCCACCGGGTGAGAATCGCATATCCGATATCAGCTGGAGATTCCTGTCCCACCTGCGGTGATGGATTGATGGTCGTTCGCTCCGGTGGAGCGTATCAACCATTCTTGGCTTGCTCGGGCTATCCTTCATGCAAAACTACCGCTGCCCTTGACGGAGGCATTGAGGGAGGCGCACCCAGAAGCGGACGTCGCGAGGCTGACGAGCTAGCTAGAACCGCCTCGGGGACGGCTCTGGGGGATACCCCGAATCGACGGTTTTGAAACGAGAGACGAAGGGAATGAAATTCAGCGCCGTGCGTGAAGGGAACCCACCGATCCCACCGGTGATCGATTGTGACGATCACGATAGCGCATCAAACGTCGCTCCCCAGTTCCGCCCCCACCAGTCAATGGCACTCAAAAAT
Organism: Novosphingobium naphthalenivorans NBRC 102051; assembly: GCF_001590985.1. GTDB lineage: Bacteria > Pseudomonadota > Alphaproteobacteria > Sphingomonadales > Sphingomonadaceae > Novosphingobium > Novosphingobium naphthalenivorans. The sequence goes on from NZ_BCTX01000058.1 coordinate 6,194, forward strand.
TGTTATATTTATCAATTAGATAGTTATACCCGTAGGATAGTCCACAATCACCCGTCCGGCTCACCCCAGCCCAGCCGCGCCGATATCGAGATCACCAACCGGATTGCCGAAGCGGGCCGGCTGCTCGGCATTACCGTCCACGACCACGTCATCATCGGACGTGAAGGACATGTCAGCCTGCGGGCGAAAGGGCTGATCTGATGTGCGTCGCCGCCGTTGCATGGGATGCCCATCCCGACTGGCTGCTCGTCTGCGCGGGCAACCGCGACGAGTTCCATGCACGCCCCGCCGCCGCCCTCTCCCGCTGGCCCGACCGGTCCGGCATCCTTGCCGGGACCGACCTGACAGGCGGCGGCACCTGGCTTGGCGTAACCGAAGCCGGCCGCTTTGCGCTCGTCACCAATTACCGCATCCCGGAAGGCCCACAGCCGGGGCGCCCCTCGCGCGGGCGGCTGGTTACCGATCTGCTTACCGGCGTCCAGCCGGATGACATGGCGGTGATGAACCCGTTCAACCTGGTCTTCGTGGACGCGGGAAGCGCATGGTTTCTCACCAATCATCCGCAACTCGAACGCAGACGCCTGACGCCGGGCATCCATGGCCTTTCGAACGGCGGCTTCGACGTTCCCTGGCCTAAGACCGTGCAGGTCGAACAGGCTGTAGGACAATGGCTCACGGAGGGCAGCGGGGACTGTTCGGCTCTGTTGGACAGCTTGCGCGACGAAACGCCCGCAATCGATCCCGACCGCCCGAATCACGGCCCCGAGCCGCGTTTCGCACCGGTTTTCATCCGCAACGACACTTACGGGACCCGCTGCAGCACGGTAGTAGCGATCTCCCGCGCAGGATGTGGTACGATGATTGAGCGCAGCTTTTCCCGAGAGGGCAAAGCGACCGGCGAACGCACAGAAAGCTTCACATGGCCTGTCACGCAGGCCTCGTAATATATTGAAAATCAATCGATTTTAATTCAGCTTTCATATTGTCAATCTTTTCTATAGACAAATCGCACTTGCGCAGTTTGCAATTCCCGTTCACTCCTCATGCCGGCCAAAGCGCCAAGCCGGGGAAAGGGCAGCAAGAACAATGACCGTGGGATTCAACGCGAGTTCGCCTGCCGTGATGGGCGTGCTGCTGACCCTTCTGTTCCTCGCTTTCGCATTCGAGCTGGCGGCTCCCGAAGTGGTCGCACTGGTGCTGGTGGCCGTTCTTCTCCTGCTGGGCGTCATTGCGACCGACGACGTTCTTGCCGCCATGGGCAACCCGGCGCCGCTGACGATCGTGTGCATGTTCATCATCTCCTCGGCGATGGTTCGCACCGGCGCGCTGGATTTCCTGGCAATGCGCATCACCGGCATCGGCAAGACCCGTCCGCTCGTCTCGATCGCCGTTTTCCTTGCGGTCATCGCAGCGATGTCCGCCTTCACCAACAATACGCCGCTGGTGATGATGATGATCCCGGTCGGCATGACGCTGGCCAAGGAACTGGGCATTTCCCCCTCCAAGATCCTGATGCCGGTATCCTTTGCCGCCGTCATGGGTGGCACGGTGACGCTGCTGGGCACTTCCACCAACATTCTCGTCGATGGCGTTGCCCGCAAGGCAGGCCTTGCCCCCTTCTCGATCTTCGAGATCGCACCGGTCGGCATCATCGTCGCCGTGACCGGTGTCATCTGGCTGACCTTGTCGCACCGTCTTCTGCCCGTGCGCGATACGGTTGCCGGGCTCACCTCGGCCAGTGACAACAAGCGCTTCGTGGTCTCGGTCTTCATCGAAGCCGGATCTCCCTACATCGGTCAGAATCCGGGAAAAATCGACTTGTTCGCCCGCCCCGAGCGCCGGCTCGTGGACGTACTGCGCGGTGATGAATCGCTGCGCCGGGATTTCGACAAGTTCACGCTGGAAGAAGGCGATATCCTGGTGATGCGCACTTCGGCCAGCGATGTCATGACGATCAAGGAGCACGGTCAACACGCCCTGACCGCTGCGTCCACCACCGATCCGCATCTCGTGCAGCTTTCCACCCGCAATTCGGTCATGGTCGAAACGCTGCTCGCACCCGGCGCGGAACTCATCGGCCATACGCTGGCGGACTTGCGCCTGCGCCGCCGTTACGGCGTCTATCCCATCGCCCTGCACCGCAAGGGCACCAATCTGGAAGAACGCTACGAGACCGTGCCGCTGCAAGTGGGCGATACGATCCTCATGGAAGGGGCTCCCGAAGACCTGCGCCGCCTGGTCGAGGACCAGCAGCTGGTCAACATCGCCGAACCCACCGCGCGCGGGTTCCGCCGCAACAAGGCGTGGATCGCGGTCGGCACGATGGTCGGCATTGTCCTGGCCGCCGCGTTCAACGTGATGCCTCTGGCGGGGCTGGCGGTTCTGGGGGTTGCCGTGGTGCTGGGCCTGCGCTGCGTGGAACCGGAGGAAGCCTTCAAGTCGGTCGACTGGCGCATCATCGCGCTGATCGTCGCCATGCTCTCGATCGGTACCGCACTGGAGAAAACCGGCCTGGTCGAAGCCGTCGTCGGGCTGGCTACGCCCTGGCTCGGCACCATGGGGCCGTTCGCAGCACTGGTGGCGATCTACGTGCTCAGCCTGGTGCTGACCGAACTTGTCACCAACAATGCCGTGGCAGTGGTCGTCACCCCGATCGGCATCAGTCTGGCCCATGCCCTCCACGCCGATCCGCGCCCGTTCGCGGTCGCCGTGATGTTCGCGGCCTCCGCCAGCTTCCTGACGCCGATCGGCTACCAGACCAACACGCTTGTCTATGGCGCCGGCGGGTACAAGTTCACGGACTTCTACAAGTACGGCTTCCCGCTGACACTGATCGTCTCGATCACCACCCTGATCATGATTCCGCTGATCTGGCCGCTCTGAGGCGCGCCTCGGGGTACTGCCACAAAAGCGCCCCCTCTTGCCTTCCGCGCCCGCTCCCCGTAGCGGCTCGCGCGGAACGCAAAAGGAGTCGAACATGGTCCCCCGCTACGCCCGCCCCGCGATGACCGCGATCTGGGAACCGGAAGCCCGCTACCGCATCTGGTTCGAGATCGAAGCGCACGCCGCCGTCAAGATGGGCGAAATGGGCACTGTGCCCGCGAGCGCCGGCAAGGCCCTGTGGGACTGGTGGGCGACCGGCCCCAAGATCGACGTGGCCGCCATCGACGCCAAGGAAGCCGTGCTGAAGCACGACGTGATCGCCTTCCTTGACTGGGTTGCCGAACAGGTCGGCCCGGAGGCGCGCTTCATGCACCAGGGCATGACCAGTTCCGACGTGCTCGACACCACGCTCAATGTCCAGCTCGTGCGTGCCGCCGATATCCTGCTGGCGGACCTCGACGACCTGCTCGCCGCGATCAAGCGCCGGGCGATGGAGCACAAGTACACGCCCTGCATCGGCCGCAGCCACGGCATTCACGCCGAGCCGGTGACGTTCGGCCTCAAGATGGCCGAGGCCTATGCCGAATTCTCCCGCGCGAAGAAGCGCCTGATCGCCGCGCGCGAAGAAGTCGCGACTTGCGCCATCTCCGGCGCGGTCGGCACTTTCGCCAATGTCGATCCGGCCGTCGAAGTCTACGTCGCGGACAAGATGGGTCTGGACATCGAGCCGGTCTCGACCCAGGTCATCCCGCGTGACCGCCACGCGATGTTCTTTGCGACGCTGGCCGTCATCGCCAGCTCGATCGAGCGCCTCGCCGTCGAGGTCCGCCACCTGCAGCGCACCGAAGTGCTGGAGGCCGAGGAATACTTCTCGCCCGGCCAGAAGGGCTCGTCGGCCATGCCCCACAAGCGCAATCCGGTGCTGACCGAGAACCTCACCGGCCAGGCCCGCATGATCCGCTCCTACGCCATGCCCGCGATGGAGAACGTGGCGCTGTGGCACGAGCGCGACATTTCGCACTCCTCGGTCGAACGCTTCATCGGCCCTGACGCGACCATCACGCTAGACTTCTCGCTGGCGCGCCTCGCCGGAGTGATCGACAAGCTGCTCGTCTATCCCGAGCGGATGCAGAAGAACCTCGACCGCATGGGCGGCCTCGTCCACTCGCAGCGCGTGCTGCTGGCGCTGACGCAGGCAGGCCTCTCGCGCGACGAGAGCTACCGCCTCGTTCAGCGCAACGCGATGAAGGTATGGGAATCGGACGGCCAGCTCAGCCTGATGGAACTGCTCAAGGCCGATCCCGATGTCGCCGCTGCGCTGAGCGCCGAAACGATCGAGGAAAAGTTCAACCTCGATTATCACTTCAAGCACGTCGACACGATCTTCGAGCGGGTGTTCGGGGCGTGAAGAGCGCCCCCTCTCTTCCCTTGCCCCCGATTCGCGCCTAGCATCAGGCCGTTCCCCCGGGAGAGCAGGAGGAAGAATGCAGATCATCCGCACTGTCGTCTGGATCGCGCTGACCGCGATTCTGGTCGCCTTCATCGCCATGAACTGGACGAAGGTGCCGGTGAACCTGTGGCCGCTCGACGACGGCAACTACATCCATTTCGAATGGCCGGTGGGGATCGTCGCCCTGCTGTTCTTCCTGCTCGGCATGGCGCCGCCCTGGCTCTACCTGCGCGCCATACGCTGGCGGATGAGCCGGCGGATCGCCAGCCTCGAAAATTCGCTGAGGGCCAGTTCCATGCCCTCGATCAATGCGCGCAGCGACAGCCCCTCCACAACGGGCGCAGTGCCGCTTGAAGCGGCTCCAACCACAAGCTCTCCGGAAGTCTGAACCGATGAACCACAACCCCGTCTTTCTCGCTCTCGACCTGCCCCGCCTCGACGCCGCCGAGGCGCTGGCGCGAAAGGTCTCGGGCCATATCGGCGGGATCAAGCTGGGGCTCGAATTCTTCTGCGCCCATGGCCACCACGGCGTGCATGAACTGCACAAGCTGGGCCTGCCGATCTTCCTTGATCTCAAGCTGCACGACATCCCGAATACCGTGGCGGCCGCCATGCAGGCGATCCATGTGCTCGAACCGGCGATCGTGACGGTCCACGCCGCGGGCGGGCGGGCGATGATGGAAGATGCAAAGGCCGCGGCGGGTGAAAACACCAAGGTGGTCGGCGTGACCGTGCTCACCAGCCTCGACGACGACGATCTCACCGCCATCGGCGTGAAGGCCGGTCCGCAAGAACAGGCTCTGCGTCTGGCCGAACTGGCCCAGTCCGCCGGTCTCGACGGCATCGTCTGCTCCGGTCACGAAGTCGGCGCCATCCACAAGCAGTGGAAGGACGGCTTCTTCGTGGTCCCCGGTCTGCGTCCGGCCGACAGCGGAAATGGCGACCAGAAGCGCATCGTCACCCCGCGCCAGGCCCGCGACGACGGTGCCAGCGTGCTGGTGATCGGCCGCCCGATCAGCCGCGCGGAAGATCCACTGGCTGCCGCAAAGGCCATCGAAGCGACGCTCTGATCCGGGGTTCAGCCTGCGGCAACCTCGCGCATTCCAGACCTTGGGTCAGAGTGTGACAAAGGAGGATGCCCGATGACATCGAAGACCCTGGCTGGCGCCCTGGCGTTGGCCCTGCCGCTGGCCGCGCCCAGTGCTGCATCTGCGCAAACGGCCGCTTCGGTATTGATGGAACAGGGGCATACCCTGCTCGCCATCGACGCGCAGGGGACTTCGACCCGCGAACCGGACATGGCGACTTTCTCCGCCGGCGTGACGACGCGCGGCCAGACCGCCAGTGCAGCGCTGGCGGAAAACGCGGCGCGGATGAATTCGGTCTTCGCAGCGCTCAAGCGCGCCGGGATTGCCGGAAAGGACATCCAGACCCGCAATCTTTCGATCAACCCGGTCTATTCGCAACCAGTGCGCCAGCCCGACGGCAGCTACAGCGACGATCAACGGCGGATCATCGCCTATGAAGCCAGCAATCAGGTCAGCGTGCGCCAGCGCAAGCTCGACGATTACGGCAAAGTGATCGACGCGCTGGTTTCCGCAGGGGCCAATCAGGTCAACGGTCCGGACTTCACGCTATCGCAGCCGGAAGCCGCAGAGGATGAAGCCCGTACCGCCGCCGTGAAGGAAGCGCGCCGCCGGGCCGATCTCTATGCACAGGCGGCCGGATTGCACGTCGTGCGTATCCTCTCGATCACCGAATCCGGCGGCTACAGCCCGCAGATCATGGTCGCCGCGGCCAAGCGAATGATGGCAGAGGCCGCCCCTTCGCCAGTCGCGGCTGGCGAACTGGACATCAAGGTCAACCTCAACGTCCGATTCGAACTGGCCCCTTGAAGGGGCGTCAGTTCAACATCATGTCCTGCGACTGGATGGTATAGCCCACCAGCGTGAGCGTCCCGCCCTCGCCCTTGCGGTAGACGAACTGCTCGGTGCCGGTGCCTTTCTCGAACGTGGTCTGCATGGTCAGGGTCAGGAACGTGCCGCCAGTCGCGGCCTCGGCGTTCCAGCCCACCTGCTTGCTGTCCTTGACCTTGCCCAGCTTGCGATGGACCGCATCGAGCAACTTGCCGAACCGGTCGCGCGTGGTCGCCTTGTGCAATTGGGGATCGCCCCTGGACCAGAGCTCCTGCCAGTTCCCCGCATCCAGCGCCGCATGGAACTGGCCGACTTCGGCCGAGGCATCCTGAAAGGACTGCTTCATGCCGCACCCGGCCAGCATTGCAGCGGCCATTGCGGCGGCGGCAAATGGCATTAGATAGCGCGCCAGACGGTTCATCCCGGTCCCTCTTTCGAACGTGCGGACCGCAATCTAGGCGAGAACGCACCGATGCCAACACCGGCGATCAAAATATGCGGCATCAGCACACCCGATGCGCTGGAAGCCGCGATCCGGGCCCGGGCCGCCTATGCCGGCTTCGTGTTCTTCGCCAAGAGCCCGCGCAATGTCTCACCCGCGCAGGCGGCCGAACTCGGCGCACGGGCGCAGGGCCGCATCCAGCGCGTGGGTCTGTTCGTCGATGCCGATGAGGGCACGATTGCCGAAGCGGTAGATGCCGCCGGGCTCGACGTGCTGCAATTGCACGGCAAGGAAAGTCCCGAACGCGCCGCCCAATTGCGGTCGCGCTTCGGACTTCCGGTGTGGAAAGCCATGCCCATTGCCAGCATCGGCGATGTCGCGCGCGCCCATGTCTATGCGGGCGCGGCCGATCTCATGCTGTTCGATGCCAAGACGCCCACCGGCGCCCTGCCCGGAGGCATGGGGCTCAGCTTCGACTGGAGCCTTGTCGCGCACTGGAACGGCCCGCTCAAATGGGGGCTTGCCGGGGGCCTTACCGCCGAAAACGTGGGCCATGCCATAGCGCTCACTGGCGCGCCGCTGGTCGATACCTCATCGGGTGTGGAAAGCGCGCCGGGCGTGAAGGACACGGGCAAGATCGCCGCCTTCTGCGCGGCCGCCCGCACGGCATGAAAAAGGGCGGCCCGCGCGAAGCAGGCCGCCCTCCTTTTCCGGACTCGGTGTTACCGGATCAGAACTTCACGCCCACGCCAACAAGGCCGAGGTCGGCGTCGGGGGTGTTGTCGCCGACCAGCAGGTGCTGGTATTCGGCCTTCACGAAGTAGCGCGAGCCGATGCCCTGCTGCACGCCACCGCCAACGCCGACGGCGCTGTTGCAGTAACGGCAGGGCTTGGACTGCCAGCTGGCCACCGCATAGAGCTTGGTGTCGGGCAGGACCTTGGCGCCGACGCGGCCGCCTGCACCCCAGGTGACGCGGGTATCGCTGGCCAGCACCTTGTCGGCCGAACCCTGAACACCCACGAAGAACTTGTCGCCGAGATCGTAGTCGTAACCGGCTGCGACGCCCGCAACTGCATCGCTGTTGCTGCCGTCCCAGATCACGCCGCCGCGCGCTTCGACGCGGATTTCGTTGGCCATCGCCGGGGTTGCAGCGGCCGCAGCAGCGACTGCGGCGAGCGAAACAAGTGCAATACGCATATTCATAACTCCAATATGTCCCGGCCCTCACCGGGGAGCCGCCCGCTGCGCCTCACTTCCTTGCAGCCAGATGAACGGAATTTTCTGCAATCACGCAAAGTGTCACAAAACCGCCATCTAGAGACATTCCCATGTATTTTCCGTGTGTTAGAATGCAAAAAACGCAATTGAAATCACCCCGCGGGATCCCATGGAAAAGGCGGCCCGCACGAAACGGACCGCCTCCCTTTTCCGGTCGTGGGATACCGGATCAGAACTTCATGCCGACACCGGCCAGCACCGCATCGGTATCCGGCGTATGGTCGCCGATCAGATAGTGGCGGTATTCGAGCTTCCCATAGAGCTTCTGGCCCAGGTCCTGCTGATAACCCGCGCCGACCGCGACCGATTCATTGCAAGTTGCACAGAACTTGGTCTGATAGTCGGACAGGGCATAGAGCTTGCCGCCCGTGCCCGTCTTCAGGCCGAGACGGCCGCCGAAACCCCAGGAAACGCGGTTGTCTGACGCCAGCACCTTGTCGGCGGAGACATCGACACCGGCAAAGGCCTTGTCGCCCAGATCGAAGTCATAACCGCCGGCCACACCGGCGATCGCTTCGGTATCGCCGTGATTCCAGATGACGCCGCCGCGAGTCTCCACGCGCGCCTCATCAGCAAGCGCCGGAGTGGCCAGCGCAGCCGTGGCGGCTGCGGCGAGCGAGACGATGGCAATACGCATATTCGATACTCCAGATAGTCCTCCCGGCTCTCCGGGATGCCCATCGGCTAACCTTTCCGCGCTTGCCGCCAAGTGAACCAATCGGGGCCATTTCAGGGCAAATATTCGCAGTTTCATGACAGTTTGCGACACCCGAAACACATTTGATTTTCAACGATAAATTCCGTCACTTCAGCGCATTTCACAGCTATCGTTCAGCCTTCGGAAAGGAGGTCCGGCCAGCCCCACCGTCAAGCCGTCCATGAGGCAATTCGCGCCGTGGATGAGACGGCCGGAGCAGGCCTTGCACCCACCGCGTCAAGCCGGGCGGCAAAGCCTGCACAAAGCCGCTCTGGACAAGCGCGGGACCCTCTGCCAATCGCGCTTCCATGACTGTCCAACCGCCTGTGAACAGCTTGCGATCGCTGCCCGACGATACCGGCCACTTCGGCCAGTTCGGCGGACGCTATGTCGCGGAAACGCTGATGCCGCTGATTCTCGATCTCGAGAAGGAATACCGCAAGGCTCAGGACGACCCGGAATTCTGGGCAGAGTTCGACGCCTTGATGAAGGATTTCGTCGGCCGCCCGAGCCCGCTCTACTACGCCCCGCGCATGACGGAGCACTTCCGCGCCCTTGCGCCTGAGGGTAAAGGGCCGAAGGTCTATTTCAAGCGCGAAGAGCTCAATCACACCGGCGCGCACAAGATCAACAACTGCATCGGCCAGATCCTGCTCGCCATGCGCATGGGCAAGACCAAGATCATCGCCGAGACCGGCGCGGGCCAGCACGGCGTCGCCACTGCCACGGTCGCCGCGCGCTTCGGCCTCGAATGCAAGATCTTCATGGGCGCAACCGACGTCGAGCGGCAGAAGCCCAACGTGTTCCGCATGAAGCTGCTGGGCGCCGAAGTCGTGCCGGTGAAAAGCGGCGCGATGACGCTCAAGGACGCGATGAACGACGCGCTGCGCCACTGGGTCGCGCACGTCCACGACACGTTCTACATCATCGGCACCGCCGCAGGCCCGCACCCCTACCCCGAGCTGGTGCGCGACTTCCAGTCGATCATCGGCAAGGAAGTCCGCGAACAGATCATGGAGAAGGAAGGCCGCCTGCCCGACATGCTGGTGGCGGCCGTGGGCGGCGGTTCCAATGCCATCGGCCTGTTCCACCCCTTCCTCGACGATCCCGAAGTCGCGATGACCGGGATCGAGGCGGCAGGCCTCGGCATCGAAAGCGGCAAGCACGCCGCTTCGCTGACCGGCGGCAAGCCCGGCATCCTCCACGGCAACAAGACCTACCTGCTGCAGGACGAGGACGGCCAGATCACCGAGGCACACTCGATCAGCGCAGGCCTCGACTATCCCGGCCTTGGCCCCGAGCATTCCTGGCTGCACGAAAGCGGCCGCGTCCGCTATGTGCCGATCACCGACGATCAGGCGCTGGAAGCCTTCCAGTTGTGCTGCCTGCTGGAGGGGATCATCCCGGCGCTGGAAAGCGCCCATGCCCTCGCCGCCCTGCCCCAGCTCACCGCCGAGATGGACGAGGACAAGATCCTTGTCGTCAATGTCTCGGGACGGGGGGACAAGGACATCTTCACTGTCGCCGAGGCGCTGGGCGTCGAGCTTTGAGCAAACACTGCTGCGAGGATATGGAACACTTCGCAGAGTATACCTGCGAAACCCATCCGGACCGGCACGATTGCGGCGACTGCCTGATCGATCAGGATTCCAACGGGTGTTACGGAATCATGATCCACGATGGCGGATCGTCGATGGTTCGAATCAATTTCTGCCCGTGGTGCGGGGCGAAATTGCCAGAGCCGCTCGCATACGATGATGATGACGACGACGATTTCGAGGAACTGCCGACTCATGAGTAACCGCTTCGAAACTGCCTTTGCCAAAGGCCCCGCCCTCGTCTGCTTCATCACCGGGGGGGACGGTGACACCGCAGCCAATCTCGACGCGCTCGTCGAAGGCGGCGCCGATGTGATCGAGCTGGGAATGCCTTTCACCGATCCCATGGCCGATGGCCCGGCGATCCAGGAAGCCAATATCCGCAGCCTCGACAAGGGCACGCGCACGGCCGATATCTTCCGCATGGCCGCCGAATTCCGCACCCGGCACCCGCACGTGCCGCTGGTGCTGATGGGCTATGCCAACCCGATGACGATCCGCGGCCCCGAATGGTTCGCCGCCGAATGCGCGAAAGCGGGCGTGGACGGCGTGATCTGCGTGGACATTCCACCCGAGGAAGACGCGGCGCTGGGCCCGGCCCTGCGCGAAGCCGGCGTATCGCTGATCCGCCTCGCCACGCCGACGACGGACGACGCGCGGCTGCCCGCCGTGCTCGAAGGCTCCTCGGGCTTCCTCTATTACGTCTCGGTCGCGGGCATCACCGGTATGCAGCAGGCCGCGCAGGCCTCGATCGAAGAAGCCGTTGCCCGGCTCAAGGCCGCATCGGACATCCCCGTCGCCGTCGGCTTCGGCGTGCGCACGCCCGAGCAGGCCAGCAAGATCGCCAAAGTGGCGGATGGCGTCGTGGTCGGCTCGGCGCTGGTCGATCTGGTCAGGCAGCATGGCGACAAGGCCGCCGGGCCGCTCAAGGAATTGACCTCTGCCCTCGCCGGCGCGGTGCATTCGGCGCGCTGAGCGCCCCGTGGCCCGGCCTTCCGACTTCGCGGTGTCCGACGATCCGCGCGTCCAGGCCCAGCTCGACCGGCTGGGAACGCTGTCCGTGCCGCAGGGGCGCATCGGGCTCGACACGATCCGCCTGCTGCTGGATCGGCTGGACAACCCGCAGCGCCGCCTGCCGCCCGTCTTCCATGTCGCCGGGACCAATGGCAAGGGCTCGACCTGCGCCTTCCTGCGCGCCGCGCTGGAGGCAGCGGGCAAGACGGTCCACGTCTTCACCAGCCCGCATCTGGTGCGCTTCAACGAGCGCATTCGCGTCGCCGGAAAGCTGATCGAGGATGCCATGCTGGCGGCCCTGCTGGCCGAAGTTCTCGACGCGGCCGAAGCCGCCGGGATCGGTGCCAGCTTCTTCGAAATCGCCACCGCCGCCGCTTTCCTCGCCTTCTCGCGCGTGCCGGCCGATGCCTGCGTAATCGAAGTCGGCCTCGGCGGCCGCTTCGATGCGACCAATGTGATCGAGACTCCCACGGTCTGCGGCATTGCCTCGCTCGGCATCGATCACGAAGCGTTCCTGCTGGCCGCCGAAGACGGCGTTCCGGCCGATCCGCTGGCCCGCATCGCCTTCGAAAAGTCCGGTATCGTCAAACGCGGCGCCCCGATGGTGACGCTCGACTACACGCCCGCCATGAACCGGACGATTGCCGAGCGCGCAAGCCTGACAGGCGCGCGGCATGTCATGCGGACGCGCGACTGGTCGGTCGAACCCACCCCCGAAGGCTTCATCTACCGCGACGGCAAGGGCACGCTCACTCTGCCTGCGCCCGCCATGCCCGGTGCCCATCAGATCACCAATGCAGGCCTCGCGATCGCCATGCTGCGGCATCAGAGCGCGGTTGCCGTGCCCGATACGGCGCTGGCGCAGGCCATGCACCGCGCCCGCTGGCCCGCGCGCCTGCAGCGCCTGGGCGAAGGCCCTCTCACCGCCCTGCTCCCGCCCGGCACCGCGTGCTGGCTCGACGGCGGGCACAATCCGGATGCCGGACAGGCTCTCGCCCGCCACTTCGACCGGACCGGTGCGCGAATCCATCTCGTCATCGGCATGTTGGCCAACAAGGATCCAGCCGCCCTGCTCGAACCGCTGCGCCAGCGGCTCGCCAGCGTGACCGTCGTGCCGGTGCCGGGCCATGCCTGCCACGAACCTTCGGCCTTCGCCGAAATCCCGTCGATCCCTCGCCCTGCCACTGCCGGCGATGTCGTGGAAGCCCTTCAGGCACTGACCATCGATCCGGCCAGCGGAGATATCGTGCTGATTGCAGGTTCGCTCTATCTGGCCGGCGTGGTCCTGCGCGAAAACGGCGAGATTCCGAACTAGGGTCTGTGGGGATTCAGGTCAGGCGGAGCCGAGAATGGTGGCTTTCGAGAACCGGCGCGCAGCGTACTTTCTGTACGTGAGCACCGGAAGCGCAGAAAGCTGCCGTTCGCAGGCCCGCATGGCCTGAATCCCCACAGACCCTAGCCGAACACATCCGGTTCGGGCTGCGGCTCCTCTTCTCCCGCACTGCCCATCGCCTGATCGACCAGTCCGGTGTGACTCATCCACCAGAACAGCAGGATCCCGGGCAGCGCGGCCGCTGTAGTCAGCAGATAGAAGTTCACATAGCCCATCGCCTCGATCAGCGCGCCTGCCGTAGTGCCGGTCAGGAAGCGGCCGACGATGCTCGCGCCTGCGGAAATCAGAGCATACTGGGCGGCAGTAAAGCGCAAATCGCACAGGGCGGAGAAATAGGCGATAACGACGACACCGCCATAGCCGCTGGCGATGTTCTCAAAAGCGATGGCTCCGGCCATGCCCCAATTGCTGTGTCCGGCGGCAGCCAGCGCGGCGAAGCTGAGGTTCGAAACGCCCATCAGGATCAGCGAGAGCATGACCGAGTGCTTGAGCCCCATGCGCGCATAGGCAACGCCGCCGATGAACACGCCGATCAGGTAGGCCCAGAACCCGAGGCCGACGTCATAAAGCGCGATTTCGTCGTTGGTGAAGCCAAGGTCATCGAACAGCAGGCGGAACGTCAGGTTCGCCAGCGTGTCGCCGATCTTGTGCACAAGGATGAAGGCCAGCACCAGAATGGCACCGTTGCGCCGGAAGAACTCGGCGAAAGGCCCGGCGATCGACGTCCAGACTTCCGCCAGTCCGCGCTTTTCGACCACCACCTTGCGCCGTTCGGGCTCGCCCATGAAGAGCGCAGTCAGCATCGCGGGCAGCGCGAAGGACGCGCAAACGATATAGGCGGCCGACCAGCCGAACCGGGCCGCCACCACCAGCGCCAGCGCGCCAGCACCCGCCGAACCGATGCGCCAGCCGTACTGGCTCATCCCTGACCCGACGCCGAGCTGGTACGGCTTCAAGGTCTCGATGCGGTAGGCATCGATCACGATGTCGAAGCTGGCGCCGGCGGCGCCCACCAGTATCGCGGCAACGGCCGTGGCGCCGATATCCGCAGCCGGATCGACCAGCGCGAGATTGACGACAGCCGCGATCACGAAAGCGCCGCACACCAGCATCCACGACACGCGCTGCCCCAGCCGGTGGAGCACCGGCAAGTGCACGCCATCGATGATCCAGGCCCAGAACATCTTGAGGTTGTAGACAAGGAAGGCCAGCGTGAAGGCGGTGACCGTCTTCTTGTCGATCCCGTCCTGCGCCAGACGCGTGGTCAGCGTCGCGCCGATCATGGCATAAGGAAAGCCCGAGGACAGGCCGAGCAGGAACGCCACCAGCGATTCCTTTTCGACATAAGGCTTGATCGAAGCCCAGACGCTACGACGCTCGGGTGCAGTTTGGGCGTCCACGCCTTGCTCTCCAGAAAATTGCAGCGTCAACTTAGCGGGCAGCGTGACTATGGGAAGACTGGATGAACGCGCGATCAACAGGTATGGCGCGGCGAATGTCCAGACCACCTCAAAAAACCGGCGGCCCGAAGCGCGGCGGCGATTCTCGCAATGGTTTCCGTAGCGGCGCCCCCTCTCGCGGTCCGCGCGGTGCCAAGCCATTCGGCCGCAATCCGGCCAAAGCCGCTCCCACACCCAAGGACCCCACTCTCCCCGCCCGCGAAGGCGAACGGATCGCCAAGCTGCTAGCCCGCGCCGGGATCGCCAGCCGCCGCGAGGCCGAGCGGATGATTGCCGAGGGCCGCGTCAAGCTGGGCGAGGACGTGATCGATACGCCCTCCACCGTGCTGACCAGCCTCAGGGGCGTTACGGTTGATGGAGTCCCGGTGAAGGAAGCCGAGGCCACGCGCCTGTTCGTGTTTCACAAGCCCGCCGGGCTCATCACTGCCGAGCGCGATCCCGCCGGGCGGCCGACGATCTACACCGCGCTGCGCAACGCGCTGCCGCCGGGAACCGGGCGGGTGATGCCGGTCGGCCGCCTCGACTTCAACACCGAGGGCCTGTTGCTGCTCACCAACGACGGCGAATTCAAGCGCCAGCTCGAACTGCCCGCGACCGGCGTGCCGCGCACCTACCGCGCCCGCGCCTTCGGAGCCGTCACCCAGGCCCAGCTTGAAGGCTTGATCGAGGGGATCGAGATCGACGGCATCCGCTACGGCAAGATCGACGCCAACATGGAGCGCAGCAGCGGCCGCAACCGCTGGATCGAAATGACCCTGACCGAAGGCAAGAACCGCGAAGTCCGCCGCGTGCTCGAACATTTGGGGCTCGAAGTCAGCCGGCTGATCCGCATCGCCTATGGCCCGTTCCAGTTGCTGGACCTGCCCAAAGGCGCGGCGATCGAAATCGATTCGAAAACGCTCGAAAAGTTCCGCAAGACCCTGCCGGGCGATAAGGCATGAAAGGCGGGGCCATGAAGGGCGGCCTCAGGATCGTCGCAGGCGAATGGCGCGGCCGCAAGCTCGCCACGCCCGAAGGCGATGCCACCCGCCCCACGGCCGATCGCACCCGGGAAACGCTGTTTTCGATGCTGAACAGCCGGCTTGGCTCGTTCGACGGGTTAAAAGTCGCCGATCTCTTTGCCGGATCGGGTGCGCTCGGGCTGGAAGCGCTTTCGCGCGGGGCTGCGCATTGCCTGTTCGTCGATCAGGATGCCGCCGCGATCCGCGCGATCCGACGCAATATCGCCGCGCTTCAGGCGCAATCGCGCAGTGACGTGCGCGCGTGTTCCGTCCTGTCGCTGGGGCCGGCAAAGGAGCCGCTGGATCTCGTCCTGCTCGATCCGCCTTATGAGACCGGCGCAGGCGCCGTGGCGATCGACAAGCTGGCCCGGCTCGGCTGGATCGGTGAGACGACCTGGATCAGCCTGGAAACGGCAAAGACCGAAAGCGTCGCGATTCGGGGTTTCGAAACCGAAACCATGCGCGATGTCGGCAAGGCGCGGCTGCACATCCTGCGCCGTTCCGGCTGAGATAGCCCATCCGAAAAAGGCGCCGGCCAGTCCGGCGCCCTTTCGATGTTCTGCCGGAAACGGCCGCTTACGAAGCCTTCATCTCACTCGCGGGCTTGCCCGGCCAATAGGCGATCGCCCGGTTGCCCCATTTGAGGCCTGCCGCGCGCGGATTGATGCACTCGTCCTGTATCTGCGCATGACACACGGGATAGTCCTGGCCATCGACGCGCACTTCGGCGGCGCGTCCCTGCGCATCTCTGGACACGATCTGCGACGGCTCGGCCGAAGCGACACTGGCCACGCCCAGCGCGATGGCCACGGCAGCGATAGAAAGCGGTTTGATCATCATCGGTCTGTCTCCCGATCAGCTTTCCCCTGTCGCTCCGTTCAATGCCGCAAAGCCCAGCGGGTTCCGGCGAAGCGGCCGATAATACAAATTGCGACACTCCCGCCGGACGAAAAGGCGAGGAAAGCAGACATCGCCCGCCTTGCGCCGGACGGTTTCGTTCCCTAGTTGTTCGCCGGTGAACGACCTGCAAGCTCCCTCTCAAGACCCGCTGATCGACGGCCTCAACGAGCCCCAGCGCGAAGCCGTGCTGACCACCGAAGGACCGGTGCTGATGCTGGCGGGCGCAGGCACGGGCAAGACCGCCGCGCTCACCCGCCGTCTGGCGAACCTGATCCGCAACCGCCTCGCCTGGCCGAGCGAGATCCTCTGCGTCACTTTCACCAACAAGGCCGCGCGCGAGATGCGCGAGCGTGTCGGGCAGCTGATCGGACCGGCGGTGGAAGGCATGCCCTGGCTCGGCACGTTCCACGCGATTGCCGCCAAGATGCTGCGCCGCCATGCCGAACTGGTGGGCCTGCAATCCAATTACACGATCATCGATACCGACGATCAGCTGCGCCTGCTCAAGCAGCTGATCGTGGCCGAGGGGATCGACGAGAAGCGCTTCCCCGCCCGCCAGCTCGCTGGCTGCATCGACCGCTGGAAGAACCGCGGCCTCAATCCGCAAGACCTCGATGCGGGCGAGAACGAAGCCTATGCCAATGGCAAGGGCCGCCATTTCTACCAGATCTATCAGGACCGGCTCAAAGCCCTCAACGCCTGCGATTTCGGCGATCTGCTGCTGCACATGCTGAACATCCTGCGCACCAATCGCGATGTGCTGGAACAGTACCAGCAGCGCTTCAAATACGTGATGGTGGACGAATATCAGGACACCAACCAGGTCCAGTACCTGTGGCTGCGGCTGATCGCGCAGGAGCGGAAGAACATCTGCGTGGTGGGCGACGACGACCAGTCCATCTATTCATGGCGCGGTGCAGAAGTTGCCAATATCCTGCGCTTTGAAAAGGATTTTCCGGGCGCAAAAGTGATCCGCCTAGAGCAGAACTATCGCTCCACCCCGCAGATCCTTGCCGCCGCCTCAGGCCTCATCAACGAGAACAGCCAGCGCCTCGGCAAGACGCTGTGGACCGAGCGCCACCCCGGCGACAAGGTGCGCGTGATCGGCGTCTGGGACGGCCCCGAGGAAGCCCGCCGCGTGGGCGACGAGATCGAGCGGCTGGAGCGCGAAGGCGCCCGGCTCGACCAGATCGCCATCCTCGTGCGCGCGCAGTACCAGACCCGCGAATTCGAAGACCGGTTCATAAGTATTGGCCTCAAGTATCGGATTATCGGCGGTTTCCGTTTCTACGAACGCGCCGAAATCCGCGATGCGCTCGCCTATCTGCGCGTTATTGCCCAGCCCGCCGACGATCTCGCGTTCGAGCGCATCTACAACGCGCCCAAGCGCGGCCTTGGCGCCAAGGCGCTGGAGAAACTGCATCAGGTCGCGCGCAGGCGGGGCATCCCGCTTGCCGCCGCCGCGATCGAGATTGCTGATACCGACGAACTGCCCGCGCGCGCGCGCAATACGTTCCTTGCGCTGATGCGTGACTTCTCCCGCTGGCGCGATCTGGAAAAGACCGAGAACCCGGCCGACCTCCTGCGCACCGTCATGGACGAAAGCGGCTATACCGATGCCCTGCAGGCGGAAAAAACGCCGGAAGCCGCTGGCCGTCTGGAAAACCTTGTCGAACTGGCCCGCGCCATGGAGGAATACGACAGCCTCGGCGACTTCCTCGAACACGTCAGCCTCGTGATGGACAACGACGCCTCCACCGATGAGGAGAAGGTCACGATCATGACCATGCACGGCGCCAAGGGGCTGGAGTTCGATCACGTCTTCCTGCCGGGCTGGGAGGAAGGCGTATTCCCCTCGCAGCGCTCGCTCGACGAAGGCGGGCTGGCCAGCCTGGAAGAAGAGCGCCGCCTCGCTTACGTCGCGATCACCCGTGCCCGGCGCAAGTGCACGATCCTCCATGCCGCCAACCGGCGCATCTACGGTCAGTGGACCAGCTCGATCCCGTCGCGCTTCGTAGCCGAATTGCCTTCCGATCATGTCGAGAGTGAAACTACGCTCTCGGGCGGGGCCTCGCTGTGGCGCGCGCAGTGGTCGGAACATTCCGATCCCTTCGCCGATGTCGCCCGCGCCCAGCCCGCCCGCACCGCCTCACGCGGCCCCGGCTGGCAGCGGGCCGCACGGCAGGAATACGATCCCAAACCGCGCAAGATCGCCGAAAGCACGCGCAGCGCCGCCAGCTTCGCCGCCAAGCCGCGCACCGACATCGCCATCGGCGCGCGCGTGTTTCATGAGAAGTTCGGCTACGGCACCGTCGCTGCGCAGGAAGGGAACAAGCTGGAAATCGATTTCGAGCAGTCCGGCCGCAAGCGCGTGATTGACAGCTTCGTCAAAACGGCAGACTGACGCCCGCAACGGGCCGCGCTCACTGCGAGGTAGCCCGGTATTCCATTCGCATCCCAATTTCCCGTCATCCCCGCGCAGGCGGGGATCCCGCTTCTTGCGATGCGACGTCAGGAAAAGAGCAGCAGGGCCCCAGCCTGCGCGGGGGCGACAGATAAGTGGACTTAGCGCTCACCCAACCTGCGGAAGCACGCAAACATGCGCCTCCCTGTTACCGCTCAGGCCAGCGCGGAAACGCTCAGGAATTCCGGCACCGGGCCGTTCCAGCCATCGTCCTCGGGCTCCGGCTCGGCGCGGCGCGGGCGGCGCTCCTTGCGAGGCTCCTCGGACCGGGCTTCGCGGCGCGGGGCACGCTCTTCGCGCGGCTCCTCGGAACGAGGCGCACGGCGCGGAGCACGCTCTTCGCGCTTCTTCTCGCGCGGTTCGCGCTTGGGCTTCTCCTCGCGCGGCGCTTCGGCTTCTTCGAGGACAAGCTCGAACACGGGGATCTTGCCGCCGGTCAGCTTCTCGACGTTCTCGATCGCCTCGGCATCTTCGGGCGCCACGAAGGTGAAAGCCCGTCCGGTCGCCCCGCCGCGGCCAGTGCGGCCGATGCGGTGGACATAGTCGTCCGGGTGCCAGGGCGTATCGAAATTGAAGACGTGGCTCACGCCCTTGACGTCAAGACCGCGCGCAGCAACGTCGGAAGCGCACAGGATATTGACTTCACCCGCCTTGAAGCGCTCCAGCTCAGCCAGACGCGCGGGCTGGTCCATGTCGCCATGGATCTCGCCAGCCGCAAACCCGTGACGCTTCAGGCTCTTGGCGAGTTCGCGCACGGTGGTCTTGCGGTTGCAAAAAACAATCGCGGTGGAAACATTGTCGGTCCGCAGCAACTGACGCAGGACTTCGCGCTTCTTGCGCGCGTTCACCGCGACCTTGTGCTGGACGATATTGATGTTGGTCGTGGCGGGACGGGCGACCTCGATATATTTGGGATTCGAGAGGAACCGGTCGGCCAGCTTCTTGATGACCGGCGGCATCGTCGCCGAGAACAGCAGGGTCTGGCGGTTGACCGGCAGCTTCGAGCAGATCGTCTCGATGTCGGGGATGAACCCCATGTCGAGCATCCGGTCCGCCTCGTCGATCACCAGCAATTCGCAGCCGGTGAGCAGGATCTTGCCGCGCTCGAACAAGTCCATCAGGCGGCCGGGCGTGGCGATCAGCACGTCCACACCTTCGGACAGCGCCTTGACCTGATCGCCCATCTGCACGCCGCCGATCAGCAGCGCCATCTTGAGATCGTGGTTCTTGCCGTACTTCTCGAAATTCTCGGCCACCTGAGCGGCCAGTTCGCGGGTCGGTTCCAGAATCAGCGAGCGCGGCATCAGCGCGCGGCGGCGGCCGTGCGCGAGGATGTCGATCATCGGCAGCACGAAGCTGGCGGTCTTGCCGGTGCCGGTCTGCGCAATCCCGATCAGATCCTTCATCATCAGGACCGGCGGAATGGCCTGCGCCTGGATCGGAGTCGGTTCGGTATAGCCCGCGGCTTCCACCGCTTGCAGCAATTCGTCAGACAGGCCGAGATCGGCAAAGCTCATAGGCTGTGTGTTTTCCGGAAAGATCGAGAGTGGACGCACCTTACAGGTTAGGAACGGGAATTGACATCCTGTCCGCGACCCAAGGGCACGATTGCGGGCGCCCTATGCGCCAAGGGGCATCAAAGTCAAGAAATTCCGGCTTGACCGCCGCATTTGCGCGGCCGCACTGCTCAATGCCCGTCCGGAACCAGCTGACGGATACGCGTCAATTTGCAGTTCATTCCGCTGCGTGACAGCAGCGTGTCACGGTCGACGCAGAGCTGGCCGTCAGATGAGCGCGCAAGATAGAACCCGGAATAGAAATCCCGTGCCCTGCACGAACGCTCCAGATCGGCCGCCACCAGACGCCGGTCGCGCATGTAGAGCAGCAGGCGGCTTCCCTTGCCGGGTTTGACGCCGGCAATCCCGGCAATCGAGAGGCAGTTGCCGATCTTGCGCTCGCTGAAATGCACATCGAAATCATCATCGGGCATGCCGACGAACATGTCCGGCGGCATCGGCGGTGCGCCCCGGGGGCTAATGCGGATTTCCATGCGCTGCTCGATGCGTACCTGCCGTGCAGGCTGCGGCTCGACATCCTGCAGCATCCGGACAGCGACGGGCCACTGCGGTGCAAAGTCCGGCGCGCCTTCCGGCGAGACATAGCTCAGCGCAGGGGCCTCAACCTGCTGCACGGGCCGCGATGCATCATCCGCCGCGCCCACGCCGCTCTCGACTGCACCGGTTGCCGGAAGCAACAAGGCAATCGGATAGAGCAGAACGGTAACGAGATTCATGCTTGAGCGGGTCCCCGGAACACGGCCATGCCGTTCCTGCCGCCATAGCGCAAGACCTTGAACCGTCGCTTAACTCGGCGCGAATTTGCGTCGTGACAGGATGAAATGCGCGTCCGGCTGTGCCATAGCACCGCCATGACCATGCCTGTAGATTTTCTGGAAGACGCCGCCGAGGTCCTCGGACCGCGCGGCCTCACACGCGAGGCCGACCTCGTCGAACCCTGGCTCACCGACTGGCGCGGGCGGTTCACCGGCCGGGCCTGCGCCATGGCCTCTCCCGCCAGCACCGAGGAGCTTGCCCGGATCGTCCGGCTTTGCGCCGCGCATGACGTGCCGATCGTCCCCCAGGGCGGCAACAGCGGCATGTCCGGAGGTGCCACGCCGGACGAATCGGGCCGCGCCCTGCTGCTGTCCCTGCGGCGGATGAATGCGATCCGGGAGATCGATGTCGAGGCTCGCCGCGTCACTTGCGAAGCCGGCGTGGTGCTGCAAACGCTGCACGAAGCCGCCGAAGACAAAGGGCTGCGCTTTCCGCTCACGCTGGGCGGCAAGGGATCGGCCACGGTCGGCGGCCTGATCTCGACCAATGCCGGCGGGTGCCAGGTTCTGCGCCATGGATCGATGCGCGCGCTGGTGCTGGGGCTGGAAGCGGTCCTGGCCGACGGGCAGGTCTTCTCGATGCTGACGCCGCTCAAGAAGGACAACCGGGGCTTCGACCTCAAGCAGCTCCTGATCGGGTCCGAAGGCACGATGGGCATTGTCACTGCCGCCACGCTCAAGCTGCTGCCGGCCGTGGCCGAGCGCGTGGTGATCTGGGCCGGCCTGCCCTCGATCGGCGCGGCCCGCACACTCCTGCTCCATTGCGAGGACAGCATGGGCGATGCGCTCGAAGGCTTCGAGGTCATGCCGCAGGCCTGCCTCGATGCCGTGCTCGATCACTTGCCTTCCGCCCGTGCTCCGCTGACAGGCGCCCATGCCTGGCACGCCCTGATCGAAGTCGTCGCCGACCGCGCCTCCGCGGCCACCTTGCGCGACCGCTGCGAAGCGATGATGGCCGACGCCTTTGGCAAGGACCTTCTCGAAGACGCGGCGATGTCCGTCAGCGAAGCCCAGGCGGAAGCCTTCTGGCTGCTGCGCGAATCGGTCGCTCCAGCCGAACGCGCGCGCGGTCCGGCCGTCCAGCACGACATCTCCGTCCCGGTGGAAAAGATGCCCGCCTTCGTCGAGACCACCGCGCCGATGATCGAAGCGGCATGGCCCGGTACCGAAGCCGTCGCCTTCGGCCATCTGGGCGACGGCAATGTGCACTACCACGTCATCGCGCCCGACGTTGCAGACGGGCTGGCCTGGCAGAAGAGCGAAGGCAAGGCGATCAGCCGGTACGTGCACGATCTCGTCACAGAATGGGGCGGCTCGATTTCGGCGGAACACGGCATCGGCCAGCTCAAGCGCGACGAACTTGCCCGGCTCGGCGATCCGGTGGCCCTGTCGATGCTGCGCGCGGTCAAGCAAGCGCTCGATCCGCAGGGCCTGCTCAACCCCGGAAAGCTGATCTGACCGCGCACGCTTGACCCTGGCTCGCGCAATCCCCGGCTGGCTCAGGCCTGTGCTTGCGTGTGCCAGACCCAGCCTCTAAAGCGACGCCACGATATTATATGTCTCATTGTTTCCGGAGATAACGCGATGGCCACCGCGCCGCAAAATCCTGCCCTGCCCCTGTTCTACAAGGATCTCACCCCGCTCAATTCGCAGCAGCATGCGAACTGGAAGACCCGGGCCACCGACAAGGCCACCTGGCTCGTCGGCGTCAACTCGATCCCGCTGACGGTCGAGGAGTTCCCGCAGGCGCAGCGCAATTTCCCGATCATCTTCACGACCGGCGAAAACCCGATTCCGCTGGCGCTGATGGGCATGAACGAAGGCGTCAATGTCTTCGTGGAAGAAGACGGCACGCTGAACACGCCGGTCTATATTCCGGCTTATGCCCGCCGCTACCCCTACATGCTCGCCAAGCTGCGCCCCGACAGCGAAGAGCTTTCGCTCTGCGTCGATCCGACCAGCGACCTGATCGGCGAGTTCGAGGACGGCCAGCCCCTGTTCGATGGCGCCGAGCCGACCGAAGCCACGAAGAACATGCTCAAGTTCTGCGAGAACTTCGAGATCGCCGGCACCAAGACCGGCAATTTCATGAACGAGCTCAAGAAGCACAACCTGCTGATGGACGGTGAGCTCAACATCGACACCGGCGACGGCAAGCCGTTCAACTATCGCGGCTTCCAGATGATCGACGAGACCAAGCTGCGCGAAGTGCGCGGGGACGTGCTGCGCCAGTGGAATCAGAACGGCCTGCTGCCGCTGATCTACGCGCACTTGTTCTCGCTGGAACTGGTCCGCGACATTTTCGGCCGCCAAATGGCGCAGGGCAAGATGCCGCAGCCGGCCATGACCGTCTGATTTATAAGGACGTTTCAGATACCAGGGCGGAAGTTATTGCAGAATTGTCACACTTCCGCCCAATCTGACAAACCCCAAAAAGCAGTGCTGGACAAATAGCACTCATTTTGCATCGATAAATCACTTGAATGTCGCCTCAGGCATGCGTATGCTGGCATGACCTGATCGGCGCTACCCTCATGGCCCGGTTGGGTTTGGTGCACATCGTGCACCTCCTCCCTGAACCTTGGCCACCTCGCGCATTGCGCGGGGTGGTTTTTTATCAGGCTCTCGAAGCCAAGCCCGTTGCCATGCCTGTTCGCGCGGATCACTCCGCCGCCAGTGGCCAACCCTTCCCGCCCTGCTCCTGCCCCAGTTCCGACACGACATCGGCAAGCCTGCGCACCAGAGCGCTGAGATCCTCGATCACGGCCGCCATGCCCACCCCCGGCTCGACAAGCCCGGAATCGAGATAGCAACTGCGGTCGATCTCGATCTGAAGCGCATGGATGCCGCCGCGCGGGTCGGCATGACGTTCCAGCACATAGCCGCCGGCGTAAGGCCGGTTATGCGCGGCCTCGCGGCGCAAGGCCGCCATCTGGGAAAAGGCCGCCGCGATCAACCGGCCATGGCAGCTTGCCCCGAAGCGATCGCCGATCACCACTTCGGTCGGCGCCGCGCCCGCCCGGACGGGAAGCGGCGGCATCGAATGCAGATCGATCAGCAGCGCGGCGCCCCACCTGTCCCGCAGATTCGTCAGCGCCCCCTCCAATGTCGCGTGGTAGGGCGCGTGAATTCCCTCAATCCTGCGGGCCAGTTCCGCACTTTCCATCCGCCGGCGCCACAGCTCGCCCACCCCGGTCAAGCGCCGGGGGATGAGGCCGAGACCACTGCGAACGCGGCGGCTGGGAGAAGTTCCGCCCCCCTTAGGACGATCGGCCTGGGCAAACATGTCCCAGTCGACATCGTCCGGCGCCCGGTTGAGGTCGATCATCGCGCGCGGGGCATTCGCCATCAGGAGGCTGGCGCCGGTCTCGCGCGCGATGCCTTGCGCGAGCCTGTCGACATAGCGGTCCTCCAGCCGTAGCGCGACCGATTCGGAATGGCGCATATCGCGCAAAAGCGCGCTCGGATAAGCCCGGCCACCGTGCGGCACTGCGATCAGCACCGGTATCGCCGAAGGCTCGCTGCCACGCAGGACAAAGGCGGGAATTCCTGGAGCCCCCGGGATCCATCCCCGCCCGCCTTGCGAATCGTTCTCGACCGGACTGTCAGCCATGCCTGGAAGCTGGCGCTTTCATCTTGCCGAGTCAAAGCGTCCCGTTCCCGGTCAGTCTGGAATTCGGGCAAGAATGTTAACCGGCAAAGCGCTATGCAGGGGCAACAGCACAGCCCCAGTCGCAATGAACAATCTGGAATTCAGACCATGATCCGCATCCTCCTCGCCGAAGACGACCAAGCCATGCGCACCTACCTGGCGCGGGCGCTTGAGAATGCCGGCTACGACGTGGTCGCCGTCGACCGCGGCTCGGAGGCCCTGCCCTATCTCGAAACCGAGGAATTCGACCTGCTGCTGTCGGACATCGTCATGCCCGAGATGGACGGCATCGAACTGGCCCAGCGCTGCGCCGAGGTCTCGCCGATGACCAAGGTCATGTTCATTACCGGCTTCGCCGCCGTCACGCTGCGCGCCAGCCGCGAGGCGCCCCACGCCAAGGTCCTGTCCAAGCCCTTCCACCTGCGCGATATCGTGATGGAAGTGCAGCGCGTTTTCGGCCTCAGCGCGCACGCCCAGCTCTGATGCAAAATTTCCTGCCCAAAGCGCTTGCATCGTCAAAAGGGCGACGCTAAAGGGCCAGTCCTCCGAGCGGGACAGCCTTCACAGGATGGCCGCTTTGGGGCTCGAACGGAATGGGCGTATAGCTCAGTGGTAGAGCACTATGTTGACATCGTAGGGGTCGCAAGTTCAATCCTTGCTACGCCCACCATTCCTTGAAAACCCGCCGTGAAAACGGCGGGTTTTCTGCTTTCCGGCACGCCTTCCATCCAGATTCCCGCACAAGGCCCGCCCGCCTTGCCGCATGAGGACCGGTGTGATGCCGGAGCTGGCGCGTCCCCCTATGCTCGACCGGCCAGAGCCCCGAATCACGCAAGCCCGCTTTCGGAAGCCACCGCCGCCGGGCGCGGCGGCAAGCAGCACTTTGCCTGCCCGCCCCTCCCCGCTTGCAATTTATGTCAGGCTGGTGTCGCAAAACACCGCCTTTAATGCCGATTACCTGCCTTGCCAGCAGCATCCCGCGTGCCTAAGAGACCCCCAAATTCTCATCCCCAGGGGAGCTATCGCGAATGGCAAAGATCAAGGTTGTAAACCCCATCGTCGAGATGGACGGCGATGAAATGACGCGGATCATCTGGCAGTGGATCCGTGAGCGTCTGATTCTCCCCTACCTCGACATCGACCTCAAGTACTACGACCTCTCGGTCACCAAGCGCGACGAGACCGAAGACCAGATCACGATCGACGCCGCCAACGCCACCAAGCAGTATGGCGTCGCCGTCAAGTGCGCCACCATCACGCCGGACGAAGCCCGCGTCGAGGAATTCAGCCTCAAGAAGATGTGGAAGTCGCCCAACGGCACGATCCGCAACATCCTGGGCGGCGTCGTCTTCCGCGAGCCGATCGTGATCAGCAACGTCCCCCGCCTGGTTCCGGGCTGGACCGACCCGATCGTCGTCGGCCGTCACGCTTTCGGCGACCAGTACAAGGCCACCGACACCCTGATCCCCGGCGCCGGCAAGCTGCGCCTGGTGTTCGACGGCGAGAACGGCGAGAAGATCGACCTCGACGTGTTCGACTTCCCGGGCGCGGGCGTCGCCATGGCGATGTACAACCTCGACGAATCGATCCGCGACTTCGCCCGCGCCTCGATGAACTACGCGCTCAACCTCAAGTGGCCGCTGTTCCTCTCCACCAAGAACACGATCCTCAAGGCCTATGACGGCCGCTTCAAGGATCTGTTCCAGGAAGTCTACGACAGCGAAGGCTTCGCCGAGAAGTTCAAGGCCGCCGGCATCCACTACGAACACCGCCTGATCGACGACATGGTCGCCAGCGCGCTCAAGTGGTCGGGCAAGTTCGTCTGGGCCTGCAAGAACTACGACGGCGACGTCCAGTCGGACACCGTTGCGCAGGGCTTCGGCTCGCTGGGCCTGATGACCTCAGTCCTGCTCTCGCCCGACGGTAAGACCGTCGAGGCCGAAGCCGCCCACGGCACCGTCACCCGCCACTACCGCCAGCACCAGCAGGGCAAGGCGACCTCGACCAACCCGATCGCCTCGATCTTCGCCTGGACGCGTGGCCTCGCCTATCGCGGCAAGTTCGACGAGACCCCGGAAGTCGTGAAGTTCGCCGAAACCCTTGAGCGCGTCTGCATCGAGACCGTCGAGGAAGGCAAGATGACCAAGGACCTCGCGCTGCTGATCGGCCCGGACCAGAGCTGGATGACCACCGAGCAGTTCTTCGAGGCGATCGTCGAGAACCTCGAAAAGGAAATGGCGGCCCAGGGTCTCGGCTGATCAGCCACCCTGCCTGCCAAGGCTTTCGAAGGCCCCCTTCCGGCAACGGGAGGGGGCTTTTTCGTGGCCGGGCGGCGGGGCCTGCCGCGCAAGGTGACACATCAGGTTGACACGCTTGACACGGTCCAGAGGAAAAACCTGCCACCTTGGGCCGGATGTGTCACCTTAGGGGCCGGATGTGTCACTTTGCGGCGCGAAAGTGTCACCTTGTGAGGAAACAGGTGTCACCTTGCGCTGCCGCAGTCCCAAAAAGTGTCACCTTGCGCAGCAAGCAACCTGCCCGCGCCGCCACGGTGAAATCCCGTCCGGAAGGAATATCGACGATTCAAAGAGCCACGACCGGCAGACCGCGCGCAGTATGACAGGCACGGACCGTGTAGGAAAATGGAAGAATGGAAGGAGAATAC
Organism: Novosphingobium naphthalenivorans NBRC 102051; assembly: GCF_001590985.1. Classification (GTDB taxonomy): domain Bacteria; phylum Pseudomonadota; class Alphaproteobacteria; order Sphingomonadales; family Sphingomonadaceae; genus Novosphingobium; species Novosphingobium naphthalenivorans. Next base: position 33,400 of record NZ_BCTX01000058.1, read on the forward strand.
GAGGGCCATCGCCCTCGCGCTCCCCATAATCGGCTGCATTGGGTGAGCGTCAGGCGTTTGCGGGAACGGGCCGATTGCGGAATGGCAGTTGTTGGAATTTTCCGCAGAGAAGCGGACTTTCCGGACACGCCGGCATCCCAGACATTCTGACAGGGATGCAGCCTTCTCAAAAGCTGTCGCTCATTCATGAGGCCCCGGCACGGGGTTGACGGTATTTCCAATTGCAGCATGCGTGCCGGCTGGCACGTAACTCCCTATGAGCCCGATCTCGTCTAGCTCAAATCCTAGAATGTTCACGCTGCCTTGGTTGCCATCGTGCCGGTTGAAAATCGGCCGCAGCTCTACGCCGCTCGGCGTGGACACTGCGATTTGCTGATGACCACCGACCGTCACAACCTCGTCATCTTCAATCACGGCTTGTAGCACATCCCACGGCTTTAATGGTGCCGATCCCTCCACCGCTTCCATGATGCGCCCCGATACCCGCGCGCAATCGTCGCCGAGCGTAAAAAACCGCACATTATCGAACGGCACCTCTTTCACTTCACATTGTGCTTGGGCATCGGCATCGATCGAGACATCGAATACGAAAGCTTGCGATGGCGAGGAGGGTTGCGACCTGCCAAATATCACTGCCTCGAAGCAATGAATATCGCTACGTAACCATTGCCTCCGCTCATCAACTACGAGCTTTGCGCATCGCGCATAAAGGTTGGCCACCACTTCGG
>NZ_BCTX01000059.1 GCF_001590985.1 Novosphingobium naphthalenivorans NBRC 102051
CTAGCTCCTCGTCAGCCCCGCGTCCGCTGGCGGATCAGGCGGATATAGGTATCGGCCACGGCCTGGTTGATCTTGTCCCAGCTGAACTCGCTGGCCCGCGCCTCGCCCGCGCTGCCGTGCGCGGCGCGCAGGGCGGGGTCTTCGATATAGGCCCTGAGAGCTTCGGCGAACTGATGGATCGCGCCGGGCGGGATCAGCCGGCCCGAAGCGCGGTCGTCGACGAGGCTCTGGCTGCCGGTCGCGGCGGCCGCGACGACGGGCAGGCCGCAGGCCATCACTTCCAGCGTGACATTGCCGAACGTCTCGGTGACGGAAGGATTGAACAGCACGTCCATCGAGGCGACCGCGCGGCCGAGGTCGGCCCCCTGCTGGAAGCCGACGAAGGCGGCGCCGGGCAGGCGGGCTTCGAACCATTCGCGCGCGGGACCTTCGCCGATCACCAGCACTTTGTGCGCCACGCCCTTGCGGCGCAGTTCGTCCAGCGTGTCGGAGAAGACGTCGAGGCCCTTTTCCATCACCAGCCGGCCGAGGAAACCGACCGCCACGTCATTGTCGCCGATGCCGAGCGAACGGCGCCATTCCAGATCGCGCCGCCCGGAATGGAAAATCTCGCGGTCGACCCCGCGCGACCAGATCGAGACGTCGTAGTTCATGCGCTGGTCGCGCAGGACTTGCGCCATGCTTTCGGACGGTGCCACCAGTGCGTCGCAGCGGCGGTAGAAACGACGCAGCATCGCCTCGATCACCGGCTCGCCCCAGGCCATGTTGTAATAGCGCAGGTAGGTCTCGAAGCGGGTATGGACGGAGGCGAGCACCGGCAGTCCCCGCTTGCGCGCCCAGGTTACGGCCTGATGGCCGACGGGGTCGGGCGAGGAGACGTGGACCACATTAGGGGCGAAGGCTTCCAGATCGCGCCGCGCCTTGCCGGAGATGCGCAGGGGAACGCGGTATTCCGCGCGGCCCGGGATCGGCACAGCACCGACGCTGACGAGATCTCCGGTCGGTTCGAAAGCCGGCTCGGCGACGACCGGGGCATAGACACGGACTTGCGCGCCCTGGCGCAGCAGGTAGCCGACCAGACGATTGAGGGCCTGATTGGCGCCGTCGCGAACGTAATTGTAGTTGCCCGAGAACAGGGCAATGCGCAGGTCGGCAATATCCATCGTCGAGCCCCATAGCTTCCCGCGCCGCACTTGGCGAGAGCGCTTGCGTTTCATACCAAGTCCCTGAGATGCTGACGCATCAGACTTGGGAAATGCTCAGGCGCCGCACGGGCTGATACCAAAACTCCATGAGTCAAGCTCAAGGAGTTTTGGTATCAGCCCTCCCGCCAGGTGTCAGCCGTGCCCCAAGGGGACAGGGCACGGCTGAGGCAGATCAGCGGCGGCGCCAGTCGCGATGCTCCCCGCCGCGATCATCCCGGTCCCGATACCCGTCATGGCGTCCGTCATGGCGGCCGTCGCGGTAACCTTCGCGATATTCGTGCCGGTCGCGGCGGCCATCGCGATAGTAGTCGCGGGAATAGTCGCGGCCGTCGTAGCGCCAGTCGCGCCCGCGGCTCCAGCGATCGCGGTAATAGGGCGCGTAATAGCGGCTGTAGTACCGGTCGCGGTAGTACCGGTTCGGATAGCCATCGTAGTAATAGTAGTAGCCCGGATAGCCGCGCACGGTCACGTAGCGGCGGGCCGGGTAATAGCCGCTGTCGTAATACCGGTCGTCGTGGCTGTCGGCGATGGCTGCGCCGATGGCCAGGCCGATGATGCCGGCGCCGATGGCGATCGCGGCATCATCACCGCCGTGACCGCGGTAATGGTCGCGGGCCTGCGCCGGGGCGGTCAAGGTAAGCACGGTGGCGGCCAGTGCCGTGCCGAGGCCAAGTCTGGCCGCGATCGATTTCAGTCCATTGTGCAACATATGCGTCTCCCTTTGTCCATGGCCAACCGGGTGACGGCGGTTTCGGCAGGCGCGGTGTGGAGACCTGTTTGTGGACGGTCCGGACTGAACCGATGGTGAATTTGTCGCAAGTTGTAACAAACCGGCGACGAAGCGTGTCCCTCCGGCGCGGGAGGGGCACGCCCTATCGTGTCAGCTCGTCGTGCCGGCTCATACCAAGGCGCGATGAGCTTGACTCATCGGGACTTGGTTAAGCCCGTGCGGTGCTTGAGCAAATCCAAGGCGTGATGCGTCAGCATCTCAGCGCCTTGGTAATTACTGTGTCAGCGCGGCTTGCGCCGGTCGTCCTGCTGGCGCGGCTGGTTGCGGGGCGCTTCGAAGCGCGGCATCCGCGTGCCTTGTTCTGGCGGCCGCAGGGTGCCTTCGAAGCGCTTGAACCGGGGCTCTGCCGGACGCATCTCTTCGCGGCGGAAGTGCTGCGGATCGCCGCGCCGGAACGCGCGGTCCTGCGGGCTCAGCCGGTAGTAGAAGATATTATCGGCCCAATAGCCGTCGTAGATCGGCCCGTAAAAGTCATCGTACCAGCCATAGTAAGGGTAAGTGGACCATCCGACGGAGACATGGCTGCCATATCCGTCATAACATGCCGAAAGCGAGAGGACCGATGCAGCAAGACAGGTCAGGATCACAGGACGTTTCATAACTACCTCCATCGAAGCCCCCATTGGCATGGACTGTTTTCAGCACGGAAAAGGTAAGGGGGCTTTGATGGCGATCAAGAGCAGCCACGCTTCGTGTCCGTGGCTGCACATGCAAGGACGCCCGGCCGTGGAGGAAGGGCCGGGCGCCGATGGAAGCCGGGGGAGGAAGCCCGGCTGAAGGGGGTATGCGCCGCTCAGTAGCCGCGGCGCATGGCCTCGCGGTCGTTGGAATAACCCCGGCGGTAGTCGCCATCCCGGCGGTAGTCGTCGCTCCGGCGGTAATCGTCGCCGCGCCGGTAGTTGTCTCCGTTCCGGTAGTCGTCCCCGCGATAGCGGCGGGTGTATTCGTCGCGGCTGTGGCGGCGGCCGTCGCGGTCCCAGTAGTAGCCGTCGCGGTAATACCAGCCGCTGGTATAGGCCGGGCCGTAGGCATAGCTGCTGTCGTAATAGCGGTCGCGGTGGCGGTCGTTGTCCGACGAGGCGATGATCGCGCCGAGGGCCAGGCCGATCACGCCCGCGCCGATGGCGACGGCGGCGGTGTTGTCATGATCGCGGTGATAGTCGCGGGCCATGGCCGGGCTGGCGCTGACAAGCGCGGTGGCGGCAAGGGCAGTACCGAGGGCGGCCTTCTTGAAAATGCTCATGGTTCGAAACTCCTTCGCGGGGCGGCGGAGGGAAGAGCCGTTGTCCCGTGTTGAGTTCTTTCTAGAGCTGCCTGGCTGAACGGAATCGGAGCAAGTCTGGCAGGTTTCGTTCAGGTTTTTGATAAATTGTATGAATATCGATCAGCCTTGGGCGGCGTGGATAAATTGGACGGCTGCTATCGGGAGGTGCTGCGAGCGGGGCGAATGGAAGGAAAGGTGGGGGCTGCCGCTAATCGGTAGCGGGCAAACCTTCGCCGCAGAGGCTATCGATCGAGTTTCTCAGTGCGCGAGCCATGTCACCGCTGGAGACACGATCTGTTTGCAAGCGGAGTTGATTCAGTTCATCGGAAGTGCAGCGCCTTTTAAAGGCGGAAAGCGCAGGAAGCGCAGAAGACAACTCTTTGGCGTCACCACTAAGTGCTCTTTCAAGGACATATTTCCACGCCTTGGGGCCGAGCGCCGCAACGTCATCCGCGAGGACTGGACGGCTCGGAATCCGAGAGTGCAGTACTTCGACATACAAATTGTATCGCTGTGGAAGCGCTAGCGTTTTTGCTTTGGCATGAAGCTCATCGTCGGAAATGGCTGCGTATGAATTGGCTGTGCACGAAGCAGCCATGAGTAAAGCGAGGAGGTAGGCGCGTCGAAGCATACGGCTAATCTAACCGTGGTCCGAACGTCCGCAACGTCGGCGTGTCCGGAATGTCCGTTTCTACGGAAAAACGAAGGATAGCTGACGCTGCGGCCACGACAGAATTTGTCCAGGCCGCCTAGTATCCCGTATACCGTCCCGGCCGGTGCCAGACGTAGAGGATGCCCCCCGTCGCCATCACGCCGAGCAGGGACCAGAGAACGCGGGTCACGTCCAAAACCACCAGCGAGAACAGCAGCACGCAGCCGTCAATCAGCATCTGCGTGCGCCCGGCGTTCCAGCCGCGTGTGCGGTAGAGCCAGAGCACGATCGCGCCCGAACCGCCCGAGCCGGCGCCGTGGCGCGCCAGGGCAAGAGCGCCCATGCCGATGATGCTGCCTCCGGCCAGCGCGGCCACCGGCCTGCTGATCCAGCCGATGTCGATGGTCTGCGCGGCAATAGCCGTCATCGCGAACAGGCCGAGCGTGACAATCACCGTCTTGACGATGAACGGCCAGCTCATCGCGCGCAGGGTCAGGGCCAGCAAAGGCAGGGTCAGGACCGTATAGAACAGCCCGACCGGAAGCCCGGTCAGGTAGTTCAGGACAAGCGAGATCCCGCCGACGCCGCCGGTGGCAAGCCCTGCGGCTTTCAGCAGCACCAGACCGAGGGAGAGCTGCACCGTGCCGACGAACAGGGCGTAGGCGTCTTCCAGCCAGGTATGCGGCACACCCGGTGCGGGCTCGGCAGATGAAGCGGATTCGGCAGACACGGTCAGCTCCCGGTGAGGGTTACGCCCGGCAGGCTGCCCCTCCCGTCCCGTTCTTGCAATCCCCGTTGCCCCCTCTTGCGGGAGGGGGCAGCCAGGATCAGGCCGCGTCCTTCTTGCGGCTCATGCGCTTGCGCTCGTTGGGATCAAGGTAAACCTTGCGCAGGCGGATCGACTGCGGCGTCACTTCGACCATTTCATCGTCGTCGATATAGGCAATGGCCTGTTCGAGCGTCTTGACGGTCGGAGGGGTGAGGCGGATCGCGTCGTCCTTGCCCGAGGAACGGATGTTGGTCAGCTGCTTGGCCTTCATCGGGTTCACTTCGAGGTCATCGGGCTTGGCATTCTCGCCGATGATCATGCCCTCGTAGAGCTTTTCCTGCGGGGCGACGAACAGCACGCCGCGATCTTCCAGGTTGTTGAGCGCATAGGCATTGGCCTCGCCCGCACCGTTCGAGATCAGCACACCGTTGAGGCGGCCTTCGATCTGGCCCTTGTAGGGACCGTACTTCTCGAACAGGCGGTTCATGATGCCGGTGCCGCGGGTGTCCGAGAGGAACTCGCCGTGGTAGCCGATGAGGCCGCGCGAGGGGGCCGAGAAGGTGATGCGGGTCTTGCCCTGGCCCGACGGACGCATGTCGGTCAGTTCGGCCTTGCGGCGCTGCATCTTTTCCACAACAGTGCCCGAGTGTTCGTCGTCCACGTCGATCACCACGGTTTCGTAAGGCTCGGTGCGGCCGCCGTTCTCGTCTTCCTTGAACAGCACGCGCGGGCGCGAGATGCCGAGTTCAAAGCCTTCGCGGCGCATCGTTTCGATCACGACGCCGAGCTGAAGCTCACCGCGCCCGGCCACCTCGAAGCTGTCCTTGTCGGCGCTTTCGGTGACGCGGATGGCGACGTTGGTTTCGGCTTCGCGCATCAGGCGATCACGGATCAGGCGGCTCGTCACCTTGTCGCCCTCACGGCCCGCGAGCGGGCTGTCGTTGACGGCAAAGCGCATGGCGAGCGTCGGCGGGTCGATCGGCTGGGCCTGGATCGGCTCGGTCACTTGCGGATCGGCGATGGTGTTGGCGACAGTGGCCTTTTCCAGGCCGGCGAGCGCGATGATGTCACCGGCGCGGGCTTCTTCCACCGGCACGCGTTCGAGGCCGCGGAAAGTCATGAGCTTGGAGGCGCGGCCGGTTTCGATCACCTTGCCGTCGCGGTCGAGCGCGCGGATCGGGTCGTTGATCTTGAGCACGCCCGACTGGACGCGGCCGGTGAGCACGCGGCCCATGAAGTTGTCGCGGTCAAGCAGGGTCGCGAGGAACGAGAAGGGCGCCTCGGTATCGAGGTCGGGCGCCGGAACGTGGTCGCGGATGAGCTGGAACAGCGGCTCCAGCGAGCCTTCGCGGGCATTGATGTCATCGCTGGCATAGCCGTTGCGGCCCGAAGCGTAGAGCACCGGGAAATCGAGCTGCTCGTCGTTGGCGTCGAGGCTGACGAAGAGGTCGAACACTTCGTTCAGGACTTCGTCGGCACGGCCGTCAGGACGGTCGATCTTGTTGACGACGACGATCGGCTTGAGGCCGAGGCCCAGCGCCTTGCCGGTGACGAACTTCGTCTGCGGCATCGCGCCTTCCGAGCTGTCGACCAGCAGGACAACGCCATCGACCATCGAGAGGATGCGTTCCACTTCGGCGCCGAAGTCGGCGTGGCCCGGGGTGTCGACGATGTTGATGCGCAGGCCTTCCCACTCGATCGAGGTGGGCTTGGCGAGAATGGTGATCCCGCGTTCCTTTTCGAGGTCGTTGGAGTCCATCGCGCGTTCTTCAATGCGCTGGTTGTCGCGGAAGGTGCCGGACTGGCGGAACAACTGGTCGACAAGCGTGGTCTTGCCGTGGTCGACGTGCGCAATGATCGCGATATTGCGCAGGGGAAGCGGGGCGGACATCAGTTCACTTTCAAAAGAGGATAAGCCGGACAGGCTTTGCTGCACTGCAAAATTGGCGCGCCCTTAGCCGATCCATGCGATTCCGGCAAGCAGTCGTGCATAGGATGAAATGTGGCAGGACAGTCACAGGGTGGCCATTTGTCCGCAGTTTTTGTCCGGAGATGATTGTGGAACGGCGGGGAAGTTTCTAAGAACACCGAATGTAACCGGCGAGCCTGGCAAGAAAAAGACACAGGCAGTCGAGCAGGATAGGGACGGGGCTCATGAAGGGTGTTTCCGCAAATCCCGCCGTGCGTTCAGCCGGCGGCGCATTCGAAGCAGCGCGTGCGCGCAACGGACTGTTGCTGGGCGCGGCGCTTGCCGCGCTGGTCTGGGCGCCGCAGGCGATGGCGCAGGACAATCCCGCGCCGGCCAGCGGTGTCTTCGCCGACGAAATCATCGTCACGGCGACCAAGCGCGAGCAGACGCTGCAGGACGTGCCGGTTGCCGTCACGGTCACGACCGGCAAGACGATCGAGGAAGCGCAGATCCGCGATCTCAAGGATCTGCAATCGGTCGTGCCCTCGCTGCGGGTGAACCAGCTGCAGTCCAGCGCGAATACCAATTTCTACATCCGCGGTTTCGGCAACGGCGCCAACAATGCCGGGATCGAGCCTTCGGTCGGCCTGTTCATCGACGGCGTGTACCGCTCGCGCTCGGCCTCGATGATTGCCGACTTCCCGGACGTGGAGCGCATCGAAGTGCTGCGCGGGCCGCAGTCCACGCTGTTCGGCAAGAATGCGTCCGCGGGCGTGATCTCGATCGTGACGAAGAAGCCGCAGTTCACGTTCGGCGGCAATGCCGAGGCGACTTACGGCAATTACAACGCGGTCACGCTGAAAGGCATGGTGACGGGGCCGGTCAGCGACACGATCGCGGTGAGCCTTGCAGGCGGCCTCAACAAGCGTGACGGCACCGTCAGGGATCTGGCCACGGGCGAGCGGACCAACGACCGTGACCGCTGGTTCGCGCGCGGCCAGATGCTGTTCGACAATCACGACGGGCTCGAAGTCCGCCTGATCGGCGATTACGGCAAGATCGACGAGAACTGCTGCGCTGTCGTGAACTTGCGCCAGGCGCTGCCGACCATGGCGATCTTTGCGCTGGGCGGGGCGGTGAACCAGCCGTCGCAGAAGTACGACAACATAGCCTATTACAACTTCGAGAGCACCAACAAGATCAAGAACTGGGGCTTTTCGGGGCAGATCGACTATGATCTGGGCGGCACCAAGCTGACCTCGATCACGGCCTATCGCCGCACCGATGCGCTGACCAATCAGGACTCCGACTTCTCCAGCGCGGACCTGCTCGGCCGCAACTGGCAGGACCTCAGGATCAAGACCTTCACGCAGGAACTGCGCGCCAACTTCGATCTGGGCGACAAGCTGCACGGCCTGGTGGGCGCCTACTATTTCAACGAGAAGATCGACCAGAACAACGAAGTGTACTGGGGCAGCGATGCGCGGACTTATGCCGATCTTCTGGTGCAGTCGCTGACCGGCGGGGCGAACAATATCGGCCACCTCAACAGCGGCGATCTCGAACTGATTCTGGGTAATCTGGAAGGCAATCCGGCCAAGTATGTCGGCCAGTTCTTCGAGGCGGGCACCGGACTGACCGAAGCCTATGCGGTCAAGAACGAGGCATGGTCGGTGTTCGGCCAGCTCGATTTCGAAGTGGCGCCGGGCCTGACGGTGACGGGCGGCATCAACTACACGCACGACAAGAAGCGCTACGCCACCAATACCACCTCGAACGACACGTTTGCCGCCGTCGATCTGGTGGCGGACGGCCAGACCGCGATTTTCGCGCAGGGGCTGGCGAACCTCGGCGTCAATCCGTCGGATCCGGCGGCGGTCTATGCCTTTGCCACCAACCCGGCGACAGCGCCTTACTATCAGGCGGTCGTGAACTATGCTGCGGCCAATGCCACCAACCCGGAGGTCAATTCGCTGCTCGCGCTGCAGCCGCTGCAGTATTTTCCGCCGTTCATGAACGTGCCCAACGCAGTCGAGAACGGCAGGATCAGCGACGGCAACGTGAGCTACACCGCGCGCGTGGCCTGGGACGTGAGCCCGGCGATCAATCTCTATGCAGCCTTCGCGACCGGCTACAAGGCGGCCTCGATCAACCTCTCGCGCGACAGCCGGCCGACCCCGGCGGACCTTGTCGAACTGCGGGCGCAGGGGCTGGCCGTGACCAACCTGACCTCGGGCAGCCGCTATGCCAACCCTGAGAACTCGACCGTCTACGAGGCGGGGCTCAAGGCCAACTGGGGGCTGGTTTCGGCGAACGTCGCGGTGTTCAAGCAGATCATCAAGGACTTCCAGTCGAACATCTTCACCGGCTCGGGCTTCTTCCTTGCCAATGCCGGCAAGCAGTCCGCCTTCGGCATCGAGTTCGAAGGTTCGGCCAAGCCGGTCGATCCGCTGACGCTGACGCTGTCGATGACCTATCTCGATGCCAAGTACGACAAGTTCCTGCTGTCGGCTTTCGGCGATCTGTCGGGCACGCGTCCGGCCGGGGCCTCGCCGCTGTCGGTGACGTTCGGGGGCGAATGGGTGCAGAAGATGGGCAATGGCGACCGGATCATCCTGCGCGGCGATTATCACTATGAAATGCCCTTCAAGCTGGTCGAGGGGCTGCCGGGTCTCGTGACTTACGATGCCGCGGGCAATGTCGCCGATGTCAGTGCCGCACTCGCCGCCGCGCGCGAGTTCAAGCAGGACATCAACGATGTGAACGCCTCGCTGACTTATGCGATGGCGAACGGTATCGAACTGTCGGTCTGGGGGCGCAATCTGCTCAACGACCGCACGATCCTCCAGATTTTCGACAGCCCGGCCCAGCCGGGATCGATCTCGGGTTATCCTAACCAGCCGCGCACTTATGGCGTGGCGGCGCGCTACCGGTTCTAACGGCGGAGCGCGACACGCGAACCCTGGTGGCCGGAGAAGCGCCGGGGAACGCATACTGCACAAGGGGTGCGCGGTCGGGGGGCTGCGTGCCCCTTTTTCTTGCCCGCATGATGTAAAGCGGTTAGCCCATCATGAAGCACCCCGCGGGCTGGACAGGACAGGCTCAATCATGCTCGAACACATGATATTGCCGTTCTACCGTTATACCGATTTTCATGGGCGCTCCCGGCGCAAGGAATTCTGGTCTTTCGCTGTATTGAACGTCTTGGTGATGGCGATTCTTGTCAGCCTGGCCTTTTCGACGGGCTTTTCCCACCGGGCGCTGATCCAGCACGCCGAATTCGCCGGCTCGCTCGGTATCGCGACGATCGCCTTCTTCGCGATCCTCGGCATGTACAGCCTCGCCACACTGGTCCCGAGCGTGGCCGTGAATGTGCGCCGCCTGCATGACCGGGACATGAGCGGGTGGTGGTGCCTGGCCTTCGTGGTGCTGGGCATGGTCCCAGTTATCGGCTGGGTCGCGAGCATTTTCTATCTCGTGATGATGGTCCTGCCGGGAACGCCGGGCGCGAACCGCTTCGGGGAGGATCCCCGCGATCCGGCCGGTTCGCAGATGTTCGTGTGATATCGCGTTCGCTGATTGGAACTCATGGCCCCTGGCATCGTCATTGCTTCGCCCTGCGGGTTCGCAATGACGAAAAGGAGAAGAGTCGTCACCGGCAGACTTTGCTCTGACGCGATCGCGGCGGCTTGCCGTTCGCGTTTGATGAAGTATTGTTCCGGATATTCGAACACTTGGCGGCGCGCATCTTCGCGCCGGGCATGAACAGGGGAAAATCATGCAGCCCTACGGCGGATTCTGGTGGCGGGTAATCGCCTATTTTATCGATACCATCATTTTGCAGATCGGCCTTGGTTTCATCTCGGCAGTATTCGGTATTGGTATTGGCATCAGCACCAGCATGATGATGGACCCCAACCAGAGTATGGTGGCGCCATCAATGCTACTGACAACCGTCGGTCTCAGCTTCGTGATGACCTGGCTCTATTTTGCATTGATGGAAAGCTCGCCGATGCAAGCGACGGTGGGCAAGCTGGCCGTGGGCCTTGTTGTCACAGATCTGAACTGCAACCGCATCAGCTTCGCGCGCGCCACAGGCCGCTATTTCGCCAAGATCTTGTCGAGCCTTATCCTTCTGATCGGCTATATCATGGTCGCTTTCACCGAGCGCAAGCAGGGCCTGCATGACCTGCTCGCCGGAACGCTGGTGTGGAAGACCCGCGATCCGCGTTCGCTGGTCGCGCACGAGGACGTGTTCCGCTGATTACAATTCCCTGAGCGCCTGGGCCGGCTTCGCCCGCAACAGCGGGAGCGAGCCGCCCAGCGCGAAGGCCAGAACCAGCACCAGACCCGCGCCGAGCACCATGAGCACGCGCGGCCAGTCGGGCAGCCAGTCGAATTCGAAGAGCTTGACCATGATCGCCCAGGCGAGCGCGCTGCCTGCGGCAAGGGCTACGGCGGCGAGAACGAGCGCGAGCAGGCCGTATTCGGCGATCTGCAGCAGGAGCAATTGCCGGCGGCTGGCGCCCAGCACGCGCAGGATCACATTGTCGTAAGTCCGGCTCGCGCGCGCGGCGGCAATGGCGCCCAGCAGCACGGCCAGCCCGGCCAGCACCGCGACCGAGGAGGCGGCCAGGATCGCCACCGACATCTGGTCCAGCAGGGCGCGGGCATCGCGCAGCAGCCCGCCGGTCTCGATCACCGAACTGGACGGAAAGGCGCGGGCCAGCTTGGGCAGCAGCCCTGCGGCGGGCACGCCGGGCGGCACTTCGATAGTCGCGGCCAGATGGTGCGGGGCATCGGCCAGCGCATTGGGCGAGAAGACCAGCACGAAGTTGAAGCCCATCGTGTCCCAGTCGATCCGGCGCAGCGCGGCGATCCGCGCGGTCCGCTCGACGCCGAGTACGCCGACCGTCACGTAGTCGCCCACTTTCAGGCCCACGGCATCGGCGAATTTCTCGTCGAGCGAGACGAGCGGTTCGCCCCGGTACATTTCAGGCCACCACTTCCCGGACACGACCGAACTGCCTTCGGGCACGCCAACCGAATAAGTAAGCCCGCGCTCGCCGCGCAGGGCCCAGGCGCCGTCGGGCAGGTCGTCGCCCAGGCTGGCGACGCGGGTCATGTGATCCTTCGGCCCATAGGCCAGGATCTTGCCGCGCAAGTTCGGCACGATCTTCGTCACCGCGCCGGGCACGGTTTGCTCGACCATGTCGCGGAACGCGGCGGCGCCGTCCTGCGGCACGTCGAGCACGAAGAAATCGGGCGCGCGGGCGGGCACGGTCTTGCGGATATTGGCATCGAGGCTGGTCTGCACCGCGGCGATCAGCACAAAGGCGGAGAGCCCGAAGCCTAGCGCAGTCACCAGCGCGCCGGTCTGGGCGCCGGGGCGGTGGAGGTTCGCCAGCCCGGCGCGCAGCATCGGATCGGCCGGGCGCGGCAGGCGCGCGGCAAGCGTGCGGATGGCGAGCCCCACCAGCGCGAGCAGCCCGAGCATGACAGCGGCGCCCGCGAGGAATCCGGCCGTCACCATCGGCTGCGCGGCATTGGCAAAGGCCAGCGCGATGATCGCGGCGAGCCCCAGCCCGACCGGCAGCGCCAGCGCCTTGCGGTCCGCTGCCAGCGGCGCGACGCGGGCGCGCATCAGCGCCATCGCCGGAAAGCTGCGCGCGCGCACCAGCGGCGGCGCGGCAAAGACCAGGGCCACCAGCAGGCCATAAGCCGCCGTTGTCGCCAGCGCCCATGGCGAGACCGTGAAGCCGGCGCTCACCGGCAGCAGCGTGCCCAAGGCACTGGCCAGCAGCGGCGTGATCAGCACGCCTGCCAGCAGGCCCGCAAGGCTTCCCGCCAGCGCCGCCGCACCGACTTGCAGGATATAGATCCGCGCGATGTCCCCGCTGGTGGCGCCCAGCACCTTGAGCGTGGCGATCGAATTGCGCCGCGCCTCCAGATAGGACGATACGCCTCCGCCGATCCCGATTCCGGCGATCACCAGCGCGGCGAGACCTACCAGCACCAGAAACTCGCCCATGCGGCTGACGAAGCGCTCGGTGGAAGGGGTGGCCTTGTTGCGCGTGCGGATCTGGAATCCGGCATCGGGAAAGCGGGCTTCGAGCCGCTTGGCCACGGCATCCGGATCAGCATTGCCCTTGAATTTCACCCGCACCGCGCTGCGGTACATCGCGCCCGGTGCCGTCAGTCCGGCTTGCTGGGGCAGGCCCAGCGGGACAATCGCGGTATCGCCCAGTGCGAAGCCTTCGCCCAGCTGTTCGGGATCGGTCCTGATGATCCCGCCGGCGGTAACGGGCTGTCCGCCGATCTTGAACGTATCACCGGGCTTGATGCCAAGCCGGGCGGCGGTCCCTTGCGCGATCCACACCGTGCCTTCAGGAGGTGCGCCCACGCTGCGTCCGTCGGTCAGCTCCAGCCGGCCATAGAGCGGCCAGTCGCCGGCCACGGCCTTGAGCGCGACCGGGGCGGTGAGATCGCCCTTGCTCGCAATCGCCTGCATCCGAAAGCCCGGCGAGACTTCGCCCAGCGGCCGGATCGCGGCCAGCTCAGCCTCGGTCAGCCCGCGCTGCCAGACGCGCAGTTCGATGTCGCCGCCCAGGATCTGCCGTCCGCGCGAACCCAGCTCGCGTTCGATCGAGCCGGTCAGCGTGCCGATCGCCGCAATCGCGCCGACGCCGAGGAACAGGCAGACCAGCAGCAGTCGCAGCCCCCGGAACCGCGCCGAAAGATCGCGCCGGGCAATCGTCCAGGCGGTGCGCCAGGGGAGAGTCACGCAGCTGTCCTCCCCGGCACGGGGAGGGGGACCATGCGCAGCATGGTGGAGGGGAGTCTCGTCCAGGCGGAACCTTGCGTGAGGGCGCGAATCCCCTCCACCACCCTTCGGGCGGTCCCCCTCCCCGTGCCGGGGAGGACATTACGCACCGCTGACACACGCACCATTGTCACTCGCGATCCTGCCGTCCGCCAGCGACACCACGCGTTCGCACTGGCGCGCGAGATGTTCGTCGTGGGTGATGATCAGCAAGGTCGCCCCGGCCTCGGCGCGGCGGGCGAAGAGCAGTTCGATGACTGCCGCGCCCGTCTTCGCATCGAGATTGCCGGTCGGCTCGTCGGCAAAGACCAGCGAGGGGCGCGGGGCAAGGGCGCGGGCAATCGCCACGCGCTGCTGCTCGCCGCCGGAAAGCTGGGAGGGATAGTGCGTCAGCCGGTGGCCGAGGCCAACCGCCGCCAGCTCCGCCTCGGCCCGCTCGCGCGCCTGCGCCATGCCGGCGAGTTCGAGCGGCGTCGCCACGTTTTCCAGCGCGGTCATCGTCGGCAGCAGGTGGAAGGCCTGCAGCACCACGCCGATGCGGCCGCGCCGGGCGCGGGCCAGGGCGTCCTCGTCCATCCCGGCAAAGTCCTGCCCTGCCACCGAAAGCGTGCCCGATGTCGCGCGTTCGAGGCCGGAGAGCACCGACATCAGCGAGCTCTTGCCCGAGCCCGAAGGCCCCAGCAGCGCCAGCGTCTGGCCCTGCGGCACGGCAAGGTCGATGCCTTTGAGGATTTCGACCGCGCTGCCGCCGCTGCCCAGCGTGAGGCGCAAGTCGCGGGCAAGGACGGCATGTTCGGGGGGCTGGGAAAGGCGTGTCACTCCCTCCATATTGGGTGGCAACACGCGGTCCTACAAGGAGATTCCATTGCGTCTTGCCCGCCTTGCGCTGCTGGCGCTGCCCGTTCTGGCCCTGACCGCCTGCGAAAAGGCGGCGCCGCCCCCGCCGGAACAGACCGAAAGCGCGCTCGATGCGCCGCCCGCGATCCCGGTCATGGGGCCGGAGCGGCCGATCCTCGCCTTCGGGGATTCGCTGCTCGCGGGCTATGGGCTGAACGACGGCGAATCCTACCCCGCGCGGCTGGAGCAGGCGCTGCGCGCGCGCGGCGTCAATGCGCGGATCACGAATGCGGGCGTCTCCGGCGATACCACGGCGGCCGGGCTGGAACGGCTCGACTTCACGCTGGGGAGCCAGACGGAAAAGCCCGAACTGGTCATCATCAGCCTGGGCGGCAACGACATGCTGCGCGGCCTGCCGCCCGAACAGACGCGCCAGAACCTCGATGCGATCCTGAAGAAGCTGTCGGACGAGCATATCAGGGCGATGCTGCTGGGTATGCTGGCCGCGCCCAATCTGGGCAAGGACTATGCGGCCAAGTTCAACCCGATCTATCCGCAGCTCGCGCAGAAATACGGCGCGGTGCTGGTGCCCTTCTTCCTGCAGCCGGTGATCGACAAGCCGGATCTGGTGCAGCAGGACCATATGCACCCGACAGCCATCGGGGTGGACGCGATCGTTTCGGCGACGGTGGACGATGTGGCGGATGCGCTGCCGAAACGTGATGATGGCGCGGCACCACCCCCAACCCCCTCCTCTAAAGAGGAGGGGGCTTAGGATCGCGCTATGGTGCCCCCTCCTCTTTAGAGGAGGGGGTTGGGGGTGGTGAAATCCGCCGCACCGTCCCGCCGCTGACTTCCCATACCGCCGCTTCCCCGAGGATCGCCTCGAACGGCGCGGTTTCCGTTCCGGTCAGCCAGATCTGCGCGGAGCCGGCCCGCAGGCGGTCGAACAGCGCTTCGCGGCGCACGGGATCGAGATGCGCGGCCACTTCGTCGAGCAGCAAGAGGCGCGGGCGGTCCTCGCCGCCATTTTCCAGAACCTGCGAGTGGGCGAGCGTGATCGCGATCAGCATCGCCTTCTGCTCGCCGGTCGAGCATTCGGCGGCGGGCTGGCCTTTGCCCGCCATGGTGACGGCCAGTTCGTCGCGGTGCGGGCCGGTGAGAGTGCGCTGCGCGGCCCGGTCGCGCGGACGGCTTTCGCGCAGGGCCTCTGCCAGCGCCCCGGCCTCCAGCGGCCCGCCGGGCTGGTAGGCGAGCGAGGGGCGCGCGAAGGGCGAATCCGGCAGGGCTGCCAGCGTGGCATCGAGCCGCACGATCATGTCGGCGCGGGCGCTTGCAACCATTGCGCCGGCCTCGGCGATCTGCATCTCGATGGCATCGAGCCAGCGCGGATCGGGCATCCGCTCCTCGGACAGCAGCCGGTTGCGTTCGCGCAGGGCGTTTTCGAGGCGGGTGGCATGGCCCGCGTGATCGGGCCGCACCGCCAGCACCAGCCGGTCGAGGAAGCGGCGTCGGCCTCCGGCACTGTCCATGAACAGGCGGTCCATCGCCGGGGTCAGCCAGCCGATCGAGAGCCACTCGGCCAGCCGCACCGCCGGGGCCTCGGCGCTGTTGATCTGCACCAGGCGCCGCCCCGGCTTCCCGGGCAGCACCCCGGTGCCGAGCCGCACCGGATCGCCGCCGGGCACGGCCAGGGCCGCGCTCACGGCAAAACCGCCATCGAAGGCCTGTCCCGGCATGTCCGCCAGCGCCGCGCGCCGCAGGCCCCGGCCGGGCGCGAGCAGGCTGATCGCTTCGAGCACATTGGTCTTGCCCGCGCCGTTCTCGCCCACCAGGAGGTTGAACTGCGCCGTGCCTTCCACCGCGGTCTCGCGGTGGTTGCGGAAACGGGACAGGAGAATGCGGTCGAGCATGGGTGGCGCGGTGCTAGCCGCTCCGCCGCGTCAATGCCACAGTGGCGTCACACCGATTGCGTCTTGGCGAAGGGCGAGAAATCGATGTCGTCGTCATAGACGTCCACGCCCTCGCGCCGCTTGAGGAAGCCGACCACGATATAGGTAACGGGCGTCAGCACCACTTCCCACAGGGTCTTGATGATCCACTGGGTCAGCGAGAGCATGAGCACCAGATGCAGCGAAAAGCCGGGCACGCCCAGGAACGCCAGCGGATAGAACAGGGCGCTGTCGACGCCTTCGCCGAACACCGTCGAGCCGATCGTGCGGGTCCACAGGTACTTGCCCTGCGTCATCACTTTCATCCGCGCGAGCACGAAGGAATTGACGAATTCGCCCGCCCAGAACGCCACCAGCGAGGCAAAGACGATGCGCGGGGTCTGGCCGAAGATCGAATAGTAGGCCGCCTGATTGGGCGCCGTCACCTGCTGCCCCTCGATCGTGTAAGTGGCCGAGGCGAGCGCCCATTCGGGGTTTGCCGGGATGTTCACCACGACAAGGCTCATCACCACCATGAACAGCAGGGCGAAAAAGCCCGCCCAGATGCACCGGCGGGCATTGGCATAGCCATAGACTTCGGTCAGCACGTCGCCGATGATGTAGGAAATCGGGAAGAACAGCACGCCCGCCCCGAAATTGACCGTGCCTAGCACCGGCACGGTGATCTGCGCCTGCTTGGCCGCCCCGATCAGGTTCGAGAGCAGCAGGATCACCACGAAGGCGACCATCACATAGTCGAAATAGCGGAAATGGCGGCGGCCGCCGGTCCGGCCGTCGATACGGGAGAGGTGCTGATCGCTCATGGATGTCTTGGGTAACGCGGCTTGGCCACGGCGCAAAGCACAAGTTGCGGCCTACTCCCGGTTTGCGTGGGCTGAGAACCACGCTATGGGAGGCGCCGCGCGCGCCCGTAGCTCAGCTGGATAGAGCACGAGCCTTCTAAGCTTGGGGCCGCAGGTTCGAACCCTGCCGGGCGCGCCAGTTTTTCGCCGTTTTTTCCGGAAAATGGTAACTCCCAAAATGGACTAGGTAACGTATAGGTAACTGATCCGCTTCGAAGGGGATCGACCATGCGAACGACGAATCCGCGCGCGCACCTGCCGATGACACCGGCCGAAACCGTCGTTTACGGCGAACTGTGCCGGGCCGCTGATGCCGGAGAACCTTGCCCGCTCAATCTCGATCTGGAGATGCTCATCGGTTGCTCGTCGGGAAGCACGGCGCCGATGGCAGTGAAGCGGCTGGAGCAGCGCGGCCTTGTGAAAGTTATCCGCTTTCAGCGGTTCAGACGCGTGCAGATCTGCGCGTCGGGCAAGTGGACAGCGAAGGCACCTAGCCAGCATACCACGGCATTGCATGTCCCTCGTGGTTGTGGTGCCGGTTCACGCTCGAGCGGCAAGGTCGTCGTACGCAGCGAAGCCTCCGCTACGGTTGTGCTGCGTCAGTAGCGCCGCTTGATCTCGTCAAGAAAGTCGCTGACCGCTTTCTCGTATCCGTCGGCGATCACCTCCGAAGCATAGTCGATATCGCTCGACGCGGCATTCTTCAGGCACTCAAGGTAGTCCTTCGCGCTGGCGCGATATTGGTCCCAGGCGAACTTGTCATCGCTGTAGGGCTTGGACGGCTTGTAGCAGGACCGGCTCGGATCGTACTTCAACGTGTAGATCAACGTTGAAAATGCGCCTTTTGGGCCGAAGATCGGCGCCGCATGGACGGTCCCCGCGGCCAGCACTCCCGCCAAGAAACATGATCCGTATCGCAGAAATGGCCGAACGTGCATTGGACTTCCCCTATCGCTGCTCCTCGGCGATCTTGCCCGTCTTTAGACCGTCCCACCAGTCCTTGGCGCTCTTTGGCTCCGCTGTCCCAGACATCACGTCGACGAAGAACTGCGCCGTAGCCGCACCCTGCCCAGGCACGAGACCCGTCATGTATCCAGCCGCCTCCAGCGCGTTGCGCGTCGCGCGCGTCGTCTCCTTACCTTCCGCGACCTTGCGAACATCGCCAGCCACGTTCACGAGCGATTCGCCAACACCGGCCATGGGCGTGAAGCGATAGCCGAATGCACGATCGCCCGAGGCCTTCTTGACGACGACCGGCACGACGTCGCGCAGGAAGGGAATCGGGGCTGCGATGTTGTAGACCGACTGTTTCAGCGCCCATTCCGTCCAGCCCTCCTCATTGTCGTCGTCGGGCCCCTGACCGGAGAGAAGCGCACCTAGGACCGGCGCAACCACCGTGATCAACATCGCACGCGCAGCGAGCTCCGGAATCATCTGCGGCTTGCGGGCGCGCCAGGCGTCGCCGGCATCCCATGCCAGATCGACCATGCGGTTGTAGTTGGCGCTCTGGAAGCTGTAGAACATGGTCAACGCCTTGCCGAGCTCGCCGGACGGCCCCCGGCCTCGCTGAATGGCGGCAAGATCCTTCGCAGCGCCTGAGCCCTGAGATTCCCGCACCGCACTGTCGGCCTCGTGGATTGCCTGGGCTTCTTCCATCCCAGCTGCAATGGCCTTGTTGTAGGCGCCGAGCCATGTCGGGACCGCGACCAGCCGGTCGAAAGCACCGATGCCCGCATAGGCATAGCGATGCGCCATCGCGGCAAGATCAGTTCGGCCGGCGTAGCGCCGTGCATTCTCGCGCACATCGCGGTCGAGCTGCTCGAACCGGCTGGCCAGTTCATGGCTCCGTTCCATGGCAAAGGCGTTCGCCGCTCGAGGGTTGCGCAGCGAGACATTGAGGCCCACGGCCAACCACTTCGGCCCGATCCGCTCGACCGACTGCACATAGCCGCCGACCTGAGCGATCATTGTGCCGATTCGGTAGG
Organism: Novosphingobium naphthalenivorans NBRC 102051; assembly: GCF_001590985.1. Taxonomy (GTDB): domain Bacteria; phylum Pseudomonadota; class Alphaproteobacteria; order Sphingomonadales; family Sphingomonadaceae; genus Novosphingobium; species Novosphingobium naphthalenivorans. Next base: position 19,029 of record NZ_BCTX01000059.1, read on the forward strand.
CCATGCCGACAAACGTCGTGTTGCGCCGGGCTGCCCGCATGAACTTCTCGAGATCGCCGACACCCGCGCGGTCATAGGACCACTCGTTCGCCACATGCTGCAGCCACGGCCGGAACAAGCCCGAGATATGCTTGCCCATGGTCTCGTCGACCGCATCGAGCACACGCTTGTCGCTCAGGAACTTCCAGCCCTGCATCACGGCCTCACGGTGCGTCAGGTCGTGGATCACTTCGGCGACGTGCCGGTTGATCACGTCGAGAAATAGCAGGATCGGCCGCTCAACCTTCACGCGTTCCTTGGTGAAGCCGCGCGACGTGCCGGGCTTCGAGTAATTGTCCTCGAACAGGCGCCCTTCGGCTTTGCCTGCATGTTCGCCTGCCGTCCTGCTGCGCACTGGATCGTAGACGACGGGGAAATACCCGCCGCGAAGCATGCCAGCCGGCGTCGACAGTGTCCGGGCCCGGATCTTGTCGGGCACGATGCCATTCACGCGGCGCTCCAGGCTCTCGATCTGCGGCCAGAGCGAATCGATCGTGTCCCACACGTTCTGGACGTAGCGCCATTCCTCTACCGACAGCTCGCGGTTGAGCACGTCCTGCACCCGCACCGGGTCCCAGCCGTAGCCGCCGGTCAGCTTTTCCGCGTTGCTCTCATTCCCGAAATTCAGCGCGATCGAGATCAGGCGGCTGCGCGGGCCCTTCATCGGTGCCCGGGTGCGCGGATCGTACAACTCGCTAATCTCGATCTGGTCGTTCCAGCTATCGACGATCGCTTTCGGCACCGCCTTCATGTGTGCGTCGAGCTTGCCCAGGAAGTCCTTCATCATGGTGTGCTCGCGCGCCTGGGCTTCGGAAATGGGCTCGAACACGACGCGGTTGAAGGCGCCGTGCTTGCCCCCATCCAGCCGCTTAAAAACCTGCTCCATCTTGAGGAGAGACGCCGCGGCGCCCACGACGCCCGACTTGATGTCGTCCCACTTCGTTGGATCCTCGAACGAGCGCACCTTCCTGAGCGGCAAGCGTTCGATCGTGGTCAGGGCTTCGCCGACCACCTTATCGAGCTCGCGCTGCTCGTTGTTGTCGATCAGCGTCTGTTTCAGGCGGCCAAGGTGGATGATCTGCTTCACGGCATCGTCGAGACCGAGCAGGTTCTCCGCCGACAGCCGCGTCCAGTTCGTCTTCCCGATCGTGGCCGCAAACGACTTGGGCACGGCCATGGTATGGCCTTCGTCCTCGCGCGCACTGGCCCACGCCTCATAGCTCTCCTGCCGGTCGATCTGGCGGCCCGAACGCTCTTTCAGGTCGACCTCTTCAAGCAGTGCATGAGCCTGCTCAAGATAGGGCTGGGCAACGCCGTCCATCTTGCGGCGCCCTGCGATGCGTTCCAGCCGCTTCACAGCAGTCTCGACTTCCCGCATGGCGTCACGAGCCTCGCGCACGAGTGCATTGTTCACGAGCTGGGCCTGTTTGTGCTGGAAAGCAGCGAGCATGTCGCCGTCTGACACAGCCTCGAACGCGGCGCGGGCATTGAACGCGGCGGCACGCCGGTACTGTTGCAGGGCCGCTCCAGACAGGTGATCCTTGACGTCACCGGCACGCACCCGGCGCCGCGCCCATTCGCGCGCCATCGAATATGGCGTGGGGCGACGGCCGGTGCGGCGGGCCAGTGCGCGCACTTCGGCGGCCAGGACTTCCCCCTGCATGTCGTTGTGGACGGCGGCGAGCGCCTCCTCCTCGATCTGGCCGGTCGAGAACGGATCGCCGTAGCGTTCGGCCATGACCTCATCCACCTCGGCCGCGATCGTCGCCTCACGCACAGACCGCTTGTCGCCCGCCTCACGCATCTCGCGGCGGCGTTTTTCAAGGCCCATCAGCACCTCGACAAGCTCGCGCCCGTTCGTCATCCCGGCGGCTTCCGCCACTGTGTCGGGATGAGCGCCACCGTCCTTGATCGACGATGGGACACCGGCAGGCATGAGCTTGACCGCATCGAGGCCGAACCGGTCGATGATCCATTGCTTGTTCAGAGGCGACGAGCGCACCAGGTCGAGCGCGCGGAATGGTGGCCGCAGATCGACGGCGCGGATCACCTCACTGCGGACTTCCGCCTCCTGATCCTTGTAGCGCTGCGTCTCCACTGCCTTCAGGCGCCCGATCACCCGGCCGAGCAATTCGGTGTTCGCCGACGACTTCGCCGACGCGACAAGGTCCATATAGGCAGCGAATTCCGCGTCCGTCATGCCTGCCTGTGCTGGATTGGCGAACGTGGCATCGAGGCCCTGCTCACTGCGAGCGTCCGCGATCTCGTCATCGGAGGCGAGAAGCCGGTCCATCACGGTACGGATTTCGTCAGTGATAGGCGCCTTCAGGTTTGCGACGCGCCGATACAGCCCGACAAGCCAGCTGCGCATCGTCTCGAACGCCCCGGCCAGCCCCTGCGACGGCGGCTTGCCCTCCATGATGTAGCGCTCGAATCCACGCGCCCACATCTCATGTGCTTCGACCGGGATCGAGCCTGCCTCGGTCAGAGGATGGCCATTCGCTGCGAACCAGGCGCGCACAGCCGTCCAGCTATCCTTCACGCCCTGCGGTGCGTTCTCGGTCCCGGCATCGTCGCGAAGCTCTTCAAGCCACATGTGCGCCGCTTCGTGGATGAAGGTAGACGTATTGGCACTGCGGAACAGCTGAATGATCGCTTTGCCGTCTTCGGTGAAGGAAATCCTCCCGCGCTCCCCGCTGCGGTAAGACCGTCCAGCCGCGTCGCCGCGATCGTACCGCTTCAGGAAGCCACGAATGTCGGCATCGCTCATGGCGGCTGGATCACGGCCCGCTTCGGTGAGCATCTGCTCCAGCTCGACAGCCGCCTCCCGGATCGCGTCAGGAACGACCGGGTTTGCATAGCGCGGGGTCCCCGCCAGTTCGGACGCAATCGCATCGATCAGGATCTGCGGATCGGCGCTGTCCTTGCCGTATGTCTGATCGGACTGGCCCGCCAGTTCCGGGAAGAAGCCCTCTGAGATCGCGGCGCGCAGCGTGGAATCGAGGCCATAGTCACCAGCCCCGCTGATGCTGCCAGCCGCTGCGGCTGGATCGAAATCACGGATGGCCCGGCGGCGGAACGGCTTCAGCCGGTGCCACTGGTCGAGGCCGACCGCCTTGAGATCGCCGCCCGTATCGTTGATGCCGCCGCGCTGCACCGCCCACTCGATCAGGCTCGGCCCGGCCTTGCCAGACGCAGGCTTGCCGATCCGCAGCGCGTTGATGACGAGGTCTGTCGCATCGGCCTTCGCCGCAGCGCGCATCTTCTCGGGGAGCACCTGGTGGATTTCCACGTGGTTGAACTCGCCGCCCGTAAGGGCCTGTTCTAGCCGATCGGCGCGAGCCGAATAGTGGTGCGAGACGAGCTCGGCCTGCACGCGGGCAACACCCGGCGCCGTGCCGGCATCGACGAGCTTCTGATACGCGACCGCAAAGAGGCGCGAGCGGGCATCGTTGGCGCGGGAGGCGACAAGGTCCTCCATCTGGGCTTCCATGATGGCGCGTTCATCCCCGAGCGCGGAGGATTCGGCGCGAGAGAGGCCACCCGGCGACAAGCGCATATCATCGCGCAGCGCATTCCACGCGCCCTTGTCGGAAAGATGCGTAATCGCTTCGGACACCGGCAGGACGACATCGCCGCCGGTTGCCTCGGCCTCGCGGATGTCATCCTCGTGGCGTCGCCAGAAGTCGTTGTCCTCGAAGCCTTCCGATTGCTGGAAAGCGCGAATGGCATCGGCCGGAATGTAAACGCGGTCAGCCACCATGCCATCGGTCAGCTTGTCGAGCATCGCCTTGAACGTGCCGGGCGAACGCTGGCGCAGCTTCGAGCCCTCCGCCCCATCCGCAAGCGCGTCAAGGAAATGCCCCTCCGCCTGGGCACGCAGGCGCATATCCTCGCGGCGGCTGGAGCGGGCCGCCAGCCGGTGGGCGCCCGCGAGAATTCCGGAGCTGAAGAGGACCGCCACGGCGGTCTCCCGGGCTGCGACTGGCCGCTCTTCCCAATATTGCTGCCACGTCTTGTCCGGATTGGCGATGGCAGTGTCGGCCGCGTCCTGCACCAGCGTCGTCAGCTGCTCCGTGGCCATTTCCTCGGCCAGATATCTGCCCGCGAAGGAACCCAGCTTATCGGCTCCGAAGCGCTTGGCGAGCGTGCCCATCGGCAGCAGTTCGAATGCCGCCTCCGCACCGCCCTCGATACTCGCGCCGAGGGTGGCTTCTCGCACGCTGCCGCCGCGCTCACGGTATTTGGCATAGGCGGGCGCGCCGGTTTGGATGCCAGCGATCATCACGGCCGGATAAGGCGACCGCGTCGCCACCGAAGCTGCCAGTGCCGGAACCATCTGCGCGAACGATGATGCGCCGCCGTAGAGATCCGACGTGTACCAGGACTTGAACGCCGGACGCGCGCCCTCAACGCGTGCCTGTTGCCTCCGAATATCGCGCAACGCCATATCCTGCGAGGCCTTCCAGCTCGCATCGCTGACGTAGGACGGCTTGCCCAGCCAATCGCCCATCGCGAGCTTGATGCCGGAATTCATCTGCTCGAAGCCACCAACAAGGCTGGACCAGATGCCCTTCAGGGAATTGACCAGCGTTGGCGCGACTTCCGGCGTCGCCTTGATGGCCCAGCCGCGCCCAAGCTCTTCCGGATCGAAGGCGTTGGTGATCTTGCGCAGCGACGAATAGTCGTCCGCTGCCATCGCTACGCCGCGCGGGTTATTCTCTGCCCATTGCCCAAATGCTGGCGCCGTCAGCGTCAAATCTGCAAGCTGGCGGGCACGAAATGCCTTTTCCGCATACTCCTCACTGCCGCGAACATCGAGAACGCTCGAGCCGATGTCGCTTGCCGCCTTTTCGGTCCGGGCTACCTCATCGGGTGCCGGAGCAGAAAACAGCCCATCGCGGATTCGCTCATCGCGTTGACGCTCCATCTCTCGATCTAGCCACGTGCTGGGAGCCTTGAACGTGGATGGTTGGCGCGGCGGCTGGGCGCCGGGAAGATAGGGAGCCAGTTCGGGGAATGGGGTTGGCATTGGTTATTCTCCCAGCACTTTCCGCCAGTTCGGCGAGGCCAACACTCGCAATGCTTCCGCAGTTTGCGGATCTGGGTAGATTCTTGCTGCACGACGCTCTGATCCTGCAGGAGATGTACGAGCCTCTGTATTGGCTTGCTGCTGGTGCTCGATGGCGAACCCACGCAAGCGTTCCAGCGTTGTAAGCTGCGGGACCTTTAGCACCTCAGCCGTTCCCGAAGCCGTAGACCGTGCCGCTGGCCTTGGGCAGCGTATCCGGCTTCAGATTGCCGTACTGCTTCGCACCGCCAAGGATCGATGAGCCCATATCGAAGACGCCCTTCACCAGCGCAGCCGTACCCTCTTGCCGCGACGCCGAAGCCTGCCCTTTGTAGTTCGAAGCGGCGATGTCGTGCCCGCGCAGGTTCTGGTAGCCCTGCTGGTAGATCCGGTTCACGTCCTCGCGGCCCAGCATCTCTGTATCGTCCACCACCTGCGCGGCCGTTCCGAAGTCCACACTGACGCCAGCCGCTGCGGCCCGAGCGCGCTCCGCCCCCTTAAGCTGACCGATCTTACGATAGTGATCCAGCGCCGCTTGCCGCGTGTTTTCCCGCTCCTGCAGCCCGGCCTCGCGCTCCATGCCGGCGTTACGCTCGGCGACCTTCGCCTGAAACCGCGCTTGCGCATTGGCGGCCAGCGCACCGACGCCGGCACTGGCGGCGGCCATGCCGGCTGCGATGATGGGAAGAGCAGGGCCGCACATGTTCAGTTCCTCCCTCGCTTGGCCTTCTCGACTGCCGCCTGACAAGCATCCCAGCCGGACGGCGGCAAATCGAACGATCCGGGCTTCAGGTACATGCCCTCAGGCGGCATTTCGCCTTCCGGTAAACACCCGGCAATCGCACGTGGACGCCGGGCGAGTCGCATCAGCTCCTGCTGTTCGTCGGTGAGCCTGGACGGCTCCGCAGCGGCCTTCGGCGATACCGCAGTGACCTTAGCCATCATTCACCCCCTTGAGCGGCGTCGAAGCCGGACGGGACGCCCTTTGCCGTGGTCTGCGCGTAATCATACATGCCGGGAGGCGGGGCCGCCGGATCGGGCGCGACCGGCTCTGCCTTGGCTGGAGCGAGCCGCGCAATCCAACTTAGAATAGCGTCGGCAAACTTCTCTTCTCGTTGAACAAACGATTCCGCCGAGCGTTCCGACGCGCAAATCCGGCTTGGGGCGATGCCAAGCTCGGCAATGACTGTGCCAGCCGCCTGGCCGATGTCCATCGAGTGCTCCAAGGCTACCAAGCCGTTGCGCATCTCCGGCCGCCCCGCAAGCATTCTCCGGATCGCGGGAACGGCTTCGTCAAATTCCGCCATGCTGGCAGCAAGAGCAACAGCAAGTATGCGAACATTAGCAAGGCACCTCTGCCGCTTGACCAGCTGTTCATCGACAGCGGACACAAGCTCGGCGTACGCGTCATTGGCGACATCGGCGTCCTGTTGCGCGGCCAGCCGCTGCGATTCTTCCCAGGCTCCATGCAGCCCGGCGATGCGACCGGCGATGCGCTCGACGTGGGCTTGGGCTTTCCGCACCGCCGCCTCGTTGCCGCTCCCTACTTCGAGAGCAAGGGCCGCGCGGCGATGATCCGTCTCGGCGAGTGACTGTTCCTCCGTCAGCTGTGCGAGGCGGCTTTCGTAGTCCGCTTTGGTGAGCAGTTGCATGCGCTGGCCCCTGTTCAGAAGTTGGAGTGGCGGCCAGCGACAACGCCAGCAGTGATCTTGCCCGTCGTGGGCGCGGTGCCGGTGACGTCGTAGTACAGGCGCACGTACCGGGCGTTGGTGCCCCGCGGGAGCTCATACGGCACGTCGAACTTGTAGCCGGTGACGAGATCGGCCGCTGCCACGACCTTGCCACCCATGATCGTGGTCCAGGTTGCATTGTCAGGAGACGTCTGCACCTGAACCTGCAGCGAGGTGAGGTTGTTGAAGGTCTCGTTCACGCTGACATGCAGCGGGACGTCCGAGCCGATACCGATGTCGCGAGTGAGGGGGACGGAGCTGCCATACGGTGTGCCGGGGACGCCCAGGTCGATGACGTTGGCGGACGCGGCATCGCCCGTGATGGCCTGCTCGTCGCTGAGCAGAAGACTGTTGTCGAAAATCATGGGTATCCCCCCAAGTTGTCAGAAGACGTGAGCCAGGAGGATGCGGCGCAGCATCTCGGATACGCTCACACCGGCCAGGTGTGCACGCTCTTCGAGAGCGCCCAGCAATCGGGCGTTGGCCCGAAAGCCGACGAACTCGCTTTTTTGCGCTTGAGCCAAACGAACCTCCATCGTGTTAAACGAGGGGATATTGCGTTTAACATCGCGGTTGAATCGCGGGCTTTGCAGCGGTAAACGCCGGGCTGGTCGGCACCTCGGGCGCATCAGGAGCGTGAAGAGGGGGCGGAGCCCGGTCACCCTTCAGGGCAGACCAAAGCGCCGGCTTCAAAGGGTCTCTTGGAATTCCAAGGGGCCCTTTTTGCATCCGGAGTGCAGATCCCCGCGCAAAACGCACAGCGCGCCCTTGATCGTGTGCCCTCGACAGGTCCATAACGTCTGCATCGAAGATCACGGGTGAAGTCCCATCGCTCCGGCGGTGGGGCTTCTTTTTTGTCGCCGACTATCCCGGCGTGAACCCAGCCTCGCGCGCGCATGCACGCGCGATGGCCGAAGCTAAGTGTGGTTCCGGCCTTAGCAAACCTTAGCGTTTTGGCCGGAAGTGGTGCCCGGTTTTGACCTCCTACAGGTCACTGCGCAGATAGCCGCCGCACTGCGCTACGACATACTCCTCCACCGTGCGGGCATCACCTCGGCGTTCGAGTTCCGCAGCAAGCAGAGCCGAGTGCGTCATGCCATCTTCGATCAGTGCATCGTTCAAGGTCATGCTCCGACGCCGCGCCGCATTCAGCACCGCAGCAAGATCGAATTCCCGCGGATCGGCGAACTTGGCAACGGTCGCTTCGATGATCGCTGCGGTGCCCGCATCGCGCGGCATCGCTGCAAGCCCGACAAGCATCTCGCCGATTTCCCGCAATTCCGCCGGCTTGCCTTTGCGCAGCAACGTCACAAGGTCCATGCTCAATTCCCTCCTTTACGGGCGGCTACGCCAGCCGCAATCGCCGCGAGTCGCATCACGGTTTCCTCAAGGCTCATGGCGTTCCCTTCACCATCGGTGACGCCAACACTCACGGTCTGGGCATCTCCGTACCGTTTCGGCGCCAGCTTCGCGGCCAGCCACTTGCGGCTGTCCACACGGAGCTTCGACCGCTGGACGTTCTCATGGTCAAACACGACCTGAGTGCTTCCGTCCTCGCGTTTCCGCTCAACCCAGTCGTTACGGCCGTCGTCGGCAATGTCGATGATCTCGTCGGCGAGCATGTCGGCCTGCAGTTGCTTCGCCAGCGCATAGGCTGTGCGAAACTCCGGATCGTCCCGCAGCCAGTTCATGACGGTGCTGCGCGCGGGCATCGACATGTCGTCGCAGATCGCGCGAACGCTCTCGCCCAGCATAATCCGCTCGCAGATCGCCCGCTGCAGTTTCGCCCTCGCGGCTGGCGTCTTCGCGCGCGGGCGCGCGGGCGCGTTCTGGTCCACTTCGGAGGGCGGTCCATCACATGTCATTCGTGCGTCCTGACCATTCCTGCACCGATTTTCCGGCATCCACTCGAGACTGCATCAGCGCCAGCACCTCTCGATATTTCCTTCCGTCATTGTCCCGCCTTCAGCGTTGCCAGCCGCGTCAAACCCTTCGGCGTCACCATTACCTGCTCGACCAGCTTGTCGGGCACTCCCCCGTGACGCCGGATCGTGGTTCCCTTGTGCTCAAGCACGCCGGTGTCGATCTTCGCCTGGTAAGCGACCCAGTGCCCGCCGTCGCCGCGGCGGTACGTCCAGTGGTTTGCCTCAAGCCATGAGAACAACCGGCGCGGCGGAACGCCCAGGGCCTTGGCCGCATCGGTGACGCATAGCGAGCCATCGGACTGCGCCAGCCGCGCCAGAGCGTCGGCTTGTGGTTCCAGCGCCGCGACCTTGGTGTCAGCATCGAGCGCGATCGTGGTGAGCTGGTGCAGGAGGGCCTGCAGCTGCGTGCGATCCGTCAAGTCGATCGGCGCGGCTGGAGCGCCGTAGCGACCGGTGCGGCGGATCGACGGAAGCACGTCGGAGGTAAGCCACTTGGTGAACCGCTTGGCGGCCGCCTTACGGCTGCGAAGCGCGAGCTTGTAGACGCCGCTCTCGTTGATCGCCGCGACCGACTGCATGCCCCCAGGGGTGTCGACTACTACCGACGCCCTTTCGTCTGGATCCAGCCGTCCCAGCGCATCACGGTGGTTGGCAATGTCGAGTGAGGCGCAAACGTCTGCGGCCACGAACCATGGCTGGCCGTCCCGATTCACGACGCGCACCGGACTACTTTCGAAACTGAAAGGCACAATGGCGTTCATCGCACCGAACTCCCGATGATCGAGGCCATACCTGCAGTCAGGTCTGTGCCGCCGTTGTCGTGATGGTTCTCCAGAAGCGGCGTTTGCTGATCTCGGCCAACACGTGCAGCTCTGCGCCGCTGGGCAACCGCCAATCCGATCTGCGACACGGCTGGGCGCTCAGATCGCCTCCCCCCGGAATTGCTCTCCCGGACCCACTCAGCTTTGAAGCCGGTCCACCCGCGAGCGACCATCTCGGCCAGTGCTGCTTCGAGCGTCCAGCCCGCAGCTACTGCCTGAGACCGAATGCCGTCCAACGCCGTCGAGGTGAGGTCTGCCCGCCGACGCCTGCGATGTGCGACGAAATCCGCCCACACCTGGTCGCTGACATCGTCCGGCTTGCTGACCGGACCGCTCTTACCGCGACGGCCTTTGCGCACGCACATATCATCTTGGTTCAAGGAGGGTTCTAGGAGGGTTCTAGGAGGGTTTGGGTGAACGTCATTCACGGGTGGCGTGAACGACGTGCACGGGTCGGGTGAACCGTGTTCACGGGTGGCGGGAACATCGTTCACCTGTGAACGTGGTTCACTGGTGCAGACATCGAGCGGGCGGGGCAGGTGCGTTGGCACAAGCGGCAAAGCCCTAAGTCGCTGAACAGCGATAGCATACTCGATCGTAAAACCGTTGGCGCACTCGCGCTGGCCGGTTTCCAGAATGAGACCATCTTCGATCAGCGATGCCACTACCTTGATGACGCCGCGCCGCGACATGCCGAGTTCGTCGGCCATGCGCTGCTTGCTGGACCAGACGCCAGATCCATCGTCAGAGGCCTTGTCCGCCATGAGCAGCATGACAGCGGTCCGCGTGACGTTGCCTACTTGCCGCTTGTAGACCTCGGAAATCAGGTGATTGCTCATTTCTGGTCATCCCAGAGCGTCACATTGCATGGCTTCGGCATCATGAAAGCCCGCCGGATGTTGTTCGCGGCAAGGTGTCGGGCCGTCGCATAACTGTTTGCTTCGAAAGCAGTCCCGCAAATGCCGAGATTGGTCCAGACATCAGGGGCATTGTCGAATGCCTCGTTGACGGCGAATCCATCCGATCCCTTGACCGGCCGCACTTCGATTGCGCATGGAGGCGGCCAGCCTACTGCATCCGGTTTTATGTACATGGTCATGCGACGTCGTCCTCCGACCATTCAAGGCGGCCATCGCGCTCGACCAGCCAGCCGCGAGAGAGCCCCATGCGCTGCAAAGCGCCGGACATCGATGCCGGATCGGGCAACGGCTCTTGAGCGCGCGGCGCTTCCTGTTCGGGCACGACCAGTCGCGGGACCCAATTGACCTTAGGGCGAGTGTGCCAGGCCAGCGCCTCGCGGGTGTCGTCGAGGATGGCCGGCACGATCTGCGAATGGTGCGTGCAACGCCCGCGAGCTGTGCGAGCACCGTTTTCGAAGATGTGGAGCGGCAGGTGGGCCAGTGTGTCGATCGCGGCGATGAGCCAGTCTTCAACATCTGCAGCTGACATCCCCGCAGGACGCACCAGCGCCAGACTGGCAGAGAGTATTGCGGCCATCACGATTTCAGGTTCGTCGTCCATCGCTCAATCCTCGAAAAGTTCCAGCACTGGCGGCGACATGGCGCCCGGCGCGTAGAATGCCCGGTCGATCTCATGGTGCTCGCGGGCGAGTTGGTTTGCGTCTCGCGCGTGAAGGCGGAAACCGATCGGCCGGCGGCCGAACACGGCGCTTTCGCGCTCCACCTCGAAGCCGTTTCCATCGGGAAGAGCCCGGGCCCGGATCGCCAGAGGCTTCACGCCGCTCGCTCCAGCCGCTCCTTCATCCACTGCTCAACTTCGGCAGCGTCAAACGCCAGGCGTCCGGGCGTGATCCTAAACGGCTGCGGGAATTCCCCCCGCGCGACGAGATTGTCGAGCGTGCCGCGGCTGACAGCGATTTTCTCGCAAACCTTCTTCGGTGCGATGAACTGAATGTCCATTATTGGTGCCTCCAATTGCATTGGCACCAATGCTGATAGTCACACTATCATCGCGGAGCGCGGCGGTTATTTCAGGAGAAAATATGCTCGGCTAATGCGGCCCTGCGCGCCGCCTGCGATTCCAGCCGCAGACGTGTCCGTCGACGATATTCTCTGTCCTGACGAGAGCGCAGGTCGATATGCTCATCAAGGCGCATTGGCGCCCTTGGTCGTTCCCGCCGCCATGGGCCGCGGCGCTTACGCAAAGCACCCTGGCATCGCCGGCGCAGCTTCAACGCCTCTGGCGGCCAAAGTCTCACAAGCCCGGCCGTGCACGGATGGAAGGTGTTGATGAAATGCTCAGCCAATATCCGCGAGACCTGTATCTGCCGTTTCGGAGCCCTTCGCTTGCCCGCCTTAACAAATTGCTCGCCCAATTCATTGAGAGCAGTAGCGACCGCAGGATCTATGGACCCGCCAAGCAACGTCGGCGCTGGTGGCGTCCATTGGCAAAGCCATAGCCCCGCCCGTAGGGCTATCCTTGCGTCGATCAGCACGCCCACAGTTCCCCCCCGCGGCATTAGGTATTGTCCGACCGCAATGGCACAACGTTATCGGCCAAAGTAACGCCCACCGTTCGCAGTATTTCTGTAGCCCAGGCATCAAGCGCGTGCCGTTTCTCCGGTGCATAGGAGTGCAGGGCATAGACCTTGGCCGTTACGCCTTGCCGGGCGTGATTGAGAATGCGTGAGACGATCGTTTCCGAGACACCCAGCCGCACCATGTGCGTCGCCGCTGATCGCCTGAGATCGTGCAGGGTCCATGCGTCGAGCGCTTCGCCTTTGGCTTTGATGAACTCGTCTAGCTGCGCCTTGGCTTTCGCGAAGCCCTGAAAATACGTCTTGCCGTCCGTCGTGAAGACATACTCTCCGAACCGCGGAACCGTTTGAAGAATGGCAACGGCGGGCGCTGACAAGGGCACCAGATGCGCGCGGTCGCTCTTCGTGTCGGTGGCGGAGAGCACCCACGTTCCCGCATCGAGGTCGACGTCGCTCCACTTCATGGAGGCCACCTCACTGCGACGCTGGCCGGTCAGCATCAACATGCGCAGGAAGTAGCCGAAGGGGTATCCCGACAGTTCGGATGCGTTCCAGAGGCGCTTGAGCTCGTCCATGCTCAGCACGCGGTCGCGTTCGGTTTCCGACTTCGGCTTGGCAATGCCTTCCACCGGCGATGCTTCGATCCAGTCTCGTGACAGGGCGTAGCGAAACACCGTCTTGATCACGGTCAGCACGCGGTTCGGCAGGACCTCCCCCTCAATGCCTTCCAGCAGATCCCGCACGTCGCTGCGCCTGATCGAGGTCAGACGCCGGTCGCGCCAGTGAGGCAGAACGTGCATTTCCAGCCGCCGTTCCTGCAGCTTCCAACTATCGTTTTTCGGCTTGGCAACCTTCTCGATCCATGTGGATGCGACATCACCAAATGTCCGCTCAAGCGCCTCGGGTGAGCCTTCGCGCTCCAGTGCCTCTATCATGGCCCCAGCCGCCTTGCGGGCCGCCGCAAGGCTGGTCGCGGGATAGGTGCCGATTTTCTTGTTTATGACCTTGGACCCCACGCGGCGGCGCAGGGTCCAGGTTTTCTTGCCGCCGACGCCGACGCGAAGCCGCAGCCCCGTCACCTTGTGGTCGGGATACTCGTCCTGACCGCTTTCCGGCGGCTTGATGGCCGCGACCTTTGTGTCGGTGAGCATGGGTCAGCCGGCGCTCTTCACCGATGCGAAGCCCACTTTTGCCACTGGATCGGCCAAGCCGAACGCCGCTTTCGCAGTTTCGTTGATAATGTCGATAAAGGTGAGCATGTGCCCTAGAGTACGGAGCCCGTCTGGCGGAAGGTCAACTTCGAGGTGCTCGGACAATTCGTAGATACTCTCCGTCAGGTATTGAATGCGCTTCATTTGCGATTGGATCTTATCTCCGTTGTCGCGAATGGCCGATAGGTCTGCGTTTTCGCACATGGTCAGACCCCCTTTGCCACTGAAGCAGCAATGCGATGATGCATGCCGAGCGCGATCAGACTTGCAATCCCCTCCAAGGCACACGCCAAGATTTCGGGCCTCTGGTCGGATACGTTTCTCTCGCCAGGTGCAATCAACTCATCAGCGTAAATTGCGCTCGACAGCGTCGTCAGCAAGGCGTGCGCTTCGCTGAAGCGCCGATCGGCGTCATTGTCATCGTTCGAGCAGAACGGCGTCATGCCGTTAATTCGAAGCCTGTCGACACCGGGAATGACAGGGGTGGATTTGGTCTGTAGTTCGGCAATAGCCATGATCGATCTCCTAACGATCGGTTGTGGTCAGAGCCGGGGATTGAAGCGCCAACTTCGCCTCGGCTCGCCTGTTACCTAGGCGGCATCAGGTAACACAATAGGTAACTTATAATCCGAATTATGCAACCCATGTGTTCTATGAAGCGCAGAAATTCGCTACTTTGAATGCATGGTAATTTGCTGGCGAGCCTTCTAAGCTTGGGGTCGCAGGTTCGAACCCTGCCGGGCGCGCCAATGTCTCGATGCGGATAATGTCTCGATGCAGACAAGGTTTGCGCTTCACGCAGGACGCACGACAGCTTTCATGAGCGCGGCATTGCTGTCTGAATCCCGGCCCGGCATCAACGCGACAAACATCCCCGGCACGATCCAGGCCTCTGCTGCAAGCGCCTTCGCCTGAAAATCTATTCGCCAAATGCAGGGACTGAAGGCGAATCCGCGGCCGATGCGATCAACGCGCCGACCTCTTTCTTGCCGGAATTGCCCTTGCTGTCGTCGTCCGGTTCGGGATCACT
>NZ_BCTX01000060.1 GCF_001590985.1 Novosphingobium naphthalenivorans NBRC 102051
AGGCGACGGCTGGGTCTTCGTGCAGATGGGCGGCACCGTGATCGAGCGCGAACTGCGCGCGGGCGAGGAACTGCACATCGATACCGGCTGCGTCGCGGCTTTCACCTCGGGCGTCGATTTCGACGTGATCCGCGCCGGGTCGGTCAAGTCGATGATCTTCGGCGGCGAAGGCGTGTTTTTCGCCCGTCTGCGCGGTCCCGGCAAAGTCTGGATCCAGTCGCTGCCGTTCTCGCGCCTTGCCGGCCGGATGCTTTCGGCGGCGCTGCCCGGCGGACAGCGCCGCGGCGAGGGCTCGATTCTGGGCGGTCTCGGCGATCTGCTCGACGGAGATTGACGCCACCGGCGCTCCCGCGACGGCGCCTTGTGCACATTACGGCAAATTCACACTCGCGACACGAAGTGCCAACCATTATCAGCATATAGGCTAACCGGACGCGGCAAGCGCGCTGCGTCCCAGAACTAAGGCATCGAAAAGCGAATGTGTGGAATCATCGGCATCGTCGGCAAGGAAGATGTGGCAGACCGGCTGGTCGACGGCCTCAGGCGCATGGAATACCGGGGCTATGACAGCGCCGGTGTCTGCACCGTCCACGAAGGCCAGCTGATCCGCCGCCGCGCAGAGGGCAAGCTGCTCAACCTCGTCAGGGAACTGGCCAAGGATCCTGCCCCCGGCCTCACCGGCATTGCCCACACCCGCTGGGCCACCCACGGCGCGCCGACGGCCGCCAATGCCCACCCCCACGCGACGGCCGAGCTGGCGCTTGTCCACAACGGCATCATCGAGAACTTCCGGCCGCTGCGAGAGGGGTTGGAGGCACGCGGGCGCACCTTCGAGAGCCAGACCGACACCGAAGTCGTCGCCCATCTCGTGTCCGAGCAGATCGAGGCCGGGCATTCGCCGCAGGATGCCGTGAGGACAGTGCTGCCGCAGCTTCGCGGCGCTTTCGCGCTCGCCATCGCCTTCCGGCAGTTCCCGGACATCCTGATCGGCGCCCGTCTCGGCTCACCGCTGGTCGTGGGCTACGGCGAAGGCGAGACCTATCTGGGATCGGATGCCCTCGCCCTCGCCCCGCTGACCCAGAAGATCAGCTACCTTGAGGAAGGGGACTGGGTCGTCATCACCCGGGACGGCGCGCAGATCTTCGACGTCGACAATCGCCCGGTCGAGCGTGAAATCGTGACGTCGGGCGCCTCGGCCGTCGCGATCGAAAAGGGCAATTACCGCCACTTCATGCAGAAGGAGATCTTCGAGCAGCCCACCGTGGTCGCCCAGACCCTGCGCAGCTATGTGCGGCAGGTCGATCAGTCGGTCGCGCTGCCCCAGATCGATTTCGACCTCTCGACAGTCAACCGCATCACCATCGTCGCCTGCGGGACCAGCTTCTATGCGGGCATGGTCGCGAAATACTGGATCGAGCAGTTCGCGCGCCTGCCGGTCGACATCGATGTCGCCTCGGAATTCCGCTATCGCGATCCCGTGCTCGAACCAGGCGGCCTTGCGCTGTTCATCTCGCAATCGGGCGAAACCGCCGACACGCTCGCCGCGCTGCGCCACTGCAAGGCGGCCGGCCAGACGATTGCGGTCGTCGTCAACGTGCCCACCAGCACCATGGCGCGCGAAGCCGATCTGCTGCTGCCGACTCACGCCGGGCCGGAAATCGGCGTCGCCTCGACCAAGGCCTTCACCTGCCAGCTCGCGGTCCTCGCCGCACTTGCCGCGCATCTGGCCGTGAAGCGGGGCCGCATGGACCGCAGCGAGGAAATGGCCATCGTTCGGCACCTCGTCGAGACCCCGGCGTGCCTCAATGCCGCGCTGGCCCACGACGAAGAGATCGCCGCGATGGCCCACCTGATCGCCCCGGCGCGCGACGTACTCTACCTCGGCCGCGGTCTCGACTATCCGCTCGCGCTGGAAGGCGCTCTGAAGCTCAAGGAAATCAGCTATATCCATGCCGAAGGTTACGCTTCGGGCGAAATGAAGCACGGCCCGATCGCGCTGATCGACGAGGCGGTGCCGGTCATCGTCCTGGCACCGTCAGGCCCGCTGTTCGAAAAGACCGTCTCGAACATGCAGGAAGTGCGCGCGCGCGGTGGCAAGGTGGTGCTGATTTCGGACGCCGAAGGCATTGCCGAAGCCGGCGAGGGCTGCATCGCCACGATCGAAATGCCCAAAGTGCACCCGCTGATCGCCCCGCTGGTCTATGCCGTTCCAGTGCAGTTGCTCGCCTATCATGTCGCCTGCGTCAAAGGCACCGACGTCGACCAGCCGCGCAACCTCGCCAAGAGCGTGACGGTCGAATAACCGCACCCCTGCCTGCGACCTCGTGGAAGAAGCGGATGCCCTGACGCCCCGCCAGCAAAAATAAGGTTTCCAGCAATTACGGCTTTACCGAGTAATAACCCTTATTCCGGTATATCATGGCGCGTGAACACAAGGTCACTCCAGAACACGGCCCTCCCCAAGGCCCTTCCCGTGCTTGCCGTGCTCGGCTTCACCGATCCGGCCAGCGGGGACTGGGCGCGTTTGCGCGGGCTGCAATATGCCAGCCTCGGGTCTGCCGCGTTCGTGCGGATCGTCACGCAGGGATCCGCCGTTCTGGCAGTCACGGCCCTGTTGGTGCGTCACGTCCCCATTGGCATGATCCTGGGCTGGATCGCGGTTGTAACGGCAACCTTGTGGTACAGTTTTCGCATCGAACGTTCGCTGGCGGACGCCGACCGGCGGCGCATGTCGGACGGCGAAATCCGGTCGCAGATGATCAGTTCGGCCATGAATGGCCTCGCCTGGGCCGTGCCTCTCGCCGGTTTCGGCTTCCTCACGGATGCCCAGACACAGGCCAAAGTCTGGACCGTGCTCGCGATGCTGATGACGGCATCGGCGATCCTGCTGCCTGCCGTACCGATCGGAACGCTGATTTTCTCCGGAATCGCCGGCGGCTCCGCGATCGTCTATTTCCTGTTTACCGGCAGCTATGATCTTGCCGCGATCACGATCTTCTTCACCGGCGTCATCTTCGCCGGCGCGATCGAAGGGGCGCGACGCTACATTGCCACCCAGATCGCGGAAGCCGGAATTCACGAAAAGAACGAAGTCGTCTCGCTGCTCCTGCGCGAATTCGAGGAAGGCGACGCCGACTGGTTGTGGCAGGTCGATACCGCACGCCGTATCCGCTCGGTTTCGCCCCGTTTCGCCTATGCTCTGGGGAAAGACGCGAGCGAAGTGGAAGGCGTTCCGCTCCTGCAGCTCATTTCCGGAGCCGGCTGGGAAACCGGGCAGTTTCCGACCAGTCTCCACGAGCTGGCCGAACGCCTGAAACGCCGCGAGAATTTCTCCAACCTGCTGGTGCGGGTGACGATCAACGAGCAGCCGCGCTGGTGGGAACTGTCCGGTACGCCCCGTTTCGACGAAGACGGCGTCTTCAGCGGCTTCCGCGGCGTCGGCTCGGACGTGACCGAAGCGCGCGAAAATTCCGACAAGATCGCCTGGCTTGCCCGCTACGATCCGCTTACCGGCCTGCCCAACCGCATGATGCTGACCGAGGCCCTCGCCGAGGCCCTCGACAATGCCGAAAAGCGCCGCACGCGCTGCGCCTTTCTGATGATCGATCTCGACCGCTTCAAGGCGGTCAACGATACGCTCGGCCATATGGTCGGCGACCAGCTCCTGGCCCGCGTATCCGAACGCCTGAAGGAGCAGATGACCGAGAACGACCTGTGCGGCCGTCTCGGCGGCGACGAGTTCGCCATCGTCATTCGCGATGCATCCCAAATCCAGCACATCGACGACGTCGCGCAGCAGGTCATCCAGCGCTTGTCACAGCCCTATGAGGTCGATCACCACACGCTCTATGTCGGGGCTTCGGTCGGCTCGGCGATCGGCCTGCGCGACGGCGCGACAGTCGAAACGCTGATGCGCAATGCGGACCTTGCGCTCTACCGGGCGAAAGACAGCGGCGGCAATGCCCACTTCACATACGAACCCACACTGCACGCCCATGCCGAAGAGCGCCGGAAGCTGGAATTCTCGCTGCGCCGGGCCTTGGAAAGAAACGAGTTTGAGCTCGTTTACCAGCCGGTCGTCGATGCCCGGACCGAAGGCGTCGTCAGCTTCGAGGCGCTGCTGCGCTGGAACAGCAAGGACCATGGCCCGGTCAGCCCCGCCAAATTCATTCCGCTGGCCGAAGATACCCGACTGATCGTGCCGATCGGCGAATGGGTTCTGCAGCAGGCCTGCCTGGAGGCGATGAACTGGCCCGAGCATGTGCGCGTCGCGGTCAATGTCTCGGGCGAACAGCTGCTCGATCCGAACTTCACCGCCAGCGTCGTCAGCGCGCTTGCCCACAGCGGCCTTTCGGCCCTGCGGCTAGAGATCGAAGTCACCGAAAGCATCTTCCTGCGCGATGCGACGCAGGCGCGCGCCGCGCTCGAAAAGATCATGGCACTGGGTTGCAGCATCGCGCTCGACGACTTCGGCACCGGCTACTCTTCGCTCGGCTACCTCAGGAAACTGCGTTTCTCGACCATCAAGGTGGACCGTTCGTTCGTGCAAGGGGCTGCGACAGGCAATGTCGAAAGCATCGCGATCATCCGCGCCGTTGTCGCCATGGCCGACAGCCTCGACATGTCCACCACGGCCGAGGGTGCCGAAACCGAAAAGGAAGTCGAACTGATCCGCCAGCTCGGCTGCCGCAAGATCCAGGGCTATTACTTCGGCCGCCCGATGGCCGCCAAGGACGCCGAGGCACTGTTCCGCAACCCGGCCTACCTCGCCCAGCAGGCGTAGCCTGACCCGGTCAGCCGCGGGCCAACGTGATCGTCCGTGTCAGCTTCAAGGCCTTGCGGAATTGCGGATCGTGGCTGACGCACAGGATCGCGCCGTCATAGGCCTGCAGCGCGGTTTCAAGCAGGCCGGCCGCTTCGATATCGAGATGATTGGTCGGCTCGTCCAGGATCAGCATGTGCGGCGGCTGCGGGCGCGAGAACAGACAGGCCAGCGCCAGCCGCACCCGCTCCCCGCCTGAAAGGCTCTCCACCGTGCGCGCGGCCCAGCGGTTGCGGAACCCGAAACGGGCCAGCGCATCGTGGGCCTGCTGCGGCGCCATCTGCGAATTGTGCCGCAGCATGGCTTCGAGCAGCGTTTCCTCACGCTCAAGCAGGGTCAGGTGCTGGTCGAGCAAGGCGATCGTCCCGCCGGAAATCTCGGCCAGCACCATGCGGATCAGGCTGGTCTTGCCCGAACCGTTCGGCCCGGTCAGCGCGATCCGTTCCGGCCCGCGCACTGTCAGGTCCAGCGGCCCGAACAGGCGGCGCCCGTCATGCTCGCACAGGAGCCCCCGAGCCTCGACCAGCACATGCTGCGCCGGCAGACCGCAGGACGGCAGCGTGATGGCGATCGGGACTGTCCGTTCCATCTCCGCCTGCGCGCGGACCACGGCTTCCCCGGCGCGTTCGATCAGTTCATCGCCCACAGTGCCGGCACGGGCCGCCGTCCGCTCCGCGCGTTGCTGCCGGGCATGGAGAAGGATCTTCGGCGCCCCGCCACGCGCCGCATCGGCCCTGCCCCGCTTGTCGCGCCGGGCCTGCTTTTCGGTTTCGCGCTGCCGCTCGCGGCGGACCGTCCGCGCTTCGGCCTGCGCCTTGCCGAGCGCCTGCTCCGCACGCAGCCGCTCTTCACCGCGCACGCGTTCGAACAGGCTCCAGCCGCCGCCCACGACGTGAATCCCGGCCGATGTCAGTTCGACGATCCGGTCCACCCGCTCCAGCAGGGCGCGGTCATGGCTGGCAACCAGCGCCGGTCCCGTCCAGCGGGCGAGCAGCTCCATGACCGCTTCCCGGCCCGCGTCATCAAGATTGTTGGTCGGCTCGTCGAGCAGCAGGAGGTCCGGTTCCTCCAGCAGCATGGCCGCCAGCATCACCCGGGTCCGTTCGCCGCCGCTCAGGCTGGTCAGCGGCCGCGCCGTTTCGAACGGCGGCAGGCCGGACGCCGCCAGCGCCGCATCGAGCCGGGCCGGCAAAGTCCAGTCCGCCTCGGCAAAATCGTCTTCCCCGGCCCGCCCCGCTTCGATGCGTTCAAGCCGCGCGAGCGCCTCGCCAATGCCCAGCAAGTCCGCCACGGTGCTATCGCCGGTCGCAGGCAGCTGACGCAGGAAACCGATCCGGCCATTGCAGGTGATCGTCCCCCGCGCGACAGGCAGGCGTCCGGCGACAGCGGCCAGCAAAGTCGATTTGCCAGCACCATTGCGGCCGACAAGACCAACCGTCTCTCGTGCAACCGAAAGATCGAGACCGGAAAAGAGAAGGGAGCCGTCTGGCGCCGCACAGGCAACGCCATCGAAAGTAAGATAAGACATGAGAACACCAAGCAAGACTTTGCAATAGGATTTGCGCTGTTTGCTTAGTTGTTCATCGCACCTTTTCCTTTGGACCAAGAGGCCCAGTTACCTGCCGACATGCCTAAAGGCAAGACCTGCCGCACGGGCAGCCTGTTGCCCGTCCAGGCTTTACGCCCCGACCAGCCCCTTGATCGCGCTTTCGAACAGCGCGCGGCCGTCCGTGCCGCCGTGGGTCGCCTCGATCGCCCGTTCGGGGTGCGGCATCATGCCGAGCACGTTTCCGGCCGCGTTGAGCACGCCCGCGATCTGCCGGGCCGAGCCATTGACGTCGCCCACATAGCGGAAGGCCACCCGGCCCTCGCCTTCGAGGCGGTCGAGCGTCTCGGCATCGGCGTAGTAATTGCCGTCATGGTGGGCGACCGGGATCGAGATCTCCTGCCCCGCCTCGTAGCCGCTGGTGAACAGCGACTGGGCGTTTTCCACTTTCAGCGTCACGTCGCGGCAAACGAAGCGGATGCCCGAATTGCGCAGCAGCGCGCCGGGCAGCAACCCGCTTTCGGTCAGCACCTGGAAGCCGTTGCACACGCCCAGCACCGGCACGCCCTTCTCGGCAGCGGCGATCACCGCCTGCATTACCGGCGAGCGCGAGGCGATGGCGCCGCAGCGCAGATAGTCGCCATAGGAAAAACCGCCGGGCAGCGCGATGAAGTCCAGCCCCTCGGGCAGGTCATGATCGCCGTGCCACACGCGCAGCGCCGGGGTTCCCGAGATCTTGCCCAGCGCGTCCGCCATGTCGCGGTCGCAGTTGGAGCCGGGAAAGGTGATGACGGCAGAGCGGAAAGCCATCAGGCGGCCACCTTCTCGATGCGGTAATTCTCGATCACCATGTTGGCGAGCAGCTTGCGGCACATGTCGTCGAGTGCTTCGTCGCTGGTGCTGTCGGCCACGTCGAGCTCGAACAGGCGCCCGGCGCGCACGTCGTTGACGCCGGAAAAGCCCAGGCCTTCGAGCGAATGATGGATCGCCCGGCCCTGCGGATCGAGAACACCGGGCTTCAGACTGACGTGGACGCGGACTTTCATCGCAGGGCCTTTCGCTTGCGAGCGGGCAGATTCGTTTGATGCGCCTATGACTCCTGGCGCGCTCCGGGGCAAGTCATGCTATGGGCGCCGCTGTTGAACAGGCCGCCTGACGGCCGAAATGGAGCTTTACATGCCGATTTCCTTCGCCGGTCAGGTCGCCATCGTCACCGGAGCGGGCAATGGCCTCGGCCGCGCCTATGCGCTGGAACTGGCCCGGCGGGGCGCGAAAGTGGTGGTGAACGACCTCGGCGCCGCGCGCGACGGCACCGGCCATTCGGACGCGGCGCTGGCCGTGGTCGAGGAAATCCGCAGCGCGGGCGGCGAGGCCATGGCGGACGGCGGCGACGTGTCCGACTTCGCGCAGATGGAAGCCATGGCCGCCCGCGCGGTGGAAACCTGGGGCGGCATCCACGTGCTCATCAACAACGCCGGCATCCTGCGCGACCGCACCTTCGCCAAGATGAACCCGGCCGATTTCGAACTGGTCCTGCGCGTCCACCTGCTCGGCAGCGCCTTTGCGACCAAGGCTGTGTGGGAGACGATGCGCGCGCAGAACTACGGCCGCGTGCTGATGACCACCTCCTCCACCGGCCTCGGCGGCAATTTCGGGCAGGCCAACTATGGCGCGGCCAAGGCGGGCGTGCTCGGCCTCGCCCGCACCCTGCGGC
This sequence comes from Novosphingobium naphthalenivorans NBRC 102051, assembly GCF_001590985.1. Classification (GTDB taxonomy): domain Bacteria; phylum Pseudomonadota; class Alphaproteobacteria; order Sphingomonadales; family Sphingomonadaceae; genus Novosphingobium; species Novosphingobium naphthalenivorans. The sequence goes on from NZ_BCTX01000060.1 coordinate 8,083, forward strand.
TGGAAGGCGCCAAGCACGACATCCGCGTCAACTGCATCGCCCCCACCGCCGGCACCCGCATGACCGCCGACATCTTCCCGGACGAGGCCTACAAGGCGTTCGAACCCGAAGGCGTCGTGCCCGCCGCACTGTTCATGGTCTCCCGGGATGCCCCCACCGACGCCATCGTCGCGGCAGGCGGCGGCGTGTTCCAGAGCGCCTTCATCACCATGAACGAGGGCGTACTGCTGCCCGAAGGCGAACGCACCGTGGAAGGCTTCGCGGCGGCATGGCCTGACATTCGCAAACGGGCGGGCGATCACGTGTTCGAGAACGGCATGGAGCAATCGCACCATGCGTTGTCGATGCTGCTGAAATCGCAGGGTTAAATTTGCGAAAGCGCAATTGACGCAACAACCTTCCGCGCACAGTTTACAGCGAACAAAAGCGGGACTGCATGTATTCAGAAAGTGATCTGCAATCAGCCGTAGCTGCTGGTGCTATAAGCGCGGAAGCCGCTGATGCTTTGCGCACGCACGTCGCGTTGCGTCCTGCCATGCCATTTGCGGACGAAGAGAACATTCGCCTTATCACCGGCTTCAATGACATCTTCGTTGGAATCGCCTGCCTGTTGGTTGTCTTTTCCGGCGTTTTTGCGGGTGGGGACAAACACACATGGCTTGGCGGTCTCGCGGTTGCGATAGCAAGCTGGATAATGGCCGAAATTTTTACACGCAGACGGCGCATGGCTCTGCCGTCAATCATATTACTGATCTCGTTTGTAGTTGGCCTTGGGTTATTCGCAGGTGGGCTTGGCGCACAGGCCATGCCTTCACACCGTATCCCACACAATTGGTCAGAAGGTGACTGGTACAGTTATGAACGCTACCCTTGGCAGATTGCACTCATCGCACTGAGTGCGGCAATCGCGGCAGGTATCGGTGCGGTAGCCCACTGGCTGCGTTTTCACGTCGCCATAACAATCGCCGCCGGCACCGCCGCGCTCGTGTTACTACTGCTTTCGCTACTGGCCTGGACCACCGGGCTTGAATTGCGGGCAAACCCGGTCATGGCTCCCGCTGCGTTCGCCTGCGGACTAGGAGTCTTCGCGTTCGCGATGCGATGGGATCTATCTGATCGTGAGCGCCGCACCCAGCGGGCCGATATAGCATTCTGGCTGCACCTTCTCGCGGCCCCACTGATTGCCCATCCGCTGTTCTTCTGGATAGGCGTGCTGGATCATGGCCGTGCTTCCGTGCCGCAAGGCTTGGGCGTTCTGGGCATCTACCTCGTCTTTGCCATTGTGGCACTGATCGTGGATCGGCGGGCCTTGCTGGTTTCAGCACTGATCTATGTGCTCGTCGCGCTCAACGGGTTACTGGATCGCTTCGGCGCAATCGAGATAAACTTGGCGCTGACCACGCTGTTCATCGGTAGCGCATTGCTGGCACTATCTGTTTTCTGGGCTCCGCTGCGACGTCTTCTGATGGGCATTTCTCCCAAACAATGGCGTGACAGATTGCCTTCAACCGCCTGAAGTCACCCCTCCACCACCTTCAGCAGCTTGCGCTCCAGCGGGCTGAGCACGCCCGCCAGTTCATGCCCTCGCTTGAGGACTTGCCCGGCCTCGCCGAATAGGGTCCACATGCCCTGCTTGCCGCGCAGGCTCGGGCGTTTCTCGATGCGCGCCTGCGGGCGTTCGGCGGCGCGGCGGAAAGCGCTGAAGTTGGCGGCATCCTTGCCGAAATCCATCGCATAGTCGCGCCAGAACCCGGCAGCGACCATGCGGCCGTAGAGATCGAGGATGCGCTGGAGTTCCAGCCGGTCGAACCCGACCTGCAGCGGGGTTCTGCCCGGAAAGGCGACAACACTGGCGGAAGCGGGGTTCGCCGGACCGGCAGGGCCTGCCGCCATTCAGGTCACACGCCCTTGCAGGCCGGCTCGCTCGGCTTGTCCGCCTCGCGTCCCAGTTCCTCGTTGGCTGCCAGAAGCGCCTCGACCTGCTCGCGCAGGACCGCGACCTGCTCTTCGAGTTCATCGACGCGCTGGCTGCCCACCGGCTCGCATGGTTCCTTGCAGGGCGTGCCGTAGGGCATGAATTCCTTGGCGTAAGTCTCGGCCTTGACCAGCGTGGAGCGGGCCTTGACGCCGATCATCGTCGCGCCTTCGGGCACATCCTCGGTCACGACCGCGCTGGCGCCGATGCGCGCGCGCTTGCCGACCGTGACGGGGCCGATGATCTGCGCGCCCGAGCCGACGATCACGTTATCCTCCAGCGTCGGGTGGCGCTTGCCGCCGACGCCATTGGTGGGATTGGAGCCGCCCAGCGTGACGCACTGGTAGATCGTGACATTGTCGCCGATATGCGCCGTCTCGCCGATCACGGTAAAGCCGTGGTCGATGAAGAAGTTCTTGCCGATCGTGGCGCCGGGATGGATGTCGATCGCGGTCAGGAAGCGCGAGAAATGGTTCACCGCGCGCGCCAGGAAGAACAGGCGGGCGTTGAACAGGCGGTGCGAAATCCTGTGCCAGAACAGCGCCCAGACACCCGGATAGAGCAGCACTTCCCAGCGCGAACGGGGCGCGGGATCGCGTGCGACCACAGAGTCCAGATAGCGGATCAGGTTACCCAGCATTTCCCGTAAATCCCATCAATCCGGCCGCGATGCAAGTTTTGCCCCTGCCGCCGTCAATCCTCTTTCGTGGCGCCGCCCTTAGTCTCAATCAGCGCATCGCGCCAGATCGCCATTGTCGGCGCCTGCTTGCGCTCCAGACTGAGCCGGTCGATCGCGGCGACCAATCTCTCCACGCCCACATGGCTACGCTCGCACCGTCCTACAAGATATTGCGTTGCGGAATGGTCAAGAACCAGCCCGCGCATCTCCGCATGGACTTCCATCAGCGCGATCAGCATCGCATCGTCCGGCTCGCCGATTTCCAGGTCGAGCGCGGCGCCGAGCCGCGAGGCGAGATCGGGCAGGCTCACTTGCCAGCAGCCCTCCCCGGTGCCGCGCGGGCGGTTGGCGACGATCAGCAGCGGACGGCCGCTTTCCTGCGCCCGGTTCCAGCGGTGGAACAGCGCGTCCTCGTCCCATGTCTCGGCATTGTCCACCGCGTCACCCAGCCCCGATTCCGTGAACCAGCGGGCCAGCAGCGACTTGCCCGAGCGCGGCGGGCCAGTGAGAATCGCGGTGTGGAACGGCCACTGGCCGGGCTCCATCAGTGCATCGAGCACGCCAGCATTGGCATTGCCCACGACAATGCGCGGCGGACTGTCGCTTGCGGCGGACAGCGGGAGAGCAATCTGCCTCATGCCCGGCCTAACGGCTGATCTTCAGCGCACCGCCGCCGGTCGAGACTTTCCAGCCCTGCCCGCGCAGGGCAGCGGCAAGGCGTTCGGCGCCGCCCGCAACCGTAACGCGCATGACCGACGTGCCGCCGATCGCGAGGCTGACAGTCGCCGCGCCCTGCACGCCTGGCACGCCGCGCACGGCGGCAAGCGCCCCGTCGACGGCAGCGGCGTCGGGCGTGGCGAACTGGATCGAAACGGTTTCGGTGGGCGCGCCGGAGACATCTTCTGCCGCGATCGTCGGCGCGGCCTGCGGTGCCGCGACCGCCTCGTCATCCTTCGGCATCAACGCCGTGCGCAGCTGGTCAAAGGCGCGATCGAGCGCGGCGCGGCCGCTGTTGAGCGTCGGATCGGGCTTGAGCTGCCCCTGCGCCAGCGCGTCGCGGTACAGGCCGTCGACCCGCTCCACCGCCTGATCGAGCATGGCCGGCAGCTCGTCCTCGCTCTTCGCCGTCATGGTGAAGCTGCCAAGGAACGTATTGTCGAGGCCGTAGCGCGCGGTGAAAGTGCCCTTGACCGGGCCGCCGGGCCATTGCCGCTCCAGCCGGGCGACCGGAATCACCACATCCGCGGCATCGAACTGCCCCAGCAGGGTGCGCCACCACAGGCGGCTGCGCCGTCCCGGCTGGCCCGCGGTCAGAACCAGCGATTCGCCGCCGGCACCGCTGGGGCGCACATAGTCCACCGGACTTGCCGCGGCCTGGAACTCTGCCCAGGCGCGTTGCCAGGGGCTGCGCACTTCGAATACCTGCCGCACGCCGCCCGAATAGAGCACCGGAATCACCAGCATCGGCGCAGAACGGGGAATACCGGCACCGGGACCGCCCACGTACTGCCCGGCCTTGGTCTTGTCGAACACCACGCCGAGCTTCGCGATGTAGCGTCGCGGGCCGACCTGCTCGTGCTCGATCACCACCGAGGATACCATCGCATCGATCGATTCGACCGGCATGTCCGGTCCGCCCAGCTTCTTCCACGCAAGCTTTTCGGCCTGTTTCCAGCCTTCCAGCCGCGCATCGGCGCCAGTCTTGGCGGACACGTCGACGCTGATCCCGTCGACCTGGATGTCCTCGGAATTGACCAGCGGGGCAATGCCGCGGTCGCCTTCGATCTGCGCCATGAGTCGCGCGCCGCCGATCGCCAATGCCCCCACGGCAGCCGAAACCGCGAGCAGCGCCGCCGCGCGGCCTGCCAGTCCATTACGGGACAATCCATTACGGGCCAGTCCCTTGAGGGCCAGTCCATTGCGGGCCGGCCGCAGGAATTTGGGGGAGATCGTGAACGTCATTGTCGAAACCGGGGGCCTTTTGCCCAAACGGCGATGGAAATCCAAGACGTAAAGCGCTAGGCGGCGCGAATGTCCGAAGATAACTCCCCGAAGAGCTACTCCTACGAGCAGGCTGGCGTCTCGATCGCCGCCGGAAACGCGCTGGTAAAGGCCATCGCCCCGCTCGCCAAATCGACCGCACGCCCCGGCGCCGATGCCGAACTGGGCGGCTTCGGCGGTTTCTTCGATCCGCGCGCGGCCGGATACAAGGACCCGCTGCTGGTCGCCGCGAACGACGGCGTGGGCACCAAGGTCAAGCTCGCCATCGATCATGACCGGCACGATCACATCGGCATCGACCTTGTCGCGATGTGCGTGAACGACCTGATCGTACAGGGCGCAGAGCCGCTGTTCTTCCTCGACTACTTCGCCACCGGCAAGCTGGAGAACGGCGTGGCCGAGCGGGTCGTCGCCGGGATCGCCGAAGGCTGCAAGATGGCAGGCTGCGCCCTGATCGGCGGCGAGACGGCGGAAATGCCGGGGATGTATGCCGCGGGCGACTATGACCTCGCGGGCTTCTGCGTCGGCGCCGTGGAACGCGGCGAACAGCTGACCGGCGATCGCGTTTCGGCGGGCGACGTGCTGCTGGGCCTTGCCTCGTCCGGCGTGCACTCGAACGGCTATTCGCTGGTGCGACGCCTCGCGGCGGATAAGGGCTGGAAGCTCGACCGCCCGGCGCTGTTCGATCAGGAAACGCTGCTGATCGACGCGCTGATCGCGCCCACGCGCATCTATGTGAAGAGCCTGCTGCCCTTCATCCGCGCAGGGCGCATCCACGCCCTCGCCCACATCACTGGCGGCGGGCTGCTGGAGAATGTCCCGCGCGTCCTGCCGCAGGGCCTTCATGCCCGCATCGATGCGGGCGCCTGGGTCCAGCCGCGGCTGATGGCGTTCCTGCAGGCGCAGGGGCACATCGAACCGGCCGAGATGGCCCGCACGTTCAACTGCGGCATCGGCATGGTCCTCGCCGTCAATCCGCAGGACGCGGGCGCGCTCAAGGCCGAACTGGAAACGGCGGGCGAGGAAGTCTTCGTGATCGGCGCGATCGAGCCGGGCGACAAGGGCTGCACCGTCCAGGGCAGCGCCGACGACTGGTCTGCCCGCGAAGCCTGGGAAGCCGTGCACCTCGGCTAAATCCGGGCGAAACCGGGAATTCCCGGCGGGTCAGTCCGCCGGGTTCGGCTTGCCGGGAATGCTTTCGATGTCTTCGCCCAGCGTGTCGCGCAGGTAGAATTCGCGCACGCCGACGAAGGCCACGACCAGCAGCGCCCCGGCGAAGAATACGCCATAGACGCCGAACACCGCGCCCACGCCCAGAATCGTGAAGAGAGTCAGCGCCGGCGGGATGTTGACCACCTGGCGGTTTATCACCGGGGTCAGCATCCAGCCTTCCACCACCCGCACGATCAGATAGGCCGCAACCGTGCGCCACAGCACGTCGCCGCCCGCAGCGGCGGCCAGTCCGATCGACGGCAGCATCGCGACGGCCGGGCCGACATAGGGCACGAATTCCGAAAGCCCACCCAGAAGCCCCAGCGCCGCCCAGGATTCGAGCCCCGCCAGCCACAGCGAACCGCCGATAATCACGCTCATGGCAATCATCGCCACGAGCTTGGCCTTGAGCCACAGCCGCAGCGCCGCCGAGATCTCCTCCAGCGCGCGCTCCATGGTCGGCCGGGCGGGTGGCGGCGTCAGCAGGATCGCGGCCCGGCGATAGGGCCCGGGATTACCGGCAATGAACAGCGCGCCGACCAGAACGATCAGCAGGTTGACGAGGAACTGCCCGGCCCCGGATGCCAGTTCGCTGAGGCGGTTGGCGATCGTGCTTCCGCCCGCGGCCGCTTCGGACGCCTGCACGATGGCCCGGCCCACCGGAGTCGTCGAAAGCCCCTGCTCGATCTGGGACAAAGTGCCCGGAAGATTGCCCAGCATCCCCGCGAGTTCGCTGCCGAACTGCACGGTCAGCAGGTATCCGATGGCGCCGAACAGCGCGAGCACCAGCAATGTGCCCAAAGGCAGCGCCAGCCGCCAGCTTGCCAGCCCGAACCTTTGCAGCATCCGCGCCGAGCTGCGAAACGCAACCGCCCCGAGAACCGAACCGAAGGCCAGCAGCAAAAGGTCTGCCGCACGCCACACGATCAGCAGCACGCCGATCGCCAGAACCGTCCACGCCAGCCGGCGCAAGTATCCCATATCGTCCGGATTCGGCCTGAACGGCGCGTTTGTCGTCACGTGCAATTCACCCCGCAGTTGCTCGCGCGCAGCCGAACGCATAGGGGATGTTCGCGCATGAGTACAGGCAGGCGGACCGGTATCGTTCGGACGGAGCGAACCGTCACCCCGCGCTGTTTCTTCAGGCGGCGCGAAGAACCGGAAAGGCGAGCATGACGCAAGTGCGGGCAAAAGTGGCGGTAATGATTTCGGGCAGCGGCACCAACATGGCCGCGCTGCTCTATGCCAGCCGCGCCGACGACTGCCCTTACGAGATCGTGCTCGTCGCCGCCAACGATCCCGAGGCCAAGGGGTTGCGGCTGGCCGAGGCGGAAGGCGTGGCCACTTTCGCCCTTTCGCACAAGGGCATGAAGCGCGCGGAACACGATGCGGCGATGGACGCGGCAATCCGGGCATCGGGGGCGGAGTGGGTCGCGCTGGCGGGCTACATGCGCATCCTTACGCCGGAATTCGTCAGCAAGTGGGAAGGCCATATGGTCAACATCCACCCTTCGCTGCTGCCCAAGTACACTGGCCTCCACACGCATGAGCGGGCCATCGAAGCGGGCGACAGCCATGGCGGCGTGACGGTCCATCTGGTGACGGCCGAACTCGACGAAGGACCGATCCTCGGCCAGACCCCGGTGGCGATCCTGCCCGGCGACACGCCCGACGCGCTTGCGGCGCGGGTTCTCATTGCCGAACATCAGCTCTATTCGCGTTGCCTGGCCAGGCTGGTGACGCGCGAGCGCAGTCCGGACTGGCTGCTCGAACAAGTCCGCACCCGCGCCATGGCGCTGCCCGAGGCGGACGAGGTGATCAGCCACGGAATGCCCTGCTTCGGTGTCATCAAGGGAAAGAAGTTCGCCTACTTCACGGCCGACCACCATGGTGACGACCGGATCGCCCTGCTGGTCAAGATCAGCGGGGCGGACGAGCAGGCGATGCTGATCGACCAGGATGAGCAGGCCTATTTCCGGCCTGCCTATTTCGGCGACGGCTGGATCGGCATCCGGCTGGACATCGGCCGCAATGACTGGGAATCCATCGGCGAATGGCTGGCCCGCTCGTGGCGGGCCATTGCGCCGAAACGGCTGACAGTCCTGCTGGATGCAGCCGACGCGTTCTGACGCGGCTGCACCCGGCATAACGGCCAGTTCGATGTAATCAGGCCGCCGTGTGCCGCGCTTCGCGAAGGACTTCGGCAATCCGGTCGAGCAGCGACAGCCGCTCTTTCTTCAGTTCCTCGAACCGCTCGTCCGAAGTGACGTCGATTTCGGCTTCGATGCGCGTGATCGCGTGATTCACTTCATGATACCGGTCAGCCAACGCGGCAAAGTGCCCCTTGGTCATCTTGAGCCGGTGCATCAAATCCACGTCGTCGGGAAATTCGGCGGCGAGATCGTGGGGCTTATGCGACATTCTTGCTTCTCCCATCTGAGATGCGCCGAATTTAGCCTCGGCGCACAGTTTACGCGTTGCGCTGGATCAAGGGGTGCGCCGCCCCGGTCAGATTTCCGAATAGTCCACCATCGGGCGGCTTTCGCGCGTGCCGCGATAGAGCTTTTCCGGCTCCTTCGGGTCTCCAGCGATCAGCACGAAATCCTCGTGCACCTCAACCAGCGTCCCGACGAAGGGAAGCCCGCCAAGACTGCCGTTGACACGGTAGCTGACGGTATCGCCGATCTTGAATGTCTTTTCGTCGAAATTGAATTCGAAGGGGCAGACTTCCCCTTCTTCACCCATGCCTTGCATCGTGGCTCTCCTCTTCACGGGAGACTACCGCAACGACAGAGGGTGCATCAAATGGAAATCCGCGCTTTCGTGCCGGCTATGCACGACCGGCACGATTTTGCGGCGCTGGTTACTGGCTCACCAGTGCATCCGCCGCGGTCAGCCCGCCCACCGGTTCCGTACTGCCTGCTTGAGCCATCAACGATGTCAGCATGGCACCGATAAAAGAAATCGACGCGGCAACAAGGATCGTCCTGCGAATCATGTTAAAGCTGCCCCCAGTATCGCAGCCTCCACAAACGGATAGCCGCCCCATACAAAAACACCCTGCGAGCCCGATGCTTATCTTTAGATAGTAACGGTGAAAAACGAGTCGTACCAAAGGAAAAGGCCGCCGAAACCGGCGGCCTTAGCCATTCTTACCAAGAATTAACCTTGGTTCAGCCGACGATTTCTTCCGGCTTGAAGAAGTAGGCGATCTCGATCGCGGCGTTCTCATCCGAGTCCGAACCGTGGACCGAGTTGGCCTCGATCGATTCCGCGTAAGTCTTGCGGATGGTGCCTTCGGCGGCATCGGCCGGGTTGGTGGCGCCCATCACGTCGCGGTTGCGCTTCACGGCGTCTTCGCCTTCGAGCACCTGCACGACGACCGGCCCCGAGATCATGAACGAGACGAGATCGTTGAAAAACGGACGTTCCTTGTGGACCGCGTAGAAGCCCTCGGCCTGCTCCTTGGTCATCTGGATGCGCTTGGAAGCAACGACGCGCAGGCCGGCTTCTTCCAGCATCTTGGTGACACCGCCGGTCAGGTTACGGCGCGTGGCATCGGGCTTGATGATCGAGAAGGTGCGGGTAACCGCCATGGTTCATTCCTTGCGAAGTGGAGGTGTTGTTGCTTGTTGCGCGCGCCCCTAGCCGGGATTGCCCGCAGCCGCAAGCGACCTCAGCCCGCCTGAATCCAGCGGCCACCTTCCTGCTTCCAGTAGAAATGCTCCACCCCTTCGCGGCCGCGCAGCATCCGCCAGGTCTCACGGGCGTGCTGCACCGTGCGGTCGTCGAACAGGAAGAAGGTGCGCGCGAAGGGCACCTCGCCCTCGCGCCACTGGCCATCCGCAATAGCGAGGAAGTTCGCGCCGTTGAGCGGCTGGGGGGCCTCGGACAGCAGGATCGGCTGACGATCCTCCTGCCCTTCCCCGGCCATGCCATTGGCGAGGAAGCTGTCCTCGCCCAGCGACCACAGCGCCTGGCAGATGCGCTGGCGCTGCTGCGGGTCGGCGGAGACGACGAGGAGGCGCTCGCCCAGTTTCATCACGTTGCGCGCGATGAGCGGCAGCGCCGCCTCGGCGGGATCGCGGCTGAGCTGATAGAAATCCACGCGCATCAGCCGCGTCCCCGCTTCCGTTCTCAGGCCTCGGCCGTGTCGCGCACGAAGCGGTCGAGCAGGCGCACGCCGAAGCCGGTTGCCCCCTTGTCCCACGTCGCGCCCGGCTTGTCGGACCAGACGGTCCCGGCAATGTCGAGGTGCGCCCAGGGCGTGTCGTTCTCGATGAAACGCTTGAGGAACTGCGCCGCCGTGATCGAGCCGCCGAAGCGGGTGCCGACGTTCTTCATGTCGGCAATGGCACTGTCGAGCTGCTTGTCGTAGGCCGGGCCCATCGGGAAGCGCCACAAGCGGTCGCCCGAAGCGTCGCCTGCCGCGCTGAGCGCGGCGGCAAGATCGTCGTTGTTCGAGAACAGGCCAGCATATTCATGCGCCAGCGAAGCGATGATCGCGCCGGTCAGCGTCGCCAGATCCACGATCTTGGCGGGGCCGTATTCGCGCTGCACCCAGGTGAGCGCATCGCACAGCACCAGACGGCCTTCGGCGTCGGTATTGATGACTTCGATGGTCTGGCCCGACATCGAGGTCACGACATCGCCGGGGCGCTGGGCCTTGCCATCGGGCATGTTCTCGACGAGGCCGCACACGCCGATCACATTGGCCTTGGCCTTGCGCAGCGCGAGCGTGAGCATGGTTCCAGCCACGGCACCGGCGCCGCCCATGTCCCACTTCATGTCTTCCATGCCTGCCGGGGGCTTGAGGCTGATGCCGCCGGTATCGAACGTCACGCCCTTGCCGACGAAAGCGACGGGCTTGTCACCTTCGGCGCCGCCCAGCCATTCCATCACCAGCAGCCGCGCCGGACGCGCCGAACCCTGCGCCACGCCGAGCAGCGAGCCCATGCCGAGCGCGGCCATTTCCTTCTCGTCCAGTACGCGGATCTTGAGGCCGGTGCCTTCCATCTTCGCCTTGCAGCGTTCGACGAACGTCTCCGGATAGATCGTGTTCGCCGGTTCCGTGACCAGTTCGCGGGTGAAGGACACGCCAGCAGCCACGGCCTGCTCGATCGCCCACAGCGCTTCGGTGCCTTCGGGCGCGCCGGCCAGCGCGATTTCACTGAGCGTCGGCTTCTTGTCGTCGGTCAGCTTGGTGCGATAGACATCGTGGCGCCAGGAACGCAGCACGGCGCCAAGCAAGGCACTGCCGGCTTCCTCGGCGGACAGGCCCGCTCCGGTCAGGTCCAGTGTCAGAGCGGTTTCGCCCGAAGTCAGGTACTTCGCAACGATTGCGGCCCCCGCCTTCTCGATCGCGCCCTTGCGGTCCTTGGCGTCCGCCGCGCCGACCCCGGCCAGCGCCACGCGCACGACTTTGCCGTCACGCTCGACGAAACCTTCGAACATCTGCCCGGCCTTGCCGGAAAAACGGGCCATTTTCGCGGCTTCGGCCAGCACCGGCTCAAGATCGGCAGGCACGGCGTCCTGGTTGACGAGACGGGCGGCAAGACGCGCGGAACTGGCAACCGACGCATCAAGGAACTGGATTTGCATGGAATCTCCTGGATCTTCGCAGCGAAGCGCCCAACTTGTGCGCTTCACCGCATCACTGGATTGCAGTTAGGCACAGGCGGTGCGATAGGCAAGCCATGCTCCCTGCCGTGCAGATCCTTCCCCGAGCGCTGACTGGCCACTCGCGCGCCCTGTCGCTGGCCTCTTTGGCGCTCGGCATCGCCGCGTTCACCACGCCCCATCTCGCCCGGGCGCAAGACCTCGCGCACCCTGACGACAGCGCCTCTGCAGAGGAACAGCCGGCCGGGACGCCAGCCGCGACGCCACCCGCGACGGGCGCCGACGAACACATCGCCTTTTCGGCGGACACCGTCGACTATGACGAGAATTCCGAACAGGTCACGGCCAGCGGCAATGTCGTGATGAAGCGCGGGGAGCAATCGGTGCGCGCCGATACTGTCGCGTGGAACCGCAAGACCGGCCAGATCGTCGCCAGCGGCGATGTCCGCCTTCTCGATCAGGACGGCAACCAGCTGTTCACGGATCGCGTCGAACTGACCGACGAACTCAAGACCGGCATGATGGAAAACATGCTGCTGGTCATGCGCGAGGGCGGCCGGCTGGCCGCACTCAAGGGTGAGCGCATCGCCAACGGCGACGTCATTCTCAATCACGCCGCCTATACCGGCTGCGATGTTACGGACGAGGACGGGTGCGCCAGGAAGCCGACCTGGCGGGTCATCGCCAAGAGCGTGCTCTACAGCGAGGAACGCCACCGCATCCGCTTCAAGAACGCGCGGCTGGAATTGTTCGGGGCCGTTCAGGTGCCGCTGCTCGGCCTGACCGTCAGCACCGATGGCCACGCCGTCTCGGGTATGCTGATCCCGGACTTGCAGTCGACCCCGTCAAACGGCTTCCAGATCGGCGAATCGTATTACTGGAAGATCGACGAAAACCGCGATCTGACCGCAGGCCTTGCCGCTTATACCAAGGCGGCACCGATGGGCTCGATCGAGTACCGGGCGCTGACCAGCAACGGCGCCTACCAGATCACCGGCTATGCCACGGCCAGCAACAAGATACCGATCTTCGGCTCCAGCTCGACCACCACCAGCGACGGCGTGAGCGCCTTTCGCGGCTATATCTTCGCCAACGGCAAGTTCCAGCTCGACGAGCACTGGAGCGTAACCGCCTCGATCCGGCGCGCGACCGACCGCACTTTCCTGCGCCGCTACGACATCAGCCGCGACGACCGCCTGCGCTCGATGATCAATGTCGAGCGAATCGATCAGGACAGCTATTTCTCCTTTGCCGGCTATGCCACGCAGACCTTGCAGGCCAGCCGCGACCAGGGCCTGATCCCCGTCGCTTTCCCGGTGATCGACTACCGCCACCGCTTCGACGATCCACTGCTGGGCGGCAAGATCGAGACGCAGATCAACACGCTGGGTATCTCCCGCACCGATGGGCAGGACACCCAGCGCGCCTTCGCCAGCGCGCAATGGACGCTGCGGCGGATTACCGGCATGGGCCAGGAAGTGGTGCTGACCGGCCTTGCCCGCGGCGACGTCTACCATTCCGACGAGAACGCGGCGACGAGCACGGTCATCTACCAGGGTGATCCGGGCTGGCAGGGCCGCGCTATTGCCCTGGCGGCGGTGGATGTGAAATGGCCGCTGGTCGGTGCCGCGCTGGGCGGAACGCAAGTGTTCACCCCGCGCATTCAGCTCGTTGCCAGCCCCACGATCCGCAACCTCGCGGTGCCCAACGAAGATTCGCGTGCGATCGAGCTGGAAACCAGCAACCTGTTCTCGCTCAACCGCTTCCCCGGCTACGACCGGATCGAGGACGGCGTGCGATTCACCTATGGCTTCGACTGGAAATTCGAAGCCCCGCGCTGGCGGATCATGACCACGCTCGGCCAGTCTGTCCGGCTGAACGACAAGCCCACGCTGCTGCCGGAAGGCACCGGCCTGACCGGCAAGACATCCGATATCGTCGGCCGCGTCGAAGTACGCTACCGCGATTTCATCAACGTCATCCACCGCTTCCGTCTCGACAAGGACAGCCTGGCGATCCGCCGCAACGAGTTCGACGCGGTGATCGGCAATACCAAGACCTATGCCGAAATCGGCTACACCAAGCTCAACCGCGACATTTCCAGCAGCATCGAGGATTTGCAGGACCGCGAGGAAGTGCGCGCCGCGGGCCGTATCGCCTTTGCCCGGTACTGGTCGCTGTTCGGCTCGGCCGTCATCAACCTGACCGACCGCCAGGAAGATCCCACATACGGTTCGGACGGGTTCCAGCCCCTGCGCACGCGCGTAGGCGCTTCCTATGAGGACGACTGTATGCAGATCGCCCTCACCTGGCGGCGGGACTACCAGACGACAGGCGATGCCAAGAAGGGCGACTCGTTCCAGGTCCGCTTCAGCCTCAAGAACATCGGCTTGCGGTAAAACGCGGCCCGTGCGGCGGCTGATCCGGGGATTTACCGATATCCATGGCTTTGCGCCCGTTGGCAGGCCGGTGCAAAGCCGCTATCGGGTGTGCTCATTTTCGGTTAAGCCGCGCCGCGGCAGAAACTGCAGCAGATGCGGCAGGGCTGTACACAGGCTGCCTGCCATGAATTGTCCGGCCCGGGCCGGTTGAAGACGGGATTGTGATCACGGTGCAAGCAGTCAATCGCAGCAGCTCCTTCAAGCGCGCGTTCATTACCATCGGCAGCCTTGCCGCACTGGCCGGAACGCTGGCCGCTCCGGGCGCCATGGCCCAGGATGCGGCGCAGGGGCAGATTGTCATCCCCGACAACGTCAAGATCTTCGGCAATGACAATCCCAACGTCCGCCGTGCGACGGCCGTGGTCAACGGTGACGTCATCACCGGCACCGACGTCGACCAGCGCCTCGCCCTGATCGTTGCCGCCAACCAGGGCAAGATCAGCGACGACGAAATGAAGCGCCTGCGCCTGCAGGTCCTGCGCAACCTGATCGACGAGACGCTGCAGATCCAGGAAGCCAAGGCTTCGGACATCGATATCTCGCAGGCCGAGGTCGACCAGTCCTACGCCCGCGTCGCCGCGCAGAACTTCAACCAGAACACCAGCGCGATGGACGCTTACCTCAAGCGCATCGGTTCGTCGCCGGCTTCGCTCAAGCGTCAGATTCGCGGCGAAATGTCCTGGCAGCGCCTGCTCCAGCGCAACATTTCCCCGTTCATCAACGTCTCCGACGACGAAGTGAACGAGATGCTCGCGCGGCTCAAGGCCGCCAAGGGCACCGACGAGTACCGTCTTGGTGAAATCTACCTGTCGGCCACGCCCGACGCGCGTCAGCAGGTTTATGACAACGCCACGCAGATCGTGCAGCAGCTCAAGCAGGGCGGCAGCTTCGTGGCCTATGCCCGCCAGTATTCGCAGGCCTCGACGGCAGCGGTAGGCGGCGATCTCGGCTGGATCCGGCTTGCCCAGCTCCCCGCCGAACTGTCGACCGTGGCGCGCGAAATGCAGCCCGGCCAGCTCGTCGGCCCGATCGAAGTGCCCGGCGGCTTTGACATCCTTTACCTGATAGACAAGCGCCAGGTGCTCACGACCGACCCGCGCGACGCGATTCTCTCGCTCAAGCAGATTTCGATCAGCTTCCCCAAGGGCACCACCGAAGCCCAGGCCGGCCAGAAGGCCGAGGCTTTCGCGAATGCGATCAAGGCTGCCAAGGGCTGCGGCGACGTCGACAAGGTGGCGACCGGCATCGGCGCTCAGGTCGTCGCCAACGATCAGGTCAAGGCGCGCGATCTGCCCGGCCCGATCCAGAACGCGATCCTCCAGCTCTCGCCCGGCGAAACGATGCCTCCGTTCGGCTCGGTCGAAGACGGCGTGCGCATCCTGATGCTCTGCGGCCGCGACGATCCGCAACAGGCCGACCAGGGCCCGACCTTCGAACAGCTTCAGGCCCAGCTTGAGGATGACCGCATCAACAAGCGCGCGCAGATGTACCTGCGCGACTTGCGGCGCGACGCCATCATCGAATACGACTGATCGCTGGCGGGGCCTTTGACATGACGGTCATCGCTGCCCCGCTTGCCGTATCGCTGGGCGATCCTTCCGGCATTGCCCCGGAACTGATCGCCGAAGCCTGGGCGCGGCGCGAGGAATGCGGGCTGGCGCCCTTCTTCGTGGTAGGCGGAGCGAACGTGCTGCGGGCAGCGGCTGCCACGCGCGGCATCGATCTGCCCATCGTCCCGATCGAAGATCCCGGCGAAGCGGCCAGCGCCTTTTCCGACGGCCTGCCCGTGCTCGGCGCGCAGGACTGCACGCCCTGTTTCGGCTCGCCCGCACGCGAAGGCGCCGAACTGGCGCTCCATTCGCTGACACGTGCCACCGAACTGGCCCTGTCCGGCAAGGCTGGCGGTGTCGTGACCGGCCCCATCGCCAAGTCGAAACTCGCCCAGGTGGGCTTCACCCAGCCGGGCCAGACCGAATTTCTCGCCGATGCTTGCGGATTGCCGCATGAAAGCGCGGTGATGATGCTGGCCGGTCCTTCGCTGCGCACCGTGCCGCTCACCGTGCATGAAGCATTGGCGGCCGTGCCGGCCCTCATCACGCGCGACCTGATCGAACGCAAGACACGCATCATCGCCAGCGCCCTTGCCCGCGATTTTGGCCTGCCTGCCCCGCGGATCGCCGTGACGGGGCTCAACCCGCACGCGGGCGAAGATGGCCGCATGGGCCGCGAAGAGATCGAGGTGATCTCGCCTGCCATCGCCGCACTGCAGGCCGAGGACCTCTCCGTCACCGGCCCGCACCCGGCCGATGCGCTCTTCGCCGCGCATGAGCGCGAGAAGTTCGACGTGGCGCTGTGCATGTACCACGACCAGGCGCTGATCCCGATCAAGACGCTCGATTTCGATCAGGGCGTGAATGTCACGCTTGGCCTGCCCATCGTACGCACCTCGCCCGACCACGGGACCGCCTTCGGCATTGCCGGCAAGGGCATGGCCAGCGCCGGAGCCATGATCGCCGCGATCCGCATGGCCGGCGAATGCGCGGCGCGGCGGGCGGCCGGCCTCTGATCCGCCTTCCCGTACCGGGCACCAGCGGCTAGGGAAGCCCCGTGACCGACACTTCCCCTTCCCTGCCCCCCTTGCGCGAGGTGATCGCCAAGCACGGCCTCTCCGCCAGCAAGGCACTGGGCCAGAACTTCCTGTTCGACGAGCAGTTGCTCGACCGCATCGCCGCTATCCCTAGATCGCTGCAAGGCCAGCAAGTGCTCGAAGTCGGGCCCGGCCCCGGCGGCCTCACCCGCGCCCTGCTGCGTGCGGGGGCACAGGTCACGGCCATCGAGATGGACCGCCGCTGCCTGCCCGCGCTCGCCGAAGTCGAAGCCGCGTTTCCCGGCAAGCTCAAGGTCATCGAAGGCGACGCGATGAAGATCGCGCCTGCCACCTTGTTCGGCGGCCCCTATCACGTGGTTGCCAACCTGCCTTACAACGTAGGCACTGCCCTGTTCACCGGCTGGCTCTCCGGCGAGGAGTGGCCGCCGCAATGGCGCTCGCTCACGCTGATGTTTCAGGAGGAAGTCGCGCGCCGCATCGTCGCCGCGCCGGACACGTCCGCCTATGGCCGCCTCGCAGTGCTGGCGCAGTGGCGCTCGCAGGCGAAGCTGGCGATGAAAGTCCACCGCAGCGCCTTCACGCCGCCGCCCAAGGTGATGTCCGCCATTGTCCATGTCGTGCCCGGCGAGGCTCCGCAGGGCGTCTCCATGCGCGTGCTGGAGCGCGTGACCGAAGCCGCCTTCGGCCAGCGCCGCAAGATGCTGCGCCAGAGCCTGAAAGGCGTGCCTGGCGCGCTGGAGGCCCTGGAAACGCTGGGCATCGATCCCCAGCGCCGCGCCGAGACCCTATCGGTGGCCGAATTCGTCGCCGTCGCCCGCACGCTGTCCTGAACGCAGAACGGGCCCCTTCCGTCTGGAAGGAGCCCGTCCCGGTGCCTTTACGGCAGCCCCGGGGATAAGACCTCAGGCAGCGACCAGCGCCGCTTTCTTCTTCTGGCGCCAGGCGTGCAGCAGCGGCTCGGTATAGCCGCTGGGCTGCTCGACACCCTTGAACACCAGATCGCACGCCGCCTTGAAGGCAAAGCTGGTGTCCCAGTGGCCCGCCATCGGCTCATAGAGCGGATCGCCCGCGTTCTGCGCATCGACCTTGGCCGCCATGCGCTTCAGCGAATCCATCACCTGCGCTTCGGTGCAGACGCCGTGAAGCAGCCAGTTGGCCATGTGCTGGCTGGAAATGCGCAGCGTCGCGCGGTCTTCCATCAGGCCGACATCGTTGATGTCCGGCACCTTGGAGCAGCCCACCCCCTGATCGATCCAGCGCACGACGTAGCCCAGCAGGCCCTGCGCGTTGTTGTCCAGCTCCTCGCGCACTTCCTCCCCGGACCAGTTGACGCCCTGGGCCAGCGGCACCGAGAGCAGCAGGTCGAGGCCGGGCACTGGCTCCGCGGCAATGGCATCGCGCAGGCCGAACACATCGACCAGATGGTAGTGCGTCGCGTGGAGGGTCGCAGCCGTCGGCGACGGAACCCAGGCCGTGTTGGCGCCAGTCTTCGGGTGGCCGATCTTCTGCGCCATCATGTCGTGCATCTTGTCCGGCGCGGCCCACATGCCCTTGCCGATCTGCGCTTTGCCCGAAAGACCGTGCTGTAAGCCAATGGCAACATTGCGCTTTTCGTAAGCGGCGATCCAGGTCGAGCCCTTGATGTCGCCCTTGCGCATCATCGGCCCGGCCCGCATCGAGGTGTGAATCTCGTCGCCAGTGCGATCGAGGAAGCCGGTGTTGATGAAGACGATGCGGTCCTTCACCGCCGCGATGCAGGCGGCAAGGTTGGCCGAAGTGCGGCGCTCCTCGTCCATCACGCCGACTTTCAGCGTGTTGCGCGGCAGTTGCAGCAGATCCTCAACAGCATCGAACAAGACATTGGTAAAGCCGCATTCCTCAGGGCCGTGCATCTTCGGTTTGACGATATAGATGCTGCCTTCGCGGCTGTTGCCGTACTTGGTCAGCCCCTTCACGTCCTGTGTCGAAATGGCGCTGGTAATGACCGCGTCCATGATGCCTTCGGGGATCTCGCTGCCATCGGGCAGCAGGATCGCCGGGTTGGTCATCAGGTGGCCGACATTGCGCACGAACAGCAGGCTGCGGCCCGGCAGGCTGACCTGCTCGCCGCTTTCGAGGATCACGGCCTTGTCGCCGGACAAGGCGCGGGTCATGACCTGCCCGCCCTTCTCGAACGTCTCGACGAGATCGCCGCGGATCACGCCCAGCCAGTTGGCATAGGCCAGGATCTTGTCCTCGGCATCGACCGCTGCGATCGAATCTTCCAGATCGACGATCGTGGTGATCGCCGCTTCCAGCACGATATCCGAAATGCCCGCCTTGTCAGCGCTGCCAACGTCGCTCGACGGATCGACAACGACCTCGATGTGCAGCCCGTTCGACTTGAACATGCGCCCTTTTCCGGTCGTGCCGACGTATTGCGAGGGATCGGCCAGCCTGACATCCACGCTATCGACATCAGTCCAGCTGCCCGAAGCGAGGGGGAGCGCCTGATCGAGGAACTTGCGCCCCTCCGCGATCACCGCCGCACCGCGCGCCGGATCGTAGCCCTTGCCCATGGCCGGAGCGGCATCGAGCGCATCGGTGCCGTAATAGGCATCATAAAGGCTGCCCCAGCGCGCATTGGCGGCGTTGAGCAGAAAACGCGCGTTGAGCACGGGCACGACCAGTTGCGGTCCCGCCATCGTCGCGATTTCGGGATCGACATTCTTGGTGGCGATGGCGAATTCGCCCGGCTCGGGCACCAGATAGCCGATCTCACGCAGGAAGGCCTGATATTCGCCCTGCTCGATCGGCTTGCCCGCGCGGTCGAGATGCCAGGCATCGATCTTCGCCTGGAGATCGTCGCGCTTGGCCAGCAGCGCCCGGTTCTTCGGGGCCATATCGGCCACGAGCGCGGCGAACCCGTTCCAGAAAGCCTCCACGTCCTGGCCGATCGGCGCCAGAACCTGTTCCTCCACGAACTTCGCCAGCCCGGCATCGACCCGGAGACCCGAACGTTCAACCCTGTCAGTCATCTTTCCTCGCACTTTCTCGAACGCACACGCCAGACCTCTGACGCGCAACGCACATGACGAAAACAAAACTGTCCTGGGGAAGGATGGACAGCCCTATGCCGCATGACCGCGCGAATGGCAACAGGAAGCAGTGTCCCAATCGGGATCAGGTGTGATGCTCTGCCTTACACCCGGCGTCGGGATCCCTTACACTCAAGCACTTGTTAAGCATCTGATTCGGCGGAAACCCGCGGTTGGCACGGTCATTGCTGTAGGGAAGCACAGCACAAGGGATTGGAAATGCTTCGGAAAATCAGCCGTCTGTTTGTCATCAAGACACCCTGGGAAGCGTATATGATCATCTACGCCCTGGCGCTTGGTGCCGTGGAGCGCGGCAGTGTCTATCTGACCCGATTCCCCGGATTCGGCGGCAAGCTGCTGTTCCTGGCCTGCACCGGCGCAGTGTTCATGGCCGGCGCCAAGATCCTGGACTGCATCAAGTACGAAAAGGCCGCCCGCCTCGAACTCGAAGCCGTGCCGCTCGCAGAAACCCCGCTCGAATCCGAACGGAAAGAGGCCGCCTGACCGCCGTCCCCTAAAGGCTGGCGCCATCAACCTTGAGGACTGTCAGCAGGTCGAGGTCCGCTTCCGGCACGCAGCGCAAGTTGATCGCGGCCAGTTCCTCGCCATTAGGGCCAATGCCCACGCCGAACGGCTGGCAACCGCATTCCTCGCAGAACAAGTGCTCAATCTCGTGCTTGTTGAATGTGTAGGCAATCAGGTTCTCCTCACCGCTTTCCACATCCAGCGCCTCGATCGGCACGAACGTCAGCAGGAAACCCTTGCGCCGGCAATGCGAGCAATTGCAGCTCGTGGCTTCGTTCGGCAGGTCCGCGTCCACCGTGAACGCGACAGTGCCGCAATGGCAGCTTCCGGAATAGCTCATCACCATCGATCCTCTGGCAGGATGATGCGCAAGTTAGGCACTTCGAAGATGTCAGCATGAAGTCAGTGGGGTGATTCTGTTGCCAGGCTCACCCCGAGCCCCTGGAATCCGCTTCTGTTGCCCGGTGGGTCCAACCGCGCTTTAGCTTTGTAACGTCAGGGCGTTAGCCCCTAGAATTACGCGGCGAGAGCGAGTGCTTCGTTGTCGTTGGCACTTGTGAGTTTTGAGCCTTTAACGGGTTACTCAGCCCGGACGAAAACACCGCTTTTCAACACACGTCGATCCTAGTTCGGCCCCGTCATCACCCCTGCGACAACAGGGCTGCCCTGCCAGAAACCCCTGGCAGGACGGGTGATGGTGGAGCCGCCGGGTACCGCCCCCGGGTCCGCTGCATCTATTGCACGCTGCAATTTATCGTCATAGCCGACCGAGGCCGGCAAGTGCCCATATAGGCGATCAAACGTGAATGTGAAGTGAGCGAAGCATTGTCGAATGCGGCCCCAGCCCGCGAAATGCGCATCTGCGCATTTCCAAACAGGCTTCAGCCGCGCTTCTTCAGCTCGTCGCGGATTTCCATGAGCAGATCGACCTCGCTCGGCCCCGCTGGCGGCGGCGGAGCGGCTTCCGCTTCCTTCTTTTCCATGCGCTCCATCAGCTTGTTCACATAGCGTACCATCAGAAAAATGATGAAAGCCAGAATCAGGAAGTTGATGATCGCGGTGATGAACGCGCCATAGCCGATCATCGCGGCTCCGGCTTCCTTGAGCGCCGCGTAATCATCGAGCGATCCGGCATAGCCATCCGGCGTCTTTAGCAGGATGAAATCGTTCGAAAAATCGACCCCACCGAAGATCGCTCCAACGACCGGCATGATCACGTCATCGGTCAGCGACTTGACGATGGCCCCGAAAGCGGCGCCGATGATCACGCCGACGGCCAGATCCATGACATTGCCCTTGGCGATGAATTTCTTGAATTCCTGGAGCATGAGAGCCCTCCTGCATACGGTTCCGCGAGAGGCTCCGGTTCATCGCAAGGCCCTGCCGCGAGGGCAAGTCCTTGAACCGACACTGTACACCGCTACATTCAGGGTTCGATGGGCCGCCAGGCGCGGCCGGTGAGGAGTAAAGAAACATCATGTCAGCTTCGAACACGCCGCGCGGCCTCGTTTCGCGCTTTGGCCGCTATGCCATTGTGGCGCTGGCCGCGATGAGCCTGGCCGCCTGCGGTTTCAACTCGGTGCCGACCAAGCAGGAAGCCGCCAAGGCCAAGTGGGCCGACGTGGAGGCCGCCTTCCAGGAGCGCGCCAACCTCGTTCCCAACCTCGCCGCCGTCGCCAAGGGTGCGGCCGAGCAGGAAAAGGCGATCCTCACCGGCGTGATGGAAGCCCGCGCCAAGGCGACCTCGATCCAGATCACCGGCGAGGACCTCAAGGACCCGGCCAAGATGGAACAGTTCGCCGCCGCGCAGGGCCAGCTCTCGCAGGGACTGGGCCGGCTGATGGCCAGCTTCGAGGCCTATCCGGACCTCAAGTCCATCACCAACTACCAGATGCTGCAGAGCCAGCTGGAAGGCCAGGAAAACCGCATCCGCATTTCCATCCGCGACTACAACGCCGCGGTGCAGGACTATAACACCGAGGTGCGCACCTTCCCGACGATGATCGGCGCGCGCCTGCGCGGGGCCGATCCGCTGGTCCCCTACAAGGCCGTGACCCCGGGCGCCGAAGTGGCGCCGAGCCTCGAAGGGAAGATGTAAGCCGGTGCATCGTTACCGGGCCCTGCTCGCGTCGCTCCTGCTGGCCCTGTGTGCCCTGCTCGCAGGGCCGCAGGCGGCGTGGGCGGCGCCCGACTTTCCCAAGCTGACGGGACAAGTCGTCGATGCGGCCGGAATCATCCCCGATGCCGAGGAAGCGCAGCTCACGCAAAAGCTTGCCGCGCTGGAAAAGCAGTCCACCCGGCAAATGGTCGTGGTGACTGTCCCCAGCCTGCAGGGCTACGAGATTTCCGACTACGGCTATCAGCTTGGCCGTGCCTGGGGGATCGGCCAGAAGGGCAAGGACAACGGCGTCCTGCTGCTGGTCGCGCCGAACGAGCGCAAGGTGCGCATCGAAGTCGGCTATGGTCTGGAGCCGGTGCTGACCGACGGCATGAGCTTCCTGATCATCAACAAGGTCATCATCCCCTACTTCAAGAAGGATGACTATGCCGGCGGCATCGCGGCCGGCACCGATGCTATCATCAAGCAGATTACCCTGCCCCCGGAAGAGGCGCAGAAGATTGCGGCTGCGGCGGACCAGCAACAGGGCGAAAGCGGCGGTGTCTCGCTGGGTACCGTGGTATTCATCCTCATCATCCTGTTCTTCGTGGTCATGCCGATGATCAACGAGGCGCGCAGCGGCGGACGGCGCAGGCGCAGCGGCGGCGGCTTCATCTGGATTCCCGGCAGCGGCTGGGGCGGCCATGACGATGACCACTGGGGCGGTGGCGGCGGCTGGGGAGGCGGCGGTGGTTTCGGCGGCGGAGGCGGGTTCTCCGGCGGCGGCGGCAGCTTCGGCGGCGGCGGTTCGAGCGGCAGCTGGTAGAGGAGACGACAATGCCCTCCCCCACATACCTTTCGGCGGCGGATCACGAGAAGATCTCAGCCGCCGTTGCGCAGGCCGAACTGCAGAGCGCAGGCGAGATCGTGACGATCCTGGCCGACCGTTCAGACGGCTATACCGATATCCAGCTTGCCTGGTCGGCGGCGGCTTCGCTGCTGGCGCTGTGCGCACTGGTGATCGCGCCCGGCTTCTATCTCGGCCTCTACGACGATATGCTGGCCGACTGGGGACACGAATGGACGCCGCGTGCGATCATCTCGCTGGCGGCAGCCGTGGCCGCGCTGAAATTCGGCGCCGTGTTCCTGCTCCAGTTCTGGCAACCGCTCAAATTCTGGCTGGTCCCTTCCCCGGTAAAGACCGCCCGCGTCCATGACCGCGCCATCCGCGCGTTCCGCATCGGTGCCGAGCGCCGCACCACCGGGCGCACCGGCGTGCTGATCTACCTTTCGATGCGCGAACACCGCGCCGAGATCGTCGCCGACGAGGCGATTGCCACCAAGGTCGATCCGCAAGTCTGGGGCGACGCCATGACGGCCATGCTCGCCCATGTGCGCGAGGGGCGCATTGCCGACGGTATGTGCGCGGCGGTCGACAAGGTCGGCGCGATTGTCCGGCCGCACTTCCCGCGCGCCGATGACGATGTGAACGAACTTCCCGACCGACTGATCGAGGTATGAAAATCGAGGTATGACTGGCGTGAGCGACAACCTGACCGACCACTATGATGCGGACAAACCCGAAGAGATCATGTGGGAGGGCCGCTTCATCACCGCCAAGAAGCGGGGGAAGTGGGAATACGTCGGCCGCGCGCGCGGTATCCACGCGGCGGTGATCCTCGCGGTCGATGCCGAGGATAACGTGATCCTGGTCGACCAGTACCGCGTGCCGCTGGGCCGCCGCTGCATGGAACTGCCCGCCGGGCTGGTGGGCGATCATGAAGATGTCGCGGGCGAAGATCCCGCCGTGGCCGCCGCCCGCGAACTGGAAGAAGAGACCGGATACCACGCCGGACGCATGGAAAAGATCGGCGAGTTCTTTTCCTCGCCGGGCATGGTCAGCGAAAGCTTCACCCTGTTCCGCGCGCATGACCTCACCAAAGTGGGCGATGGCGGCGGCGTCGACAGCGAGGATATCGTCGTCCACCATGTGCCGCTGGCTGAGATCGAACAGGCCGTGGCGGACTGGCGCGCGCAAGGCTATGCCATCGATGTGAAGATGCTCACGCTGCTGGGCGCGAAGCTGCTGGGCTGACATGCGCACGCGCCCCGGTATCTGCCGGCGCAAGGCCCGCTACGCCAGCGAGGAAGCCGCGCTGGACGTGGCGGCAAAAGCGCCCTTCCCGCTGCGCCCCTACCGCTGCAAGCTATGCCGCCAATATCACCTCACCAGCCGCACCAAGGGCATGAGGCTCCCGCGCTTCGAGATCGAACGGCGGCGCACCCTCAAAGGCCCAGCATCATGAATTGGTTGTGCGGACTGGGCTGATAGTCGGCAAAGGCATCGCAATTGACGAAACCCGACCGCCGGTACAACGCGATAGCCGGCTGGTGCAGTTCCGCCGTGCCGGTCTCCAGATAGAGCGCGTCATAGCCGCGCCGCCGCGCTTCGTCGATGACATGCTCCATCAAGGCCCGGCCGACACCCGTGCCGCGCGCGGAAGGCGCCGCGCGCATCGATTTGACTTCGCCCTGCCCGCCCCCAAGCTGCTTTAGAGCGGCGAACCCTGCCAGGGCATCATCGCGCCACGCGGTCCAGAACGTGACGTCTGCGGACGATAGACCGCTCGCATCCAGCGCGAAGGCATGTTCGCCCATCACGCTCTGAAGTTCGCTCAGGTGATGGGCGAGCAGATCGGATACGTATGGAGCAGTCGGATCGTCTTGTCTGATTTCCACGGATTGAAGCCCTTTTTGATCGGGCCAGGGCCAATCGA
>NZ_BCTX01000061.1 GCF_001590985.1 Novosphingobium naphthalenivorans NBRC 102051
AGGACCGTTATGCCAGCGCAGGCGCATCCTCTTTTATCAGCCGCTTGGCCAGAAACAGCTTGAACGCGGCGAAGCCGATGAAGGCGGCAATGGCTGAGGCGACGTGCAGCAGCCAGAACTGCGTGGTCGGCATCGTTTCGAGAAGCGTGCCGATCTTGCCCACCGCCAGGTTGGCCGCGAAGAACGACAGATAATAGATTCCCACGATGGAGGCGTTCAGAGCCCGCGGTGCGAGGATGGTGAACAGGGCAAGGCTGACCGGCAGCAGGTTTGCAAAGCCGATCGAGTTCACGAGGTGGAACATCACCGGCCAGAACAGTCCGATCTTACCGGAACCTTGCGTGGCGGCTGCGACATAGAGGCACAGGCCGCCGCCGATGATGAAGGCGCAGCCGATGACCATCTTGCCCAATTCGTCCGGCTCCTTGCCGGTCCGCTTGCTGTACCAGGCCCAGAACAAGGGCACCGCCACCAGCATCGAGAAGCTGAGTGTCGCGTCGATGGAGATCATCCAGCTTGTCGGCAATGTGGTGCCGAAGAAGGTGAGCTGGAACTGCTGGTCGGCCCAGACGAGATAGGCGTTGAAGATTTCCTGATTGGTCAGGAGTGACACAGCCATGATGGGCACGAGCACCAGCACCGCGACCAGACGCGGGCCATCGCCGGGTTCAAATCTCGCCCGAGGCTGTTTCGATGCATCACCTCTGGCGGTTTCGGCAGGCAGCCAGGGCCGGGAATAGAGGTAGATCAGCAGGCCCAGGACCATGACCACGCCTGCACAGCCAAAGCCCCAGTGCCAGCCCACTTTTTCCCCCAGCGTGCCGGAAATGAAGGGAGCGATGATCACCGAGACGTTGATGAAGATGTAGAAGATCTGGAACGCCATGGCGCGGCGCTTGTCGTTTGGGCCGTAGAGCTCGCCGACTTGGCTGGCGATATTGCCCTTGAACAGGCCGACGCCGATGACGAGGGCCATGAGCGCGAACAGGAACGCGCCTTCGAAGGCCATCAGGAAATGGCCCAGCGACATGATCAGTCCGCCCGCGATCAGCGCGGCGCGGCGGCCGAGAAACAGGTCGGCAAGAATGCCGCCAAGGATCGGGGTCAGATAGACCGTTGCGGTATAAGTTCCGAAGATTTCGGAGGCGAGGGGCTGGCCTTCCAGGCCGGGGAACACGTGGGTCTTGAGCCAGGCCAGCCCGATCACGCCTTCCTGATGGCCGGGCAGGAGCAGGTACTTCACCATGTAGAGCGTGAGCAGCGTCTGCATCGAATAGTACGAAAAGCGTTCGCATCCTTCGACCAGTCCGAGCAGGCCCAGTCCTTTCGGATGGCCCAGAAAGGCGCGGTCGTCTCGCGCGGCTTCCTCGGGAAAGTCGAGCTCTGGTGTGGCTTCGGCTGCTGTCATGGATTTGGTCTCTCGCGGCCCGTAATTATCTTATGAGTTTGCGTAACACAGATACGTGTGTGCGCAATGTCAGGTTGACGCGGGATCGTCAAATTTTTGGGAAGCGCGGCCGGGAAAATGGCGGCAGGCGCGATCGGCCTGCCGCCAGAGCGCTGCGCCCGGGGATTCTCTGAGGCGCACCGGCTTCTCGCAGGGTTCGCAGGATTTGGACTGCGAGAGACGCGGCTCCCCTTAGAGACGCCTCGTGTGACAGCTGTAGCGATGGGCGCGGCACTCCGGCCCGGATCAGGCACGGCACGGCGAATCCGCAGCGGGATCAGCTTTCGCCCGCAAGCTCCGAGTCGAGGAACGCGGCGACATCGTCGAGCGAAACGTCCTTGGCCAGATAAGTCTGGCCGATGCCCTTCATGAGCAGGAACGGCAGCGTGCCCGCGTCCATCTTCTTGTCATGCAGCATGTGCTTCACGAGCCCCGCGCCGTCGCAATCGAGCCCGAGTGCGGCGAGGCTGGCAGGCAGGCCCACGCTGCCGATATGCTGGGCGACATGTTCGGCGCTGGCGCGCGGCATCAGGCCGAGGTGGGCCGAATAGCGCGCGGCGAGCACCATGCCGAGCGCGACGCCTTCGCCATGCAGAAGACGCGCGGAGAACCCGGTTTCCGCTTCCAGCGCGTGGCCGAAGGTATGCCCGAGATTGAGCAGTGCGCGCCGGCCGGTGGTTTCGAACTCGTCCTCCGCGACGATGCGCGCCTTGGCGGCAACCGAATGCGAAACGGCGTATTCGCGCAGGGTGCTGTCCCCCGCGATCATCTTCGCGCCATTGGCATCGCACCAGGCGAAGAAGTCCGCATCGTCGATCAGCCCGTATTTGACGACTTCGGCATAGCCGGCCAGCAATTCGCGTTCGGGCAGGGTTTCCAGCGCCGAGAGATCGGCGAGGACCAGCGAGGGCTGATGAAACGCGCCGACGAGGTTCTTGCCTGCGGGCGTGTTGATCGCGGTCTTGCCGCCGACGCTCGAATCGACTTGCGCGAGCAGGGTGGTCGGCACCTGGATGAACTTGCAGCCGCGCTTGAGCACGGCGGCGCAAAAGCCGGTGAGATCGCCGATGACGCCGCCGCCCAGGGCCAGGATGTGGTCGCCGCGCTCGACTTCGAGATCGAGCAGCCAGTTCACGGTCGCGGCGAGTTCGTCCCACGACTTGGTCTGTTCGCCCGGCGGCAGGATGCGCCAGTGCGGTTCATGGCCGTTTTCGCGCAGGTTCGTCTCGACCACTTCACCCCACGCGGCATGGACATGGGCATCGGTGATGATCGGCACGCCGCGTTTGCGCAGACGGCCCCGGCAATGGGGCACGAGTTCGGCCAGAAGCCCCGCGCCCACGCGGACTTCATAGGGGCGCCCGGCGATATCGACGGAGATCACAGCCATTGCGAAATTCCTTGCAGGACCTTGTTGATGGTCTGGACGTGCGGCCCGCTGCCGCTGAGCACGTGAATCGGCGCTTGCGAATAATGCGGGCGGCGCTCCTCACGCAGCCGCGTGAGCGTCTCGCGCGGGTCTCCCTGCTTGAGCAGGGGGCGATTGTCCTTGCGGGCGGTCCGCTCGACCAGCGTGTCGATCTCGCTGTCGAGCCATACGGTGATCGCCTTGTCGAGGATGAGTGCGCGCGTTTCCGGGTTGCAGAAGGCCCCGCCGCCCGTCGCAATGACGATCCGGCCGCCCAGTTTCTCGATGCTTTCGCTCATGAGCCGGGCAATCACCCGCCGCTCGCCGTCGCGGAAATAGGGTTCGCCGAAGGTTTCGAAGATTTCCGGGATCGTCATTTGCGCCGAGCGTTCGATTTCCTCATCGGCATCGACGAAGGCGCAGTCCAGAAGCGAAGCCAGCCGCTTACCGACGCTCGACTTGCCGACGCCCATCATGCCCACGAGCACGATCGGGCGGTCCACGCGCCGCGCCAGCTCGGCGATTTCCTGTGCGGAAAAGCGGGTTTGTTGAACGTCCATTGCCCCACCGCCTATAGTTGCGCTAGGTCGCAGCGCAAGCATCGGTGAAGGAAGGCGAGTGACAATCGAAATGCGCGGACGCGGGTTGCTGTGGGTCTTTGCCTTCGCCGTTTCGCTGGCTGCCGTTGCCCTGGGCACCTTCGCGTGGGTCGATGGCGGCCGACGGCCGGTCCGCGATATCGTCATGCCGGTAGCGGTTCCGGAGTTGCCGAAATGAGGGCGGTCTATCTGCTGGCAGGCGCTGCGCTGACACTGACCTCGGTATGGGTGGCGGCACAGGACGCGCCCGAATCGCTGCTTCCCAAAATGTTCCAGGATCCGGCACCGGCTGCATCGCCGCAGCAGCCGCGTCCCGCTCCGGCGCGTCCCGCGGCGGTTCAGACCGCAAGTCCGGCCCGCTCGGAATCGACGCCGGTGGTGCAACCGCTTCCCGGCGCGGCAAACACGCCTGCCGCCGGGGATGACGGCGCGAACAGCGGTTCGGTGCTGAAACGCATTCCGACCCTTGAAGAACTGGCGAAGATGACGCCGGACGACTTCGAGGATCTGCTTGGCAGCAGCGTGGTGTTCGATACGCCGCCGCAGGCGCGCCGCTCGATGGAACGCGCAGGGCTGCTGGATGAAGGTGAAGGCGGACTTCGGGCCGATTCGCTGGCCGGGCAGAACGCCCAGCTGATCGAAACCGTGCTCTCGGGCGACAAGGGTATGCTGGTTTCGCGCTGGGGGCATATTCTCCTGCGCCGGGCTCTCGTGTCGCGCCTGCAACCGCCGGAAGGGATGAGCCCGCAGGACTTCCTGGCGCTGCGCGTCGGCTTGCTGCTCCGTATGGGCGAGACCGATGCCGCGCGCGCCGTGCTGCAGGACATCGACATTGCCGACTATACCCCGGCCGTCGGCAGTGCCGCGCTGGAAGTCTATCAGAAGACGGCCGATTTCACGGGTCTGTGCCCTGTCATGGCGACGCAGGGAAGCCTGCTGGACAGTCCGGAATGGAATGTCGCCAAGACGGTGTGCGAGGCCTTTCGCGGCAACAGCGCCGCTGCGCTCTCCGCGCTCGATCGCGACATGTCGCGCGGGACAATGCCCAAGATCGACCTCCTGCTGGCCCAGCGTTACGCCGGGGCGGCGGGCAAGTCCCGCCGTGCGGTGACGATCGAATGGGATGACGTGCAGACGCTGACGCCCTGGCGCTACGGCATGGCGATCGGTGTCGGGCTCGAACCGCCGGCGCGGTTGATGGATTCGGCGGGGCCGGAATACAGCTACGTGACGGCTCTGGCACCGATGGTCGGGCTGGAGCGCCGCGCGGCTGCTGCTGACCGGGCCGGGGCTGCGGGGATCCTCTCCAACGCCGCCATGGTCGATCTCTATTCGCAGATCTATGCCGATCCGGGCGTGACGGGCGATTGGCAGGACCGGGCCGAAACGCTGCGCGATGCCTATACCCAGCAGGATGCCGGCGCGCGCCTGTCTGCCATGCAGACCCTGTGGAGCGATGCCGGCACGGGGCCGGCACGCTATGCGCGGCAAGTGCTCACGGCGGCCGCTGCGGCCCGTATGCCCGCAAGCCAGGACATGGCCGGCGATGCGGCGCCGCTGATTACCTCGATGCTGTCCGCCGGCTATGACGCGAACGCGATGCGCTGGGCCAGTGTCGTGCCGTCAGGCAGCGAGAGCTGGGGGCTTCTGGCCCTTGCGGCGCCGGGGCAGGCGCCGGGGCAGGCCAAGGCGGTCGACACCGGGGCGCTCGACAAGTTCATCGATGCGGACGAAAGCGCGGACAAGCGCAAGGCGGCTTTCCTGGTGGCCGGGCTTGCCGCTCTCGATCGACTCGGCGCGAACGAGGCCGAGCGCTATTCCAACGACATGACGCTGGGCCTCAGGGACAGCACCCGCTGGACCAGTGCGATCGACAGCGCGGCCCGGCGGGGCGATGCGGCAAGTGTGGTCATGCTCGCCGGTTTCGGTATGCAGGGCACCAACTGGCACCGCATGACGCCCCGCTATCTGTTTCACATCGTCTCGGCGCTCCGCCAGGTTGGGTTCGAGGGTGAAGCGCGCATGATCGCCGCGGAAGCCGTTGCCCGCGCCTGATCGCGCGATGGCGGGTGAAGACCTCGCCGAACGCTTTCTGGCAATGCTGGCGGCCGAGCGCGGCGCTGCGGCGAACACGCTGGCAGCCTATCGCCGTGATCTGGAATCCGCGCGGGACGTTCTGGGCGATCTGGCTTCGGCCGATGGTGAGGCTCTGGCCGGACTGGGGCAGGCCTGGAGCGGACTGGCGGCGTCGAGTCTGGCCCGCAAGTGTTCAGCCTTGCGCCAGTTCTACGGGTTTCTGGTCGATGAGGGGCTGCGCGGGGACGATCCGTCAGGCTCGCTGCCCCGTCCGCGGACCCGCCGGCCGCTGCCGCGCGTGCTCGGGCGCGAGGACGTCGAACGGTTTCTGACACTGGCGGAAGAGGAGGCCCGTTCGGACCGGCCCGAGGCCGTCCGGCTGCTGACCCTGCTGGAACTGCTCTATGGGTCGGGTTTGCGGGCAACAGAACTGGTGTCGCTTCCCGCCGCCGCCGTGCCGCGCGATGCGCCGTTCCTGCATGTGACGGGGAAGGGCGGCCAGCAGCGCATGGTTCCCGTCAGCGGACGGGCGCGTATGGCGCTTTCTCGCTGGCTGGCGGTGCGGCGGGGCAGTTCGAAGTTCCTGTTCCCCTCGACCGGTGCCAGCGGGCACTTGACTCGCGTGCGCCTGTTCCAGCTTCTGCGCGATCTTGCGGTGCGGGCCGGGATCGATCCGTCGCGAGTCTCGCCCCATGTGCTGCGCCATGCCTTCGCCACGCATCTGTTGGAAGGCGGGGCGGATTTGCGGGTGCTGCAGATGCTGCTCGGCCATGCGGATATCGCCACGACCCAGATCTATACCCATGTGGACAGCGCCAGGCTCGTGGCGCTGGTCAATGCGCGTCACCCGCTGGCTGGCAACCGCACGAAGCTGCCGTAACTGTAAGCCGGAGCGACACCCGGCACGCCGGGAAATTCGCTTCGGGCAAAGAAAAGGGGCGGCAGGTTGCCCCGCCGCCCCAATCCTTAAACCGTGTAGGCTTCGACTCAGTTGGTCGCAGCCATGGCCGTCGAGGTCTTCTCGAAGGTCGACTTCAGCTGCGAGCCCATGCCCTGCATGGCGGCGATCGCGGCGACGGCGATGAGAGCGGCAATCAGACCGTATTCGATAGCGGTCGCGCCTTCTTCATTGCGGCGCAGCTTGGCGAGAAACTTCATGATGTGTCTCCTGATGATGCAGTCTAGTGTACCCGGTCCGCCGCGCTTCTTCCTGACTGCTGCGCTTTGGACACTCTGTGACTACGGAAAATATCTTGAGAAAAACTTAAGTCCGAAATGAACCTTATTGGCCGTTGATCGCATTCGACGACTTGGTCGAGACGTCATTCCACATGCCGATGGTTTCATTGGCGAGCCCTTGCATGGCCACGAAAATGACAAGCACGACCATTGCCAGAATGATGCCGTATTCGACGGTCGATGCGCCTTGCGCATCGCGCAGAATGTTCGAAAATCGCCGTAAGCGTGCCATGCCACCCTCTGGTTCGCGCCGGGGTTATTGAAATCCCACGGAGGCGTTAATTAGTTTCTAACGGCATCGATAAAATTGGAAAAATTCTTGACACCTTTGCTCGTCACCGCAGTCGCTCTGATTGAACCGAACAGCACCATTTTGATGCAGCAGCGCCGTTTCACTGCCGTGCATGGAGGCCTATGGGAATTTCCGGGCGGGAAGCTTGAATTCGGCGAAAGTCCTGAAAATGCGGCCATTCGCGAGCTCGAAGAGGAACTGGGAATCCGGATCGATCCCGGCGCGCTGGATGCTGTCGGTTTTGCCAGCGGCCTGACGGCGCCGGTGCCGGAAGGCAGTGAACCGGGGCAACGGCCCCTTGTCATTCTTCTTTACGCTTGCCGCCGATGGCACGGCGTGCCGCAGGCGCATGACGCTGAAGCGATTGCATGGCACAGGCCTGACGCGATCGCTTCGCTGGAGATGCCGCCGCTCGATTACCCGCTTGCGGAGGCCTTGAATCGCTATCTCGGCACATATTCTCGGCGATGAGTTGATATAGGCGTTGACCGCAGCCGAATCCCTTTCTAAAGGCGCACCTCCAACGCGCCCGTAGCTCAGCTGGATAGAGCATCAGACTACGAATCTGAGGGTCGGACGTTCGAATCGTTCCGGGCGCGCCACATCTCCCCGAACAAAAAAGCCCCGCCGGTCAGGCGGGGCTTTTTTGTTCGGGGCGGGCTTGATGCGTCAGCATCTCAGAGCCCCCGGTATTGTCTCCCGGATTATGTTGCGCTTCAGGCCTGCTTTGCGCGCGGTTCGCTGTGCAGGCCAAAGCCGCGCGAAAGGCCGTGATACAGCTTCTCGCGGCAGACCAGTTTGCTGGCGGCATCGGCAATGATGGCCGTGGCGAACAGGGGCAGGATCATGCCCCGGCTGGCGGTCGTTTCCATGAGAATGATGACGGCCGTAAGCGGTGCGCGCACGACGCCGACGAAATAGCCGGTCATGCCCAGCAGGATAACCGCACCCATGGGGTCGTCCGGGAAGCAGTACGTCAGCAGCTGGCCGACGCCGGCTCCGACCGACAGGGAAGGCGCGAAAATGCCGCCTGGGGCGCCAGAGACGGCCGTGGCGGCCGTCACCAGCAGCTTGGCCGGGCCGAACCACGCCGGCGCGCTCTGGTGGCCTTCCACCATCTGCTTGGTCACTTCATAGCCCGTGCCCCAGGTCGTGCCGCCGCTCAGGACACCGACGACCGCAACGATCATGCCGCAGACCAGAGCCAGCAGCACCGGATGCTTGCGGAAGCTGACGAACCAGCCGTGTCCGCTGCGGGCGAAGGCGAGCAGGGTGCGCGAAAACAGTCCGCCGAGCACGCCGCCGAACACGCCTGCCACAGGCGCGACGACTACGACCGAGCTGACGCTCAAAGTGTCGCGCATCACGCCGAAATAGATGTAATCGCCCGAGAGACCCAGGCTGACGAGGCCCGAGATCACGACGGCGCCCATCACGAGCACGGCGACGCGCTGCTCGAAGGCCGCCGCGAGTTCCTCGATGGCAAAGGCGACCCCTGCCAGCGGCGTATTGAAAGCGGCAGCCACACCCGCGGCACCGCCCGCGATCAACACGCCGGCCGTCATCGGCACCCGGAACAGGCGGTGGCATACGATCATGATCGCGGCGGCGACCTGGACCGTAGGACCTTCGCGGCCCACCGATCCGCCCACCAGCAGCATGGCGACTGTCAGCAGGAGCTTGGCGATCGCCGTCGGCATCGAAAGCAGTTTGGTATAGGCAAGGTCCAGATTCCTGCCGGCGGCCATGACTTGCGGAATGCCGGAACCGCGCGCATCGGGTGACCAGCGATTGGTGATCCATACGATGGCGACGAACACCGCGGGGGTCAGGACCAGCGGAACATACGGGTTCTGCGACTGGAATTCGTTGAAGATTTCCTGCGCCTTGTCACCCATCCAGGCGAAGACGATCGCAATCAGGCCCAGCGAAATCGCACCGATGGCCGTCGCCGTGCGGCGGCGCGCCAAATCAATATCGAGGCCGGGAATGGCTTGGAAGGCGGTCTGGATTCGCTCCCGGGAGGTCAAGGTGTTTCCGCTCGCTGCTTTTGGGGATGATGCGCGCCGGAACGCGCAAGGCATTACTGGCGCCCTATTGCGTCAACCCCGCCGCGAAGAGCAAGGCTTTTCCCGAAAAATCTTAACGCAGCGGCAGTGGCTGTTCGGGCAGGACGGCCCGGCAAGCCCCGCAACAGGAAAGGGCCGGAACGACTGCGGTCGTTCCGGCCCTTCCATTATTCGTCTGGGACGATGAGCAGCGGTTTTACTTGCTCGTGCCGTCCGTCGCCGCGGTCTCGCCCGAAGCGGGCGCTGCAGCGTCGCTGCTGGCCTGCGCGGCGGCGCTGGCGCCGGTCTGTTCGGCGAAGGCTGCGGCGGTCAGCCCCAGTGTCAGCGAGTCATTGACGAGGCCGAGATAGGACTTCTTGAGGATGACCGATGCGCCGCTGCTAAGCAGCACGGTCACGTCATCGCCTTCGATCTTGGAAATCGTGCCGAGCACGACGCCGTCGCTGCTCTTGATCGGCGCGTCGACGACCATGGCGGCTTCCTTGGCCGCGCTGGTTTCTGCCTTGGCGCCGTTCACGGCCGCTTCGAGCTGGGCCTTGGTCATGCCGATGGTCAGGCCCTTTTCGCGCATGGCGAAAGAGCCGGCGGGCAGGCCGGCGCGGGCGGCGCCGGTGTTGACGGTGATCACACCGTTCTGCACGGATTCGACCGTACCCACCTCGTTTCCTTCGGGGCCGTAGACCTTGGCTCCCACCGTCGGGGCGACGGCTGCGGCAGCATCCTGCGCCGATGCGGCAACAGGGGCCAGGCTCGCAGCTGCAATCGCGGCGGCGATGAGGGATTTTTTCATGTCGTACTCCTCTTCGGTGCGGGACCTGGGCGTGATCCCGTAACATGCCCCCCGTCACATGCGGGAGGACTCGAAAGGTGGTCCGGGGCAACAGGCCCGGACGGCGACCCGGCCCGGTGGACCGAGGTGTGTTCGCTGGCGTGAAGCACGCGTTACGATGCGAACAGGTTGGTGCGACGATTACGCGCCTGTAACCGAATGGCTGCTGAACGGAGTCAGATCAACGGTGAAATGACAGTT
Organism: Novosphingobium naphthalenivorans NBRC 102051; assembly: GCF_001590985.1. GTDB lineage: Bacteria > Pseudomonadota > Alphaproteobacteria > Sphingomonadales > Sphingomonadaceae > Novosphingobium > Novosphingobium naphthalenivorans. The sequence goes on from NZ_BCTX01000061.1 coordinate 10,161, forward strand.
TTCCGCGCTGGCTCGCACAATTTTTGTGCAATGCGGCAGAATTTGCCGATGTGGATGCGCCTTTACGTTGTCTTCGAAGGGGGAGGCGCCCGGATCAGCCATGATTTTGGTACGCTCTGCGGCAGCCCGCCGAATCCCGGCATTGCGGAACCGATCGGCGCTGATCTTCCGGCAGGATCATAAGGTGGCGACGGGCGTGGATCGCCTCGTAACCGGACAGCTCCCCGGCGATCTGCATCATTTTTGGGGTGCCGAGGCGATAGCGTATTCGCACCTGCAGAAGTCAAGAGCGCTGACCCCATGACGGGTACTGGAAGGGCATAGACCCTATCGGGGGTTGATCCGGGGAAGTGACTGATCCAGCAAGGCAAACGATGGATGACAAGCAAAGCGAAGGGGCCGGACGTGGCATCGGGGCTCCCGAACCGGTCTGGCGCTATGCCATGGCCCGGCGCGCTTATCTTGCCATCGATGCGGCCGAATACTTCGGGATCATCCGCGAAGCGATGGATCTGGCGCAGCAGCGCATTTTCCTGATCGGGTGGGATTTCGATTCGCGAATCCTGCTGCCGTCCGGGCGGCGCTGGTGGCAGCGCGGCCGCAAGACGCGCTTTCCGGCGAGGCTGGGGTCCTACATCCTGTGGCTGGTCAAGCGGAACCACGCTCTCGAAGTGCTGCTGCTCAAGTGGAACTTCGCCATGGTGAAGTACCTGTTCCGGGGCACCATGCTGTACGATCTGGTGCGCTGGTTCCTGCGCAAGCGGATCGATTTCAAGTTCGATTCGGCCCATCCGGTGGGATGCAGCCATCATCAGAAGATCGTGGTGATCGATGACGTGTTCGCGGCTTGCGGCGGAATCGACATGACGTCCGAGCGCTGGGACACGCCGGAGCACTTGCCCCGCGATCCGCGCCGGCACCGGCCCTCGGGTGGGCTCTACGGACCCTGGCATGACGTGACCATGGTGATGGACGGCGATGTCGCGATAGCGCTGGGGCAACTGGGGCGCGACCGCTGGCGGACGGCCGGCGGGCGTGTGGTGCAGCCGTGCGCGCCGCAAGAGGCCAGTCCCTGGCCGGAGGATCTCGAGCCCGAGTTCGAGAATGTCGAGATCGGCATTGCCCGCACCAGTGCGAAATACGGCAATTTGCCGCAGATCTGCGAGATCGAGCAATTGTTCGTCGAGCAGATCCGGAGGGCCCGGCGCTTCGTCTATATCGAGACGCAGTACTTCGCGTCGCGTGCGATTGCCGAAGTGATCTGCGAACGCCTGCTCGAACCCGATCCGCCCGAGTTCCTCGTGGTCAATCCGCTTTCGGCCCATGGCTGGCTGGAACAGGTGGCAATGGACACCGCGCGTGTGGAGCTTCTGGAAACGCTGCGCCATGCCGATCATCGGGGGCGTTTCCGCATCTATCATCCGCTCGCCAGCGACGGCACGCCGATCTATGTCCACGCCAAGCTGATGATCGTCGACGACGCGATCCTGCGGGTGGGCTCCGCGAACATGAACAACCGGTCGATGGGGCTCGACAGCGAATGCGATGTGTTTATCGATGCCGCGCGGCCTGCCAATGGCCATGCGGGGCCTGCGATCTCCCGCCTGCGTATCAGGCTGCTGGCGGAGCATTGCGGGGCTAGCGAGGAAACCGTCCGCAATGGAATCGACCGCCACGGATCAATGGCGGCCATGATCGATTCGCTGTCCGTTTCGGGCAAGCATCTGGAACCCTTGCCCTTGAAACATCTCTCGGAAGCTGAAAGAGCGCTCGGCACAAGCGGTTTGCTCGATCCGGAACGCCCCGGCGAAATGTTCGAGCCGATCGAGCGGCGCGGGTTGTTCCGGCGCAAGGGGCAACTCATGCGTATGCGCCTGATGCAGAGATTGAGAAGGAGTATGAAGGGATGAGCAGCCTGGACGGTCCCGACGAAGACAATCCGCTCGGCAAGCCGCCCGTACCGGAGGATGTGCAGGATGCTATCCGCACGCTGATTCGCTGGGCCGGCGACGATCCGGCGCGCGAAGGGCTGATCGATACGCCCAAGCGCGTGGCGCGGGCCTGGCTGGAATATTGCCAGGGCTATCAGGAAGACCCGGCGATCCACCTCAGCCGCATCTTCGAGGAAGTGGGCGGCTATGACGAGGTCGTGCTGCTCAAGGACATTCCGTTCCAGTCTCACTGCGAACACCACATGGCGCCGATCATCGGCAAGGCGGCGATTGCCTATCTGCCGCGCGATCACGTGGTCGGCATTTCCAAGCTGGCGCGCGTGCTGCACGGCTATGCCCGCCGCCTGCAGATCCAGGAGCGCCTGACGGCCGAAGTCGCCCAGTGCATCTGGGACAACCTCAAGCCGCACGGCGTCGCGGTGGTGATCGAGGCCAGCCATGCCTGCATGACCGCGCGCGGTGTGCGCACGCCGGGCGTGGGCATGATTACCAGCCGGATGATGGGCACGTTCCTGGAGGACGATCGCAGCCGCAAGGAAGTGCTCAGCCTGATGGGCTATTGAAAGCCTGCGGACATTTGTTGAAGACCTTTGTATAAGTCCCTGACTTCGCGGCGCCATGTCATGATCTGAAGTGACTCGCGCCGCTTTTCTGGAAGCGGGTGAGTGCAGGGGACGTTCGTGCAGGACGAGGATCAGCCGCGATCGGAGCTTGGCGGAGCGCCGCGTTATTCCTGGCTGTTCGCTCTGGTGCCGGCGGCCATGCTGCTTGCGCTGCTGGCGCGGCGGGTCTGGGACGTCGACATTTTCTGGCAGCTCAAGCTGGGCGAACTGATTCTGGCCCGCCACGGCCCGGTTGATACCGAACCGTTCTCCGCACTGCATCTGGGCGAGCCGCTGACGACGATCTGCTGGCTGGGCCAGGCAGTGATGGCGCAAGTGCGGCTGCTTGGGGGCTGGGGGTTCCTCAGGGTCTTCGATGCGCTGTGTTGGCTCGGCGGCCTCTGGGCTCCGGCTGCGGCCTGCCGCGCGCGGGGGGCGAAGCTCGATGCCATCATGCTGGCGCTGTTGCTGGCCTTCTTCACCGCGTTCCATGTCGCCAGCATCCGGCCGCAGAGCTTTGCGGTGCTGTGTTTCGGCCTGCTTCTGGCCTTGAGGCGGCTCGAACCGGGGCTGCTCTGGACCGTCATTCTGGGCACGCCGCTGCTGGTGCTCTGGCAGAACCTCCATCCTTCGGTGAGCGTCGGCGTGGTGGCGATGGGCGCCTCTGCCGTGCCGGGCTGGCTTGGCTGGCTGCGGGATCGCAAGGCCGGCGCGCCGTGGGCGCCCACGGTTCTGGTGCTTATCGGTTGCGCGGCGATCTTCGCCACGCCCGATGGCCTGTCGGTGCTGGAGATTTCCGCCCGCAATGCCGAATCCAGCATGGCGATCGGCGCCAGCGAGTGGCTGCCTTTGTGGTTCCCGGCCAACCGGATCAATGCCATGCCGATCGCGGTTACGGCGCTCTCGACGCTGCTGCTGGTGCTGCGCCACCGTGATCGCACCGATGCCGGAGAATTGATGGCGGCACTTGCACTGCTGCTCCTGACGGTCACGGCCTATCGCTTCGTGCTGTTCTGGGCGGCAGCGATGGTGCCGGTGATTGCCCGTGCCGCGTCAGATCGCGGCGAGCCCGCCCGGTTGCCGCGCTGGGCTATCGCCGGCCCCGTGGTTCTGGTTGCCCTGCTTGGCCCCGTACTGCTGCCGACGCGGTTTGTGCCCAGCATCCCGCTGGACGCTCTCGCAAGGCTCCGGCAGGAGAACCTGCGCGGCACCGTCTATGGCGATTTCCCGTTTGGCGGCGCGATCATCGACCGGGGCTACCCGGCATGGCGGGTCGCCTACGATGGCCGGTACTACCGCTATTCAAGCGACGAGTGGAAATACAACGGCGGGATTGAAAACGGCTTCGTTCCGCTTGTCGATGTGGTGCGCAAATGGCGGCCGGTGGCCTTCGTCCTCAATGCGAATCACAACGCCCCGCTCGCGCAGGATCTCGCCCGCAGCCGCAAGTGGCGGCGGATCTATGCGCGCGAGGGGATCGTCGTTTACGTGCCGGCGAGGATCAGGCCCCGCGCGTGACGGGAAGCAGCGCGCCACTGACCGAGCGTGCACTGTCCGAGGCCAGAAAACCGATGACGTCGGCAATGGCGGCAGGCTGGACCCAGGCCGAAAAGTCCGCATCGGGCATGTCGGCGCGGTTGGTGGGGGTGTCGATGATGCTGGGCAGCACTGCGTTTACCGTCACCGTGGTTCCGGCCAGTTCCTCTGCCAGCGCTTCGGTCAGCCGGTGCACGCCGGACTTCGAGGCCGCATAGGCGCCCATGCCCATGCCGGCCTTGACGGCCGCGCCCGCGCCGATGTTGACGATGCGCCCGGCAGCGGACTTCTTGAGCTCGGGCAGGGCGAGCTGGGTGATTGTCGCCGCCGTCATCAGGTTCATCGTGTGCATTTTCGCCCAGGACCCGATCGAGCCGCCTTCCAGCGTTTCCCAGATGAAGCCGCCCGCCACATTGACCAGAATGTCGATACCGCCATGCGCCGCGGCGACCTTGTCTAGCGCGGCCTTTGCCGCATCTGCATCGGTCAGGTCCACGCCGCCGATGTCCAGCGCGCCGGCGAGAGGCGCCCTGGCTTCCGGTGCGAAATCGATCCGCGCCACTTTGTCTCCGGCGGCGGCGAAATAATCCGCGACGGCTTGTCCCAGAACACCGAAACCACCCGTGACGATAACCGAACGTGTCATGACATCTCCCCCTTTTGAAACAACGCTAACGGTGCCTGGCCGGACGGGCAAGCGCATGGGCTGCGCCAATGCTCCGCCGGTGGAGCCGTGAACAGGAAAAGGGCGGCCTTTCCGAAGAAAGACCGCCCTTTCCGCAAATCTGGATGCTGGCGCTTAGAGCTGGCCGAGCATGTATTCCGCCGCGCTGACTTCGAAAGTGCCCGGCGCTTCGACGTTCAGCGTTTCGACGACACCGTCGTTGATTACCATCGAAAAGCGCTGGCCGCGGCTGCCCATGCCAAAGCCCGAACCGTCCATGACAAGACCCACGGCCTTGGCGAAATCGCCATTGCCGTCGGCCAGCATGGTGACGTCCGAAGACCCGGCGGCCTTGCCCCAGGCGCCCATCACGAAGGCGTCGTTGACGGCGGTGCAGACGATCTCGTCGATGCCCTTGGCTTTGAGTTCGCCAGCCTTTTCAACGAAACCGGGAAGATGCTTCGCGGAGCAGGTCGGGGTGAAAGCACCGGGGACCGAGAACAGCGCGACCTTCTTGCCGGCAAAATAATCGGCGGTCTGGATCGGCTCGGGGCCGCTTTCGCCAGCCTTCATCAGCTTGACGTCGGGCAGCTTGTCTCCAACGGCGATGGTCATGGAATGCATCCTTTCCTGCAAGTGAATCGCAACGCGCGCAGATATAGGGCGTGGGCGGATTACGGCAACGCCTCGTCGTGATGTATCCCGGTTTAGCGTAGGCCCCCAATTTGCATGGCGCGCAGCCGCGTCCGGTCTTCGCTGTTGCGGCCTGCCTGCCATAGGTCCGGCGAAAGGGAAGCGCCGGAGGTGATGGGATTGCACGAGAGCAGGGGCTCTTTCCGTCACCATATAAAGATATCTTTATATTTGCCTCGGGCGAGGGGAATGGGTAGGGAGCGTGCATTGCCGGTGCTGCGCATTGTCCCGTCCGGGATGCGGTGCCGTTTCGTAAACGACCCAGGAGTTCGCGCCCGTGGCCCACGCCAAGACCACTGCCCACGATTACGCCATCGCCGATATCTCGCTTGCCGAATTCGGCCGTGACGAGATCGCCATTGCCGAAACCGAAATGCCCGGCCTGATGGCCCTGCGCGAAGAGTTCGGTGCGTCGCAGCCGCTCAAGGGCGCGCGGATCACCGGTTCGCTGCACATGACGATCCAGACCGCCGTGCTGATCGAAACGCTCGTTGCGCTGGGCGCCGAAGTGCGCTGGGCCACCTGCAATATCTTCTCGACCCAGGACCACGCTGCCGCCGCCATCGCCGCGCAGGGCATTCCGGTCTATGCCATCAAGGGCGAAAGCCTGTCGGACTACTGGGACTATGTCGGCCGCATCTTCGACTGGGGCGATGAGCAGACCGCCAACATGATCCTCGACGATGGCGGCGATGCCACCATGTTCGCGCTGTGGGGCGCGCGCGTTGAAGCCGGCGAGCCGCTGTTCGAGCCCTCGAACGCCGAAGAGATCGAGTTCTGCCGCGCGCTCAAGGCCTTCCTGAAGGCGAAGCCCGGCTACCTCTCGCGCTCGGTCAATGCGATCAAGGGCGTTTCGGAAGAGACCACCACCGGCGTCCACCGCCTCTATCACCTCGCCAAGGACGGCAAGCTGCCGTTCCCGGCAATCAACGTGAACGATTCCGTCACCAAGTCGAAGTTCGACAACCTCTACGGCTGCCGCGAATCGCTGGTCGACGCGATCCGCCGCGCGACCGACGTGATGCTGGCCGGCAAGGTCGCTTGCGTTGCCGGTTTCGGTGACGTCGGCAAGGGCTCGGCCGCTTCGCTGCGCCAGGGCGGCGCCCGCGTGATGGTCACCGAGATCGACCCGATCTGCGCGCTGCAGGCGGCGATGGAAGGCTACGAAGTCGTCACCATGGACGAGGCCGTGAAGCGCTGCGACATCTTCGTCACCGCCACCGGCAACGAAGCGGTCATCAGCGGCGATCACATGGAGCAGATGAAGGACAAGGCCATCGTCTGCAACATCGGCCACTTCGACTCCGAGATCCAGATTTCCGCGCTCGACAACTACGAGTGGAAGGAAATCAAGCCGGGCACCGACCTTGTCACTTTCCCGGACGGCAAGCAGATCATTGTCCTTGCCAAGGGCCGTCTGGTGAACCTGGGCTGCGCCACCGGCCACCCGAGCTTCGTGATGTCCGCCAGCTTCACCAACCAGACGCTGGCGCAGATCGAACTGTTCACCAAGAACGACGAGTACGAGAACAAGGTCTATGTGCTGCCCAAGCACCTCGACGAAAAGGTGGCTGCGCTGCATCTCGAAAAGCTGGGCGTGAAGCTCACCAAGCTTTCGGCAAAGCAGGCTGCCTATATCGGCGTGCCGCAGGAAGGCCCGTTCAAGGCCGACCATTACCGCTACTGATGACGCGCCGCGGTTCGCCTTTGTGCGAGCGCGGTTGTGAGAAAAGGCCCGGGGCAGCATTGGCCTGTCCCGGGCCTTTTTCGTTCCGCCCGGTCTGCGGTGTGAACAGGGCAAATGCTATATTTGCCCGCATCGGGCGGTGGATTGCGCGAAGTTCATGACAGCCGCCCATTGTCATGGCGCGTTGTCGGCACCATAGCCGGTTGCAATGGACCTCGAACGCTTCCTGCCCCTGTTGATCGGATTGCTGCTCGGCGCCTGGACGCTGGTGGCGGCCTGGGCCGTGCTGGCGTCGCGGGCGCGCGAGAAGCGGACCGAAGGCCAGCTTCGTTCGGCGCGCCGTCTGGCCCGCATGGTGGAGGAATCGCCGGCCCTGCCGCTGCTGGTTCGCTCCGACGGGCGGATCGAGGCGAGCCCGCGCCTGGCGCAGTGGCTGGGACTCGACGCGGTTCCGCAATATCTCTCCGAGCTTGATGGCGGCGGGCGCGGGTTGCCCCGGAACAAGCTGGACGAGCTGACCGAAGCGGTGCGCCGCTGCCAGAAGACGGCCGCGCCGTTCCGCATGGTGGTAACGCCCGAGGGATCGACCCGCAGCCTTGCGCTGCGCGGCCATCTGGCGGACCCGCAGGTGTCGCCCGGCGGCGCCGCGCTCGTGTGGATCTTCGATTTCAGCGACAGCGAAAGCGAACTCGCGCGGCTGCGGGAAGAAGCCGCGCGGGCGCGTGGAGATTTCCATGCGCTCGTCTCGCTGATCGAGGCCGCGCCCATGCCGATGTGGTTCCGCCGGCCCGATGGCGAGATTCAGCTCGTCAATTCGGCTTACGTCGCGGCGGTCGGCGCGGCGAGTGCCGAGGCGGTCGTTGCGGGCGGGGTGGAGCTGATCGAGACGGTCGATGGCCTGACCCCGGCGCAAGTCGCCCAGAAGGCCGTCGAAAAAGGCGCGCCGGTCGAGCGGGTTGTCCACACGACCATCGGTGGACAGCGCCGCGCCCTGCGGGTCAGCGACTTGCCGCTGGGTGAGGACGGCATTGCCGGTTATGCGGTGGACATCGAGGACATGGAGGAAATGTCCCGCTCGTTCAAAGCCTTCCGCGATGCTCAGCGGGCGATGCTCGATCAGTTGTCCGCCGGTGTCGCGCAATTCGATGCGAAGCGGCGGCTCACGTTCGCCAACCAGCCCTTCCAGCGCCTGTTCAGCCTGTCGGCGCGGACCATGCAGGATCCGCCGGCCTTCGAGCGGTTTCTCGATGCGGCCCGCGTGGCTGGCCGGGTGCCCGAAGTGCGCGACTTCCCGGCATGGCGCCGCGAGCGCGCGGCATGGTTCGCGGCGGGCGATACGCACGAGGAAGCCTGGTCGCTGGCCGACGGGACGCATCTGCGCATCGTTGCCCAGCCGATGCCCGACGGCAGCCTGCTGATGATCGTCGAGGACCGGACCGAACAGCTCCGGCTCTCCGCTATCCGCGACACGCTGCTGCGCACGCGCACGGCCACGTTCGACAGTCTGTTCGAATCGATCGCCGTCTTCGCGCCGGATGGGCGTATGCAGACCTGGAACCGGCGCTTCGCCGCCGACTGGGGGCTCGACAGCGATTTCCTCGACACGCACCCGCATATCGAGAGCCTGCTCAAGAAGATTGCCTCGCGGCTCAAGCGGCCGGTCGAGGCGGAGACCGTGGGCACGGTGGTGCGCGCGGCCACGCTCGACCGCACCCAGAAGGGTGGCCGCATCGCGCTGGCCGACGGGCGTATGCTCGAATTCGCAGGCGTGCCGCTGCCCGATGGCAATGGCCTGCTCGCGGTGCTGGACATCACCGACTCGCAAAAGGTCGAGGATGCCCTGCGCGAAAGCAACGCGGCCCTGATCGAGGCGGATGCGATCAAGACCCGGTTCCTGGCGCACATGAGCTACGAACTGCGCAATCCGCTCAATTCGATCGGCGGCTTTGCCGAGATGCTCGAACACGGCCTGGGCGGCGATCTCACCGAATCCGGCAAGGACTATGTCGCCTCGATCCTTCAGGCCTCGGCCCAGCTTGGCGAGCACATCGACAGCCTGCTCGATCTTTCGCAGAGCGAGGCGGGCATGTTGCCGCTCAAGCGCGAGGAGATCGAGGTCATGCCGTTCCTGCGCGGGATTGCCGAGGAACGGGCGGTGCGGCTCGAAAAGGCGGGGCTGGTGCTCGACTTGCGGGCCAGCGGGCTGATGCGCCCGCTCTCGGCGGACCGCCGGCGGCTCGCCCGTGCCATCGGCCATCTTGTCGACAATGCCATTGCCGCCAGCCCGCGCGGCAGCCACATCCTGCTGCAAGTCTCGCGCCGCAAGGCGGGCGATGAGGACCTTGTGCAGATCCTCGTCCAGGACAAGGGCAAGGGGCTGGACAGCCGCAGCCTCGCCCGCGCGCTGGAAGGGATGAAAGTCAGTGCCGACGGAAAGCGGGTGGAGCGCCGTCAGGGGCTCGGCCTGCCGCTCGCGCGGCAATTGGTCGAGGCGCATGGCGGCACGCTCAAGCTCGTGTCCGAGCCGGGGCAGGGCACCAGCGCGATTGTCGAACTGCCGTGAAGATCGCGCTTCCCGATCTTGCCGCGATGGAACGTTTCGGCCGCACCCTCGCCGATGCCTTGCGGCCGGGCGATGTCGTGGCGCTGTCCGGCGGGCTCGGGGCGGGCAAGACCACGCTGGCCCGTGCGATCATCGCCGGGCTGGGGCATCAGGGCGAAGTACCCTCGCCGAGTTTTGCGATTGTCGAACTCTACGATCCGCCCGCGGTGCGCCTGCCGCTGGTCCACGCCGATTTCTATCGTCTGGCCCGGCCGGAAGAGGCGGAGGAGATCGGTCTCGACGATTACCGCGAAGGGGCGGTGCTGATCGCCGAATGGCCCGATCATGCCGGCGGCTTCGCGCATGAGCCGGGATGCCTCTCGATTGCGCTGGAAGTTCTGGATGACGGACGTATGGCCATTGTCGAGGGCGGGCCCGATTGGCTAGGGCGAATGCCGCAATGACATCGATTCCATCCGATCTTCCCGCCGATCTTGCTCCTTTCCTGGCCCATGCGGGCTGGGAAGGCGCTGCGGTGGAGCCACTGCCCGGCGACGCATCCTTCCGCCGCTACTTCCGCATTCGCAAGCTCAGCGGCGAGACCGCCATGCTCATGGATGCGCCGCCGCCGAAGGAGGACCCGGGGCCGTTCCTGCGCGCCGCGCGCTGGCTTGACGCCAACGGGATGCGCGCGCCGCGCATTCTTGCCGAGGATCCGCCGCGCGGTCTGGTCCTGCTGGAGGACTTCGGGCCCGCGCGTATGCGCGATTATCTGGACCAATGGCCCGATGACGAAGAGGCGATCTACAAGGCAGCCGTGAATGCCCTGGTGCATCTGCACGACCTGCCGCCCGGGCCGTTCCTTGATTATTCGATGATCGAATACCAGCGCGAGGCGCGTCTGTTCATCGACTGGTACTGCACCGCGCAGAACCTCTATGTCGATGTGAATGGCTTTACCGCGGCATGGGAAAAGGTGCTGAGCGACCTGTTGCCGCGCCAGCGCCCCGGGATCACGGTCCTGCGCGATTATCATGCCGAGAACATCATGCTGCTCGGATCGCTGGAAAAGCAGGGGCTGCTCGATTTCCAGGACGCATTGGTCGGCCATCCGGCCTACGATCTGGTCTCGCTGCTGCAGGATGCGCGCCGCGACGTGTCTCCCGAACTGGAGGCGCGGATGATCGAGCACTACATGCGGGCAACGCTTGTGGAGCCCGAGCTGTTCGTGGCCGACTATGCGCGGCTCGGCGCCCAGCGCAACACCAAGATTATCGGCATTTTCGTGCGGCTGTGGCGGCGGGACGGCAAGCCGCGCTATCTGGATATGATCCCGCGCGTATGGGCACTGCTGGAACGCGATCTCGCGCATCCGGCGCTTGCTCCGGTGGCGGCCTGGTTCGATGCCAATATCCCCGCCGATCTGCGGGCCGCGAACGGGGGGAAGTTCGACATATGACCGGGAAACCTCTCGCCAGCGATACGGCGATGATCCTGGCTGCCGGGCTGGGCAAGCGTATGCGTCCGCTCACGGCAACCCAGCCCAAGCCGCTGGTCCGCGTGGGCGGAAAGTCGCTGATCGACCACGCGCTGGACAAGCTGGAAAGCGCGGGCGTCGCGCACGCGGTCGTCAATGTGCATTATCTGGCGGACGCGCTGGAGGGCCATTTCAAGGTCCGCACGCGGGCGCCCGACATCCGGATTTCGGACGAGCGCGAGCAGTTGCTGGATACCGGCGGCGGCATGGTCAAGGCCGCGCCGATGCTGCCCGATCCGTTCTTCTGCCTCAACAGCGACAACATCTGGCTGGACGGGCCCAGCAATGTGTTCAGCGAGCTGTCCCAAGCCTGGGACCCCGAGCGCATGGACGCGCTGCTGCTGGTGGTGCCGCATACCCGGGCGCTGAACCATCGCGGCGAAGGGGATTTCCATCTCGATGCCGAGGGGCGCATTACCCGGCGCAAGCGGGGTTACATTGCCCCGTTCATCTACATGGGTATCCAGATCGTTTCGCACCGGCTGCTGCGCGACGCGCCTGAAGGGCCGTTTTCGACCAACGTGTTGTGGAACCGCGCGATCGAGGAAGGGCGCCTCTTCGGTGTTTCGCATATGGGGCTGTGGTGCGAAGTGGGCGAACCGGCCGCGATCAAGCCCACCGAGGAATGGATGAGCCGTGCCTGAGAGGGCAGGGCCCAGGGTTTACTCCATCGCCGCCCATCGCGGTTTTGCTGATGCCCTGGTGGCCGGGCTGGTCCCGCGCTACGCTGAGCCTGACCTCGGCCTTGCACGCCTGACCCTGCTGCTGCCGAGCCGCCGCACCGTGCGCACGGTGACGGAGGCTTTCGTCCGGCATTCCGGGCGCGATGCGGCAACGGGTTTGCTCCTGCCACGCATGGCCGTGGTGGGCGATCTCGATCTGGATGAGACGCTGGGGCCGCTGCTCGATCCGCTCGGCGCGGCCGATATTCCGCCCGCCGCCGATTCCACGCGCCGCTGGCTGCGCCTTGCGCACTATCTGCGCGAAGTGGAAGGTGAGAAGGCCGGGAAAGGCGCGGCCCTGCTGCGGCGGGCATGGGAAATCGGGCGCACCATGGACTGGCTGCTGGTCGAAGGCATCGCGCCGATCGACCTGATGTCCGAAAAAGTGATCGGCCTGGTCGGCGATCTCGCCGGGCACTGGAGCGACAATACCCGTACCTTCCTGATGGTGCAGCAATACTGGATCGCGGAACTGGCCGAGCGCGGCCAGATCGATGCGCCGGAGCGCCGCAACCGTCTGTTCGAACACGCCGCGCGGCGCTGGCGCGAGGAGCCTCCGCCCCATCCCGTCGTCGCGGCAGGTGTGACCAGCGCCTCGCCCGCGCTGGCGAAATTGCTGCGCGTGGTGAGCGAGCTGGAACGCGGCAGCGTGATCCTGCCCGATCTCGATCTGGCGCTGGCGCCGGAAGTCTGGGACGAACTCGGCACCGCCGGGGCGCCTGCCGAAAAGGACGATCCGCCTTTTGGCCGCCACGATGCCGTGACGCATCCGCAATATCATCTCAAGCTGCTGCTCAACCGCATGGGCATTGCCCGTGAGGAAGTGCAGCCCTGGCACCGTTCCGGCCTTTCCGCCGCACCGCCGGTGCGCAGCAAGGTGATTTCCAACTTGTTCCTGCCGCCGCGCGCCTCTGCGGTCTGGGCGGAGCTCAAGGCCGAACACCGCCGCCTGCCGGGCGTGCGGCTGATGGAAAGCACGCACCCCGGCGAAGAGGCGCAGGCGATCGCCGTGCTGATCCGCGAGGCGCTGGAAGAGCCCGAACGGCGCGTGGCGCTGATCTCGCCCGATCGCGGCCTGGCGGCGCGGGTGGTGTCGCACCTGCAGCGCTGGGGCATCGCGGCGGACGACACCGCGGGCCGTCCCTTGCCGCAGACGGCGGCGGGCCGCCTGTTGCTGCTGCTGGCCGAAGTCCTGGCGGATCAGGCCGCGCCGGTGCCGCTGATCGCGCTGCTGGTTCATCCGCTGGCGGGCGGCGGGGAAGGGCGCCCGCAGTGGCTGGAAAATGCCCGCAAGCTCGACCTTGCCCTGCGCGGCCCGCGTCCGGCCGCTGGGCTGGAGCCGCTTGCCGCGATTGCGGAAGAACACAAGCTGGGCGAGTGGTGGGGCACTGTCGAAGCCATCCTCTCGCCCCTGTTCGCATTCGGTGAGAGCGAGCCGTTCACCCGCCTGCTCGGCGCGCTGGCCGATGCGGCGGAGGCCTTGTGCGGCGAAGCGGTCTGGGCCGGGCCCGATGGCCGGGCGCTGGGCAGTTTCGTGGAGGACTTGCGCGAAGCCGCCGATGCGGCCGGAACCCTGCTCGATCCGCGCGAACTGCACGCGGTGCTGCGCGATGCCATGGACCGCGTCTCCGTGCGCCCGCCGTGGGGCGGGCATCCGCGCGTGGCGATCTACGGTCTGCTCGAAGCGCGGATGAGCCGGGCCGATCTCGTTATCTGCGGCGGTCTGGCCGAGGGCGTATGGCCTGCCTCGCCTTCGCAGGATTCGCTGCTGCCGCCTGCCGTGCTGCGCGCGCTGGGCGTGCCCGGCGCCGATTTCCGTATCGGCCTTGCCGCGCATGACCTTGCCGCAGCATTGGGCGCGCCCGAAGTGGTGCTGAGCTGGGCGCAGCGCGACGAGGGCGGGCCGGTGATCCCCTCACGCTTTGTGCTGCGGGTGCGGGCCATGCTGGGCGATCAGGCGGGGCGCCATGACGAGCGGGAAGCCTTGCGGCTTGCCCGGATGCTCGACGATGCCGCGCGCGTTCCCCCGCACCCGCGCCCGCAGCCCACGCCGTCCGCCGAAGAGCGCAAGGTGGATGTCTCTGTCACCGGGCTCGACCGTCTGCGCGGCGATCCGTACCAGTTCTACGCCAATGCCATTCTCGGCCTGCGCAGCCTCGATCCGCTCGACGCCGAGCCGAGCGCGGCGTGGAAGGGCGAAGTCGCGCACCTCATCATGCAGCGCTGGCACGAGGCGGGCGAGCCGCCGGACGGCCTTCACGCCATCGCCCAGCAGGTGCTGACCGAAGCGAACGCCCACCCGCTGATGCGCGTGCTGTGGTGGCCGCGCCTGTCTGCCGCGCTGGAGACCTTCGAGCGCATGATCCTGGGCGCCAAGGCGGAGGGCCGCGAAGTGCTCGGCGTCGAGCAATGGGGCGACATGCGTTACCGCGACGTGCGCATCCACGGCCGCGCTGATCGCATCGACCGCAAGGCGGACGGCACGCTGGCGGTGGTCGACTACAAGACCGGCCAGCCTCCTTCCGGCAAGCGCGTAGAGGAAGGCTTCGCGCTGCAACTGGGCCTCATCGGTCTGATTGCCGAGGCGAATGGCTTCAAGGGCATCGATGGCGATGTGACCGGATTCGAATACTGGTCCATGGCCAAGGCCAAGGACGGTACGATGGGCTATCAGTTCGAACCCGTGCTGGAAGGCCGCAAGAAGTCCGGCCTGCCGCGCGACGAATTCCTGCCGACGAGCGAGTTCTTCCTGAACGATGCGCTGGACCGCTGGATACTCGGCACCGAGCCTTTTACCGCGCGGCTCAATCCCGAACTCGGCAGTTATGCCGACTACGACCAGCTCATGCGCCTTGACGAATGGCTGACAACGCTGGGTGATACCGGCGCGGAGGATGCAGCATGAGTGGCGGCGCTACCGTCCATCCGCTGCACGGCAACCAGCGTCTTGCCGTCGATCCGCGCGAGACGGTGTGGCTTTCCGCCTCGGCGGGCACGGGCAAAACGCAAGTGCTGTCCTCGCGGGTGCTGCGGCTTTTGCTGCAGCCGGGGGTGGAGCCCTCGCAGATCCTGTGCCTTACGTTCACCAAGGCCGGCGCCACCGAAATGGCCGCGCGCATCAACGGCACCTTGGCCGAATGGGTGCGCCTCTGCGATCCGGACCTGTTCGTGCGGCTCGAAGCCATTGGTGCACCGGCCGATCAGGCCACGCTCGCCCATGCCCGCACGCTGTTCGCGGCCGTGCTCGATTGCCCCGGCGGTGGGCTTCGCATCGATACCATCCACGCCTTCTCGCAATGGCTGCTGGCGACGTTCCCGCTGGAGGCAGACCTGATCCCCGGCAGCCGTCCGATGGAAGACCGCGAGCGCGTGCTGCTGGCACGGCAGGTCTTGGCGGACCTGCTGGTCCATGCCGAAAGCGATCCGCTGGGCGATCCGCAATTGCTGCGCGCGGTGGAGGAACTTTCGCTGCGCCATGGCCCCGATGCGGTGACGGGTTTCCTGCTGCGCTGCGCCTCCGCGCGTGAGGCGTGGATCGGGCCGGGAAGCTGGCAGGCGAGTGACATGCGCCTGAACGTGCTGCGCCTGCTCGGCCTACCGAGCGACGCCGATGCGGACTGGCTGACGGCCATGTGCGGCGATGACGCGTTTGACACCCGCTCGCTGCGCCGCTGCATGGAAGTGAACCATGAGTGGGGCACCAAGACCGGGCTCGGCGCGGTCGATGCGATCAGCGAGTGGTTGCTGGGCACCCCGGCGCAGCGTCTGGACAGCATCGGTGCGCTGGCGGGCGTGTTCCTGACGCAAAAGGGCCTGCCCAAGGCGAGCACTTCGCAGGAAAAGCTCGATCCCGCCTATGCCGATTATGCCGCGCGTGTGGTGGAGTGCATCGCCCGCGTCCGTGCCGCGGCCGCGCTGCTGTCGCTGGCGGAGCGTCTGGTTCCGGCATTGCGTCTGGGCCGGGCCTTTGCCCTTGCTTGGGACGAGGCGAAGCAGCGCGAAGGCTTGATCGATTTCGACGACCAGATCCGCCGCGCCGCCGACCTGCTGGGCAGGAAGGATCAGGCCGACTGGATCCGCTACAAGCTCGACCGCCGTTTCGATCACATCCTCGTCGACGAAGCGCAGGACACCAATGCCGCGCAGTGGGACATCATCTTCGCCATGGCCGAGGAGTTCTGGGCCGGTCTCGGCCAGCGCGGCGATGTGATGCGCACGCTGTTCGTGGTGGGCGATTACAAGCAGGCGATCTTCCGCTTTCAGGGCACCAGCCCCGAAAATTTCCGCCGCGCTGGTGAGCGGGTTAGGCGTCAGATGCTGCAGGCGGCCGAGAACGCCGAGATGCTGCGCAGCAACGATCGCGCCCAGACGTTGGTCGAGCTGGGATTGGAGCGCAGCTTCCGCACAGCGAAAAAGGTGCTTGAATTTGTCGATCAAGCGATTGCTTCGATCGGACACCAAAGCTTCGGCCTCGACCGTGCTCCCGACGAGCACAAGGGGCAGGACCGCCCCGGCTATGTCGGCTTGTGGCAGCCCGTCAGCGAAACCGCGCAGGAAGCCGAAGAGGATGAGGATCAGGAAGAGGGCACCGCCCAGACCTGGCTCTCGCGCCCGGACCGGCGGATGGCGGACAATATCGCGCGGCAGGTCAAGGCCTGGCTCGATCCGCTGGGGCCGGGCTTCACGCTGGTGAAGGGCAAGCCGCGCCGGGCCACGGCGGGCGATGTCATGGTGCTGGTGCGCCAGCGCAAGGAACTGGCCGGGCTGATCGTCGCCCGGCTGCACGCGGCGGGCGTGCCGGTCGCGGGCGTCGACCGCCTGCGTCTGGGTGCGCCCTTGGCGGTGAAGGACCTTGTTGCCGCGCTGCGCTTTGCGGTGCAGCCGTGGGACGATCTCAATCTCGCCAGCCTGCTGGTCTCGCCGCTGGTGGGCTGGAGCCAGGAGCAGTTGCTGCAACACGGCTATCGCCCCAGGCACACGCGCCTGTGGGATCACTTGCGCCGCTCGCGCGAGGGCGATGCGGCTGCGGCCGTACAGCAGCTCACCGGGCTGCTGGCGCTTGCCGACTACGAGCCGCCGCAGGAATTGCTGCATTGGCTGCTGGTGGGGCCGTGGCAGGCGCGGCGCAAGCTGGTCGCCCGGCTCGGCAGTGAGGCGAACGATCCGATCGACGAACTGATCAATGCCGCCAAGGCCTATGTCGCCACCGATACGCCCAGCCTTGCCGGGTTCCTCGCCTGGTTCGATGCGGGCGACGGCGAACTGAAGCGCGAGGCGGACAATGCCGCGGGGCTGGTGCGGGTGATGACGGTGCACGGCTCGAAGGGGCTGCAGGCACCCATCGTCATCCTCGCCGATGCTACCGGCAATCCGGAAAGCGCGCGCGAACGCGGGCTCGACCTGCCCGATCCCGCCAACACCGCCCGCGCCATCCCGCTGCCGCCGCTCTCGCGAGAGGAAAAACAGGGCCGCATTGCCGAGCACATCGAGGCCAACCGGCAGGCCGACGAGGAAGAGCACTGGCGCCTGCTCTACGTGGCCATGACCCGTGCCGAAGAGGCGCTGTTCGTGGGCGGCGCGCTCAGCCGCCGGGACAAGGACGGGCCGCCGCCCAAGAGCTGGTACGCCCGCCTGCGCGAACTGTTCCCGCCCGAAGCGGAGATCGAGGACGCCATCTGGGGCACGCGCTGCGAACATGGCGCATTGCCCGCGCCTGTCCCGCCCGAGACCGGCGCGCCCGAGCTGCCGCTGCGCGAGCCGCTGCCGTCATGGCTCCAGCGCGGTCCGCCCGCAGAGCCCCGCCCGCCGCGCCCGCTCGCCCCCTCCGCGCTGGGTGAGGAGGATGCGCCCGACCCGCCGTTCCCGCCCGGCGCCGGCCGCGCCGCCGCCCGGCGCGGCACGCTGGTGCACAAGCTGCTGGAACGCCTGCCCGACGTGGAGATGGCCACGCGCGAAGACAGCGGCCGCGCCTGGCTCGCGCGCAATGCTGCCGATCTGCCGGAAGCGGAGCGCGATTCCATGCTGGCCACGGCGCTCGATGTGCTGGCGAACCCGGACTGGGCGGACCTCTTCGCCCCGGGCAGTCTGGCGGAGGTTCCCGTGGCGGCGGTCGTCGGCGGGCAAGTGGTGGCGGGCACGATCGACCGGCTGGTGATCGAGCCCGGCCGCGTGCGCCTGATCGACTACAAGACCGCGCGCCGCCCGCCCGAAACGCTCGGTCAGGTCCCGCGCGGGGTGCTGCGGCAGATGGGCGCCTATGCCGCCGCGCTCGAAACCACCTTTCCGGGCCGCACGGTCGAAGTGGCGCTGCTCTACACCACCGCGCCGCGGCTGATCACGGTTCCGGCGGACATTCTGGCCGGGCACAAGCCGGATTTGCCCCCCGATGAGTAAACCTTTCACGCTCAGCCGTTGCGCCGCGCGGTTTCGTCTCTAGATTAACCCAAAATCGCATTTCGAGGAGCTATTCGATGCCCACCATTGCCGTCACCGATGCCAACTTCGAGGAAGAAGTCCTCAAGTCCGACAAGCCCGTGCTCGTCGATTTCTGGGCGGACTGGTGCGGCCCGTGCAAGATGATCGGCCCGGCTCTGGAGGAAATCTCCGAGGAACTCGCCGATCAGGTGACCATCGCCAAGATGGACATCATGGCCAACAGCGACACCCCGATGCAGTTCGGCGTGAAGTCGATCCCCTACCTCGTGCTGTTCAAGAACGGCGAGAAGGTGGCCGACAAGCTCGGCGCGGCGCCCAAGAACGCGCTCAAGGGCTGGATCGAAGGCGCCCTGTAATCGCCGGAATTCATGCGGCCACCCCGGCCGGTAAGAACCCCTTTCGCCACGTGGCGGGAGGGGTTTTTGTTTGGGGGTGAGGGGTGAGGGGTGAGGGGTGATGGGGAAGGGGTGGAGATAGCTGACTTCGCGCGGCGTCGGCTATCGACCCACATTAGGTCGCTCAGGTCAGGCACCTTGGTCGTCCGTTTCAGACAAAAGCTGCCGATGGGACGCTTCGAAGCGGATAGTCGGCAAGCGGAGTAGTGGTACCGGTCGGCAGGCTTGGCGTCGAGCGCCTACTGGAGATCGTCAAAGACGAAGACGACGATCGTATCCTGCTGGCGTGTAGCTTCGGCTATGATCAGGTTCCGTGATCGTGCCGTGGGACCAGACGCTGCGCTCTCAGGAGCACGAAGTGCAAGACAGAGCGCGTCCACAAGACCTCCGGCTCAGTACAAGACTGCTCCTGATCGCCACCGGCATAGGCCGGGAATACAGGCCCGGTCCGCGCCAGCGGATAGAGCAGGTCGCCCGCAGGGCACCCCACCAGCACTTGCCTAAAAACAGTGTTTCCCGCTTAAAGCATCAGAAACAATTGGGGAATTCAAGCCATGCTCAGATTCGACGTCAAGAAAAATAGACTGACTTTAGAGTATGAACCAGAGATTTTCGAATCGCAGTGGCTCTGGGAGAAACTGAGAACTGAAGGCAAAGCGTCCGTTGGCAAGGTCTTCCATTTCAAGCGGGACGACTTGATGTCCAAGCCGAGCGAAGAACAGCTGGAAGGCAATATCGATACAGAATCGCTCATCTATCGATTCCCGCTCGCTCGCAGGTCAAAGGGCTATTGGCGGATCAAAGGTCGCAAGCTTGGAATCGAGAATGATGTCCTCTTTTCGACCGCCATAACATTGGAACGAAAATACTTCGCAGCCCATCTCGACATCTCGATTTTTGGGAGGATCGCGAGGATAGTGGACACAGCAGATGACATTGTCATCGGCGGTGATCACCCCAGCGCAATACCGTTCGATGAGTTTGAAAGACTGCTCAAGAAATTCCCAACCACAACGGAGGTGCGTCGCTACGCCGATGCGCGTGTTGCAGACGTCTTGGGCAATTATCTGGAAGGGATGCAGGATGCCCGGCGAAACTATGAAGACTATCTGAGCAAACGTAAGGCGATCGTCGAAGATGCCCCGCTGGAAAAGACGGAACTGCTGCAATCCGAGCTTCAGAAGTATCGGTTCATTCGCAAGACGGTCAAAAATTGGCTCGACGATTCTGAGACCCGTTGCGAGCGGGACTGGCAGCAGCTGCTGGTCTCATTTCTGCTCCTGCTGTTCCCCAAATATGTGGCGGTGCTGCAGAACATCACGATCCGCGATGATTATTCGAAGCCGGACAAAATCACGCCCCGATACCTTGATATCGGGTTGGTCGATTCATCCGGGCATCTGGACATCATTGAGATCAAGACGCCGCACAAAGTGAGCTTATTCGCCAGAGGCGATTATCGGGATAACCGCGTACCAAGCCGCGAACTCTCAGGGGCCATTATGCAGGCCGAAAAATACCTCTTCCACCTCTCGAAGTGGGGTGTGAAGGGCGAGCGGAAATTGACAGACACCTATCGCTCTGAACTCCCTGAAAGGCGTGATATCCGGATCACCAACCCGAAGGCGATCATAATGCTTGGCAGGGATCAACAAGCAGATGGAACTGACTTGACGGCTGCCGAGCAGCGGCTCGACTATGAAGTCATTCGGAGAAAATATGCCAACATGTTGGACATCATGACCTATGATGACTTGCTCCGCCGGTTGGACAATATGATCGGAGCTCTTCGTCTGCAGATCGGTCAAGAAGACGATTGCTGAAGCTATCGCCGGAGAAATTCGGCGGCGCGGCTCACAGCAACGGCCGCAGCAAAGATAGCCTTACGATCACCCTTCATGATACTCAGCCTGTGATCGATATAGGCGGTATGGTCGGTGCGAGGACC
>NZ_BCTX01000062.1 GCF_001590985.1 Novosphingobium naphthalenivorans NBRC 102051
TTCTGGCCGTTCTTGACCTGGAGTCCGGGGACGAGCGTACCCATGTCCTGTTCGCTGGTGATGTTGCGGTCCTGCAGCGCCTCGGCGCCGAATGCCACGACGGACACCGGGACGCGCGACAGCTTTTCTTCCTTGCGCTGGGCAGTCACAATGATGTCCTGAGTGCTATCGGTCGATTCCGCCGAATTAGTCTCCTGCGCCCAAGTCGCTGTCGGCGAAGAGGCGATCGCTATGACAGCGCAGCTGCCAAGCAATGCCTCGTGGGCGATCCATCTCTTTAGCCTCATAAGACTCCCTTTCCCTAGATTTATGGCGTTGTGCCTGAGTGTGCCGTCTAGCTGCTTCGCTGGAGAAAAACAAGTGTTTGTTTTAAGCTCCGGCGGGATGCCTGCGGTGCCAGATCTAAGGGCCGTCACGCGTTCCGAAATTCAGTAGGTTTCGAAGGGCAGGCGGCCCTCGGTCCGCATCGCCTCCAAGAGTGCATCCTGCGCATAGCGTTTCGGCTTGTAGGGTTCACGGGACAGTGCGGTCGACAGCATGATCTTTCCATCTATCGCGAGTTGTTCGAATTCCGCGAGATAAGGTAGTTCGCGGCGTGTTCGGCCGCGATAGAATTGCCGCGTTCTGCCCTTCGAAGTTCCGTGAACCACAAGCTGGTTGATCATGCCGTGCATGTGGGCGATTCCGGTCCCTGTGTATATCATCAGGAACTGAGCTTCGGGCATCAGGAATGTGGCGCCAAACGGTCTGGTGCGGCTCACGCGGTCGACCGGAAGGCGGCCTGACCGTTACGACGCCGACGGCATAGGCGTCTTGAAACTTGCCTATCTGGACCCGGGCGAGATCGACTTCATGTGTGTCCAGAGTATCGTGTGCGAACCGGCACGTTCCTCTGACGTGCGCGGCCAGATGATTGCACTCGAGACACCTGCGGAAACAGTCGCCAAAAAAGTCTACTTTCGCAGACGCAATTTTCAGTTGGTTGAGCGCGCAATTGCAGAACTTAGCGGTTGAGCCGGACTGGATTAGGAACGATTTGCCATCGAGATCCGTCCAATCGGCCTACCCACTAGGGCTCTACCTGACTGAAATGCTCTTTTCGAGCCGCTCAAAGCTGATTGGCGGAATATCAGGAGGGAAGGGAGGGCGCCGCGAAATGCCATTGCGCAGGAGGCGCGGTCATGTGGCAGGAATTGCAGGCTCAACATTTCGACATCCGGTTTTCCCTGCGGCCGATTGATGGTAGGATCGCAAAAGGAAAGGATCCCCCTGTGGAACCCGCGAACGATCCAAGTAACGGCACGGAAAATCACGCGACTGATGGCACTTCCAAGCCAAAAGCATCCGCTTGGCTATGGCGGCCATGGCAGGCCAAAATGTGGTGGGCAGGCATCGCCGTCTACTGGGCGGGTAAATGGGCGTCGTTCTATGTGCCATCGCTAGAAAGCTTCTACACCAGCGCGCTCGCCGGTTACCTTAATCTGCTGTTCTTTCCGATGACGGCACTGCTCATTCTCGGGATCGGATTTGCGCAGGCCTGGTTCGCCGCAAGCGACTGGGAATTCGTTGAGCCGACGCACGAACAGATGTTTCCCGAGCTCTCGGTCGGGGGATACAGTGATCCGGCGTCCGACCCACTCGATCCTCGCTCAGGTCTGCACTGGCAGCATTTTCACCGCAATTAATGCGCTTTCACTTGTCCCGGCGTTCCTTGAAACTTGGGTCTCCGTCGAACGGCCCCTTGTCCAGATCGGTGGAAAAGCGACCGGTGCGCAGGACGGAGGACTGTTCCAATGAAGTCATTGGGCCGGTTATATCCGCCGTCCCGCGACCGGAATCGGCCTGTTCAAGGTAACGATTGCGCAAGCCGCGATCTCCGAGAATTCGCTGACTCAATTCCCTGGAGAAGTCGCTGGCAGGATTGTGAGATTTAGACGCAGCGCGCTCTGCGCCTGCAATGGCTGCGCGGACATCGTAGTTCACGATGTCCATCCTTGCGCTAGCGGATTCCGTTGAAATACCGCGATCCGAACTCTTGAAGCCAAGGCTTGCGTTCGCGCCTCCCGCGACTGAGCTACCGGACGCCTTTCCTCCTTTGCCGGCTGTTCCGCCGCCTCGACTGACAGATGCTGAAACCGAAGCACCTAGGTCAGTTCCCATGGAAATTTGATCCTGCGCAGAGCGATCGATGCTCCGGGTCCATCCCGTCTGCGCCATGATTGCCTGAACATCGCGCTGCAGCGTATCGGCCACCTGCGGCTTCAACCGCCAGTTCCCATGCCGATCCATCTCGAACCCGCCACGCAGCCAATTGGCCATGGCCTCGTGGCCCTGCTTCCCGCCGCCGAGGAAATGCTCGATCGTATCGGGCCCGGCCTGTTTGCCAGCCTCGAAGCGCGTGCTGGTATCGCTGCGGGCCGACTGGCTGAAGCCGGTGCTACTGGAAACCAGAACATCGTCGTGCGCGAAGGAGAAACGGGCCGTACCCCCATTGGCAATCGCGCCAAGTTGGCTCTCGTTGATCAGTCCGCCGCGCCACATGGCCGCAGCCGTCCGGGGCGTGAGATTGACACTGAAATCCCCGTTCTGATCCATCGCGATCTGCCGTTTGGTCAGCTTGATGCCGTGATCGCTAAGCAGTTTCTGCATGCGGGTAAGCCGTTCGTTGTCGACAATTCGGGTGAGGCGCTCGTTGCGCGCCCGGTCGGCGATACCTTCAGCGCCGCCCTCTGCCATGTCGACCTGATTGCCCGAGGTCTGCCGCAGCGCCTGGATGAAGCTGTCGAGCCGGGCTGCTTGCCGTACCGAGGTTCCAGCTGCAGCTGCTCCCTCGGCGTAGCCAAAATTCTCAGCCTGCCGCCTCTGCTCACCGATGCGCGAAGCACTGCGGGTTCCATCGGGCCCTACCTCCCGCTGGGCATCGAGCTTGCCGGACCGTTCGGCAAAGTCGTAACCTGCTGCTTCGCGGGTGCGGCCGTAAACGCTGGTCCCCTCCCGTGCCGCCTCGGCGCTCGCCCCGTCGGCCGTGCCGACCGATACAGCAGCATTGTAGGTTTCGAGCGCGCGTAGGACCTGAGCCTCATTACGGCCCGTAGCGCGGGAGAGTTGGGTGATGGCAGAGGAGCGCGCCTCGCCCGAGAGAGCATTGATGAACGCGATGCGGCGGCTGGTTTCATCGAGAGGAAGGCCAAGCATGGAAGCTGCCGTGCGATGCCCTTCGTTGGTCCCTGTTCTCCAGGCCTGTTCGGCGGAGACATTGCCGCGCTCCACTTCGGCCACGCGATCCCCGGCGTAATCGCGCCGGCCCTGCATGGCGCCCGCCTGCACCTGCGCGCCGGTCAGGTCGTTCTGCAGCATCTGCTCCTGCTCGTAGGCATTGGCGATGAGCTTGGCGAAGGTGGGATCGGCCCCGGCCTCGCCAATGACGCCCGACGCTTTCAGTTCCGCGTCCGCCCGCGAATAGCCGCCGCGCTCAAAATGCCGGGCAGCACCCTGGAACATCATCGCATAGGCACGCTCGTCACCGAAGGCCTTCCACTGCACCATGTTCTGCGCGAAGGCGGCGAAGGCCTTCTCGCCGGACTGGCCCGCGCCAAAATAGCCGGTTCCCAAGCTGCGCAGGGTATCCTTTTCTGCAAAGTTATGGATCGCCGCGGTCGTCGCATTGGCACGCACCGCGCGCGCGACCGCCGGGTCTGCGAGACTTCGGCTGCCAAGGGCTGGGGCGATCCCGCCAAGTTCGCGAGATGCATCAATCGCGCCCATCCCGAAGGCGGGGACACCGGGCGCGCCGCTGCCGGTTTCGGCAAGGACCGTGTCCGCCGCGCCAAAGGAGCGGTTAGCTCCAAAAGTTGAGCGCTCGCCAAAATCACCAAAGCTCGAGGTCGCGTTGCGCCGTGCCATCGTCCCGCCTGCGGAGGCCTGAGCCTCGAGTGCCGAGGCATAGCCCTCGCGCGTCGCCATCGGGGCTGCTGCTGCGGAACCCAACCCCTGGGTCTGGAGCGCGCCGCCGGTGAAGCTGGAAAACACGTTTCCGGAGAAACGGAACACGGTGAAGACGAAGGCGCCAGCAAGGCCCGCGGCTGCGGTACGAAAGGTTCCGAAGATGGCGAGAGCCTTCATGGCAGCCGAGGGCGCCAGCATCCAGGCATTGGCGGCAACGGCATTGCTGCGCATCTGTGCGAGGACTTCCATCGCCCGGCCCAGCGTTAGCTGGTAGATGCCGGCATCGATCACACCCCACAGCGCGACGAATACGAAGAGCCCGACCGCAAAGCTCGCCACGCGCAAGTTGATCGGAGTGAGCACGAAGAGCAGGGCGATCGGCACCATGAAGAGCATGATGGCAAAGACAGTGGCCCTGATAGTCGGCATCCACTCGTTGGCAACCGACATGGTCGCAAGGCCATTCGAGACGATCGCCCGGTTGGCCATGACCCGTGCTGCTGCCGCGGGACTGTCCTCGAAGAGCACATCGCCCACTGCATTGCCGAGCAGCAAATCGCTCATGAAGCTCTGGAGGACAAGCGGCGTTCCCATCATCATTTGCCCCATATCGCCAATCCGCGAGCGGCAGCGGGCAAGCTGGGCGGCATCGGCTACATCATAGCCGGTGCGCTCGCAGACCTGCCGGGTATAGTCCTCGAACAGGGTAGGGTCGGACAACCGCGTGTGGATATGGTCCCAGGCTTCGGTGCAACTGACCGTGGTGCCGCCCTTGTCGGCGGCAGTGTAAACCGTGCTGAACGTCGATGGGCCGGCCATGGCCGCAAAGGTGGCAGGAAGGTCGGTTGCCGTGCGAAACAACTGGTCATCGTCGACAGGGTAGGAGGCGGAGACTCGTGCTACCGGATAACACTGGCGCAGATAGTCCTTGATCGTTGCATCGAGGAAGCTGTCGGTCATCGGGCCATTGGGCGAAACGGCGTTGAGGAAGAGATCGAAGCTATGTCCGCCCGCCCCGAACTCGAGCTTGGCATTGGGATCAAGCGTGTTGTCGTCGATGGTCTCGGCGAGCGAGCGCTCCATCAGGTTGGTGACGCCCGCCACCAGGACCAGGAGATTGGGCACATCGCCCACGGGCTGATAGGCGTTGCGCACCTTGTCGTAGACATGGACCGTTCCGGTCGAGGCAATCAGCCCCACGAAGAGACCCACGCCCACCAGGATCTGGAAGCCGAAAGCAACAAGGCCCATTCCTTGCCCACGCACGCTGGCTATCACGGCGCCGAGCGCAATGCCGACCACCGCAATGATCACGACCAGCGTTTTGTAACGCGGGTCGGCAAAGATCATCGAGACAAGCCGGAAGGCATCGACCGTTTCGGCAAAGCCATCATAAGTGTAGAAGCTCGTATCGACCGCCAGGGCCGGTGTTGCGATCAGGCTCAAAGCCAGGGCAGTGAGAAGGCCGGAGACGGTGCGGGCAAGGGAATGCTGGGTCATGGCTCGCCTCACCGGCCCGGGGCCGCAGCAGCGCCCGCGGCATCGCGCGCATCGCGGTCGCGCTGGCGGATGAGCCCGGCGTAGTTGGCAGAGAGGTTGGCGGCATTAAGCGCTGCCATGTAGCTCTGGCGCATCTGCGCGCGCTGGCGCAGCACTTCCTCGCGAAGACCGCGAAGCTGCTCGATGCCCTTGGTGAGAATGCGGGTCTGGCACAAGTTGGTGTTGGCGGCATCGGCCACGCCTGCCGCATTGGCTCCGCGCTCGGCGTTCGAGACGGCAAAGTCGATGCTGCGCGTGAGGTCGTTGAGCATCTGGTAGGCGAGGGTGAGGGCAACCAGTTCGTCGGTATCGGCGATCACGGAGTCCGGAACACCCTGGCGCACACCCCATTCGAGCAAGCGGTAGACGGGCAGGGTACGGATATTGGCGACGAACTGGCGCTCGTCAGCCGTGAGCGCAGCTCGCGATCTGATCTTGCCGGCGATTGCTTCCATGCGCTCGCGCGCCAGTTCGAGAGCGCCCTTGCCGGTTCCTGCCGAGCAGTCGGCAGCGGTCGCCGGAATGTTGAGCGCACGTCGCTGGACCTTTCCGGTCAGGAAATCCTCGACGCTTTCGGTGTCCTGGTGGGGGCAGGCCGGGATCGCAGAGAAGAGCGGAACCTTGTCCGCCGCATCCCAGCGCATGTAGACGTCGCCCACCCGCGCACGCATGACGCTGGCCCAGTCGCCTGCGCCGACGCGGGTCGCGGCATGGGAGAGCAGCGATCCGGTCCGGAAGATTTCGGTGACTTCGGCCGGACAATTGGCGAGCGCGTCCTTGAGGTCCTCGGTCGGGTTGTTGGCATTGGCCTCGATCTTCTCGCGGCTCTGCTGGTAGCTCTTGGCAAAGCCTTCCTTGACCGATTTGTAGCCGGTCATCTCCTCGATGATGCCCGACATATTGTCGTCGCCTTTGGCGATCTGGACCATACGATTGGCGAGCCGGCAGTCGTTCACCTGGATTGAGTTCAGGAAGTTGGTTGCAGCTTCCATCTTGGAGATGATGTTGCCCATCTTCTCGTCCAGGGTTTCGAGGAGGTACTGGAAGGCGACGGCGGGGGCTGCCTGGAGGATGCTTTCCAGTTTCTGGACGAGGTAGTCGGGATCGAGGAAGGACATGCCGCCCAGGAACATGTCGATGCCGCCGCAGCCCGCCTTGATCTTGGGCAGGGTGATACTGGTGAGATAGTCGTTGTGGACATCGACCCGGCCCGACATCCCACCCGCCGTCACATAGCCGCGTGTCTGGTCCTCGAAGCTGCCGGGGCTCGTATAAGTGACATTGTCGAACCAGGTCTCTGCCCAGCTCTGGGCATGGGCTGGCGCGCTTGCCGCGCACGAGGCGAGCAACGCGGCTGCGGCAATGTTCAGGCGGGAGAAGCACTTGGCCATGGCGGGCGTCTTTCTGTTCGTGCCGATAGGGGAAGGGACCTGCCCGCCATGAACGGTCCCTCAGCGATGGAATTGGGATGTCGGGCTTGCGCCCACGATCCCGGTGAACTTGGACAGCGCGCGTACACCGACCTGAGCGCGCACGCCGGTCAGCATGCGTGCAGCCAGCCAGGCGTTGCGCGCAAGGTTGGCTGCATGATCAGTGCCGATCGCGATGGGGACCATGCGGGACGGATCGTCGACGGGCCGGACCCAGGCGACGGGATGGCCGACCCAGGGCAGGCCAAGCCGCCCCGAGCGCAGCAGGGCATCCTCACGCGATAGCGTGCGTATCTGCCAGCCATAGTGGTGTCGCAGCGTGCCCAGCCTGTCCCACAGATCGGCGCACGGCACGCATCCTTGCGCTGTGCTCATTTCGATCACGAAGGCTGGCGCATAGGCACGCAGCGATCCGGCAAAGTCGGGCGGAAAATCGCGGGTGACAGGCACGCGCGCAAGCCAGGCTTGCATCTGCACTGTACTGGCGACCGGATGAATCGCAGCAGCCCGGGCATCCTCGCGGGTCGCAGGCCGTGCCCAGGTGGCAGGGCCAATCACGGCGAGACAGGTGGCGGCCATGACCGGGAGCAGGAGGCGCGCTTCCTTCTTCATTCGCCGAGTCCTTCATGCGCAGCAACATCGCCCATTCCCGGGTCCCGGGACAGTGCACGCGGATCGCTTGCCGCGATGGGGCCCGCGGAAAGGGCATCGAAGAAACCGCCTTCCTCGCCCGCGCCCGTCATGAACTGTTCGGGGCGGATGTCGCCAGTGAGCAGTTTGACCGCCTGGTAGGCCATCTGGGCGAGGTTGGGATAAGCCTCGATCCCGGCGGCAATGACCATGCGCTGCTGGCTACCGCGCCGAATGATCATGGTGGTGGGTGTCACTTCGACCCCGAACCGGGCGCCCAGGTCCGGGCGGCGGTCGAGGTCCATCAGTGTGACTTGCCAGCCCATTTCGTCCTGGAAGCGCTGGACGATGGGCCATTGCACACGGCAGTAACCGCAGGTCGTGCGCGAGAACATCACGAGCGCGAATTCACTGGCATGCGCGCGCAAGTAGCGCTGGCGGACCTCGTCCTTGTGTGCGGTAAGCTCGGCCCTTGCATCGCCTACCATCGGGTTGGCGGACTTCGCATTCAGTGTGGGGTTCTGTAGCATGGCGATCTGGGTGAGCCCGGCGAAGGCGCGCGCCTTGCGGCGGGCGAAGTCCTCGAGGCGCCAGAAATCGGCGACCGCATCGACCGTGAGTACGGTCGCGGCATAGTCGCGCTGGTCCTCGATGAGCTTGCGAATGCGGGGCGGTGTCCAGCTCGCCAGTTCGGCCATGGGGGGAATGACGGGCTTGGCCAGCGGATCGGGTTCTTCTGTCCTGTCCGTTGCGGGCACGGGGGGCGGCGCATACCACCAGTAGCCCTGCTTGACCTCGCGGGTCCCGAGCCCTTGCTGCGCAAGGGCGGGAAGCGGCAGGCTCAGTGCCAAGACCGTCGCCAGCAGAGGCGGGAAAGGCCGCGCGCGCGTCTTCACAGCACCTTCCTCATGCGGGTGAGGCGGCTGATGGCTACGGGGCCGTAATAGCGGCTGTCGAAGCCATCGGGATGGGGCGAACCAACGTAGATCATGCCTTCGGGAATAAGCGGTTCCGCAGGAATCCAGTGGGTGAGGGCTTGCCCATTGCGGCCGAGAGGCTTGGAAATGCCGAGCAGCTTTCCGTTGCAGTAGTACCAGCCATCGCGCGTTCCAGGGTGCATCGAGGGCCTCTCGACCATGGTGATCCTCTCGCCCGGCAGACACAGCGCTTCCTTGGTCACGCTGACAGGTTCCGGTCCTGCGAGCGGATGCGAGAGGGTGAACATGACGAAGTCTCCCTTGCGTATGGGGCCGGGATCGGCGCGCACCGCGATGGCGGGGATCGAGGGGCTCATGACCCAGGTGACCTGCGGGATGGCCCACCAGGCGAGGAATCCTGCCGGAAGGACGATTGCGTAGGCCTTCCAGAGCCGGGCCGGGCGCACCGGTTCACCGAGCCCCGCGCTACCCAGCGCCACGGCGGCGCGCAGCGGCAGATCCCGCAATGCAGGCCAGGCGCCTCTAGCGGTTTTCCAGGCGAGCCGCAGCATCGCGCACCTCCATATTGCCGCCGAGGCGGGCGTATTCGCCGAGCATTCCGGAAAGAGCCGCATCGCCGTAGATGACATGCGGGCTCACCGGCGCATTGTCGTCGCGCTCGCAATAGGGCTGGGCCGGATTTCCGGGGATCATCGCCAATGCAGGTACGCGCGTTACATCATGCTGGCGGAACACCATCGGATCGACGATGATCTGGACATCGCGCATCGCGCAGGCCGGGCCTTCGCAGCCCGGATCGACGCGCAGGATTTGCGCCGAGAGTTTCGCCATCGGGCCGACATGCGTCAGCCCGCCCGGCATCCCCCGAAACGCCATGATCCCGCCTGCTTTCTCAAGCTGGCTTGCGTAAGTGCGCAATACCGCAATCGGCATGGACGACGACACGAACAGCACCGGCACCCAGCTATTGCCTGAGGATGCTTGCACAGCATCCGCTACAGCCACGACATCGCGAGCATCGAGCCCCAGCGCCTGCGCCATGCGCTTGGCCATGGCCTCGCGCTCTGTCGTCACACCCTCGCGCGCCTTCTCGAGCCCCTGACGTGCCCGCGCCTCCAGTTCCGGTGAAGGTGTCCGCGCCCGCAGACCATCGAAAGCACGGCGGCGCTGTTCGTCGGGTAGATTGGGAAGCGCGGTTGGTCCCGATACGGTATCCGCCTTCCGCCGGCTCACGGCTTCCTTCAGACGCTCCATGGCCGCCGCACCCTGCTGCGCCACCGGATTTCTATCTTCGGGTGGCGTAGTGGTCGGCGCGTCCTGTGCCGTAGCTGGGTGAACCAACGTCAACGCCAACATCACTGAGCCTAAAGCAACGCGGATTTGGCTCAGGCCGGAGCGAGAATGGGTAGGTTCGAGAACCGGCGCGGAGCGTACTTTCGGTACGTGAGCACCGGAAGCGCAGAACATGCCCGTTCGCAGCCCGGCATCAGCCAAATCCTTACAGGGCGAAGTAGGCATTGATCCTCTCCTCCATATCGATTTGTATCTCGCTCTGGGTGCGCGCCTCGATGTCCGAGTAGTATTCGGAGAGGTCCATCTTCGAGAAATCGAGGGCCTGGAACTCTTCAGGGGTGAAGCCGCGGCAGTAGGGATTTTTGGGCGTGCCCCAGCCAATCGTGTTGAAGGCGATAAGCTGGGGGCGGCCCTGTTCCTGGATGATGCGCCCGAGACGGGTATTGAAGCAGCAATGCCCTTTGGCCTTCTGGACGCAGATGCCCAGGATCTTGGACGAACAGTAGGTCCCGACTTCGTGGCACATGTCCGAGCCGCGCAGCAGTCCCGTTTCCATGTCTTCCTGGTCGCAGCCCGAGAGCAGGACCTCGATCATGAAATTCACCGCAAGGCTGATCGCGATCGAGGTCGGATCGATCCCGACGATGAGCGCGTTCGCGCCTGCGCTGGCGGCTTCGCCTGCCGTGGCGCCGGCCTGGAAGGCGGTATAGGCGGCCTTCATGCCGGTGAAGACGCCCTTGGCGACCGCGATCTTGGTGCCAATCGAGGAGATGGATGAGCCCATGCCGTCCTTGATGATCTTGCCCTTGTCCTTGCAGCAATTCTGGAAAGTGTCGGAAAGACCTGGTGGACGGCAGCGCATGGCGCGCCCGGAAAAGATCTCGATTTGCGCAAGGCAATTGCCGTCCGCATCGACTTCGCCGTCGGCAGGCACGCCGGGATCTTTCATGGCTGGTTCCTCGATAATCGGCGTGGCGCCGGTATCGAGACAGCTGTGCGGCGAGCAGGCGGGGGCGCCTCCCACGGCAGGTGTCTCGCAGGGGAACTGGTCTCCGAGCGGGCAGGTGTAGGCACCGGCCGCATCCGCTACGCACTGCACTTCGTCGATTGGGCAGAGCCAGCTGCCGCTCACGGTCGCAAGGCAGCTCGCGGTCTCGCCGGGATCGGCGGCATCGCCGTTACCATTGAGATCCGCGGCGCAGATCGCATCGGCATGGCCAGGTGTTGCGAACGCGAGGCTCGCGCTTGCCAAGAGGGCAAGGAGGAGAGGGGAGCTTCTCATTGCCCGGCGCTCGTGCAGACCATGTCCGCGCCTGCGAGCCGCACGGTCTGCATCATGACCACCGCCTCGGGAAAATCGTCGAGGCAGCCGCAGGCGCTTACAATCTCTTCACCGGGGCCGGTCGGGCAGACATTGGCACTGTCGCAGACGTGATAAAAGGTGTCGTACCCTGCAGGATCGTTCTGTTTGGTGCCGACGACGCCGTCAGGCGCGGCATCGGTATTGGCGCGCGGCGCGCGCGTCTTGCAGATCATTTCGCAGGCTGGGACCGAACCCCGGTCCGGCAGAGCGAAGGGCTGCGTTGAAGTCGTGACGGTGCCATCGGTCGCGGTCTGGCGATCGGCCAGCAGGGTCTCGGTCGAATGATCGATGATATAGGCGCCGCGGCTGAGATCGGGCTCGGGCAATGCCGCGCTATCGACGATGCAGCGGTATTGCCGCTCACGCGTGAAGAAGTCGCGGGCGAACTGGAACGTACAGGCTCCGGTTCCGAAAAGGCGGGTCTGGGGCAGGGGACGAAGGCCGGTGCCTACGCCGTTCACGACCGTGTCCACCCCATCGGCGCTCTCGCTGTAGAGGCGGCAATTGCCGTCAGCGGCATTAGCGGCGCAAAGGTCGATCAGTCTCTCGCTGACTTCGCATCCTGTCTGTGCCTCGACTTCGACATCGATGTAGCCCCAACGCCCGCCGCCGCCTGCGCGAACCCGCGCGGCAACGCTGGTCGTACCCGCCTTGAGTTGCGGCGTGATGTCGATGCTCGTCCGGTTGTACCAGGCGCTGCCGCTGATCCGGCAGTCGCCCGAAGGCAGGCCGTCGGTAAGCCAGGGACGCTTGCCGGCCGAGCCTACGATCACGCCATTGACGCGGCCCTGGACCCAATCTTCGGCGCCCATTTCGACGATCCGCGCCGAGATCAGCCGATCGGGCTCATGGACGTCGAACGTGGCGGCATAGAAGGGAGGATTGGCTCCGCAGGCGCCGTCGCCGCCGATCCGGTAGCGGCGGCAGTTCGTGCCGCAGCTCGTCACTGACTGGACCGCGCCGGAAACGCCAAGAATATCATCGAAATCCCAGGACCGGATGGTGATGTCCCGGCTGATCGAGCAGGACCGCGTCACTTCTGCCTTGCCGGAACCGGCCGCCGAGCCTTGCAGGGCCTGGAACACCGAGTTCGTGGAGCTGAGCGCGAAGGCATCGCCACCAATGGCCGCGGGATTATCCCGGTAGGCGGTCTCCTCGGTGGTATCGCCACCCGTGCAGCTGGTCGTCAGCGCCCCGACATAATCGATGACGGGGCCGTTGATCCGCGCTTTGGCCACCCCAATTGCCGGGAAGGCTGTCGTGAGCGCGCCCGCCATGCCGCCGCCCAGGTCCTTGAGCACGGTGGCCAGATTGCCGAAGACGAGATTGCTGCCGCAGCTGTTGTTGACGCAGTAACATCCGGCAAGCTCGGGCATCTGGACCTCGGTGAGCTTCAGATCCTTTGCGGCATCCACGTCCCAGCGGAACGGCCGGCAATTTGCCCAGGTGCCGGGATCGCAGGAGAGCAGGCCATTGGCGCAAATGCCCGAGACCGGAACGGGCAAGTTCGACGTCGTATCGAAGGCGCCGTCCATGTCCTTGTCACGCGAGACGCGGACGAGGCCGATGTCGCCGGTTGCTGAAGGCTGGATCAGGACTTCGAGCAGTTTCGCGCTTTTCTGGCAGGCAATCGTGGGCGTGAAGGTCTTGCTTCCATCAATCGTCGTCACGGCCTCTCCGCTCATGGCAGGCGTCACGTAGGTCTTGAGGAGCACATCGCTGCTTCCGGTCTTCGCGCGCGATGCGCCGGCCGCGGTTCTGGCGCGCTCCTCGACGCTCTGTGCCTGGAGGCTGGCGGGGAGCAGCAGGATCGTGCTGGCGGCAAGGCGGGACCAGCCTCTCATTGCCCGTGCCCGCTGAAGACAAACCTGCCGCTGCCCGAATTGTGAGAAGCAAGGTTGGCCGGCACGGCCGAGGCGGAGCCCGGGACGGTTGAGAGGAGGAACGTCCGGGAAATCCGCCATCGGCCGTGCCGGCCGGGGGTGGAGCGGCCCTGCCGGGGGGCAGGCAAGGCCGCTCCTGTTCCGCGCGCGTCCCGGCAGCCTTCGTGGCTGTGGCGGGCAGACCATTGCGGGACCGGGCCGCGTGCGGAATGAGGTTTGAGGATGGTGCGTGCCGGGTGATCGCTCATGGCGTGCTCACTCCGGCGCAGCAGATGACTTGCTCGAAGAGCATGAACTGGGCGTTGTCCTGCCCCGGGGCATGCTTGGCCGATGACCACAGCGCGCCAGGCCGCCCGACATTGACGCAACTACCGCCCTTGACCGGCTCCATCAGCTGGTACTTGTAGCGGCTCTTGGTCCAGATGGGCTGGGGGATGAACGAGCAGCCGTCGGCCGAAGAAATGGTAAGCGCGCCAAGCCGCCCCATCATGAACGTGCCGCGCGCTGCCAATCCCGCCCAGGCCTCGACACTGTCATCGAAATGAATGTCGCCCGCGATCGGGTAGGTCGCACCCCACGAACCCATGCACCAGAACAGGGGATCGATGACCTTGCCCGCGGCAGCCGCGGCGCTGTCGGCCATGCAGGCAAGGCCCGCGGCGGGATTTCCGAAGAGGATGCCCTCGGGCTGGATGATCGCGCCAAGCGTTCCCGATTGCCAGGTCGGCAGCACCTCGGTGATCATCGCCACGTCGAAGCCGTCGTCCTCGAGGCAGGGCAGGTCGGTGAACATGTCGAGCATCTTCCAGACCGGCGCAATGTAGTAGTGCATCTGCGCAAACATCTTGCGCGTGTTCGTCCCATCCGAAATCGAGCTCTGGCTGCCCTGAAGGCGGCCATGGGTGGGCATGAGATCGGCGCCCAGCGCCATCATGCAGCCTGGCTCGGTCACCACATCGATCATGCGGTTCGGTGACCAGAAGCTCACCTTGACGCCGAACCAGAAGGTGGTGCCCTTGCGGCAGGCGCACAGCGGCTTCGAAGAAGACTGCGCGTCGAGCTGCCGCGAGAGCTTGTCGGTGCTGCCCACACGTACGCCGCCGATCGTGATCGGGAAGATGCAGTTCCAGCGCACCTTGGTGATCGGATTGAACACGGTGCCTGCCGGGCAGGACGAGGCTTGGGCAGGGGTGGGAGACAGGAGCTGCAGAACGAGAGCAGCACTAATGCAGATCACGCTTGATCGGACGTTGAACCGGGTGACCATATTCTTGTCACTTCGGGCACCATCACCTGGACAAATTAATGACCGAGAGTAGGTGGGAACACGACCAGCATTTGGAGTTGAAACCTCATGACGTCGATTGAGGACAATGAGGCCAAGAGTGTCGAGTACAGCAGCGAGCGCACTATTTTGCAGACTGTTGACCACGATGTGATTTTCGCGGCCTTGGACAATCCGCCGCCACCGACGTGCGAACTGCGACGGATATCGAGGCGCTACCATGAACGATACTCGTCGTAGTTGCGTCGCATATTGAATATAGCCTGGAATTTTCTCGCTAAGGCTCGTCATGGCCGCCTCCTGCGATCGAGCCGGACTTCGGTAAGTTCGAGCTTCCTGCCTTGCTGGCGCACCACGACGGGCGCGACGGTGAGGCCGAGGCGCTGCTTCACACGCTCTTCGAGAAGGAAGATCGGCCGGCCCCACCGCTCCGAGAGCGTAATCGCATCCTCATCCTGCGCGTCGCCGGCCGCCAGCAGGATAAAGTCCGTCAATCCCGCTGTCTTGAGCGCCCAATCGAGGTCGCGCGGCCGCACCACCACGAGACGCTGGGGGAGCGTCACATAGTCGAGCGGATTGAACGTGTAGCCCCTGGGGTAGAGGACCTCGCCGCCCGGAAGCCGGATCTCGGTATCGAGCGTGTAGAAGGGGACCACGCTGCGGGTGCGGCTGACCTTGGCGGGCGCTAGCACCGCCGCCTTCATTGCCGACCAGGTGGAACGCGGGCCAAATTGTGCTCGCATGTCGGCAGGCAGCCTGGCGGTGCGCGCCTCGATCTCTGAAAGGGCATCGGGTTCGGCGATGGGCCAGGTGCGCCCGATCGTCGACGTCGCGGCATCGGCATTGGCTCCAACCAGCGCCGATGCCAGCACCAGTGTGGCGACGGTTGTAGCCTGGAACAGGGCCACCGCGCGGGCGTGATCATGTCTGGTCGGGTGCATGTTCACCGGCGCCTCCAGCGGCGCAGCCGATCGAGGACATTGCAGGTGACGCCTGACAGCACGATGAGAAGCATGCCGCTGGTAAAGCAGGCGATCCCGACAAGGAACGCGCCGCGCATGACCAGGGGCGTGGGCTGGCCGAGCGTGAAGCCTGCTGCCAGCACCAGGGCCGCCATCATCAGGCTTTCGACGAAGATCAGCCGGAAGCGCCAGCGAATGGCTTGCGCCTCGGCGCGGATGGCAACGCGCGCCTCGATGATCCGCTCTATCTCTGCGTCCTTGCTCCAGTCGAGCGTCATCTGATCGGGATGGGCGCGGCGCGTGCGCATCATGCAGCCTCCTCGTCGCTGGCGCCGAGGATCAGTGGCGGCCGTGTACCCAGGATCCCGGCTGGATCGACACCGGCGAGCTCGCAGACTGCTTCGAGCGGCGAGCGGCCGTGCCGGATCAGCGCCTCGAAGGCGGCGACTTCGGTCGGCGCCGAGGTGTTGATCCAGTAGCTGAAGGGGTCGACGACAAGTCGGGCGATGCCCAGACCAAGCGGGGAGTCGATGAAGACTTCGGAATAGTTGGGCTTGTTGTTGCGGACCGACTTCAGGAGGTCGAGCACGAAGGGCGAGTAATCGAGGATCTTGTTCTCGACCGCCTTTTCGTAAGTCGAGCCCTGGAGCAGGAAGCGGGTCGCGGCGTTTTCAAGGATGACCTGACCGGTGCCGCCGAAGAGCAGCAGGTCGTTCATCGACTGCATGACGATGCCGAAGCTGCCCTGGTATTTGCGGGCGCGGCGGTAGCCTTGGCCGAAGGCTTCAGCGAGGCGCGAGAGGTCCTGGCCGTCGCTGCGGGTCATGAACTGCGCGGCCTCGTCGCATAGCACGAAACGCGGCCGGTCGCGGCCCGAGAGGTAGAGTTCCTGGGTGACCGCGTTCACCACCACCATGACGACGACGTTGAACAAGTCGGGCATGTTCTTGAGGCGCTCGAGTTCGAGCACCACGAACTCGTCGCTGGAGATGTCGAAAGTCGATGGCCCGTTGAAGTAATGGCCGTAGGCGCCGTCCGAACCGAAGTCGCGCAAGTTGAACGCAAGCTCGCGCGCGACGGGGAGGAGATGCTCGACCTTGTCGAGATCGGTCCGGGTCTGGGCCGGATAACTTCCCAGCCATTCCCGCACGGCATCGATGCCCCGCTCGGCCCGGCCGGAGTCGATCGTCCACTGGACAGCGGACTTCAGGAGATTCCATTCCGAGGTGGAAACGCCTTTCCGGGTCGCCGCATTGGCCATTTCGGCAACGATGGCGACGGCCATGGCGATCGCCGACTGCTTATCCTCGCCGTCGATCGCAAGGCCAAGATCGAAGGGATTGAGGACGAGGCGTTCTTCGCCCAGATCGATGTAGCGGCCCGAGCACAGGGTGCAGAGCTTGCGGTAGGAACCGCCGATATCGATGATGCGGATGAGGGCGCCGGAGGCGTAGTATTGCTGGCACAGGTTGTTGAGCAGGAAGCTCTTGCCCGCGCCGCTCTCGGCCGAGACGATGAAGTTGTAGTTGTTGATCCTGGGGTCGAAGAGATCGAGCGTGATGAGCTGACCCTTGCGGCCGGTGTAGAGGAGAGCCGGACGCCCGCCCCCGCGAAAGTCGGTCTGGATCGGGCTCATGAGCACGGCGGCCTTGACCGGCATGCGGAAATCGCGCTCGAGCATGCGCAGCGTCTTGCCGTCGGGGTAGAGCCCGAAGGGCAGGCTCATCGGCAGCAGGATCGGATTGAGGTAGCTTTCCTCCTGCATCATGAAAGGCAGGGGTTCGGCTTCCCACAGGCGCCTCGCGCGTGCGGCCATCTCGCGGGCCTGGCCGCGTGTTTCACCGAAGACCCAGACCGAAGGAATGACCCGCACGAAACGGCTACTCCCGGCCTCGTCGAGCACCCAGCTGATTTCCTCGATCTGCTTGCCGACCTCGACCGCGAAGGAGCCTGCGGCCTTTTGCGCGGAGAGGATCTGCGCGCGCTTGTGGATCTCGAACGCGCTGTGATCGAACAGGACATTGAGAGTATAGAGGAAGGGGCCACCGATCTGGTCGCTGTCTTCGGCGGAACCGCGAATGCCGCCGGTCAGCCGGCTTGCGCGTTCGGCGGTGATGCGCCGGGCGGGCGCTTTGGGCGTCAGGCACCGCGCGATCTGGCCGCCGAGGAAGACTTCGGGTCCCTCGAAGAGCAGGTCGGGTCCCGCATCGATGATCTGCTTTCGCAAGGGACGGGGCGCGCCGCCATCGCTCGTGCCATTGACGAAGCTGCCGAGCGCATCCGTGAAGAGCCCGTTGAACACCCGCCGGTAGAAAGCCATCAGGACCTCGGGCGGCATCGGCGCGATCCCTAGCCTTGCCAGTTGCTCCTCGATCTGGCGCCTGGGATCACGGCCCAGTGGCTTCCTCGTCTTGACCGCCAGGAACGTGCGGAAATTCCTCACCGGGATCCCGTGAAGCGCGCCGAGCCCATGGCGTCCTTCGCGCAGGTAATCGTAAGTACGCCGCGCGGAGGCCTGGATCAGCGGATCGTCGCGGGTCTTGAGATCGAGGAAGGCATCAAGCGCATCATCGACCAGCGGATCGGCAAAGCTGATGATCTGCAGCACGGTGCCCGGCTCGAAATGAATGTTGAGGAGGCCCAGCAGTGCCGAATGAACATGGGCGAACATGTAGGCGCTGGGTGTGAGCTCCCAGGCGTAACCCCAGCCATCGTCGATCGTGAGGAACGCGCCTTCCTCTTCGGCCCAGGCGACCAGCGGCAGGTGATCGGAGTAGGAGTCCCGCGAGACCTGTCGGCGCAGCGCCGCGAAGCTGAGATCGCTCAACTTTTCGAAACGCGCGTTCATCGTCCG
This sequence comes from Novosphingobium naphthalenivorans NBRC 102051, assembly GCF_001590985.1. Classification (GTDB taxonomy): domain Bacteria; phylum Pseudomonadota; class Alphaproteobacteria; order Sphingomonadales; family Sphingomonadaceae; genus Novosphingobium; species Novosphingobium naphthalenivorans. The sequence continues at coordinate 18,123 of NZ_BCTX01000062.1, forward strand.
GACTCCGATGCAGCGGCGGGTTCCGAAATCCCTGTGCTGTCGGGGGCCTGGGTATCAACGGGCGTCTCGCGGATCTGCCCCAGTACCGGCAGCTGTGATGCCGGAGACACGGGCTTCACCAGATATCCGCCCACGACCCAGGAGGGCCGTTCGAGGATCGAATAGACATAGCGCGGCATGAACAGCCGGTCGGGCCGCTGCCGGTCTGCGTAGGGCAGGATCAGCGTGCGCACCGTTTCGCCGGATTTGAGCATCGGCGTCACTGGCGCCTCGATCAGGCCCTGCAATTCGCGATAGACGCTGTCACGGTAGCCCGCGAAGGCGCCCGCCGTGCCGGGCGCACCGCTGCCGGGCTTGCCAATGGACTTGCCGCTGGCGCGCAGCAGCTTCCTGTCGTTGGTCACGGCGGGATCCGAGCGTCCTGCGCGGCCCGCGAGAGCATCCTCATAGGCTGCCTCGGGATGGATGCACTGGCCGTGATCCGGGTTCTTGCAGGAGAACTTTTCCGGGTAGGGTGACATGACCGACCCGAGCGAGGCGCAGCCGGAAAGCGAGCCTGTAAAGGCCATCAGCGCAGGTGCCAGCAGGCATGTGGTCCGCAGCATTGCACAATCAGGGAGCAGGGGCATGGGGGCTTCTCCGGATGATGAGCAGCGGCGTAATGAGGGAAAGCAGGGCATCAGAACTGCGATCCCGCGCCGGGCTTGATCTCGAGGGCGACGCCCTCCTGGATGACGACGACCACATCCTTGGCGGCACCGACCTCGACGATCGGGCCGGCCTGGCGGGCAAGGTCGAGATAGAAGTCGGTGAGTTTGTCCGAGGACTTCGACAGCCCGCCCGCGATGCCGGTCTTTGCGGCATCGGCTGCATCGAGCGAGCGGACCGTGCCGAGCGCGGAGGTCGAGGTCTCGCCGAAGGTGTTCTCTACCGTCTGGCTGATCCCGCTGATGGTTCCGGCCAGGAAGCTTCTTGCCAGTGCCGCCCCGGCGCGCGTCACCACGCGGCCCGAGAGGCCTTTTTTGCCATCGGCATCGACGAAGAAGCCCTTGACGGGTTGGTCGACCACGGAATGTTCGTCAAAGTCGACGCACGAGAGACTGACGAGCTGGACCTCGACGCGCTCCTTGGCGAGGCTGCCGGTCGCATTGCCGATGACGAAGCACCCGGAAAGGTTGGCCTTCACGTCATTGGGCAGCACGGCGGGCGCCTGTACCCGGGCGATGATCGGCTCGGGGTTCGAGGTCGCATCGCGGCTCGCCAGGGCATCAACGCCGGTCAGGAGCCGCGCCTTCATGAAACCAGGCGGTAAATAGATCGTCCGATTCTTTTTTTTCGAGTCCGCGGCCGAGCCCTCGGCGCCCTTGGGGATCACCGGGCTTGTCGCCGAGCCGATCGCGCCGACTACCTTTTCGACAGGCGGAGCGGGCGGGGCAGATGGCGGCAGCGGCGGAGTGACCGTGATGTTGTCGGGAATACCTTCGGGCGGCGGCGGAAAGGCCGGAGCCTCGCCGTCCAATGCACGCGGGAGATCGCCGGTGTCGCTGTCTGCGCCATCAATGTCAGGCGCATTGGTCTGGCCTGGCGCCTTGCCTTCCTCGATCGCGGCAAGCCGGTCGCCCAGCAGCTTCTGGTCATCGAGAACCTTCTTGAAATCGCCGCGCAGTTTCTCCTCGAGACTGTCTCCGCGAAGACCCGCGCCCATGTTCAGCGTCGATGCCGCCGGTTTGGAGGCTTCCGGTTCGTCACTCGCGCTGCTGGCCGAGTAGAGCGCATAGCCGAGCACCCCCACGGCGCCCGCCAGCGCGGCCTGCTTGACGCGCAGGCGTGTTTGCGAGCCGAGCGCGTTCCACCGCGTGCGCAGCACATCGGCAAGCGATGGCGCCAGATCCGGCGGCGGAGGTGTTTCCGGCTTTTCGCCGAGCTTCCTGTTCGATCGGGACATCGCGCCCGGATGGCGATTGCCGTTCGTCATTGCGCCTCTCCCCTGCGGATGACGACAAGACGCCCGGTCTCGCCGGCCTTGAGGGCAAGCCGGTCGAGCGTGACCGCGATGATGTTCGTGCCAAGATTCCGGTCGAGGAAGCTGCGCTCGTCGAGCGTTACGGGAGCATCGGGGCTGACCAGGTATTCCGATGCCGACAACCCCGCGCCTTCGACAGCGACACGCCGTCGCTCGGTCAGTCTCGTACCGGGAAGGCCCGTCAGCGTCAGTGTGCCCGAGGCGGGCGCTACTTCGGCAAAGCTGGCGGGCAACCGGTCCTGGAGCATGGCAAGGGTAATCGAGACCGCGCGCTCTTCCTCGACCAGAGGTCCCAGGAGATCGGCATTGGCTTTCGCGCGCTGGACGCGTCCCGGCGTCAGGGTCACGGTTTGCGCCGGGATATCGGAGGGCTCGGAATAGAGCGTGTAGATCGCCCCGTTGCACGCAACGAAGAATTCCGAAGGGGTGGTCACATAGCTGCGCGTGACCGCGCCGGTGTCGTCCACTTCCTTGACCAGGAACTTGATCCAGGCGTCCGAACCCGCCTTTTCGACTGCGATGGCTTTCTCCGCGGAAAATCGCACATCCTCGATCTCGCCGCCCTCGCAAACCACGTGGTTGATGTCGTGATTGGAGAGGCGGATGGTGCTCGTCTGGCCAGGCAGGACCATGATCGCTTGAGCCTGGACGGGTGCGGCAGGCGCGAGCAGGGTGGCCGCAAGCAGAACTGCGCCGCCGGCGCGCGCGGGCCAGTGCCTGGTGGGCCAGCTCCTAGTGGGTTTCAGCATCGAACTTTTCCTCGGAAAGGCGGGTGAGCCAGAAGCGGCCGTTGTCGATCGCGTAACCGATCCGGAAATTGCCGCGGAACTTGCGGATGACCCCGCCGATGATGCGCACCTTCTCGACCGGCACGACGATCTCGGTCTTGTCCCAGGTGACGGGCTGGTCGGTGCGAATGTAGGTCGCGATCGAGAGCGTCGGATTGTTCGCAAGCTCGTCGATAATGGCATTGAGGCTGTCGCGAAGGCTGTTGTAGGCGCTGGGGTGCGCGAGGCTCAGAAGTTCCTGGAACTGGCGGTCGGCGCTGTAGGCCGAATAGGTCCCGGCCAGGCTAACCACATTGCGGGTCATGGTGCGCAGGTACCCTGGCGAGGGCGTATTGCCGGTGACGTAGAGGTCGCCGCCCGACCCGAAGGGCACGATCACCGTGCGCTGGTTCTGGTTCGTGGTGTAGAGCAACATGCCCAGTACCGCCGTCACCCCCAGTGTTCCGAGAATCGCGAATTTGAGCAGCCGGTTTTCCTCGAAGAGGTTGGCTGAACCCTGCAGGTAGCGGTGGATGCCGAAGCTTGCGGGCTTGCCGGCGAGCGGATCCTGGCCCGCATTCTTGTCCTTGCTGAACAATGCCATCACCGGTCTCACTCGAAGAAACGGGTCTGGGTCGGACCCGGGTAGTGGCGGAAGCGCACGAGGCCCCAGCGCCAGGCCAGATGGGAGAGGAACCCGCGCGGGCGGGCCCGCTTCCAGGGGATGAAAAGGAGAAGGGCGCCGATGAGCGTCCATCCGACGATCCCGCCGACGATGGCGGCGACGAAGATCGTCGACATGACCAGAATGAACTCGTCCGAGCCGAACCATAGAATCTGGACCGGGCCGTGCAGATACTGGGGCAGACGTTCGTCCAATGCCCTTCTCCTCCTGCTTCATGACACCTGTCGCCAGGCGCCATTGTCCAAAGGCCGGGGATCGGCCTTCAGCCTGGGGCGCGGTGCGCGGCCTTTCCCGGCCATGGGGAGAACCAGGAGACCCGCGCACCGCATGTCAGATCACCATTCCAAAGGTCTGGAGGATGGTGTCCGACTTGATCAGGCAGACCGCGGCGACGATGGTCGGGATGCCGACCATGACGTTGGAAAAGAGCCGCGAGACGCCGAAGAGGAAGGCGGCGACACCGCCGACAAAGCCAAGCGGCCCCTTGACCCCCTTGTTCACGACGATGTCGTAGATGTCGTAGCCAAGATCGCCCGCGGCCGGGGCCGTGAAGGCATGGGCGCCGGTGCTCACGAGCACCATGAGGGCCAAAGGGACACCAAGATTGGCGATGAGATTGGGGATGGCGAGGGCATTGCGCCCAAGTTTTGGGATCATCGTTTTTGCTCCTTCAGATGGGAGCCGCCCGGACATGCGCCTTTCGGCATCGATGGAATATCGCTGCCTGCCGGCGCGTGCGGTGGGCGGCTCCTTGAGCGCCGCGCGTGCCGGCATTCCGGTCCGCCGCGCCGCGGCGGCAAGGGCCGGGCAGCTGGCGTCCGCCAGATGGGTGAGGACAAGCTCAGCGCGCGGCATCGGCCCCGCCCTCGACCCTGTCCTTGTTCGCGTTCGGCTTGCCCTCGAGGAAGGCTTCGAGCTCGGCTTGCTGGAAGCCCGGGATGAGCTTGCCGCCTGCGATGAGCGTTGGCGTGCCGCCAATGCCCATGGCCTTGACGAGCCCGGCATCATCGGCGACGCGCGCCTTCCCTTCCGGGCAGGTCAGAAGAGTGCCTGGGGCCGCACCGGCGTAGATCGCATGGAAGGCGGCTGCCTGGTCCTTTGAGCAGAGGATATGCTCGGCCTTGGCTGCGGAACCGGGGTGAATCTGGCTCACGAAATAAATGAGCCGCCGTACAGGTTTGCCTTCGGCCGCCTTGGCTGCCCAGAACCTGTCCAGAGCACGGCAATAAGGGCAATCCGGATCGGTGAACTCGATCACGGTGGGGGCATTGTCCGGCCCGATGGCGAGCGCCTTCTGGGGATCTATGAGATCGAAACGCTTCCTGGCGCTGGCCTGCTGGGCGAGAGCGGTGACGTTAAGGCCGTTCTTGTCATAGACGGTCCCGAACACGATGTGGCCGCTCGCCGGGGCATAGTAGATCACCCGTCCGCCGGCGAAGGCCTGGTAGATCGCACCCTTGATCGGCGCGGGACCGAAGTCTTCGAACGTCAGGTTGGTGAAGGTCTGGTGGAGCTGGCGCTGCGCTGCCTCGGCAGCCTTGCTCAGTACCTGGGCGTCGTTATTGCTCGCCGGCGGTCCGGCTTGCGCCAGTGCGGGGGCTGCCGTGCTCATCAGGCCCAGGATGGCCATCGTGCTGATCGCCGATCGGGCCTGGCAGGCCATCTTGAACGAAAGGGGCATGGAGCGTGCTCCTGAAATGGGAGGAAGAAGGGGGATTGAGAAGCGCCGGATCGAGGCGGATCGTGCGGCCGAGCGGAACCAGCGGGGCAGGCGCATCGGCGCTGCCATCAGTTTCGATCCGCTCGATCGCGAAACCGTCCGATGTGGCGACGATGCGATAGTGCGGAAGAACGGGAGGGGGTGGATCGAGGTGGGCGCTCCCGGCACAACCGGAGAGCGCGAACATGACGAGCGCGGTTGTGTTCTCCAGACGCTTGGAAGTGTACATCTCTCACATGGCCTCCTTTTCCGGTGAGATGCTGAGCAAGCAGCTGATCTCCGGTTCCTGGATCGGGCTCGGGCAGAAAGCTTCGGGCGTTATCGGATGGTGATTGCCGTCACCCCTCGTCGGGATGGCTTGAGGTGAACCGATGACGCGGATCCGGGCAACGGGCAGGGCACTGACGTGCCTGTTTCGGCATCTGCGTGCCGATTGCGGCACTGCCGTGCCGAAAATACCTGTCAAATTGGCAGAAAACTTGGGGCGCGGGCCGTCCTATCAATGACCCACAGTGCGAATCACTCGGAGCAGGTCGCATGGCTGCGCGTTCATCGAGAACCTACAAATTGAGGCTGTCGGACAGGGGGATCGATCTTTTCCTGGATTGTCACAGCCGCCTCGCACATCTCCTTCGCGAGTTCCCGCCCTATGGCGCGACACTCCATGTCGCGGTCATGCTGCTGGATCGCATGCAGCCTTGGGACCTCGCTGGCGAAGTGGCCGACCCGCGATGCGACCGGCTTGCCGGCAATCATGTGCGTTTCGTGGGATCATCTTCGCAACTGGCCGAAATCACCCAAAGGCTGATGGAGCGTATCGACGCATCGGATGAGCCAACCTCGGTCACGGCTATCGGGCGGTTCTATCTTGCCGGGCTATTGGTCTTTGAAAGCAGCGAAGATCACCGCCTTCTCGAGGCCTATCGCAGGACAAGGGACGCGTAGGACATGTAAGTAAGCGCTTCACGTCCACTGGAGATCAACAATGAGCGTATATGAAAGCATCAAGCAAGGCTTGAACGAAGCTCTGGCGCTTGCTGTGGGACATGCTTCGGACGCGCGTGTTCATAAGGTCGAAGTTCAGGCCGTCGATGTGGCCGCGATCCGGGCAAAGACAGGCCTGTCGCAAGCTGCGTTTGCGCGCTGTATCGGCGTCACCAAACGAACTTAGCTGAATTGGGAACACGGCCGCCGCCGTCCTGCATGGCCGGCCTAGGTGCTGCTGGCCTTGATTGCCAGACGCCCTTCGCTTGTTGGCGAAATTCTGCGTTGAGTGGGCTATCGCTTTCAAAAATTTCATCAATATTTTTGCAATTCTACCAAATTGGGAACGATGGATGATTGATTTAAGGCGTAATTAACACCAGCCTTGGCGCTGTCGGATTGTGTATCGGAAAGCTTTGAGCGGCTGTCAGGGGATCCCGGACGTGGCCAATCAAAAGCATCACCGCACAAATGAAGAAGATATTCTGGACGAGATCAAATTGATCTCCGGAAAGTGTATCGAGGGACGGCGCAGGATGGAACGGATTACGCAGGCTCAACTGGCGGCCGAGGCCGGTATTGGCATACGCTGGCTGCGCGAAATCGAAGCCGGCAGTCCCAAGCCGTCGATCGAGGACCACCTTCGCTGCGCCGCCCGCCTCGGCCTGCCTGCCGGCTACTTCTTCCTGCCCATGATGTTCCTGCAGAACCGGCGGTCTTTCCCGGCTGACCTGCTCCATGGCGACATGAACCGGCTCCAGGAGCACTGCATCGAATACATCATCGAGGATTACTATCTGGGTGCGGTCATTCGCAAAGGCCGCCGCGCGGGCGTCCCGTTGGATGATGCTTCTCTGCGTGGCATTGAGTGACGCGGCGCGATGTCACCTGAAGCTGTCGCTGCCGAGCGGGTCTACCAGGGGCTCAAGCGGGTCATTCTCGAGGGGCAGTTCGCGCCCGGCACCATGCTTGTCGTGACCACCCTCGCCCGGGAATTCGGGACCAGCATTGCTCCGGTCCGCGACAGCATGCAGCGACTCGTGGGCGAGCGGCTGCTCGACTTGCACATCGGCGGGGGCTTTCAGATGCCCCGCCTCACTGCGGACGGGCTCGCTCACCTTTATTCATGGCACCAAGATCTGATCAAACTTGCGCTCAAATTCCGACGATCCGGCACTTCGTCGAGCGATTATCAGCCAGCTTTTCCATCGATCAATGGCAATGACACACATGCACTTGCCGAAGCGACGGCAGAACTGTTTCTGCACATTGCCAGCTTTTCCGGAAATCCCGAGCATGTCGAAGCCGTTCGCTCCGTTGGTGAGCGGCTTCACGCGACTCGCATTCGCGAAGCGAGGCTCTCCAACCGGCTTCGTGAACTCGAACGGATATGGGAATTGGCCGGATCAGGTCCTTTACGAGACGCACAGGAGGCCGTCCGTCGCTACCATCGCCGGCGATTGCGGCAAGTGTCGCGACTTATTCATGCCGAGGAGCAGGGCTGAAATCCACGCTGGGATGGTAGAAAGCCCGGTACTCCAGAGAGATTTCTTCCCCATTTGAAGGGCGCTGAATGAGTATTTCGGCTTATAAGAACTCAAATTGGAAACTTATAAAATCGAAGTTTCGCGCAACATCGCGATATCCTTCATGTCGTCGCAAATGTCTGCGACGACATGAAGGAGGTAATGATGACCGTGATTGACGAACATCGCGATGACGAGCTGATCGATCTCGGCGCTGTCAGCGCCGCGACCAAGGGCGCCGTCCAGGGCGAGGCCGACCTCGAAGGTCAGCCGCGCCAGATCTTCGGCGCCATCTCCGACGACTGAGCAAACCGGCGCGCTCCGGCTCTTGCCGGGGCGCGTCACTGCCAAGGCGCCGCGGCCATGTTCTTCTCCTTGCGCGACAACCTCCATCATTGCACGGCGAGTGGACGCACGATCATCCTCGACATCGAGGCCGACCGGTATCTCGCGCTGCCACCTGGCATGGATGAGGCTTTCCGCCGCGCGGCAGGCGGCGAGCCCTGCGGTCGGGATGATGCCCGGGCACTGCAATCGCTCGTGGCCCGGGGCATGCTCATCGAGCAGACACAGGCACCGCGTAACGACTGCTCGATCCGAATTGTCCCGGCGTCCCGAGATGTCATTTCGAGCGTCAGCTGCAGCCCGCATTTGTCCACGCTGATGCAGGTCGCCGTTGTCCAATGCATTGTCGCATGGCGGATCAGGTTTCGTGGATTGCCAGCGATCATACGCGATATGGAACGATGCAAGCTCGTCTCCGGGGCCGGCGTTGGCCAGATGCATGACCATGAATATGCCGGGATAAATGCGGCTTTCGAGGCGCTCGGCCTCGTCTTCCGGCGCTCGGACCGGTGCCTCGTACGCTCGCTTGCCTTTATCTGGATCTGCCTGCGCCGTGGCTTTGCCCCCAGCCTTGTATTCGGCGTGCAGGCCAGCCCGTTTTCCGCGCATTGCTGGGTGCAGCAAGGCGAGGCCGTTCTCAACGACACGATCGAGAATGTTCGCCCCTTCACGCCGATCATGGCCGTGTGATGGCGCTGCGCTACATTCTCTTCCATTCGCCGGACGCAGATGAGCGCGAAGGTGCGGCTCGCCGGGCCGGGCAGCTCTGCGGTCTCACCATTGTCCCGGTGCCGGGTCCGTTTTCGCTTCTGGCAAGCGATGACAGCGATGTTCTGCCCATTCCCGGTAGCGGCGTGGTGATCGGTACGATCTTTCATCGCCATGGTCCTCCGGAAGCCATCCGCGACTTTGATCAGCGCGCTGCCGACGCCATCCGTAAATCAGGCGGCGCGCACCTGATCGAGCGGTACTGGGGCGGTTATCTGGCGGCGTTCGAGATGCCCGGCGGCGCGTGCGTCTTGCGAGCCCCCATGGGCGCACTGCCATGCTTCCAATTGCGGCAAGGCGGCCTGCACATCTTCGCATCCGACCCAGATATCCTGGTGAAGGCGGGGCTGCTGGCGCCCAGGATCGACTGGGAAGCATTGCAGCGCCAACTCTTCATGCGCGACTTGCCGTCGCCCCGGACGGCCATCGAAGGGTTGAGCGAGATTCTTCCAGGCACACATGCCACATTTGCCGACGGCGGCGAGACTGTCGGCCAATGCTGGTCGCCATGGGACTATGCCGCCACGCTGGATGTTATGGAACCCGAGGACGGTGCGGAGCGATTGGGCCGCGCCTTGCAGCAGTGCATATCGGCATGGGGCTCACGCTATGCGAACATTCTTCTCAGCGTTTCTGGCGGCTTCGATTCGTCGATCGTTGCCACCACGCTGGCAGACCGGGGCCGTTCACTCTCATGCCTGACCCTTGCGACCAGCGATCCGAGTGGTGATGAGCGTAGCTATGCCCGGATCATTGCCGCGCATTGCCATGCCAATCTCTATGAGTGCGGCTACGCGTTCGACGCCATCAATCTTGATCGTTCGGTGGTAGCCCATCTTCCCCGTCCTTGCGGAAGGACACACGACCTGGCCTTTCGTGCCGTGGTCACTGCCAAAGCGGCAGAGCTCGGCGCAGATGCCTATTTCACCGGGAATGGCGGCGACAATGTTTTCTACAACAGCGCCTCGGCGCGGCCGATTGCCGATCGCTATCTGGCCGAAGGCATGGGGCCCGGGCTCATCCGCACGCTGCGCGACGTTTGCGCGGTCACCGGCGCCAGCGCATGGCAGGCGATGCGCGAGGCTCGCCGGGTTCTGAAGCAAAGGGGGCGGGGCTATGTCTGGCGGACCGATCCCTTGTTCCTGAACCGCGGCATCGTCGCCCATGAAAGCCGCCAACCTGCCGAACACCCCTGGCTCGAAGCTCCAGACCAGGCTTTTCCGGGAAAGGCTGGCCATGTGGCCATGTTGCTGCGCATGCAACAGCATCTGGACGGCTACGATCGCGCGTTGCCATTCACGCTGGTCAATCCGCTCGTCTCGCAGCCGATCGTCGAAACCTGCCTTGCTATTCCGACCTGGTCGATGTGCGCCGGGGGTATCAATCGTGCTGTCGCCCGCGCGGCTTACGCATCGCGGCTTCCTCCCCAAATTCTCGACCGGCACTCAAAGGCGGGACCTGACAGTTTCATCGTGGAATTGCTCACGAGCCGATTGGGCGAGATCCGGGAAAGATTGCTCGGGGGGCGGCTCGCCTCACAAGGATTGCTCGATCTCGACGCTCTGGGGGGCTGCCTCGGCGAGAGCAGGCTGCATACGGCATCGGAGTACATGCGGATCATGGCGCTGCTCGATACCGAAGCCTGGATTGGACATTGGACGTGACCATTCACGCCGTACACGGCTTACCTCAAAACCTGCTGTCAGGAGGCGGGGCGAGACGTAATCGGGCCTCCATCGGCGTCCTCTTTCCGGGCGCGCTCGGCCATCCGATCCCGTAACGCTTGCCAACGCGAAATCTCGGCAGGCGGCGCATCAGGCGCGGAGCCTTTGAACCAGAAGTCGAACCAGTCGAGATTGCGCCGGTAGACCGCGAGGCGATGGGCGGGTTGCCATTTGACGTGATCTTCGTGGGGGTAGACGTAGAGGTCCACCGGCGCGTTCACTTCGGCAAGTGCGGTATAGGCCTCCAGCGCGGGCAGAAGCTCATTGTCCGAGAGCTGCATGAGCACCGGAAAGGCAACGCGCCGCGGCTGCTGAGCCCATGAGATCTCGTTCCAGAAGCCCGGTGCCTTGTCCGACTGGTGCGGCCAGCCTGTTTGCACATACTGGCGCGCGACGGCCGGGCCGAGCATGGCCATTTGCGAGCGTTCCCAACAACAGCTGCTCATGGCGGCGACCGAGAAATACCTGCTGTGAAGGCCCGCGAACTGCACCGTGGAAGCCCCGTCGCTGAGACCCGTGATGCCGACGCGTTTGGGATCAACAATACCGCGATCGATCAGCGACTGAACGGCAGTCTCGATCGCCGACAGGACATTCTTCCGGTCCTTGAAACCCACAAGATCAGCCTTGTCGAGGTCGGTATAGCTTGCCGCATCAGGGACGGCGACCGGCGAGCGAGGCCGCTGGATGCTGAGGACCGCATAGCCCCGATTGGCAAACGCCTGGATGGGATACTCGTCGCCCGTCCCGCCTCGCAGGAAGCCGCGCGAAATATATTGCACGACAATAAGCGGATAGCGCTGGCCGGGCTGGTAACCGGCCGGATAGACAAGGTCCCCGAAACTCTCGGTGCCGAAGGCGCTCTTCCATGTAAGCCGCTCGACCTGTCCAAGCCGCAACCCGCCGAATTCCGGGTTGGGATCGAACAGCACTTCGTCCTCTCCGGTAGCAAGCCGAAGGAGGCTGATATGCCTGGGCACGCTTGAGTTTTCTTCCACGCACGCCAGGTCATCGTTCAGGGGGGCGCAGTCGACCAGCAGATCGCTCGTGACATAAAGGCGTGTGACGGTTCGGGCACCGGGCTTCCATTCGTAGATGGCGGTCTGGCTGTTGGCCCAGCCTTCGAGATGCGTGAAGCGGACCCGCGCGCCATCGGCAGACCAGCCCAGCAAGGTCGTGACCGATCGGCATGCTCGCGCCTCGCAACTGATGGGCGATCCGGTGAGGCTTTCTGCCACCAGTTGCGGGCGAGGCGGAAATCGCTCCGATAGTGTCGGTTTCGTCCAGGCCCGTCTGCCCGATGGCGAGAGCGCAACGGCCATGGCGCCCGGCGGGCCGCGTGGCTTGTCGTCCTGCAGCAGAGCCGCTTCCGCCACGGATGCCGCGCGAACCTTCCCGCTCGCCAAATCGAGCGTGAAGGTTTCGACCGGAATGGGCGGCGAGGGGAATGGCCGGGTCGAGGCGTTGGGCGCGAACCGGTCATCGAAATGAAAGCCGGAAAGGCCCTCCTTATCGATCTGGCTCCACGCCGCCTGTAGTGCGGGACTGGCCGAATAAACGATCGTCCGGCCGTCCCTGGCGATCCGGAAATCGAGTATGTCGGTATCGGAATGGGTGACGGGAGCACTGAGGCTCCCGTCGATGCGTGTCCGCCATATTTGTATGGTGTTTCCCGTGCGTTTCAGGAACGCGATGGCCTTGTTGTCGGGAAACCACCT
>NZ_BCTX01000063.1 GCF_001590985.1 Novosphingobium naphthalenivorans NBRC 102051
CTTCAGGCCCCGCCTACTTCAGGCCCCGCCTACTTCAGGCCCCGCCTACTTCAGGCCCCGCCTACTTCAGGCCCCGCCTACTTCAGGCCTACGCCGATCACGGCCCGCGGCTGTTCCATTTCGCCCGAAGCGACCGGATAGGCGCAGTAGTCGGCGGCGTAGTAGCCGGTTGGACGGTGGTTGCCCGACAGCCCGATACCGCCGACGGGGCCGGCATGGCTGGGGTTCACCGTCGCCCGGTTCCAGTTGACGATCCCGGCCCGGGCATTGGCCCAGAACTTGTTGTATTCCTGCGGGGTGCCGCCCACCAGCGAGGCGGCGAGGCCGAACCGGGTGTTGTTGGTCTCGGCAATGGCTTCGTCGAAATCCTCGACCCGGATCACTTGCAGGATCGGCCCGAACAGTTCCACGTCCGGCCGGTCCTTCATCGCGGTCGTGTCGATGATCGCGGGGCTCAGGAACGGGAGCGATTCGTTCGGGCGCACGAGGTGCTTGATCGCCTTGCCGCCGTGGCTGAGCAGGTAGAGGAAGCTTTCGGTCAGCCCGTCGGCGGCCATGTTGTCGATCACCGGGCCCATGAACGGCGCGGGCTCGTCGAAAGGCGCGCCGAAGATCACGCGGTCTGCCAGCGCTTTCACTTCGGATAGGACGGCATCGTAGATCGAGGATTTCACGATCAGCCGGCGGGTCGCCGTGCAGCGCTGGCCGGTGGTGGCGAAGGCGGACTGGACGATGAGCGCCGCCGCGTCGGTCAGCTTGGGCGTGTCCCACACGACCATTGCGTTGTTGCCGCCCATTTCCAGAGCGACCATCTTGTCCGGCCGGGTGGCCAGGCGGCGGTTGATGGCAATGCCGGTATTGGCCGAACCGGTGAACAGCACGCCATCGACGCCTTCGTGCGAGACGAAAGCCTGCCCCTCGGCGGGGCCGCCCACGGCCAGTTGCATGATCGCGGCGGAAATGCCGGCGCGGCTGAAGCAACGGGCCAGGATCTCGCCCGAGGCCGGCGCCTTTTCGCTCGGCTTGAAGATCACCACGTTGCCCGCGATCAGCGCAGGCACGATGTGGGCGTTGGGCAAGTGCGCGGGGTAATTGTAGGGGCCCAGCACGACCAGCACGCCATGCGGTTTGTGGCGCACGGCCATGGTGCCCTGCAGCGCGGAGTCCAGCTTGCGCTGGCTGGTGCGCTCGGCATAGGCGCGAATCGAGATCTCGACCTTGTTGATGACGAGTTCGACTTCGGCGTGGGCTTCCCACAAGGGCTTGCCCGTCTCGCGCGCGATCGTGGTCGCCAGCTTTTCGGCTTCCTTGCGCACTTCGTTGGCGAAGCGGCGGACCAGTTCCATGCGGGTCGACAGCGGCTGCGCGGCCCAGGCCGGCCAGGCCCGGCGCGCGCGCGCAACCGTCTCGTCGACGTCGCACGCTTTGCCGCGCCAGATTTCCGTGCCGGTCGCGGGTTCGCAGGAAACGATCTCTGCCTTGCTCACGTTACTGACAGGTCCCCGGTCACTGGCTACCGCTGTTGCTGTTGTGGCTGCACCGTCCATTACGGCTAAAGATCCGTTACCTAAAAGTGTTCTCGAATTCCCAGCTTATGGCACAGGTATTCCTACCGGGGTGCTAACGTAGGGCTGAAATTTACCATTTATCCTGCGGACGGGGCGGTTCGCCGAGATTTCTCCCAAGCTCCCGGATTTCCGAGACTTTCGTGTGCAGCGCGGACCAATCGTCATGCTCGTCGATGGCGGACCAGATGCGTTCGACCTCGTCGATCAGGATTCCGGGCGGTTCGTCCTGCTGCCAGAATGCCCCGTCGGCTTCGGTTGCCTTTTCATACTCGCGCAGCAGCGCGCCGAAGCCGTCGTCCCCCGCCGCGCGGCCGGCGCGATGCGTGAAGAAGAAGCGTTCGGGCGCTTCGCCGCTTTCCGTCATGCTCCGCTCGGCGGCCTGGATCAGCGCGGTATCCGCCTCCGCGCCCCGGGATACGACGCCCAGCCGCCAGGTGAAGCGGCGGGCCATGGCATCCTGATAGAGCGCCCCGAAGCGGTCGAGCGCGGCCACGAGCGGTTCGGTGTCGGCCAGCAGGCGCAGCGCCACGGCCAACTGGCCGCAGTTCCACAGCAGGGCTTCGGGCTGGCGGCCGAAGGCGTAGAGGCCGCCGTAATCGAAATAAGCGGCGGTAAAGCGCGGGTCCCACTTGGGCAGCCAGCGCCAGGGGCCGTAGTCGAAGCTTTCGCCCGAAATGTTCATGTTGTCGGTATTGAGCACGCCGTGGACGAACCCGGCGGCCATCCAGCTCGCCGCGAGATCGGCCAGCCGCTCGACTACCTGATGCAGCAGGATCACGGCCGGTTCGTCGCGCCCGGGGGCATCGGCGGGCGGCTCGCCGCCGGGGTAAGTGTCCAGGCAATAGGCCACCAGCGCGGCCATCTGGTCCTTTTCGTCGTGGGCGAGCAGGCGCTGGAAGCTGCCGATACGGATGTGCCCGTGGCTGAGACGCACGAGCACGGCCGAGCGGGTGGGCGAGGGCTCGTCGCCGCGCCACAGCGATTCGCCGGTTTCGATCACCGAGAACGTCTTGCTGGTGTTCACGCCCAGCGCTTCGAGCATTTCGGTGGCGAGAATTTCGCGCACCGCGCCTTTCAGCGTCAGCCGTCCGTCGCCGTCGCGGCTGTAGGGCGTGCGGCCCGATCCCTTGGTGCCGAGATCGAGCAGCCGCCCGTCGCCGTCGCGCATCTGGGCAAAGAGGAAACCGCGTCCGTCGCCAATGTCCGGGTTGTAGGAGCGGAACTGATGGCCGTGATAGCGCAGCGCCAGCGGGCGGGGCAGGTTGTCCGCAAGTGGCTCGAAACGGCCGAAATGGGCGGTCCAGGCCTCATCCGTCAGATCGCCGAGCCCCACCGCGCCGGCCCACCGGTCGTTGCGGAAACGCAGCTCGTGTTTGGGGAAGGCGGCTGCCGGCACCGGATCGCCGATCCACTCGGCGATGGTGTCGATGCGGGCATCGGGGCGATAAGCGCTTGCTTGCGGTTCGCTTCGCATCAGACGATAGTGGGGAGTGCAGGTCCGCCGATCAAGGCGCGCGCACAGGAGGTTGCCGTTTCGGCATGACGAATTTCGAGGATCGGTTCTGGTCGAGCCGCGACGGACTCAAGCTGCATTTCCGCGATTACCCGGGCCCCGAGGCGGGCGATGGCGGCGGCGTGCCGGTCCTGTGCCTGCACGGGCTGACCCGCAATGCGCGCGATTTCGATGTGCTCGCCCCGCGTCTGGCCACGGCCCGGCGCGTGCTCTGCCCCGACATGCGCGGGCGCGGTGACAGCGAATATGCCAAGGATTCGGCCAGCTACACGCCGATGCAATATTGCGAGGACGTTCTCGAACTGCTGGAGCAGGAAGGGATCGACCGTTTCGTCGCCATCGGCACGTCGCTGGGCGGGCTGATGACGATGGGGCTGGCCACCGTGATCCCGCAGCGCATCGCCGGCGCCGTCATCAACGATGTCGGGCCGCGCCTTGAACCGGCGGGGCTGGCGCGGATCAAGGACTATGTCGGACAGGGGCGCAGCTACCCCACCTGGGTTCATGCCGCGCGCGGGATCGAGGCGGCGCAAGGGGCTGCGCACCCCGGCCAGCCGCTCGATTTCTGGATCGGCATGGCCAAGCGGGTGATGACGCTGACCAGCAACGGCCGCATCGCCTTCGACTACGACATGAAGATCGCCGAGCCGTTCCTCGATTTCGATGTCGACAGCCAGCCGGACCTCTGGCCGGCGTGGGATGCGCTGGCGGGGCGGCCGGTGCTGATCCTGCGCGGGGCTTTGTCTGATCTGCTGACGCAGGCCACGCTGGCGGAAATGGTCCGCCGGGTGCCGGGCGCCGAAGCGCTCACGCTGGCCGATACCGGCCATGCCCCCACGCTGGACGAGCCCGAATCGGTTGCCGCGATCGAGCGTCTTCTGGAACGCGTGCCTTGAGCAGCACCGGCTTGCGCGTCCTGCACCTTCATTCGAGCTTCGCGGCGGGCGGCAAGGAACTGCGCGCGGCGCGTCTGATGAACGCGTTCGGGCTTGCGGCCGAACATGCCGTCGTTTCTGCCCAGAGCGGAGCCTATGGCGCATCGGTTGCGCTCGATCCGGCCCTGACCGTGGCCTATCCGCAGGACTTCCCCAGCTTGCAGGGCCGCCCCGAACCCTTGCGCCTGCTGCGCCTTGCGCGCGCCATGCGCGGCTTCGGCCTGATCCTGACGTACAACTGGGGCGCGATGGACGCGGTGCTGGCCCACCGGCTCTATGGCGGGCTGCTGGGCCTGCCGCCGCTGGTCCATCACGAAGACGGGTTCAACGAGGACGAGGCGGATGGCCTCAAGCCTGCGCGCAACCTGTTCCGGCGCGTGGCCCTGGGGCGGGCCTCGGCGCTGGTGGTGCCCTCGCGGCGGCTCGAAGCGATCGCGCTGGAGGCCTGGCACCAGCCCGCATCGCGCGTGCGGCTGATTATCAACGGTATCAATATCGCGGCCTACCGGGACCTGCCTCCGGCTGACGCCGTGCCGGGCCTCGTCAAGATGCCGGGCGTGAAATGGGTGGGCACGCTGGCGGGCCTGCGCGCGGTCAAGAACCTGCCCCGGCTCGTGCGGGCTTTCGCCGCGCTGCCGGAGGACTGGCATCTCGTCATTGTGGGCGAGGGGCCTGAACGTAGCGCGATCGAGGCGCAGGCGGCGGCCTGCGGCCTTGCCGGACGCGTGCACTTGCCCGGCTTCGTGGCCGATCCCGCGCGCGTGGTGGGGCTTTTCGATATTTTCGCGCTGTCTTCCGACAGCGAGCAGTTCCCGATCTCGGTAGTGGAAGCGATGGCGGCGGGCAAAGCCGTGGCCTCGCCCGCCGTCGGTGACGTGGCGGTGATGGTCTCCGGCGAAAACCGGCCTTTCGTCACGCCCGCCGGAGACGAGGCGGCTCTTGCGGATTCGCTGGCCCGGCTGGCGGCAGACGAGTCCCTGCGGTCAGCGGTCGGCGCAGCGAATCGCGCGCGGGCACTCGCGGACTATGACGAGGCCACGATGATTGCCGCCTATCGCCAGACTTATGCACGGGCGATGGGCCGGAGTGCCTTTCCTTAGCCGCATTCTCCGTTCAGGCGTGCTTCACGGCGAGGAATGCAGCGATCTCCCCGTTGAAAAGCCCTGTCCATACGCTAAACAGCCCCGCAACCATCCAGACTACCGCGGAAAGCGCCCAAATTGGCCCTGCCTCCTGACAAGACCTCGAAAGCCGAAGACAAGAAAGCCGCGCAGCTGGCTGCCCAGCAGGACGTGTTCCTGCGTGAGGTGGACGATGCCCTGCGCCAGGATCAGGTCGAAGGCTTCATGAAAAACTTCGGCAAGCCGCTGCTGGCCGTGATCGTGCTGGGCCTCGCTGGCTTTGCCGGGTGGATCTACTGGAGCCACCGCCAGACCCAGGAACTGGAAGGCCAGACCGAAGCCTTCGTGCAGGCGCTCGACAGTGTGCAGGCCAGCAACTGGGACGATGCCAAGGCCAAGCTGGAGCCGCTCGCGGCCAAGGGCACGGACGGCAATGCCACGTCCGCCCGGCTGATGCTGGCGGCGATTGCGCTGGAAAAGGACAACAAGGCCGAAGCGCTCAAGCTCTACCGGCAGGTCTCGTCCGACGCCAAGGCGCCGCAG
Organism: Novosphingobium naphthalenivorans NBRC 102051; assembly: GCF_001590985.1. Lineage (GTDB taxonomy): Bacteria > Pseudomonadota > Alphaproteobacteria > Sphingomonadales > Sphingomonadaceae > Novosphingobium > Novosphingobium naphthalenivorans. The sequence goes on from NZ_BCTX01000063.1 coordinate 5,681, forward strand.
CCGCTGCGCGATCTGGCGAATGTGCGTGAAGTCGCTGCCGATTTCGATGCGATGAAGCCGCAGGATGTGGTCGACCGGCTCAAGCCGCTTGCCGCGCCGGGCAACCCGTGGTTCGGCGTGGCCGGCGAAATGGTGGGCATGGCCTACCTCAAGCAGGGCAAGAAGGATCAGGCCGGTCCGCTGTTCGGCGCGATCGCCAGGGACGAAACCGTCAACGAGGGCCTGCGCAGCCGCGCCCGCCAGCTGGCCGCCGTGCTCGGTGTCGATGCACTGGCCGGCGTTGTCGATGAAAAGGGCGAACCGCTCGACAAGCCGATCGTGAGAGTGGTCAAAGCGGCGGATGCCGGCGATAAATGAACATGACTTGTGAGGATCCGCGTATGAAGGCACTTGCCTCGAACACCCGCCGCCCTGCCGTCCGCACCCCCGGCACGCGCAAGATCGTGCCCTTGGTTGCGCTGGCACTGCTGGCGGGCCTGTCGGGCTGCAAGATGCTCGGCGGCGGGGGCAAGGGTGGCCCCAAGACGCCGACAGTGGGGGAGCGCGTGCCGATTCTCTCGCGTATCGAGAGCGGCGCCAAGGTCGATCCGACGCTGGCCACGGTTGCGGTGATCCTGCCGCCCGAACAGGTCAATGCCGACTGGGCGCAGGGCGGCGGCACGGCCAACAAGTCTTATGGGCACCTGGCGCTGGCGGCGAACCCCACCCGCGTCTGGACGGCGCAGATCGCGGGATCGTCCAACCGCCAGCGTCTCGCGGCCTCGCCGGTGATCGGTGACGGCCGGCTCTATGTGATGGACACCGATGGCGTGGTTCACGCCTTCGATGCGCAGAGCGGCGCGCACTTGTGGACCAAGAGCTTCGCCGTGAAGGGCGATGGCTCCAATTCGGTGTTCGGCGGCGGTGTCAGCTATGACAATGGCCACGTCTATATCACGACCGGTCTGGGCGAAGTGGCCGCGCTCGAAGCGGCGACGGGCAATCAGATCTGGAGCACCAAGCCTGCGGGCCCGCTGCGCGGCGCGCCGACGATTGCGTTCAACGCGGTCTATGTGATGACGCAGGACAACCAGATCTTCTCGCTCGATGCGGCGGACGGCAAGCTGATCTGGAACGAATCGGGCTCGCTGACGCAGGCCGGCGTGTTCGGCGTCGCGGCTCCGGCAGCGGGGCAGGGCACGGTGATTGCCGGATATTCGTCCGGTGAACTCGTCGCCTACCGTTATGAAAACGGCCGCCAGCTCTGGTCCGACGCATTGGCGCGCACTTCGATCTCGACCGAGGTGGGCAGCCTCACCGACGTTGACGCCGATCCGATCATCGACCGGGGCAATGTCTTCGCACTGGGCCAGGGCGGCCGTATGGCGGCTTACGAGCTGGTGACCGGGCAGCGCATGTGGGAACTCAACCTCGCCGGCATTTCCACGCCGGCCGTGGCGGGTGACTGGGTGTTCACGCTCGACGATCATGCCGAGATCCTCGCCATCGCGCGCACCACGGGCCGGGTGCGCTGGCTGACCCAGCTGACTCGTTACAAGAACGAGAAGAAGCGCAAGAATCCGTTCTTCTGGGTGGGGCCGGTGCTGGCCGGTGACAAGCTGTGGGTGGCGAACTCGCATGGGCAGATCGGCACGGTCGATCCGGCGACGGGCACTTACACGAAGTTCGCCGAAGTCAGCGATGCCGTGATGCTGGAGCCGGTGGTCGCGAACAAGACGCTCTACATCCTCGACAATTCGGGCCGGATCACAGCGTTCCGCTGATCCGGACGGGGAGAGGGGACAAGGCGGGACGCGGACGCATCCCGTTTCTGACCCCTTAACCATTTTTGACTAGGGCATGGCGCATGAGCAATGCCCAGACCGCCGCGCGCCCCCGGCCCGCCAGTGATGTCTCGGCAGGCGTGGGCCTGTCGGGGCTGGCCGCCCTCTTCGTATGGGTGATGATCTGCCGCAACTGGGCATCGATCGCCGATACCTTTGCGCTGCCCGGCCCACATGCACCGATGAGCGGCCCTTACGCTTCGGTGGCCACGCTGCTCGTGACCGGGACGGTCATGGGGCTGTGGTCGGTGCTGGCCGACAAAGTGCACTTGCGCCCCTCCACCGGGATCGACTGGAGCGCGCCGCGCCCGCTTTCGGAAACGCTGGACATTTCGATCACCAAGATCGCCGGGCTCTGGTCAACCTGGGCCGCGATCGGTTTCTACTACTGCATCGCCCGCTGGTACTGGGACGGGCAGTATCTCTTCGCGATGGAAGTGATCGGCGTTGCCGCACTGCCGCTGTTCGTGCTGTCGATTGCCTATGTGCTCTGGCTCGACCGCTACCTGATCGAGCCGCGCGACCATGTCTGGCACTTCGGCGCCATGCTGATCGGGCGCGAGGCCTGGGACGCTGGCGAAGTGAAGAAGCACTGGCGCGCCTGGGCCATCAAGGGGTTCTTCGGCGCCTTCATGATCTCGATCCTGCCGCCGGGCTTCGCGCAAGTGGTGAATGCCGATTTCGGGGCGATGGAATATAATCCGGTCGCGCTCGGTTCCACGCTGATTGCAGGGCTGTTCCTCATCGACGTGCAGATCGGCACGGTCGGCTACCTGCTGACCTTCCGCCCGCTCGATGCGCATATCCGCAGCGGCAATCCCCTCCTGGCCGGCTGGGTCGCCGCGCTGATCTGCTATCCGCCTTTCGTATGGGGCACGATGGGGCGGAGCGACGTGCTGGGCTATGAAGTCAACACGGTCGGCTGGGCCGGCGTCTTCGCGACGCATCCGATGCTGCTGTGGCTTTGGGCCGCGCTGATGGTGTGCCTCACCGCGGTCTATGCCTGGGCGACCTTCGCGTTCGGGATCCGCTTTTCCAACCTCACCTATCGCGGCGTGCTGACCAACGGGCCCTACCGCTTTACGCGTCACCCGGCCTATCTGTCGAAAAACCTGTTCTGGTGGGCGTCCACTCTGCCGTTCCTGGTGCGCGACGGTTCGCTGACCGATGCCGTGCGCAATACCGTGCTGCTCGGCGTGGTCAGCGGTATCTATTACTGGCGCGCCCGAACCGAGGAAGCGCACTTGCTGGCTGAAGATCCCAAGTACCGCGAATACTACGAGTGGATGGGCGAGAACGCACTGATCACGCGTTCTCTTTCATGGGTGGGCAAGCGTCTGCAGCCGCGCAATCCGCCGTTGCAGCCCGCGGAATAGACCTGCGGGTCAGAGCGTCTCGCTGGAAGTGACCTCGTGAACTTCCACGCGGCGCCCGGTCATCCCCAGTTCCGCGCGTTCTTCCTGCCAGCGCTTCATGTGCGGCTGTTCGAAGTGGGCCGAAAGCGCCTCGCGGTCACGCCAGGCTTCGCTGATGCGGAACAGGCCCGGCTCCAGCACATCGAAGCCATAGGAATAGGACAGGCAGCCGTCCTCCGCGCGGGTCGCGAGGATCACGCGCTCCAGCGCTTCGAGCGTGGGTTCCAGGGCTTCCACGGGCATCTGGAATTCGCCGGTGACCAGAATCATGTCAGAAGCTCTTCACGCCATAGATGCGGGAAATGTCGCCGCCCCATTCGCCGTGGTAGAGGTCCAGCAGATGCTGGGCCGGAACCTTGCCCGATGCGACGATCTCCGCGAGCGGTTCGAGGAAACCCGTCTCGTTGTCTCCGCCGGTGTTGAGCCGCGCCCTTGCGGCGAGCCCTGAACGCGCGATGTTCAGCACTTCACCGGCAATGTCGCGCAGGGTGCCGCCGCCCGGGATGGGAGCGTCCAGTGCCAGCTTGGGAACGGAGCTGCGCAGCAGTTCGCGCCCTTCCATGTCCCAGTCCTTGACCAGATCCCAGGCCGCGTCGAGCGCGCCCTGATCGTAGAGCAGGCCGACCCACAGCGCGGGCAGGGCGCAGATCCGGCCCCACGGGCCGCCATCGGCGCCGCGCATTTCGAGGAAGGACTTGAGCCGCACTTCGGGGAAGGCGGTGGAGAGGTGGTCGTTCCAGTCGCTCAGGCGCGGCAGTTCGCCGGGCAGGGCGGGCAGCTCACCTTTCAGGAAGTCGCGGAACGACTGGCCTGCGGCGTCGATGTACTTGCCGTCGCGGAACACGAAGTACATCGGCACGTCGAGCATGTAGTCGACATAGCGCTCGTAGCCGAAGCCCTCTTCGAACACGAAGGGCAGCATTCCGGTGCGGGCCGGATCGGTATCCGACCAGATGTGGCTGCGGTAGGAGAGGTAGCCGTTGGGCTTGCCCTCGGTGAAAGGCGAGTTGGCGAAGAGCGCGGTCGCCAGCGGCTGCAGGGCCAGCGAGGTGCGGAACTTCTGCACCATGTCGGCTTCGCTGGAGTAATCGAGGTTCACCTGGATGGTGCAGGTGCGCAGCATCATGTCGAGGCCCATCGAGCCCACGCGCGGCATGTGCCGCAGCATGATCGCATAGCGCCCCTTGGGCATGATCGGCAGCGCTTCGCGCGTCTTGTCCGGCCACATGCCGAGACCGAGGTAGCCCTTGCCGATACGGTCGCCGATGGTCTTCACCTGGGCGAGATGGCGGCCCGTCTCGTTGCACGTCTCGTGCAGGTTTTCGAGAGGCGCGCCAGACAGTTCGAGCTGGCCTGCCGGTTCGAGGCTGACGGTGCCGTCCGCGCCCTTCATGGCGATGACTTTCCCGCCTTCGAGGATCGGCTCCCAGCCGAACTCGGTCAGGGCCATCAGGAGGTCGTGAATCCCTCCGGGCTCGTCATAGGACGGGGCGTGGTGATCGCCGGTGTCATAGACGAATTTTTCGTGCTCGGTGCCGATCCGCCACTTTTCGCGCGGCTTCTCGCCCGCGGCCATCGGCGCGGCGAGTTGATCAAGGCTTTCGACGATCGGATCGTCGCGATCCGATACCTCCCTGGTGCTCATGCCGCGGGAAGTAGGGATGCGCCGGGCCGGATGCCAGCACTATTTGCTGGAGGGACGGTCAATTTCCGCCGGAGGACCAATCGCCTGCGACGGCCATCCACAGCGCCGTGGCGGCAATGCTGGCGGTTTCTCCGCGAAGGATGCGGGGGCCGAGCGAGATCGCGCGCGCGTTCGGATGGGCCCGGATCGCCGCGCGCTCGCTGTCGTCGAAGCCGCCTTCCGGCCCGACCAGCAAGGCCGCCGGGCCCGGTGCGGCGGCAAAAGCGGCAGCGGGAGGCTGGCCGCCCTGCTCGTCGGCGAAGAACAGCACGCGGTCTTCGGGCCAGTCCCGCAGCAGGGTTTCGAGCCGTTCCACCGGCGCCAGTTCCGGCAGGGCCGTTCGCGCGCATTGTTCGGCGGCTTCGGTGACAATGGTCATCGCGCGGCCGGGGTTGAGCTTGTCGGCGACGCAGCGCCGCGTCACCACGCCCTGGATGCGCCGCACGCCCAGTTCGGTCGCCTTTTCGAGGACGAGATCGAAGTTCGGTTTCTTGAGCAAGGCGGCGCAGAGCCAGAAATCGGGAACCTGCTCGCGTTCGCGCAGCCGTTCGCGCGGCTCCAGCACGAGATCGCGCTTGCCGGCGGCCGTCACTTCGGCGGCCCATTCGCCGGTCATGTCGTCGCACAGAACCACGGCATCGCCAGGGGCGGCACGCATGACCTTGAGCAGATAGTGCGCCTGCCCCTCTCCAATCGTAACGGGGCTTCCGGCTGTCAGCGGGCCCGGTACGAACAGGCGCGGCGCCGAGCGCGGCGGCCAGGCAGGGGTAGCTCCCATCGGTAATGCTTCCGTCAGAGTTGGCAATCGGCGGCCTTGTTGCGTGATCGCCTGTCCGGCGCAATGGACAAATCGCCCTGCCTGCCGCCCTTCCTTGCGTTCGCCCCTGACATGGCGGCTGACATGGCGGCGGCAATCGATTAGAGCGTGCAACGTGAACGAACCATCACCTCTTTCGGACCTCGGCGTTCCCGATACCGAGCACCGGGGCTTCGTGGCCTCGCTGCCGGAGCCTATCCGGTCCTACGCGATGCTGGCCCGGTTTGACCGGCCGATCGGATCGTGGCTGCTGTTCTGGCCTTGCGCCTGGGGCGTGCTGCTGGCCGGCGGGGAAGAGCGCTGGGGCCTGATCCTGTGGCTGCTGCTGGGCTCGGTGGCGATGCGCGGGGCGGGCTGCGTCTATAACGACATCGTCGATGCCGATCTCGACCGGCAGGTCGCCCGCACCGCTGCGCGGCCGGTGGCGAGCGGCCGGGTGAGCCTGCAGGCCGCCTGGAGCTGGCTTGCCGTGCTGTGCCTGGTGGGGCTGGTGGTGCTGCTGCAATTGCGCTTTGAGGCGCAACTGGTGGCGCTGGGCAGCATTGCGCTGGTGGCGGCCTATCCTTTCATGAAGCGCGTGACCTGGTGGCCGCAGGCCTGGCTCGGGCTGGTCTTCACCTGGGGGTCGCTGGTCGGCTGGGTGGAAGTCCGCAGCGACCATCTGGAGGCACTTGCGGCGCTCTATGCGGGCAGTATCGTGTGGTGCATCGGCTATGACACGATCTATGCCCTGCAGGACCGGGAAGACGATGCGCTGGTCGGCATTCGCTCCTCGGCGCTGCGGCTGGGATCACGCGTGCGGGCCGGCGTGGGCGCTTTCTATGCGCTCGCCGTGGCCTTCTGGGCGCTCGCGTTCTGGGCCCTGCGGCCGGACTGGGTGGCACTCGTCGCGCTCGCGCCGGTGGTTCTGCACATGGCCTTCCAGGTTCTCACGCTCGATCCCGACAATGGCGAGAACGCGCTGGCCCGCTTCCGCTCCAACCGCGATCTCGGCCTCGTCATGGCGCTGGCCTGCTGGGTGGTGGGCAACGCGGGCGTGATCTGACGGCGCCTTGCGGGCGGAGCGGGGGTGGCGATACCACGCCCCGGTCCATGTGATGAGCGGCTCATTCATAGCTCACCACCTCGAACTCGATACCGTCCCAGTCGAAGAAGTAGAAGCGGCGGCCGGGGGTGTAGTCGGCATGATTGAACGGTTCGAGGCCGGCGGCGATCACCACCTGCTCCGCCGCGTCGAGATCCTCGACCAGCAGTCCGATGTGATTGAGCGGTGCGCCTTTGACGAAACGGCCGTGCGGGGCGCGGTCGGTATAGACGGCGATATAGCTGAATTCCTCGCCGACATGGATCGTCTCGCCGCCGTTGATGGCTGGGCCGCGCCAGCGTTCTTCCCAGCCGAGCAGGTCCTGCAGCAGCCTGGACGAGCGCTCTATGTCGCTGACCGTGATGTTCGCGTGTTCGAGGCGGCCTCGGGGGTTGGCCGGGTGTGTCATCATTGCAACTCCTTGCTGTGCTGGCGAATCGGCCGGCTTGGCAAAGATGCGATCTCAAGTTAGCTTGAGCTCAAGCAGAAAATTGAACCCCCAAATCGCCCCCCCGGAAAAATCGAGCCCCCAAGCGAACCCCGCATGTCCCAGGACCGTTTCATTTCCATCGGCGATCTGTCGCGCCGCACTGGCGTCGCCGTTTCGGCCATCCGTTTCTACGAGGAGAAGGGGCTGCTCACCGCGCTGCGCACCAGCGGCAATCAGCGCCGGTTCCTGCGCTCGGACATCCGCCGCGTCAGCTTCATCCTGATCGCGCAGAAGCTGGGCCTGGCGCTCGCCGAAATCGAGCGCGAGCTTTCCGCCCTGCCGCAGGGCCGCACGCCGACCCTGGGCGACTGGGAAAAGATCAGCCTTTCGATGCGCGAATCGATCGATGCCCAGATCGGACTGCTCGAACTCACCCGCCGCAAGCTGGAAGAATGCATCGGCTGCGGCTGCCTGAGCCTCGCCAAATGCCATATCTACAATGTGAACGATCATGCCGGCGGGCACGGGACGGGGCCGCGTTTCGTGCTGAAGTAGCTATTCCGCTGCCAGCAGTTCCTCGGCGCCGACAAGATCGACGCTGACCAGCCGGGATACGCCCTTTTCGACCATGGTTACGCCGAACAGCCGGTGCATCCGGCTCATCGTCACGGCATTGTGCGTGACGATGAGGTAGCGGGTGTCGGTTTCCTTCGTCATCGCTTCCAGCAAGTCGCAGAAGCGCTCGATATTGGCATCGTCGAGCGGGGCATCCACCTCGTCGAGGACGCAGATCGGGGCCGGGTTGGTGAGGAACAGGCCGAAGATCAGCGCCACCGCCGTCAGTGCCTGTTCGCCGCCCGAAAGCAGCGTCAGCGATTGCAGGCGCTTGCCCGGCGGCTGGGCGTAGATTTCCAGGCCCGCTTCGAGCGGATCGTCCGAATCGACTAGGGCAAGGTGCGCCTTGCCGCCCTGGAACAGCCGGGTGAACAGCCGCTGGAAATGGCCATCGACCGCTTCGAAGGCCGCACGCAGGCGTTCGCGGCCCTCGCGGTTGAGATTGCCGATCGAGCCGCGCAGGCGGTTCACCGCTTCGGCCAGCTCGGCCTGTTCGGTGACGCTGGTGCCGAGTTGCGCTTCGGCTTCGGCCAGTTCGTCGGCGGCGACGAGATTGACCGGCCCGATCCGTTCGCGGTCTGCGACGAGCTTGTCCATGGCCGCCACTTCGTCGTGCGCGCCGCCGACTTCGGCGGAAACGAAAGCGAAGCGTTCGGGCAGGACCGGCGGCGGGCACTGGAAGCGCTCGCCCGAGATGCGCGCCATTTCGACGCGGCGCTCGTCCTCGTTCTCGGCCCGCGCGGCGGCGCCTGCGCGGCTTTCGCGGGCGCTGGCGAGCGTTTCCTGCGCGGCAGCGAGCGCCGTGTCGGCTTTGCGGGAGCCCTCGGTCATCGCGGCGACGGCCGCTTCGGCTTTGGCCAGTTCTTCGGCAAGGCGCTGGCGCACCGTTTCGCCCTGCTCGATCTGCTCCATCAGGGATGCGGGCTTGGCAGCGATCACTGCGCGCTCGGTTTCGATTTCCTCCAGCCGTCCGGCCATCTGCGCCAGCCGGTTGGTGGCATCGCCCGCGCGCGCCTGCCAGTTCCTGATATCGCCGCGCTGCGAAGTGGTGCGTTCGCGCGCGACCGCGAGCGCCTGATCGTGTGCGGCGAGCGTGGCCGTGGCCGCCTGCAGACGCGCCTTGGCCGCCTCGTTCTTCGCCCGGGCCGCTTCGAGACCGGCCCGCCCGGCCTCGGGATCGGGCAGGGCCGCGCGCTTGGCCTCGGCGGCGGTAAGGTCATGCCCGGCACTGCGGTGCTGCTCGGCCAGTTCCTCAGCGCTGCAGTCCAGTTCCGCGCGGCGGGCCTGATGGCGCGTCTTGGCATCCTCGGCCTGATCGGCGGCGCGCAGGGCATTGCGCTCGGCATTGGCCGCCTCGGCAATGGCCCGCTCGGCCGCGATCACGGCCGCGGACAGGGCGGAGAGCTCCTGCTGGATGCCGGTCTGCCGTTTCTCGGCCGCCGTGACGGCTTCGCGCAGCGGCGGAAGCTGGGCGTCGAGCTCGGCAAAGCGGTTCTCGGCCTCCAGCCTTGCCGCTTCGGCCGCGCCTTCGCCGCGTGCGATAAAACCGTCCCAGCGGCGCAGCACGCCCGCCCGCGTGACCAGCCATTCGCCGGGCTTCAGCGGGCGTGCGTCATCCTCCTCGACCACATGGACCAGCGCCAGCCGCGCGGCGAGCTCCGGCGGACACAGCGTGACATGGGCCGCAAGGCTATCGGCCACCGGAGCAGGTGCATCGGCCCCGGTCCAGAACCGCCCGTCGGCATGGACGACAAGGCCGAGCGGGGCCTTGGCGTCGCGCCCGAGCACGGCGGCCAGCGCGCGCTCATAGCCTGGCGCCGCGCGCACCGCATCGATCGCGGCCTTGAGCCCGTGCGCGGCCTTGGCGCCCTTGGCGCGGGCCTCGCGGTCCCGGAGCAGGGCGCTATGCTCGCGTTCGATCCCCGTCAGGTCGGCGCGGGCACCGGCCAGCGCCGATGCGGCACTGTCGCGCTCGGCCATGAGCTCGCCCTTGCGGGCCTGCAGCGCATCCAGCCCTTCGCGCGCTTTGGTGAGCGCCGTGGTGGCCGCTTCGGCCTCGCTGCGGGCCTTGGAAATGGCGGCGTCGAGGTCTGCGGTTTCGGGCAGGCCGGCAAGCTGGGCCTGAAGCCTTGCGCTTTCCGCGTTCAGGCGGTCGAGCCGGCTGCGCGCCTGCGTCCGCTCGGCTTCGGCGATGCGCCATTCGGCTTCCACGCCCGCCTGCGTGGCCGTCGCCTGTGCCAGATCGAGTTCGGCGGCGCGGGCGGCGCGTTCGGCCCCTTCCAGCGCATTGGCGAGACGGGGACGCTCTGCCTCGTCGGCTTCAAGCTGCCGGGCGCCGTCAGCCAGCTCGCGTTCGAGCCGGGCGAGCGCCTCGGCGGCATCGCGGGTCATGCGATCGGCGTCGCTGCGGTCTTCCTCTAGCCGGGTGCGCTGGCGGTCGAGATCCTTGAGGCGCTGTTCGGCGGCTTCGAGCTGGCTGGTCAGCGTGGCCATGCGGTGGCCCTGCGCGGTGGCATCGTCGCGCCGGTCGGCGAGTTCGTCGCGCGCGGCGATCAGCGCTTCTGCGGCGGCCGCCTGCGCGTCCTGTGCGGCCTTTGCCGCCTCCTGCGCCGCGGCAACACGCGCTTCGGCGGCCTGCGCTTCCTTCCTGGCGGCATCGGCCGCAGCGGCGGCATCGCGCCAGCGGGCGAAGACCAGCCGCGCTTCGGCCAGCCGGATCTGATCGGACAGCGCCTTGTAGCGCTCGGCCGCCTTGGCCTGCCGCCGCAGCGAGGCGACCTGCTTGTCGAGCCCGGCCATGATGTCCTCAAGCCGGGCGAGGTTCGCTTCGGTGGCGCGCAGCTTCTGCTCGGCGTCCTTGCGCCGCACGTGCAGGCCGGCGATGCCCGCCGCTTCTTCCAGCATGGCGCGGCGCTCGGCAGGCTTGGCGGCGATCACGGCGGCAATGCGGCCCTGGCTGACAAGCGCCGGGCTATGCGCGCCGGTCGCGGCATCGGCGAAAGTCAGCGCCACGTCCTTGGCACGCACGTCGCGCCCGTTGATGCGGTAGGCGCTGCCTGCTCCGCGCTCGATGCGGCGCACGACTTCCAGCTCTTCGCGCGTGCCGTCTTCGCGCGTGGAAGTCTCGGCGTGCAGCACCACTTCGGCGAAAGCGCGCGGCGGCCGGTTGGCGGTGCCGGCAAAGATCACGTCTTCCATGCCGCCGCCGCGCATCGACTTGGGCGAACTTTCGCCCATGACCCAGCGGATGGCTTCGAGCAGGTTCGATTTGCCGCAGCCGTTGGGGCCGACGACGCCGGTGAGGCCGGGCTCGATGCGCAGTTCGGCGGGCTCTACGAAGCTCTTGAATCCACTGAGCTTGAGCCGCCTGATGCGCATCGGCGCGCCTTTACCGGAGCAGGCGCATCAGCGCGCGCCTGCCTCTTGCAGCTTGGGCTCCAGTTCCTTCCAGCCCATCGAACCGATCGACGAGCCGTTGATGAAGAAAGTGGGCGTGCCGGTGATATTGTATTCGGTGCTGGCCTTCTCGGTCTCGTCGGCGAGCGCCTTGGCCTTGGCGGCATCGGTCAGGCAGGCCTGGGCCTGATCGCGCGAGATCCCGCGCGAGGAGAAGAATTCGGTCATGCCTGCGGTCTCGGCCAGAGCGCTGATCTGCTGTTCCTTGGGCATCTCGCCGATGGCCTTGAGCCTGGCGTCGCCGGCGGCCTGCACTTTCTCGAACATGTTCGGCTGCCAGGCCCAGAACTGCTCGCTGAGCGGGATCACGGCCTCGGTCGATCCGCAAGTGGCCAGCAGCGAGGCCGAGATGTCGTAAGGATTGAGCATGAAATAGCGCAGTTCGTAGCTGACGCGGCCACTGGCGATGTAGTCGTCGCGCAGCTTTTCAAAGCTTTCCTTGGCGAACTCGGCACAGTGCGAGCAGCTCAGCGCGCCATATTCCACCAGCTTGATCGGGGCCTTGGGATTGCCCATGCGATAGCCGCCCTCGGGCGTCTTCTCGACCACGTCCGCCCAGGCCTTGCCCGCTGGCGGCGCGATGTTCGCGATCGGCTCGCTGGACTTCGGTGCGCCTTCGTCGGCCTTCTTGCCACATGCGGCAAGGCCCAGTGCAAGAGGCAGGACCAGCATACCGAAAACGATCTGGCGGATGGGGGTGCGGGTCATCGTGGCGAATCCTTTGCGAAAGCGGGAAAAGGGCTAACCCAAGGCTGGGACGGAACAAAGCGCCGGAAGGAGAAGCCGGGGATTCTCTCCACAGCTAAACCGGCGGATTTCGGGGCTTCAGATGGCGCCGGCGTGCTCTTCGGCAAGCTTGCCCGTGATCGCCTGGGAAACCGAGGCCCAATCGTGGGCCGGCAGCACTTCGCCGTTCAGTGTGAAGCTGGGGGTGCTGTTGATGCCGAGAGTCGAGGACTCTTCCTGCTGGGCCTTCAGCTTGTCGAGCATGGCCGTATCGGCAAGGCAGGCATCGGCCTGGGCGCGGCTGATGCCCCAGTTCGACATCTTGTCGTAGAAACCGAAGTCGCTGGCGATGGCGCGCATCCGTTCGGGCAGGGTGCCCTGATACCAGCGCTGCTGTTGCGCCTCGGTCATCGTCTGCGCCTTGCCGAGCCATTTTTCCTGCGTGGCGAAAAAGGCATTGTGCCGCACGAAGAAGCGCTTGGGATCGCCGCAATTGGTCAGCAGTGCCACGGTCAGATCAATGGGGTTGCGCAAGAGATTGGTCACAGTGACCGAAACCTGCCCCTTGGGGATCACGGTAAGGCGCAGGACCGGGTCCGATTCCTGCTGGTAATGCGCGCAGTGCGGGCAAGTGTAGCTGACATATTCGGTAAGCTTGACCGGTGCCTCGGGATTGCCGAGCTGGTGGCTGCCATTGGCCGTCACCGTCATCGCGCTGTTCCAGTTCGTGCTCTGCGTTTCGAGGCTCTTGGCCGGCTTGCCGGTAGCCGCGATGCACAGGAAAGCGCCGGCTGTCAGCATAAGGGGAGCCAGGGCAAGGCGGGCAGGCGCGCGCAGCGCGGTCTTTTTCCTGGGGGGCATCATTACTGCTCTTCCTGATTGTTCTTTGCGCTCATGCTGCGCGCCAGCGATTCCAGCACTGCGCGCAGTTCGGGATCGCCGATGTCGCGCAGCGATTCTCCCAGTTCCAGCGGCACGGGCTTGAGCGAAGGCGGAGCAGCCTGCGGCTTTGAAGCAGCCGGAGCCTTAACCTCACCTTGCCGGATCTTCACTTTGGCCACGGCATTGTAGCCGAAGAAGCGGTTCACCCGCTCGACGATCTCGGGAATGACGTGCTGGACGATCGGCGCGTGCGCGGGCACGACGACGAGCTGGAGGATGCCGTCGCTCTTCTCGCCGGGCGGGAAGCGGATCGATTCGGGGCTGCACACGCGGGCATGGCGGGCACCCACGATTTCCGGCCAGCGGGTGACGACGCTCGACTGCACGAAGCCGAACCGGCGGAACGCGGTGCGGCCCACTTCGGGCATCAAGTCCGAGATCGCGCGCGCCGGTCCGCCGCGCGGGCGTTCGTAGCGTTTGAGCCCCGCGGCTGCAGCCTTCGAAGTGCCGGATTGCTTGCGTCCGGATTGTTTGTGATCGTCCCGTTCCATTGTCCGCGCTCCAATGCCATAGCGGCGCCATGGATGCCAGTTCGGATGCCCGTACCAATGCCATTTGGCGCGATCTTCTCGCCTGGTACGATGCCCATGCGCGGGCCCTGCCTTGGCGGGCGCCGCCCGGCGCGCCCGCGCCCGATCCCTACCGCGTGTGGCTGTCCGAAGTGATGCTGCAGCAGACGACGGTGGCGGCAGTGAAGGACTATTTCGCCGCGTTTACCGCCCGCTGGCCAGCGATTCACGATCTGGCGGCGGCCGGGGACGAAGCGGTCATGGCCGCGTGGGCCGGGCTGGGATACTACGCCCGTGCCCGCAACCTGCTGGCCTGCGCGCGCGAAGTGGCGGCGCGGGGCGGGCAGTTCCCCGATACCGAGGAAGAGCTGCGCGCGCTGCCGGGGCTGGGCGCCTATACCGCAGCGGCCGTCGCGGCGATCGCGTTCGGGCGCCGCGCGGTGGTGGTCGATGCCAATGTCGAGCGCGTGGTGGCGCGGCTCTTCGCGATCGGCGAAGCACTGCCGGGCGCGCGCACGGCGATCCGCGAGAAAGCCGATGCGATCACGCCTGATGTCCGCAGCGGCGACTTTGCGCAGGCGATGATGGATCTGGGGGCGACGATCTGCACCAGCCGTTCGCCGCGCTGCCTGCTCTGTCCGCTTTCAGCCCATTGCGAAGCGCGGGCCATGGGCGAACCGGACCGCTTTCCGGTCAAGGCGCCGAAGAAGGCCAAGCCCGCCCGCCGGGGGCAGGCTTACTGGATCGAGCGTGAGGAACGGGTCTGGCTGGTGCGCCGTCCCGGCAAGGGGATGCTCGGCGGGATGCGCGCGCTGCCGGACGACGGCTGGTCGGCGCGCGCGGACGGCTGCGGGGAGGGACCGCTGGCCGGACCGTGGGAAAGCGCAGGCAAAGTGACGCACACCTTCACGCATTTCGGGCTCGACCTGCATCTGGCGGTTTACCTCGGGGCGGATTGGACTAGGTTGCCGCCCGGTGAGGGTGAGTGGTGGCCGCTCGACCGGCTCGGCGAGGCCGGATTGCCCACGCTTTTCGCCAAGGCGGCGCAGCTCGCGCTCGCGGATACCGGAGACTGACGCATGATCGAAGCGTTCGAATCGCGGGAAGCGCTGGAACGGGATCTCGACCGGCGTATGCTGCTCAGGCTGGGCGCTTTCGCAGGGCTGGGCGCCGCGCTGATGCCGCGGCTGGCTTTCGCAGCGGCAGAGCCAGGGCTGCTGCCCAATGTCCGCGCGCTGATCGACAAGTGGGTGAGGCCGGGCAAGTTTCCCGGCATGATCGCCTCGCTTGGCCTGCCGGGCAAGGACCCCGAATATGTCGCCAAGGGCACCGAAGGGTTCCTCAACCTCGATCCGATGTCGGACAGCAGCCTGTTTCGCATCTATTCGATGACCAAACCCATCACCGGCATGGCGGCGATGCAGCTGATCGCCGAAGGCAAGCTGTCGCTAGACCAGCCGCTCTACGACATCCTGCCCCGCTACCGGCACATGCAGGTGCAGAACACGTATGACGGATCGGTCACGGACCTGCATCCGGCGAAGCGCCCGATCACGATCCGGCACTTGCTTACGCATACGGCCGGGCTGGGCTATGCGATCATCCAGAAAGGCCCGATCCGTGACTTGCTCAACAAGCAGGGGCTGATGGCCGGGCAGGTAAGCCGGATGACGCTGCCCGATGTTTACGGCGGCCCGCAGGCTCCCAGCCTGGAAGTGTTCGCCGACCGGCTGGCCGGAGTGCCGCTGGTCTATGATCCCGGCACCAGATGGAGCTATTCGCTCGGGCTCGATCTGATGGGCCGGGTGATCGAGGTGGTTTCCGGCAAGCCGTTCGACGTCCATCTCAGGGAAACGATTTTCGAGCCTTGCGGGATGACGAGCACGTTCTTCCAGGTGCCCGCTGCCGATGCCGGAGAACTGACGACGAACTATGCCGTGTTCGGCGGCGTCTTCATCCCGATCGACAAGGGCGAGAATTCGGTGTTCCTTGATCCGCCGCCGTTCCCGATGGGCGGTTCCGGGCTGGTCAGTTCGCCGCGCGATTACGACCGCTTCCTGCGGATGCTGGCGCAGTTGGGCATGATCGACGGCCGGCGCGTGCTGGCCGAAGCGGCGGTGCGGCAGGGCACCAGCAACTTGCTGCCACCGGGCGTGAAAGGCCCGGCGCTGGATTCGGCTCCGGCGGATTTCGGCGCGGGCGGCCGCGTCGGCATCGGGCCCGAGACCGGGATCTACGGCTGGGCAGGCGCGGCCGGAACCGTGGGCATGGTCGACATGATGCGGGCCCTGCGCTCGCAGCTTTTCGTGCAGTTCATGCCGTCGCAGTCGCTCGCTCTGCTGCCCGAATTCCAGACCGCGCTCAAAACCGATGTCCTTGCGCTGCTTCAGGTGAAACCCGCATGAATTCCCAGACCATCGCCTTTTCCGGATCGCATATCGACCGCGCCGATCATATCCGCAACGATCCGGAGGCGCTCGAAGCGCTCAAGACCTGGGAGGCGCGGCTGCTGCGGATGGACGGCCTCGACCCGGTACTCACGCCGGACAACACGCTCGACTGGGGCAGCCTTGCCGATGCTTCGCCGGACAGCGAGCTGGTGTTTCTCGGGCTGGACGGGCCGGGCGATGAGGTGCGTGGCTGTTTTGCCGAAGTGCGCCCCTCCTACCCTTCGGGCAGCCCCCATGCCGGGCCCGCGAGCTGGAACGCCATGGCGGTGCTGGAGGCGGGCGAGCTGGCGGCTTATGGCGGGGCCCGTTCGCTGGTGGGCTGGCACGCGCGCCACCGCTTCTGCGCGGTCTGCGGCAGCCCGACGGAGCTCGCCAAGGGCGGCTGGCAGCGCACGTGCACGAATGCGGATTGCAAATCCGAACACTTCCCCCGCGTCGATCCGGTCACGATCATGACGGTCGAGTGCGAGGGCAAACTGCTCCTCGGCCGCCAACCCCGCTTTCCCCAGGGCCGTTACTCCGCGCTCGCGGGTTTCGTGGAGCCGGGCGAGACGATTGAGGAAGCCGTGGCGCGCGAAGTCTTCGAGGAAGCGGGGGTGCGTGCCCGCGATGTCGAATATGTGATCAGCCAGCCCTGGCCGTTCCCTTCGTCGCTGATGATCGGCTGTCACGCCTTCGCCGACGATCCCGCCATCGTGATGGACGAGACCGAGATGGAGGACGTGCGCTGGTTCACGCGCGATGAGGTCGCCGAGGCGCTGGAAGCGACGGCGCGCGGCGAACAGGGCCGGGCCTTCGGCGCGCCGCCAAGGACGGCAGTGGCCCACGCCCTGCTGCGCTGGTGGGTGGAGCGGGGCTGAGCGGCCCTTTCGCTATACCAGCCCCAGCTTCGCCAACTCGCGCGCCAGTTTGGGCGGCATCACGTCGCCGCTGCTTTCGCCGTCGCCCAGATCGCGCGGGGCGTCTTCGTCCTTGAGGTAGCGCCAGCCCTGATGGGCGCGCTTGGGCTTGGTGACGACCGGGATCAGTTTGGGCGCCAGGTGGATGTGCCAGCGGCCGTCGTCGCGCTGGGTGAATCGCAGGATCGGGGAGCGGCCGATCAGTGCGTGCTCGTAGATCCAGTAGAGGGAGCCGCCCACCATCTCCTCATGCCGCTTGGGCAGGTAGCGGGTGGTCAGCAGGGCTTCGTCCGGGTGGCTTTCCAGCCAGGCGCGCAAGTCCGCCGGGCTCTCGGCGGAAAAGGCGATCTTGGTCATGTGCAGCGGCATGAAGGAAAGATAGGCAATCGCGCAGGCCGGCGAAAGGGTGGCGAGGGACAGCTTGTTCTTTGTGGCCTTGCCCTGTTAGTCCTTGGCCGCGATGGAATTTCTCTTCGAACTCCTGTTCCAGTTCTTCGGCGAGCTGCTGTTGCAGTTCCTGGTTGAGCTGTTTGCCGAACTGGGAATGCACGCGATGGGGCAGGCCTTTTCGAGAAAGCCCAGCCCCGGTCTTGCCGTCGCCGGATTTACGCTGTGGGGAGTCGTTGCAGGTGCGATCAGCCTTTGGGTCTTCCCCCATTCGGCCATCCACGATCCGTCGCTCCGGCTGGCCAACCTGTTTGTCACACCCGTGCTGGCGGGTGGGGGAATGATGCTGCTGGGACGCCTGCGGGCGAGAAAGGGGCAGGAACTCGTGCGGCTCGACCGCTTTGGCTACGCTTTCCTGTTCGCCTTCACCATGGCGCTGATGCGCTACAACTGGGCGAGTTGAATCGGCCTGTCAGGCCAGTCCGGTGAGGACCGCGAGACCCAGGAACGAGAAGAAGCCCATCACGTCGGTCGCGGTCGTCACGAAGACGGCGGAGGATACCGCCGGATCGACCTTGAAGCGCGTGAGCGTGACCGGCACGAGGATGCCCGCGAGACCGGCGACGAGGTTGTTCACCACCATGGCGGTTGCGATCACCGCGCCGAGGTGGGGATTGGCGAAAAGCAGGCCGGTGCCGAGGCCAATCAGCGCGCCCAGCGCGGCGCCGTTGGCCAGCGCGATGCGGAATTCGCGCAGGATCATCCGCACGGTGTTCGAATCGGTAAGCTGGTTGGTGGCAATGGCGCGCACCACCACGGCCAGCGTCTGGGTGCCGGCATTGCCGCCCATGCCCGAGACGATCGGCATCAGCACCGCGAGCAGCGCGAATTTCGCGATCGCCCCCTGGAACAGCCCGACCACCGATGAGGCGAGGATGGCCGTCGCGAGGTTGACCACCAGCCATGTCAGGCGGGCGCGCACCGTCAGCAGGATCGGCTCGTTGATGTCGCCGTCGCCTGCACCGGAGAGCAGCAGGGTATCCTCGCCCGCTTCTTCCTGAATGATGTGGACGATGTCGTCGACCGTGATCTGGCCGATCAGGCGGCCCGAATCGTCAGTCACGGCGGCCGAGATCAGCGCGTATTTCTGGAAGCGCAGCGCGACTTCTTCCTGGTCCATGCCGACCGGGATCAGCGTCTGGTCGCGCTTCATCACGTCGTAGAGCGGGATGTTGCGCGGGCAGCGCAGGATCCACGAAAGCGCGCAAGTGCCAACCGGGTGGTGCAGCGCATCGACGCAGAACACTTCCCAGAATTCGGTGGGCAGTTCGCGGTGTTCGCGCAGGAAGTCGATCAGGTCGCCGACCGTCATCGTCTCGGGCACCGCGACGAATTCGCGGCTCATCAGGCGGCCGGCGGATTCCTCGGGGTAGGACAGCGCCGATTCGATGGCGGCGCGGTCTTCCGGCTCCATCTCGGCGAGGACGGCCTGCTGGTCCTCCTCGTCGAGGTCTTCCAGCATGGCGACGGCGTCGTCGGTTTCGAGCTGTTCAGCGATCTCGGCGACGACTTCGGCGGGCAGCGCCTCGACCAGCAGCTCGCGCACCCAGTCGTTGAGTTCGGCGATGACCTCGACGCCCATGAGGTCGCGGATCGAGCGGGCGAGAGTCAGGCGCTCGTCGGCATCGACCAGTTCGAACAGGTCGGCGATGTCGGCGGGGTGGAGCGGCTCGACCAGGTCATAGACGCGGTCGGAATCCTCGTCGTCGAGCGCCTCTTTCACGCTGCGGACGAATTCGGGCTTCAGGCGGTTTTCCTCGTCGAGGCTTTCCGTTTCCTGCGCAGCCTCGGCTTCGGCGGCGGCCTCTTCTTCGGGCAGATTTTCCTTGAGGTCCGCTTCGCTCATGAAGGCCGGTCTAAGCGCCTATTTCGCAATTGCAACAGGTGGATTTCCGGGCGCATCCACCGCATCGAATAACGTGACATTGCCGCAAGCCGCCCTATATCGGGCGCCAAGCCACTCCGCGCCCAAGACCGGGTGCCGGCAACAGGAGAGATAAAATGGCCGACGAATTTCTGACGCTCACCCTCGACACCGGCGAAGGCCAGGGCGACGTCAAGATCAAGCTGCGCCCCGATCTGGCCCCGGGCCACGTCGAGCGAATCAAGGAACTCGCCAACGAAGGGTTCTACAACGGCGTGAAGTTCCACCGCGTGATCCCCGGCTTCATGGCGCAGGGCGGCTGCCCGCACGGCACCGGCACCGGCGGTTCGGACAAGCCCGACCTGCAGGCCGAATTCAATGCCGAGCCGCACGTGCGCGGCGTGTGCTCGATGGCGCGCACCAGCTATCCGCACTCGGCCAACAGCCAGTTCTTCATCTGCTTCGACGACGCGACCTTCCTCGACAAGCAGTACACTGTCTGGGGCCAGGTGGTCGAAGGCATGGAACTCGTCGACGCGCTGCCCAAGGGCGAGCCGCCGCGTAATCCGGGCACGATCGTCAAGGCGACTGTTTCGGAAGGTTAAGTCCTCCGTAAACAAGCAAAAAGTTAAGAGGGCGGTTCGCAAGGACCGCCCTTTTTCCATGTTTGCGGTATGCGAAGAAGGCGAGGGAGACACCGTTTCCTCGCCAATCATGCTTAATTTTAAGTAACTAGATCCCGATAGAATCCCTTACCGCGTGTGTGAGCAGATAGGCTGGTTGGTGTCATGCGAGTGTAGGATTGTCTCAATGATAGTGCGGCCATTCCTGTCCCGCCTGCGTGCAAGCAGGGAAGGCAACATTCTGGCGCTGACTGCCTTTGGCCTTACCGTGCTGGTCGGCGGCGCGGCGCTCGCGACCGACACCGCGCAATGGTATCTCTGGAAGCGCCAGTTGCAGCAGGCCGTCGATGCGGGGGCCCGGGCGGCGGTGCTCAGCGAGCAACTGGGGAATGACTATAACGCTGCGGCCACCAGGGAAGTGGGCCGCAATGGCGTTTCCACTTCCGACGTCAAGATCGAACTGATCTCGAACCCGCCGACATCGGGGGCCTATACTGCGGACGCCAATGCCATCGAGGTTCAGGCGACCACCAGCCAGAAGCTGCCCTTCTCCGGCCTGTTCCTGAGCATGGCGCCCACTGTGCGGGCGCGGGCCGTGGCAACAGTTGCCTCCGATGGCGACTACTGCGTCATCGCGCTTTCGCCGGACGGGGTCGGCATCAACACCATCGGTTCGGCTCAAGTGAATCTGGGATGCGGCGCGGCCGCCAATTCCAACATCGCAACGGCCATCGATCTGAACGGCAGCAGCTGGCTTGATACGCCCAATGTCCACGCAGTCGGCGGCATCGATGCTTCCAGTGCGAGCATCCCTTCCGGGGCGGTACTGCAGCCTTACGGGCTGCCTGTCACCGATCCGATCGCAGCGCGCAATCTGACCGTGCCGACGACGCCCGCGACTTGCACCGCGAACAACCTCAATGTCGCGCCCAGCACGACCACCACGCTCGATCCGGGCCGCTATTGCAATGGCCTGACGCTGCAGGGCACCGTGACGCTGAACCCCGGCGTCTACATCATGGACAAGGGCACGTTCACGGTGAACAGCCAGGCGCATGTCACCGGAGAAGGCGTCACCATCATCCTGACCGGCGACGATCCCAAGAACGTGGCGACCGTCAAGCTGGTCGGCGGTGCCGATCTCGACTTGCGCGCGCCTACCGCTGTGGAAGATCCCACCTGGAAAAACATCCTCTTCTTCCAGGATCCAATCGGATCGACGAGCGAGAGCAATATCGCTGGCGGCAGTACTCTTCAGCTGGATGGTATCGTCTACCTGCCGGGGGGCGATCTCACGTTTACCGGAAATTCCGGGCAACATGCGGATTGCCTGCTGATGGTCGCCAATCAGATATCGTTCTCCGGCACGACCTCGCTCGATAACAAATGCACGTCCGATTACAGCGATCTCGACATGTCCGCCCGTGTCGTCCGGGTGGTGGAGTAGTGGCCATGCGCATCAGCCTCCTTCCCCCGATAGCCCGGCGTGTCATCGAGGACCGGAAAGGCGCGGCCGTCGTCGAACTGGGACTGGTCCTGCCCGTGATCCTGTTCCTGTTTGCCGGAATCGTCGATGTCTCGCGCTATGTCTGCGCCAAGATCGACGTCGAGCAGGCTGCCCAGCGTACCACCGCGTTTGCGCTCGCCAAGCGGCCGACCAGTTCCAGCGTGGCCTATCTGATCCCGGAAGCGACTGCCGCGGCAGGTGTTCCGTCGAGCAATGTCACGGCCGAGCTTTTCCTTGAATGCAATGGCGTGCGCCAGTCGAAATACGACAATCCCTGTCCGGCGGGGGAAACGTCCGGCCGTTTTGTCCGGGTATCGATCCGGCGGGCCGTTGCGTTCCAGTTCAACTGGACCGCACTGGCAGGCATGTTGGGTATGAAGTCCATGGGATCGAATATTACCGTGACTGGCAATAGCCTGATGAGGATCCAATGACCTTTCGAAACCTGCTTGCGGATGCGCGTGGAGCTTCGGCCGTTGAGGCGGCGTTTGCCCTGCCGGTCATTCTGGTCGCGATGATCGGGCTCCTGCAGTTCGCCCTGGTTCTCCAGGCTTCGGGCACCATTCGCCATGCCGCGGGAGAGGGCGTCCGCTATGCCAAGGTCCATCCCGATGCGAGTGAAACCGAAGTGCTGAACAAGGTGCGTGCCAGTATGGTGGGCGTCAAAGACAGCGGCATCGTCTCGCTCGCCCTGCAGCGCGGGACGGCGGCGAATGGTGCAAAGTTCAGCAGCGTGACCGTCACGTATCAGCTGGATCCGGTCATCCCTTTTACGGACATCAAGCCGTTCACGCTGAACGAGTCGATGTCCTCGTATATCCCGAGCTGAAATTCCAAACCGACATTTCAAACTGACAGGTGCGGACGCCGTCTGGTCGCCCATCGGCCAGACGGTGTTTGGCTTGGAAGGAAGAGTTTACAGCCCGGCTTGCAGCAGCCACTCGTGGAAAATGCGCACCGGGCGGGTTTCCAGCGCCTTGGGCTTGCAGATGAACCAGTAGCGGTAGGGGCTCTCGATATCGATGTCGAACAGCCGGGCCAGCCGGTTGTCGTGCGAGCGGCGGAAGTGGTCGTCGTGCATGATCGCGATGCCGAGGCCCTGCGCCGCCGCTTCCAGCACGAGCTGGCCGGAGTCGAACTTGTCGATCGCCGCCGGTTCCAGATCGGGCATACCGATCGCCTTCTTCCAGGCGTCGAGGCTCTCGGGCAGGTCCTGGTGGATCAGGAACGTCTGCTTCGACAGGGCCTTTTCGTCCGGCACCGGCCCGATCTCGGCGGCCAGTTCGGGGGAGACGATGCCATAGACTTTGTTGTGGTCGAGCTGGATGCGGTAGAAGGCCGGGTCCGGCTCCTTGGAGAGCACGATGGCCGCGTCCAGCGTATCGCCCACGCGGTCTTCCGAATGGGCGGCGGTATCGATGTCGATGTGCAGGCGCGGGTGCAGCTTGCGCAGTTCGGGCAGGCGCGGGAACAGCCGCTGGCCGCCGAACAGCGAAGGCACGCCCAGATGCAGGCGCAGCACCTGGCCGCGATCGATCTGCGCCTCCACCGCCTCGGCCAGTTCTTCCAGCTTGGGGCCGATGGCATTGTAGAAGGCCAGGCCCTCGTCGGTCAGCTTCATCGACTGGTGCTGGCGCGTGAACAGCCGCTTGCCGGTAAAGTCTTCCAGCGCGGCGACGCGGCGCGACAGGGCCGAAGGCGACAGGGCCAGTTCATTGGCGGCTGCCTTGGCTGAACCGAGACGGACGACGCGCACGAAGGCTTCGAGTGCGCGCAGGGGAGGAAGTCGGCGTACAGGCAAGGGCAGTCTTTTCGTGGCGTTTGCTGGATATGCAATCTGCAGTGCAGATCATGCAATCCTATGTGAGACAATCGGGTGTGTTTTCCAAGTCCCGCTGTGGCGGATGAAGGCGCAAACGGGTCACATGGCGTTCATTCCCGTCGATAACCTCGATTTTCCAGCCACTGGCGTGGGTGAGCACGGTGCCGACCTCGGGGACCTTTTCGGCCAGAACGAAAGTTAGGCCGCCCAGCGTATCGACCGATTCCTCGACTTCGGCAAGGCGTGGATCGATCCGTTCGGCGACGTCGTCCAGTTCGGCCCGCGCATCCGCTTCCCACACGCCGTTTTCCAGCGGCACCAGCAGGTCTTCGGGGGCATCGTCGTGCTCGTCCTCGATCTCGCCGACGATTTCCTCGACGAGGTCCTCGATGGTGATGATGCCGTCGGTGCCGGTATATTCGTCGATCACGACGGCAAGGTGCGTGCGCTGGGCGCGCATGTCGGCCAGCACGTCGAGTGCGCCGCGCGACTGCGGCACGTAGAGCGGCTGGCGCAGCAGCGTGCTCCAGTCGTCCGGCCGGGTGCCGCGCGCCAGGTGCGAGAACACGTCCTTGATGTGGAGCATACCCTTCACCTCGTCGAGCGATTCGCCATAGACCGGCATTCGCGAATGGCCATGCTCGGCAAACGCCTCGACGACTTCTTCCCACGAGGCGGAAGCGGGCAGGGCGATGATCTCGCCGCGCGGGATCGCGACGTCGTCGGCATCGTGCTCGCTGAAATGCAGCAGGTTGCGGAGCATCTGGCGTTCCAGCGGCGAAAGATCGCCGTTGGCGGGGCTTTCGCCGTCCGCCTCGCCTTCGTGCTCGTTGATGACTTCCTCGATCTGCGCGCGCAGCGACTGATCGCCCTCGGGATGGAAGAGCCTTTTGATGACACGCAAAAGCGTGCCGCTACTGTCCCCATCTCCCGAGCCGGACTCGGTGTGGCGGCCATTGTCGGCCATTGTGCTTGGTATTCCCCTGCAGTCTAGATCCGGTCCCCATATGGGTCAGGGATACCGAGAATCGCAAGAGCCTTTGTTTCAAGCGCTTCCATTGCTTCGGCATCATGGTCGGAAATCTCGTGATCGTGGCCCGCCAGATGCAGCAGGCCGTGGACGATCAGGTGAGTGGCGTGGTGTTCGACGGAAGCGCCCTTTTCCGCTGCTTCGCGCGCGCAGGTCTCGAAAGCGAGGGCGATATCGCCCAGCATTTCCGGCGGGCCATCGGGCGCGAGATCGAGCAGGTCCTCGCGATCGAGCATGGGGAAGGAAAGCACGTTGGTCGGCTTGTCCTTGGCCCGCCACTCACGGTTGAGCGTGTGGACTTCCTCGTCCGATGTGAAGAGCACGCTGGCGATCAGACGCGGATTGGCGAGTTCAGGCGCGACTTGCTGCAGCGCTTCGAGAGCGCTTTCGGCGATATCGGCCCAGTCGGTGCCGCCGGGCCAGGGGGCTTCGATGTCGATTTCGAGGGTCATTACGGACGGCTTTACTCATGCAGCAGGAGGAAGAGAAGCGGGATCCCC
>NZ_BCTX01000064.1 GCF_001590985.1 Novosphingobium naphthalenivorans NBRC 102051
CCGCTGCGGGTTTATGCCCCAGGTATCAATCACAAGAAGTTCAACAACTTCTCGCCCAAGTTCGGCATCCAGCTGCACCCGTCTGACGACGTGATGCTCTACGGTTCCTACTCGGCAGGCTACAAGACCGGCGGCTGGACCACGCGCTATACGACGCCGCAGACTTCGGTGTCCGGTTTCGGCCCCGAAAAGGCGAAGACCTGGGAAGTCGGCCTGAAGTCCACGCTGCTCAACCGCCGGCTGATCTTCAACCTCGCGGCCTTCACCACCAAGTACACCGGTATCCAGCTCAACTACCAGGTGGGCACCTCGCCGACGATCGCCAACGTGGGCGATGCGCGGATCAAGGGTATCGAGATCGAGTTGATTGCGAAGCCCGCTCCGTTCCTCACGATCAATTCGGCGCTCGGCTACATCGACTCGCACTACACCTACCTCGACCCCGCCGTACAGGTGACGAGTGCGCCCAACTCCTTCCAGCTTGGCGCGACCGTGGGCGGTGACCTGCCCAAGACCCCGACGTGGAAGGCCAACATCTCGCCGCGCATCGATCTGCCGATCGGAGGCGCCGGTGCCGAACTCTCGCTGATTGCGGACTACACCTACACCTCCTCGCAGCGGAACAATGTGGAAGGCACCTTGCTGATCAACCGGCCCTCGACCTCGGTTGTCAACGCGAGCGTGATCTTCAACGCGCCGGACAAGGCCTATTCGGTGACGATCGGCGGGACCAACCTGACCAACGAGCGCTACGTCACCTCCGGTTCGGCGATCCCGGCCTCGGGCGTCATCGCCGGCATCTACAGCCGTCCGCGTGAGTGGTACGTGCGGCTGGGTACGAAGTTCTGATCAGACCAAAGTGTCGTTCCGGGGGAGTGCGGGCCTGCTCGCAGTCCCCCACTTTGCTTGCTAGGGTTGCCGAAAGTTCCAAAGGAACACACTGCCTGATGGCGTGAGAGGATAGTCGTGGATGAGCACAACCTGATCGAGAAATTCGATCTTCGCGCCGGTGTGGAATTCAAGCCTGCGGAAGGTCAGCTCTGGCTTGGCGAATCGAGAATGCTGCTGGTCCACGCACGCTCGATGGCCAGGTTGCGCCGGCAGCTTGTCGACCAACTGGGCCTGCGGCGCGCGCGAAACATGCTGTGGCGCTTCGGGTTCCAGTCCGGCAAGCAGGATGCGCAACTGGCGGCCAAGCACCTGGGCGGTGCCGAGGACTATGACGTGTTCCGCATCGGTCCCGCGCTCCACGCCCTCGAAGGCGTTGCCCAGGCCAATATCGTGCAGGCCGACATCGATTGGGAAAACGGGATTTTCAAGGGCGAGGTGCACTGGCGCAACAGCTGGGAAGTGCAGGCCCATCTCGATCAGGAACTGGAGATCGACGAGGACTATCCTGGTGCCTGCTGGACGGCTTGCGGCTATGCCTCGGGCTATGTGACCGAGTTCTTCAAGCGGCTGGTCGTGTTCCAGGAAACGCAGTGCTCGTGCACCGGCCACGATCACTGCGTCACGATCGGAAAGCCCGTTGAAATCTGGGATAGCGAACAACTGGTATTCGATTCCTGGTCGGAGCAGGACGATCCCGCTCAAGCCGAGATGGAGGACGAGCTGCGCCGTCTGAGGCGCATGTCCAACCGCCCCGCAAAACACCCGGAGCAGTGCCTTCCCCGCAATGTCGTGGGTAGTTCCCAACCGTTTCTGCAGGCGTTCTCGCTGCTGGAAAAGGCGGCTAGGGGGCGCATCAGCGTGCTTCTCCTTGGCGAAACGGGCGTGGGCAAGGAAGTGTTCGCCCGCTGGCTGCATGAACACTCGCAAGTGTCTTCAGGCCCCTTCGTCGCGGTCAATTGTTCGGCCATCCCGGCGGAGCTTGTCGAGGCCGAACTGTTCGGCGTGCGTCGAGGTGCCTATACCGGCGCCGACGAGACTCGCCCGGGTCGCTTCGAGCGGGCCGACAAGGGCACCATCTTTCTCGATGAGGTCGGCGACCTGCCCCTTGCCGCCCAGGCAAAGCTGTTGCGGGTGCTGCAGACCGGCGAGGTGGAGCGGCTGGGCGACGACAAGGTGATCAAGGTGGACGTTCGCGTGATTTCGGCCACCAACGTCGATCTTGGCGAAGCCATCAGGGCCGCCCGTTTCCGGTCCGACCTCTATTACCGGCTGGCCACCTATCCGATATCCATCCCTCCGCTGCGGGAGCGCTGCGGCGACGTCGGCCTGATCGCGCAGTCCATGCTGGAACGCTATTCGCCCGTCTACGGCAAGGAGATCCCCCGTATCACCGAGCGCGCCTTGCACGCGCTGGAATGCTACGCTTGGCCGGGCAATGTCAGGGAACTGGAAAACTACATCGAGCGGGCGGTACTGCTGGCCGATGACGGTGAGCCGATCGGGACCGAGCACTTGCCCCAAGCGCTGCAGGCGCTGGTCGGCCCTGCCGCCTCCGCGCTTGAAGGTGCGGGGCAAGGTGAACTGGAGGCGCGGCGCGCAGCATTGGCGCAGCAATTGTTCGAACTGGGCGTCGATCTGGAGGAGCAGGAGAAGATGCTGGTCGAGCTGGCGGTGCAGGCCAGCAAGGGCAATGTCGCTGACGCGGCGCGCAGCCTGAAGCTGACGCGGCGGCAGATGGCGTACCGGATGCAGAAGTTCGGACTGCTATCTCTCGACGACCTTCCGGCTGCGAATTGACAATTCTGTAAAGAGCCGGGCTCGCAAGTGACAAGATTGTACATCCCCGCCTTTGCATGACGGGCGAAGAGTAGCGCAATTGCGTGAATTTCCGCAAAAACGCGTTTGGCATGGCCCTTGCTAACTTTGTTCTCGACCCCGCCCGAAACGCTGGTGGGGCCGAGAACGAAAGTTGAGAGGATAGCCAAATGGCACTTGAAGGAGTCATGCGGCCTGGCCATGCCCAGGTGCGCGTACTTGAACTCGACAAAGCGGTTACGTTCTACCGGGACGTGCTCGGTCTGGTAGAAACCGGCCGGGACGACAGCGGGCGCGTCTATTTCAAATGCTGGGACGAGCGCGATCATCACAGCCTGATTCTGCGCGAGGCCGATGAGGCGGGGATCGACTTCCTGGCCTTCAAGGTGCGCGACGAGCTGACGCTGGATGTATTCCGCGACAAGCTGGAAGCGGCAGGCATCGAGACCGAGGAAAAGGCCGCCGGCGACCTGCTGGAAACCGGCAGGCGCGTGCGCTTCACGCTTCCTTCGGGCCATTTGATCGAGCTCTTCGCGACCAAGACGCAGGTGGGCAACGGCATCCCGATGACCAACCCGGGGCCGTGGTGCGAACAGAGCGAGCGTGGAATTGCGCCGATCCGGTTCGACCATGCGCTGCTCTATGGGCCGAACATTGCCGAGGTGAAGAAGATCTTCATCGACATCCTCGGCTTCTATCTGGTGGAACGGGTGCTGACGCCAGATGGTGAGGGCGAGGCTGCGATCTGGCTGTCCTGCGGCCAGAAGGTGCACGACGTGGCGTTCGCCGAGTACCCCGAGCCGGGCAAGCTGCACCATTGCTCGTTCCTGATGGAAAGCTGGGAAAAGGTGCTGCGCGCGGGCGACATCATGTCGATGAACGAGGTCGATGTCGACATCGGGCCGACGCGCCACGGGATCACTCGGGGCTGCACCATCTATGCCTGGGACCCGTCCGGCAATCGCTTCGAGACGTTCATGGGCGGCTACCTGCCTTATCCCGATTACGAACCGCTCACCTGGACGTTCGACAATTTCGGTCAGGGCCTCGATTACCCGCAGCGCAAACTGCACGAGACCTTCCTGACAGTCGTGACCTGAGGTGGCCGTGGGCAGCGAGATGGCCCCGTTCGATCCCAGCCGGAAATATGTTCGGGTGACCGGCCAACGCAATGGAATCATCGAGTTCGAATTCGGCATCGGCGACCTTTCGCTGGCCGTCGAACTGATGCTTCCGCCGGATGCCTTTGCCGAATTCTGTTCGGCCAATGCCGCCACTCTGATTGGGACTGAAGCGGGGCCGTGCGCGGCTGAGGACGATGCAGAGCGCGCGATGTCGTGGCGCCCGTCCGATGTTCAGCGCAAGCTCTCGGATTTTTGAAACAATTCTTTTGGAGGGATCGCGATGCAGATTGATCTCAAGACAGTGAATATCGAGCCCAAGCGAAAGGCGTTCGATCATCTGGTGCGGCGGTTCGGCGACAAGCCAGCCTCGCGTTACCAGGAGGCGTCATATGATATTCAGGCGACCGAAAACCTGCACTATCGTCCGACCTGGGCGCCGGAGCAGGAGCTTTATGACCCGACGATCAGCCGGATCGTGATGGCGGACTGGCATGCGCTCAAGGATCCGCGCCAGTACTATTACAATTCCTATGTGCTGACCCGTGCGCGCCAGCAGGAGGCTGCGGAAGGTGCTTTCGCTCTGGTCGAAAGCCGCGGCCTGCATCTGACGGTTCCCGAAGAGATGCGCGAGCAGATTCTGGACCTGCTCGTTCCCCTCAGGCACGCGGCCTGGGGGGCGAACCAGAACAATGTGCTGGTCAGCGGGTACGGCTTCGGAACCCCCTTCACCCAGCCCTGCCTCTATTACGGCATGGATTGCCTGGCGGTGGCGCAATATCTGTCGCGCATCGGCCTGATGCTGGGCGGCGTGGATGCGCTGGCCAGAGGCAAGGCGCAGTGGATGGACAACGAGGAGTGGCAGCCGCTGCGCCGGCTGGTCGAGGACACGCTCGTCGTCCGCGATCCGTTCGAGCTGTTCATCGCCCAGGACGTGGTGATCGACGGGCTGCTCTATCCGCTGATCTACGACAGCATCATCGATGGCCGCATGGCCCAGAACGGTGCCGCGCCGGTCAGCATGTTGACCCAGTTCATGACGGACTGGGGCAAGGAAACCCGCAAATGGGCGATATCCGTGGTGAAGGTCGCCGCCGCGGAAAGCGAGGCCAATGCCGTCATCATCGGCGAGTGGTTCCGGACCTGGAGCGAGCGGGCGATGGCCGCGCTGCTGCCGGTTATCGCGAAGGTCATGGGTGAGGATGCCGACCAGCTTCTGGCCGGCGGGCTCGACGATCTCAAGGCGCAGCTGGCCAAGGCCGGCGTCTCTCTCTGAAACGGAGCCGAGCCATGTCGAACGTATTTATCGCATTTCAGGCCAACGAGGACACGCGCCCTATCGTGGAAGCGATTCTGGCCGACAATCCAGAAGCCCAGGCCGAGGACCAGCCGGCGATGGTCCGCGTGTTCGCGCCGGGTCACATGACCATCAACCGGTCTTCGATCGAGGATCTGATCGGGCGCGATTTCGATCTTCAGGAACTGCACATCAATCTCATTACCCTCTCCGGCCATGTCGAAGAGGACGAGGAGCGGCTGACGCTCAGCTGGGACGCGTGAAAGGAGAGGTCACATGGACATGCAAGTGAAACAGCCCAAGCTGGGCATCAAGGAACGCTATAGCCTGCTGACGCGCGATCTGGGCTGGGAACCCAGCTATCAGGCGAAGGAAAAGATCTTTCCCTATACCCATTACGAGGGGATCAAGATCCACGACTGGGACAAGTGGGAGGACCCCTTCCGCCTGACGATGGACGCTTACTGGAAATATCAGGCGGAAAAGGAACGCAAGTTCTACGCGATCATCGATGCCCATGCGCAGAACAACGGCCATCTCAACATCACCGACGGACGCTATCTGACGGCGATCAAGCTGTTCCTGCAGGCGATCAGTCCGGGCGAATATGCAGCGCACAAGGGCTTTGCCCGGATCGGCCGCGAATTCGAGGGCGTGGGCACGCAGGTCGCCTGCCAGATGCAGTCGCTCGACGAAATCCGGCACGCGCAGACGCAGATCCACGCGATGTCGAACTACAACAAGTTCTACAATGGCTTCCACAGCTTCGCCGATGCACGCGACCGCATCTGGTATACCTCGGTACCGCGCTCGTTCTTCGATGACGCGATGTCTGGCGGTCCTTTCGAATTCATCACCGCGATCGGTTTTGCCTTCGAATACGTGCTGACCAACCTGCTGTTCGTGCCCTTCATGTCGGGCGCGGCGTACAATGGCGACATGGCCACGGTGACCTTTGGCTTCTCCGCCCAGTCGGACGAGGCGCGGCACATGACGCTGGGCCTGGAATGCATCAAGTTCATGCTGGAGCAGGACCCCGACAACCTGCCGATCGTCCAGAAATGGCTCGACAAGTGGTTCTGGCGCGGCATGCGCATGCTCACGCTGGTCGGCGCGATGATGGACTACATGCTGCCCAAGCGCGTGATGAGCTGGAAGGAAGCCTGGCAGGTCTATGGCGTCGAGAACGGCGGCGCGCTGTTCAATGACCTTGCCCGCTACGGCGTGCGCGTGCCCAAGGGCTGGGACGTTGCCAACGAGGCAGCGGAGCACGTGTCGCACCAACTGATGTTAGGTCTCTACCAGTGGTGCTTCGGAACCAGCTTCCACGCCTGGATCCCCTCGGAAGAGGACATGGCCTGGCTGTCGGAAAAGTATCCCGACACCTTCGATCGCTACTACCGTCCGCGCTGGGATCACATCCGCAAGATGGCCGAAGCGGGCACGCCCTATCAGAACCTGGGCCTCGCCCAGCTGTGCAACACGTGTCAGCTGCCGGCGGTGTTCACCGAACCGGGCGATCCCACGACCCATTGCCACCGCGAGGTCGAATTCGAGGGTGAGACCTACCACTTCTGCTCGGACGGCTGCCGCGACATCTTCCTCGAAGAGCCGCAGAAGTACGTCCAGTCGTGGCTGCCCATGCCGCAGCTCTTCGCTGAACCCAACTTCGGCGACGTCGGCAAGTGGATGGAATGGGTCGGGCTGAAGCCGGGCGTCGACAACGGCGACTATCACGGCTCGCAGGACGAGGCGAGCTTCGAGGCCTGGAAGAAGCACCAGAGCGCCACTGCCTAATCCCCCCCCCCGGGGCGGCGGCGCCGGCAAGAGCGATCGCCGCCCCACTTTCGAGAGGATCGAACCATGCCCGTTACGAGCATCGGCACTTACCAGTTCCCCCCGCGCGACGCCGCCATGGTCTATGGCGAGAACCAGCTGGTCTACTTCTGCTGGGAACGCCACCTGCTGTTCGCCGCACCCTTCATTCTCTGCGTGTCCGGCACCATGAAGTTCGGTGAGTTCATGGATGAGCGCATCAAGCCGCTGCTTGCGCCCGATCCGGATGCCGAGGCCATCGACTGGAACGCGGTGGAATGGTCGATCGGCGGCAAGTCCGTCACCATTGATCCCGAGGCCAGCCTTGTCGAGAACGGCGTGGGCCACAAGGACAAGATCGTCATGGCCACGCCCGGGCTCAACTCGTTGATGCCGGACGACTGAGCCATGAGTCATACGCTGACAATCGAGCCGCTCGGCGCGGAGGTCGAGATCGAGGAGGGACAGACCATCCTCGATGCGGCCCTGCGCGCAGGGATCTACCTGCCCCACGCCTGCTGTCACGGCCTGTGCGCCACCTGCAAGGTCACCATCGTCGATGGCGAGGTGGACTATGGCGAGGCGTCCAGCTTCGCGCTGATGGATTTCGAGCGCGACGAAGGCAAGGCGCTGGCCTGCTGTGCGACGGTGGAAGACGATGTCGTCATCGAGGCGGAGATCGAGGAGGAACCGGACGCGGAAGTGATCCCGATCCGCGACTATTCGGGAACCGTGACACGCATCGAGGATCTGACGCCCACGATCCGGGGTGTCTGGATCAAGCTGGAGGGCGGGGACAACCTGCATTTCCAGGCGGGGCAATACGTCAACCTGCACCTGCCCGACGGGATCGGCAGTCGCGCGTTTTCCATCGCCAATGCCCCCAATGGCGAAGGCGAGGTGGAGCTCAACATCCGCCGCATCCTGGGCGGTGCCGGTACCGGCTATGTCCACGATCGCCTTGGTGTGGGCGACAGAGTGTCGCTTACCGGGCCATACGGGCGCTTTTTCGTGCGCAAGTCGGCCAGGGTGCCGATGATCTTCATGGCGGGCGGTTCCGGCCTGTCGAGCCCGCGCTCGATGATCCTCGATCTGCTGGACAGCGGGTGCGATCTGCCGATTACGCTGGTCTATGGCCAGCGCAGCCGCGAGGAACTCTACTACCATGAGGAGTTCCTCGCCCTGGCCGAGCGCCATGCCAATTTCGACTATGTTCCGGCCCTGTCCGACGAGCCGGAAGGCAGCGCATGGACCGGCTTTCGCGGATACGTGCACGAGGCTGCGGTCGATCGCTTCGGCAACGATTTCCGCGAGCACAAGGCCTACCTGTGCGGACCGCCGCTGATGATCGACAGCTGCATTACCGCGCTGATGCAGGGCCGCCTGTTCGAGCGGGACATTTACACCGAAAAGTTCCTCTCGGCCGCCGATGCGCAGCAGGCCCGCTCGCCGCTGTTCAAGGCATTTTGAACGGTCGCAAGGGTGAGACCTGAGAGGTATCGATAATCCCTTCAAATGGTATTGGCGGGTAATTCATATGAGGGGCTACCATTGTCTCGCCTTGCTGATGGTAGCCCTTCGGTCGCCGTGAGAGGGCCCGGTTGGAATCGTCGCGGACAAGACGGTGCATGATCGGGCGAGGACGCTTGGGAGAGATAACGCTGGATAGGTGGTTGGTAGATGTGGCTGGCGCGAGCACGGCTTTCGACTGTTCCGAGAACCAGTCGCTGCTCGATGCCATGATCCGGGCCGGGCGCTGCGGCATAAAGGTTGGCTGTCGCAACGGTGGATGCGGCGTTTGCCGGGTCCGCATTACCCAGGGCCGCTATTCGACCGGAAAAATGACGCGATCGCGCATCTCCGAGGGTGACGAGGCGGAAGGGGTCGTGCTGGCCTGCCGTGTCTTTCCCTCGAGCGACATCAGCCTGGAGCCGCTCCCGCTCCGCGCAAAAGGCTGTCTGAAATGAAGGGGACGGCAATCGCAACGGCCGGGGAAGCCGGCTTCCCGGTCGACCAAGGTATTGCATTGTCGGGGCTTCGTGCCCCCATGGAGACGTAAGTGACTCAATTCATGCATTTCATAGACGGCGCCTTCACTGCGGGGACGTCCGGCAAGACCTTCGAATGCCGCAGCCCCCATAACGGCGCGCTGATCGGTCTTGCGGCCGAAGGTGGCCGGGCCGAAGTCGATGCCGCAGTTCAGGCGGCGCGCGCGGCGATGAGGGGGCCGTGGGGCCGGATGAGTGTCGAGGAACGCTCCGACCTGATGCGCGCCGTCGCCGACGGCATTACCCGCCGGTTCGACGATTTCGTGGCGGCGGAGATGGCCGACACCGGACAGCCGCGCAAGATGATGGAGCATGCCTTCATCCCGCGCGGTGCTGCCAACTTCAAGATTTTCGCCGACGTCGTGAAGAATGTCGCGACCGAGAGCTTCCAGATGCCCACGCCCGACGGCAGGGGCGCGCTCAACTATGCGATCCGCAAGCCCAAGGGTGTGATCGGCGTGATCTGTCCGTGGAACGCGCCGCTGCTGCTGATGACCTGGAAGGTCGCTCCGGCGCTGGCCTGCGGCAATGCGGTCATCGTCAAGCCGTCCGAGGAAACCCCGGGCACCGCGACCCTGCTGGGCGAGGTGATGAACGAAGTGGGCGTGCCGCGGGGCGTCTACAACGTCGTCCACGGCTTTGGCCCCAATTCCGCCGGCGGTTTCCTGACCGAGCATGCGGGCGTGGATGCGATCACCTTCACTGGCGAGACGCGCACCGGCACCGCGATCATGAAGGCGGCGGCCGAAGGGCTGCGCGATGTGTCGTTCGAACTGGGCGGCAAGAACAGCGCGATCGTCTTCGCCGATGCCGACATGGACGTGACGCTTGAGGCGATCGGCCGGTCCGCCTTCCTCAATTGCGGGCAGGTCTGCCTCGGCACCGAACGTGTCTTCGTCGAGCGGCCGCTGTTCGAGCGTTTCGTCGCCGCTCTCAAGGAGCGCGCCGAAGCTTTGAAGCCCGGCGGGCCTGAAGATGCAGGCACCAGCTTTGGCCCGCTGATCTCGCAGGAGCACCGCGAAAAGGTTCTGTCCTATTACGCCAGGGCAGTTGCCGACGGCGCTACCGTCGTGACCGGCGGTGGCGTTCCGGAAATGCCTGAGGAACTGGCTGGAGGGAATTGGGTCCAGCCAACGATCTGGACCGGTCTGGCCGATGACAGCGCAGCGGTGAACGAAGAGATTTTCGGACCGTGCTGCCATGTCCGCCCGTTCGACACCGAGGATGAAGTGATCGGTCTTGCCAACGATACCGAATACGGTCTCTCGGCCTCGATCTTCACCACCGACCTTTCGTGCGCGCACCGCATGGCCGAAGCGATAGATGTCGGCATCACCTGGATCAACAGCTGGTTCCTGCGCGACCTGCGCACGCCGTTCGGCGGCAGCAAGCATTCCGGCATCGGCCGGGAAGGCGGGGTGCACAGCCTCGAATTCTACACCGAACTGCGTAACGTCTGTGTGAAGCTGTAAGCCATGGCGATCGAACAGACCCTCATCGAGCGCCTCGGTGACGAGCTTTACGAAGCCTTTGCTGCCGGCGTGACCATCCCCAACCTGCGCGACCGCGTGGAAGGCATCACCATTGTCGATGCCTATCACATTCAGGCGTGCATGGTGCAGCGGCGCCTTGCCGCGGGCGAGACCGTGCTTGGCAAGAAGATCGGCGTCACTTCCAGGGCGGTCCAGCAGGCCATCGGCGTGTTCGAGCCCGACTTTGGTATCCTGACTTCGGCCATGGCCTATCCTGACGGGGCGGAAATCCCGATGGAGACGCTGATCCAGCCGAAGGCGGAAGCCGAAATCGGCTTCGTGCTGAAGCATGACCTGAAAGGCCCCGGCATCACGCCTGCGGATGTGCTGGCCGCAACCGACCATGTGCGGGCCTGCTTCGAGATCGTCGACAGCCGGATCGATGACTGGGATATCCGCATCCAGGATACCGTCGCCGACAATGCCTCCTGCGGCGTTTACGTGCTGGGCGAGGACAAGGTCGATCCGCGCGATGTCGATCTGGCGCTGGCCGGGATGGTCGCGATGCGCAACGGCGAAGTGGTCGTGACGGGGGCAGGCGCGGCGGTGCAGGGATCGCCGGTCAATGCAGTGGCATGGCTTGCCAATACACTGGGGCGGCTGGGAATGCCGTTCCTGGCCGGGGAAGTGATCCTTTCCGGTGCGCTGGGGCCGATGTTCCCGGTCGAACCGGGCGACCAGTTGGCGATGAAGGTGGGCGGTATCGGCAGCTGTTCGGTTCGTTTTTCCGGGGAGAAGGCCGATGCTTGAGCAGGCTGCCATCACGACTATCGCCGACATCGTCGACGAAGCGCAGAGCAACGGCCACACGATCGCCAAGATCACCGATGCGCACCCCGGCATGACCATCGACGATGGCTATGCCGTGCAGGATGAGCTGCTGCGCCGCTGGCAGGCGCGCGGGCGCGAACTGATCGGCTACAAGGCCGGGCTGACCTCGCGCGCGAAGATGGTGCAGATGGGCGTCGATGTGCCGAGTTTCGGCATGCTGATGCGCGACACCTGCGATGCCGAAGGCGGGGTGGTCCCGACCACGGGGCTGATCCATCCGCGCGTCGAGGGCGAGATCGCCTTCGTCATGAAGCAGGAGCTTTCGGGACCGGAGGTCGGCGCACAGGACGTCTATGACGCGACCGACTTCGTCCAGCCCGCGATCGAGATCCTCGACAGCCGTTTCGAGAAGTTCAAGTTCGATCTGGCCAGCGTGGTGGCCGACAACGGTTCGTCCGCTCGCTTCGTGCTGGGCGGTAGGCCGCGCCGCCCGCAGGAGCTGGACCTTTCGGCCATCGGCATCGTTCTGGAGATCAATGGCGAACCGGTGGCATTCGCGGCCTCGGGCGCGGTGCTCGGACATCCGGTGGAAGCGATGCGGATGCTGGTGTCCTGGCTGCACACGCGCGGCCAGTCGCTGCCAGCCGGGGCCGTGGTCCTGACCGGCGCGGCCACCGAGGCGCTGCCGATCAAGACCGGCGATGCCATCTGCGCGCGTTTCCAGGACATGGGTTCCATCAACATGAGGGTAGACTGATGCCCATTATTTCTGTCGTGTTGGCCGAAGGGCGATCGACGGCGATGAAGCGAGATTTCATCAGGGCCGTCACCGATGCGGCGATGAGTTCACTCGGCGTGCGCGCCGAACAGGTACGCATCATCCTCAATGAAACACCGCTCGGGCATTACGCCGTGGGCGGGGTGACTTTCGCGGAAGCGAACGAGACACAGGAAGTATCCTCATGAACAAGATCAAATGCGCCATCATCGGGCCGGGCAATATCGGTACCGATCTGCTGTACAAGCTGCTGCGTTCCGACGTGCTGGAGCCGGTGTGGATGGTTGGTGTCGATCCGACCTCTGCAGGCCTTGCGCGGGCGCGCGAACTGGGGCTCAAGACGACCGAGGAAGGCGTCGACGGGCTGGTCCCGCACGTGCTGGAAGACGGCGTACAGATCGCTTTTGACGCGACCTCCGCCTATGTCCATGCCGATAACAGCCGCAAGCTGAACGCGCTCGGCGTGGTGATGATCGACCTGACCCCGGCGGCCATCGGGCCGCTGTGCGTGCCGCCCGTCAATCTGGCCACCCTGGCCGAGCGTTCAGTCATGAACGTCAACATGGTGACCTGCGCCGGGCAGGCGACCATTCCGATGGTCAATGCCGTCAGCTCGGTGCAGGCGGTCGATTATGCCGAGATCATCGCCACGGTTGCCTCCAAGTCGATCGGGCCGGGCACGCGCAAGAACATCGACGAGTTTACCCGCACGACCTCTTCGGCCGTCGCCAAGGTCGGCGGCGCCAAGCAGGGCAAGGCGATCGTCGTCGTCAATCCGGCTGAGCCGCCGCTGATGATGCGCGATACGGTCTATTGCGAGACCGCAGACGAGCCCGACCGCGAGGCAATCACCAGGTCGGTCCACGCGATGGTCGAGCAGGTTCAGAAATATGTGCCCGGCTACCGGCTCAAGAACGGGCCGACTTTCGATGGCCGCAAGGTTGCGATCTTCCTTGAGGTCGAAGGGCTGGGCGATTTCCTGCCCAAATATGCCGGTAATCTCGATATCATGACGGCTGCTGCGGCGCGCACGGCGGAAATGTTCGCGCACAAGATCCTCGACGGCAGTTTCGTACCCCAACCCATTTCAGCGACGGAGGCCGCGTAATGACTCTCGATGAACAGGTTCGCGGCCACAAGGTGAAGCTGCACGACATGTGCCTGCGCGATGGCATGCACTCGATGCGCCACCAGATCTCGGTGGACCAGATGGTCGATATCGCCACCGGGTTGGACGAAGCGGGCGTGCCGCTGCTGCAGGTCACGCATGGCGACGGGCTGGGCGGCTCCTCGCTCAACTACGGGCGCGGCAAGCACAGCGACCGGGAATATATTTCCGCTGTCGCCGCGCGGATGAAGAATGCAGTCGTTTCGGTCCTGCACGTGCCGGGCATCGGCACGCTGGACGAACTGCGCATGGCGGCCGATTGCGGCGCGGGCTGCGTCCACGTCGCCTCGCACTGCACAGAGGCAGACGTGACCGAACAGCACATCGGCCTCGGCCGCCAGCTCGGGATGGATACTGTGGGCTTCCTGATGATGGCGCACATGACCGACGTAGAGACGCTGGTCGAACAGGCGCTGCTGATGGAATCCTATGGCGCGACGACGGTCTATTGCGTGGACAGCGCGGGCTACATGCTGCCCGACGATGTCACGGCCCGGATCGTCGCATTGCGCGCGGCGCTGCAAGCCGAAACGGAAATCGGCTTTCACGGCCACCACAATCTCGGCATGGGCATTGCCAATTCGCTGGCCGCGATTGCTGCCGGGGCAAGCCGCATCGATGGTTCCGCCGCCGGTTTTGGCGCTGGCGCCGGCAATACGCCGCTTGAGGTGTTCTCCGCTGTCTGCGACCGCATGGGCATTGTGACCGGCGTGGATACGTTCAAGCTGATGGACGTTGCCGAGGACCGCGTGCTGCCGATGATGGAAAAGCCGCCGCGTGCGGACCGCGATGCGCTGACGCTTGGTTATGCCGGCGTCTATTCGACATTCCTTTACAACGCCAAGGAATTCGCGCGCAAATACGGCGTTCCGGCCCGCGACATTCTGGTCGAACTGGGACGCAAGCGCATGATCGGCGGTCAGGAAGACATGATCGAGGATACGGCCCTGACCATGGCAAAGGAACGTGGCCTCATCGAGAGCTGAGGCAGACGCCACGGGCCGTCGCGGCCTGAGGAAAGCCTGTTATCAGGGATGGGGGGCGCTGGCTGGCGTCCCCCATCGTTTGTGTGTCCGTCAGACGCCGTATCCCTGGCCGTGCATCTTCTTCCAGTACTGGACCTGGGCCCGGCTCATGCCAATCTGCTGGGCTGCTGCGCGCACATTGCCGCCGTTCTCTTTCAATGCGGCGACGATGAGGCGGTCCGTCACGTCCTGCAGGCCCAATCCGGTCTCAAGCAGGAAATCGCCCAGGCCTTCATGATGGCCGCCATGCATTGCGGCCTTTTCGGCGACAAAGGAATGAAACGGATCGGGCAGGAACCCATGCTCGCCATCGTCCCGGATGGAGGCACTGCCCAACGTCAGGTGATGAATTCCGATCGGTTCATCGCGTTCGGCCACGATGATCCCGCGTTCGATCAGGTTCTCCATCTCGCGGATGTTGCCGGGCCACGAATAGTCATGGAAATACCGGACCACATCGGCGTCGAAGCGCATCCTGCTGCGCCCATGGCGTGCGGACAGCCGTTGCAGGAAGTGGTTCGCCAGCACCGGGATGTCCGCGCGGCGTTCCCTCAAGGGGGCGATATGGATGGGAAACGTGCTGAGCCGGTGAAACAGATCGTCGCGAAAACGCCCGTTCGCGACTTCCGAACGCAGGTCCGCATTCGTGGCCGCAATCAGCCGGACGTCTGCCCTGAGCGGTTTGGTCCCGCCGACCCGCTCGAATTCCCCCTCCTGCAGCACGCGCAGGAGCTTGGCCTGCACGGCTAGCGACAGCGTGCCGATCTCGTCGAGAAACAGGGTGCCGCCGGACGCCCGCTCGAACCGGCCCGGCCGGGACCGGTCGGCTCCCGTGAACGCACCCTTTTCGACGCCGAAAAGTTCGGCCTCCACCAGCGTTTCGGGAATTGCCGCGCAATTCAGGGCCAGAAACGGTTGTAAGGCCCGGCGGCTGCGCTTGTGGAGTTCGCGCGCAAAGACCTCCTTGCCGACACCGCTTTCGCCCAGAAACAGGACCGGTGCGCGCGTCGGCGCGACCTTGTCCACCAGATGCAGCACGGAATTGAACTGCGAGGATGCCCCCACCATCGCGCGCGAGCCGATCTGCAAGTCGGCGTCCGTCTTGTCCGCTGCCGTAATCGGCGGCCGGCGGCTGTAGGTCTCGGCCCTGAACCAGCGCAACTCGGCGTCCGCGTCGGGCCACTCGTCGGCAGGCTTGCCGACCAGATAGCAACGCTCATGCCCCATCGCCACGCATTCGATTTCGCGAAACACCATGGGACGGCCGAAGAAGGTGGAGGCATAGCCTGATGCGTAGCCGACCTGCTGCCAGCCGGCCGGCTGAGAGCCGATGCCATGTTCGCTGCGGTGGGACAGGCATTCGGCTGAATTGTGCCAGACGTATTCGCCATGGAAATGGCCCGCTTCGAAGTCCGCTTCGAACGCCAGTTCCTCCACCCGGACGGCGCCCTTGAGCGCATGGAGTTGCGGCCCGGCCTTGTACACGTCGATCAGGTTGCCATCGCGGCGCAGGTCCTGAGCGAGCTGGGCATCGGCCACGCCGATACCGTATCCGATACGCGACAGGACGCCTCGCGCCCGCTCGTAGCCCAGCGACTGGATGAGTTCGC
Source organism: Novosphingobium naphthalenivorans NBRC 102051 (assembly GCF_001590985.1). Lineage (GTDB taxonomy): Bacteria > Pseudomonadota > Alphaproteobacteria > Sphingomonadales > Sphingomonadaceae > Novosphingobium > Novosphingobium naphthalenivorans. The sequence goes on from NZ_BCTX01000064.1 coordinate 15,872, forward strand.
GGCGCATGATGCCAAGGCCCAGGTCGTCCACGAGCAACATGCGCCGGTTGCCGAGCCGAATGTCCGCGTTGGCAGGATCGAAGACGAAACTGTTGCGCAAGTCGGCGAGGGCTTCGTCGTCCGAAATGCGAAAGGGGTCGGTCAATCCACGCCCCGTGTTCTGATCTGAGGTCCTCTCCATCACGCCTCGCCCAATGTCTAATTTTATTGCCTGGCAGCTTAGATCGTGGCGAATTTTATTCAATTCATTTGCCGTTTATAGGCGGAAAAGCCGGGAGGGGGCGCTTTCGGCAACTGGCACGGGGCTTGCGGAAATGGTGCGCAAGACCGGCAAAGGGCCGGCAGTTCCGGAGAAGGAAGCCCATGACCCATCCGTCCCCATATCTGATGAATGCCTGGTACGTCGCGGCCACCGCGGACGAGATCGGCACTGACGGAATGCTCCACCGCAAGATCCTCGGCACATCCGTCGTGCTCTACCGCAGCGAGGACGGCAGTCCCGTCGCCCTGCACGACCGCTGCCCGCACCGCTTCGCACCGCTCTCGATGGGCAGGCGCGAAGGCGATGCGCTCGTCTGCCCGTACCACGGCCTGAAATTCAACTCCGCGGGCGCCTGCGTGCACAACCCGCACGGCAAGGGAGTGGTCACCAAGGCGCTGGCCGTACGGTCATTCCCGGTCGTGGAGAAGCATGGCTTCGTGTGGATCTGGATGGCGGAGGAAGCGGCCGACCATGCGCTTCTTCCCGATTATTCGCCGCTCGACGAAGGGCATGAGAATGGCGTGGCGCGGACTTACATGAAACTGCCGGTCAACTACCGCCTGATCCTCGACAACGTGATGGACCTCAGCCATGTCGATCACGTTCATGGCGAGATAATCTCCACGCGTGGTCAGCTCTCTCCGCTCTTCCCGGATGTGCAGGAAACTGAAAGCACGGTCTCTGCCGCGTGGGAATGGCAGCAGACGCCGCCGATGCTTATCCTCAACCAGTTCCTGCCCCGCCCGGAGGAAGAGGCACGCCACTGGATACAGGTGAACTGGAGCGCGCCGGGCAATATCCAGCTTTCGCTCTATTGCGCCCAGGATGATACGCCCGTGAAGGAAGGCCCCGGCCAGTACGACCTGCATAGCGTGACCCCGGAAGACGAATTCTCGACGCATTACTTCTTTGCGACCCGGCGCAACCACATCGAGGATGATGCGGAGTACAACGCCATGAAGATCCGCGCGATGCATGATGCGTTCGAGAACGAGGACGGTCCCGTCATCGCCGCCTGCCAGCGGGAGATGGGCGAACGGGATTTCTTCGCAATGAACCCGGTCCTGATGTCGAACGATCTGGCCGCGGTGAAGATGCGCCGCCGCCTTCAGGGACTCATCGAAGCGGAAAACAGCGCCGCGATCACGCTGGAGGCAGCCGAATAGGCCCTGATCCTCGGGGACAGCAAGCGTCCCGGCGCTTGCTGTCTTCCTATCGGCCTGAACGTGCCGCGATTTCGGCCTGGCGCACGATCGAGGCGGGCGTGCCGCCAATCCCCCAGTTGTCCGGCTCTACGGGAATGACCTGTCCGCGCACGGCCGATCCATCGCATCCCAGGTTGCGGGCGATAATGTCGGTGAAGCCTTCGATCAGCCGATGGTGCTGTTCCAGCGTCCGGCCTGTCAGCACGAGGCAGGAGAAATAGGGCGCGCTCGCCGCCCCCTTGCTGGCCAGTTCGCCGCCCGCCGCCCAGTGCTGCGCTTCGATGAGCGTGACGAAGATCCGCACGCGCTCGATCGGCGGGGTCGGGGCATCGGGATAAAGCGCGCGGGCATAGAACTGGCTGAGCTCGATCAGCATCGTGCCGATAGCCTCGTCCGCGAAGGCGCCTCGTACAAGGGCAAGTTGGGCAACAGGCATGTCTGTCCCTTTCTCAGAGGCCGTGGCGGCGGCCGGAATCGAGGCCAAGACTGGACCCGGCGAGTGCGTCCGCCTCCGGCGCCAGCAGCAGGGCGACGGCCCAGGCGACTTGCTCGGCCGTCGTGAAGGCCCCGATCGCGGAGTCCGAACGCATGGCCTCGTACTCCACGTCGAACGGCGTGCCCGCATGTTCGGCACGGGCCTTGGCGACCTTGCGCAGGCGTTCGGTATCGGCCGGGCCGGGCGCCAGCAGGTGTGCGGTGATCCCTTCCGGGCCGTAAGCCCAGCTCATCTGGCGCACCAGATTGGCAAGCGCGGCATTGGCGACACCGGCCGTGGCGGCATAGGGCGAGGGTTCGAAGCCGTAATGCCCGCCGATGGCGACAAGCCGCGAACCGCGCCGGAGGCGGCCTTCGACGGCACGCACGAGCCGGACGAAACCCGAAGCCTTGAGGTTGCAGGCCGCGGTCAGCGCATCGGGCGGGGCACTGGCGACGCCGCCGGCGACCGGGAGCCCCACCGAATGCACGACCATGGCGACAGGCGCATCGGGGAGGCATCCGGCAATCGCCGCAATTGCCGCGTCTTCGCCGATGTTTGCCGTGCAAGGCAGGAAACTGGCTCCGAGCGCATCTTGCATGGCCTCAAGCGCATCGCTGTCGCGGGCCACGCCGACGACGGACAGGCCAGCCTCGATCAGCTTCCTGGCGATCACGGAACCGAACGCCCCGGTAACGCCAACGACAACCGCGGTTTCCTTGCTCACTTTCAACTCCGGAAAAACCGGCAGGCGTGTCGTGGAGGCACGCCTGCCGCAGGGAGGGTAATTCGAGTGATGCGCGCCCGCCAGCGCTGCCTTCACGGGACAGCTTGCGGCAGCGTCAGGTCAGCACGTTCAGAAAGCTCTCTCGCGGCAGGTTGTCGTGAGAGAAGGTGGCGCGGCCGACCTGGGTCGTATCCCAGGTCAACGTCGGCGTGTCGGGATAATGGACATAGCCGCCGGTGAAGACTTCGTTGCGATTGCCGGACGGGTCGAAGAAGTAGATCGTCGCGCCTCTTGTTACACCATGACGGTTCGGTGCGACATCGATCGCGATCTCGTGTTTCCCGATGAGATCGGCGGCGTGATAGAGGTCGTTGATCGAATCCAGCAGGAACGAGAGGTGGTGGAACCGGTTCGGCTCGGGCTGGAGCAGGAAGGCGATGTCGTGCGGCTTGGTGGAAGCCGACATGAAGATGGCCAGAGGCGTTTCGGTCTCGTGGTCGACGAGTTGCTCGCTCACGACAAACCCGAAAACCTTGCTGAAGATCTCGCGGTTGGCCCCGATGTCGGGGCCCCCGATCAGCACATGGTCGAGGCGCACCGTGCGCATTCCGCGGATGTAGCCCTCGTCCGGGATCGTGCCGGGATTGCGGGTCGGCATGCCGTTGCCGATCTGGTCCTTGTGCGCATAGATATGGATCTCGTGCCCGGTGGGCAGCGTGAAGATCATCCGCCTTCCGCTCTTGGGATAAGCGCCGGCTTCGACGTAAGTGACGCCGATTCCGAACTCGGACAGGCCTGCCTCGTACTGTTCAAGATCCGCATCGTTGAGGGTCTTGAAAGCAATGTATTCGACGCCCGCCTGATCTGCCTGGCGCAGGACTACCGAATACCAGTCATGCTCGTCCGGGCACTTGTAGTAGAGCTTGTCGTCTTCTCCCTGGTAAGTCTCGATCAGTCCGATGCGATCGCCGTAGTGACGGCGCGCTTCATCCAGATCGAAGACCCGGAGGCAGACTTCGCCTACCCTGAGCAGTCCGGTTAGCGCCATTTCAAACTCCTGATTTATGCTTCTCCGAAGGCGGCTAAGCCGCTTGCGGCAATCGATTCATCTTCACGCTTGCTGCCGTCCAGGCCTTGTCGATTGCGAGGCCGCTCGATGCCAGGAATGCACCGGGTAATCGCAGGAAACCGGCAAGATTGCCCCCGGTGTCGACTATGGCGATCGCCACGCGCACGCCCAATTCCTCGGCAGCCTTGCGAGCCGCACCTGTCGCCTGGGCGATCCTGTCCGCAGGAAGGCCCGTGTTCACGGCCGCGGCACCTTTTCCGAAGACACGCCCGAGGGAAGGAGGACGACGCAGTGCGAGTGGCCGGCAGGCCCGCTCCGGACGGAATGGCAGGCGCACCCTCTTTCTGCATCGTCGATGTTCATTTGAACGGGGCTCGCAGCGGGCCGCGCGATTCACTTTCGCAGAGGTCTTCCGCCATTCTCTTTTTCTTCCTCTCCCCGCGGTACCGGCACGGGCCGCGCCGGCATTTGCGGCCTTATTTTGTCAGACTAGCGCTCGATCAGATTTCCCGCATGTCGGCGGGAAACGATACGTTCCAACGCGTTATGACGTCGCTTGCGTCGTCGGGCTTCTCCGTTCGAGCGTTCCTGTTCCTTCGCATGTGCTGGCTCACAACATTACGCAGGACGGTCGCCTATTGAGTGTTCCGGGATAAAAGCCTTGCCTCTCACCGTCCAATATTGATTGGCGTTACGTGAGTTGCGGAAAAGGTATCACGGAGGAGGGCGAACGGCGGCTGGAGAAGACTCTACATCCGCGGCATGAGAAAAAGCTGTGACGTTTCCGTCATTCACGGTCAGGTGGATGGAAAACGTCGGCGCCAGGCAAGCTCATCCAGCGCTTGCCCCTAGCCTGCAGTGCCTGGCACGTCTCCGTCTGGCATCGTCACGGACAGATGGCTCATGAACAGCGAAGCGGCCACGGAAAGCGTGCGGTCGCTGGCACTGACAAGGGTCAGAATGGACAAAGGGGCGGGCGTATCCGACAGCGGCACGAACACGATCTGCTTCGCTGCGATTTCATCCATCACGTCGAGAGCCGAGACAATGCCCAGGCCGATACCGCTTGCGGCAAAGGATTTCACCATATTGATGCTGCTGGCTTCGATGAAGTGGCGGATCTTGCCGCCGATGCTTCGCGCCCAGGCCTTGTCCAGCACGCCGCGCAGCGAGATCGATTCGTCGGGAACGATCAGCGGCAGGTCCGCGCACTCGACAAGGCTGATCTCGGTCCGGCCGGCCAGGGGATGGCCGGGCAGGACGATCAGTCCCAGCCGGTACAGCAAGGCCCGCTCCACGCGCAGTTCGCTCAGGTGAGGCCTGTTCGCGGTCAGCCCGATGTCGCATTCGCCGACCGTGACGTAATCGACCACTTGCTGGGCGCTGCCGGTCTGCAGCCGGAACACGATGTGCGGATAGGCTTCGTTGAAGCTGGCAATCGCGCCCCTCAGCAGTTCGGCCGCGCCTTCGATAAGGGCGATGGACACTTCACCCCGGCGCAGGCCGGTGAGGCTGTCGATCTGTTCGGAAACGCGCTTGAGATCGCGCCGCCAACCGCGCAGGGCGCCCGCCAGCATTTCTCCGGCCGTCGTCATGCGCAGGCCGCGTCCGGTCCGTTCGAACAACGAAACGCCGAAATGCTCCTCCAGCTGCAAAATCTGCCTGTCGATGGCGGAGGGCGCGATGCTGAGCGTTTCAGAGGCCCGGCGGATAGATCCCTGCCGCGCAACTTCGTCGAAATAGAGAGCGGCGCGACCGAAGATCATGCGGCTGCTCGGGCCATGGTGTTCGCATTTTGCGATCGGGTCGGTCGTCTTTTGCTCATGGATTAGAACCATACATGCCCATAGACTGAGGGCAAGACAGCGCCGCTGTTCGCTTGTCCGGGCCGCAAAGGCCCGGCGTGCATGCGATCGGCTGACGGGGACGAGCGATGATGCACCGCAATGCCAGTAAGGACGCATCGGCCGGAGCGTCGCTTTCATGATCGGACCGGCGCTGGCCGCGGGCGAGCTGCCTGCGACGGAAAAAACGGCGGAAAAAACGGCAGCATCCGGACTGCATGGCCTGCCGGCCGCCGCACTGGTCGCGACGCTGACACTTTCGGTCCTGTCCTATCAGCTCAACGCGACGATGATTACGCCCGTACTGCCCCGGATCGCCGCCGATCTTGGCGAGCGGATGGACGATGTGTCCGCGATCTCGTCGCTGTTTTTCCTGTCGGGGGGCATTTCCGGCATAGTCCTCGCACGTTGGAGTGACTTCGTCGGGCGCAAGCTGTGCCTGATGGTCGTGCTGGGCCTTCTGGCAGCGGGGACGGTCTTGTGCATTGTCGCGCCGAACCTTCCGGTTCTGCTGGCCGGGCGGCTCATGCAGGGCTGCTCCAACGCGGCCTTTCAGATCACCTACCTGCTGCTGCGGGAATTGCTGCGGAAGGAACTGTTCGGCGTTTCCCTTGGTCTGATCACGGCGATCAGCGGCGGTGCCGGCGGGATCGACGGATATCTGGGCGGGCTGGTGGCGGAGCGCTTCGGGTTCCGGGCGGTCTTTGGCGTGATCCTCCTTGCCGGATTGCTGGCCCTGGCGGCGGCCGCGCTGCAATTGCCGCGTGACGAACCCGTCGAACGCCGCAGCCGGATGGACTGGGCCGGGGGCGTTGCACTGGCGCTGCTGCTCGCCAGCGTCAGCTTCTTCGTATCCGCTGGCTCATCAGGCGGATGGGCCAGCGGCCGGGCACTGGCCTGGCTGGGGGGCGCGGGGCTGGCCGGCGGCGTGTTCTGGAAGATCGAACAGCGATGCGCCGTGCCGCTGGTCGCCACGCACTTCCTGCGTTCTCGCCAGTTCTGGCCCATGCTGCTGACCACGATGCTGACGCTGGCCGGCATCTTTGCGGTGATCAATTTTACCGTCGTCCTGCTGAGTCAGGACAGCCGCCATGGCTATGGCCTGGATAGCGCGATGTCGGCGCTGCTCTATCTTTCGCCCGCCGCCTTCATCGGCGTGCTGACGGCGCCGCTGGCCGGATGGCTGGCAGACCGCACAGGCTGGATTGTGGTCATGCGGGCGGGGTTGGGGGCCAGCATCCTGCTGCTCGTCGCGATCACGCTGTGGACGGATGACCGCCTGTTCGTGATGGCCGCGCTGGCACTGCTGGGCCTCACGTACAATGGCCTGGCGCTGACGACGCTCAATGGGCTCGGCGTGTTGCTCTCCCCGCGGGAGGCGCCAGCGGCGCTGCCCGGCCTCAACGGGGCGGCGTTCGGTCTGGGGGCCAATCTCGGCATCGCGATCGTTGCGCCCTTTGCCGCAGCTGGTACGACGGCGGGCTACACTGCAGCGCTATCCATCTCGTGCGCGATCACGATCGCTGCCTTCGTCGCAAGCCTTTTCATAGCCCTGAAACCCGGAGAATGACCTTGGCACGGCCAGCCTCACGCCGCCCCGTCTACTTTGATTGCGATACCGGCATCGATGATTCCCTGGCGCTGGCCTATCTGCTGGCCTCGCCCGAGATCGATCTGGTCGGCGTCGGGACCGTCAGCGGCAATATCGACGCGACGCAGGCGGCGCGAAACACGCTGGACCTGTTGCAGCTGGCCGGGCGGGGCGACGTTCCGGTGGCGGTCGGCGCCCATGACTTTCTGGCGCGGCGATTTACTGGCGGCGTGCCGTGGATCCACGGGCACAACGGCGTGGGCGATGTGACGCTTCCGACAGCGCCGCGCGATCCGGAGGCGCAAGACGCGGCGGACCTGCTGCGTGCGCTTGCCCATCAGCATGAGGGCGAGCTGTCGATCGTCACGGTCGGCCCGACGACGAACATCGCAACCGCACTGGCCCGCGAACCCGGCCTGCCGGGCCTGATCCGCTCGGTGACCACCATGGGAGGGGCCGCGCTGGTTCCCGGCAATATCAGCCCGGTTGCCGAGGCCAACATCGGTAACGATCCCGAAGCCGCCGTCATGCTGCTGGATGCCGCCTGGAACTGCACGCTGGTCCCGCTGGACGTCACTCTGGAAAACCAGCTTTTCGAGCGGGACCGCCAAGCGCTTCTGGAGGCGCCTTCCGCTCTGGTAAGAGCGCTCGGGGCCATGCTGGACGTCTATTTCGACTATTACGTCCCGCTTTACGGAGAACGCAGCTGCGCGCTGCACGATCCGATGGCAGCCGCGATTGCCGTCGGCGGCGTCGAGGCCGTGCGTGCGCCTGCGGTGGAGATCGTGATCGATGCCACGGATGGTCCCGGACGGGGCCAGACCATCTGCGATCTGCGCGGGCAACGCCTCGGGCCTGTCGATCGGCCTGGTGCCCGGCACCGGATCGTGCTGGAACTGGCCAGCCCGCTGGGGCCACATCTGGTCGAACGGCTGCTGGCGTTCGATGGTCCCGAGGCCGCGCGGTAGGGGGCCGGCATGCTGCTGAACCTTCATACCCATCTCGAAGGGCGCGTCAGGCCGGAAACGGCTCTGGAACTGGGCGCCAGACTGGGCCTGCCCGAGCCCGCCGGCGGCTGGGCGCGGGCCATGGAGCTCAATGGCCCGTCCGATCTCACGTGTTATCTTGCGAAGGTTTCGTCGACATATCCGTTCTTTGCCGACCGCGACAGCCTTACCCGCATCGCCCGTGAGGCGGTGGAGGATGCAGCGGCCGACGGCGAGGACTATCTCGAACTGCGCTTTGGACCGATGAGCCATACCGGCCACGGCATGGATCTGGACGAAGTGATCGCTGCGGTATGCGAAGGCGTGGCGCAAGGTTCCAGGGCCACCGGCATGGCCGCTGGCGCCATCGTTTGCGCACTGCGGCTCCATAGCCCCGAAGTGAACGAGGCGGTCGCGCGCGCGGCGGCCCGTTTCGCCGGGCGCGGCATCGTCGGCTTCGATCTTGCCGGTGATGAAATCCTCTATCCCGACCTGGATATCGTGACCCCCGCCTTCGGGATCGCGCGGGCAGCGGGCCTCGGCCTTACTTGCCACGCCGCCGAGGCAGGCCCCGCGTCCGCCGCGATCGACGCGGTGGACCTCTTGGGGGTGACGCGCATCGGCCATGGCACGCATATCGCGGAGGACGCCGCTGTGCTGCAGGAAATCGCCGCGCGCGGCATTGTCGTGGAAGTCTGTCCGACTTCGAACTGGTACACCGGCGGCATTGCCAGCCTGAAGGCGCATCCGGCCCGGCATTTCCATGCCTGCGGGGTGCCGCTGGTTCTGGGCGACGACAATCCCCGGCAAACCCGCTCGCTGCTGTCCAGTGAACGGCGCAGCTTGCGCGATACCCTGGGTTTTGATGCCGATGCCTTGCTGGCGCTCGACCGGACCAGCGTGGCGGCCGGCTTCATGGAACCCGGCGTGCGCGATGAACTGTCCCGGCGGCTCGCCGAAGAAGCCCGCACGGCATCCGGATCTGCCCATTGAGGAACACGATGCACCAGTCACCCGAGGCCTTTCAACTGGCCGCTGTGTCCTACCGCAGCCCCGACGCGCCCGCGCGCTTTGTGGAAGCGCTGCGAGAGACCGGGTTCGGTGTTCTCGTCGATCATCCGATCCCGGTGGATCTTGTCGAAGACGTCTATGCGGAATGGCTGGCGTTCTTCGACAGTCCGGCCAAGCATCGCTATCCGCGCGATCCCGAACGCCAGGACGGATACTTTTCCCATGCCGTGTCCGAAACGGCCAAAGGGCACAGCAAGCGCGATCTCAAGGAGTATTTTCATATCTTTCCCTGGGGGCGCTATCCCGGGGAAGTATCCGGAGCGGCCCGGCGTTACCGCGATCTGGCGGCCGTGGTCGCAGGCGAATTGCTCGGCTGGATCGAGGACCAGACGCCGGCTGACGTGCGAGCGCGTTTCTCGATGCCGTTGGGGGCAATGATCGCGGACAGCCCGTCCTCGCTTCTGCGGGTGCTGCGCTATCCGCCGCTGACGGGAGGCGAGGAACATGGCGCGGTGCGTGCGGCCGCGCACGAGGACATCAACCTGATCACCTTGCTGCCGGCCTCGAACCAGAGCGGGCTCCAGCTGCTTGCCGGGGATGGCAACTGGATGGACGTGCCGTGCGATTTCGGTGCGCTCGTCGTCAATGTCGGGGACATGCTCCAGGAAGCGTCGGGCGGGTACTTCCGGTCGACGACGCACCGGGTCGTCAATCCGTCCGGCGAGGCTGCCCGGATGTCGCGGATCTCGCTTCCGCTGTTCCTTCAGCCCCGGCCGGAAGTCGTCTTGTCTGAGCGCTACACCGCGGGTTCCTATCTGGCCGAACGCCTGCGCGAACTGAGCGGGCGCGGCAAGGAAGGCTAGGCAGGGGAGGCTAGGCAGGGGAGGCTAGGCAGGGGCCAGTGTCACGTTCAGCGATACCGGACCGCGCACGGCAAGGCCTCGTTTGTAGGCAGGTTCCTCCCCGGCCAGTTCGATCGCTCGCGTCCGCTGCAGGAGTGTGGTGAAAATGATTTCCATGTCCAGCCGCGCAAGATGATTGCCAAGGCAGACGTGCGGGCCGGAACCGAAGGCCAGATGGCGGTTCCCGGCGCGCTGCACGTCGAAGCGATCGGCCTGCGTGAACTGCAGCGGATCGCGATTGGCCGCACCATACAGAAGGCCGATCGTTGCCCCTTTGGGCAGGGTCTTTCCGGCGATGACGGTGTCTTCCGTCAGGTAACGGTGAAAGAAGGGCAGGGGCGATTCAAAGCGGAACATTTCCTGGATGGCCGGCGCGATCAGCGCAGGGTTTTCGCGGAGCGCCATCATCGCTTCCGGAAACCGCAAGAGCGCATGCATGCCGCTGCCGAGCACGTCGATCGTCGATCCATGGCCGGCCATGAGGATCAGCATGCACAGAGAGATCAGCTCGTCCTCGCTCATCATGCCGGCATTGCGCCTGCCGATGAGATCGCTGATCAGGTCGTCCCGGGGAACAGCTTCGCGCTCGGCGATCAGGCCGGTCAGGTAGGCGTGGAATTCGGTCGTGGCGGCTTCGGCCAATTGCTTGTGCTCCGTGCTGCGGCCGACGTCGAAGAACTGCACGATGTTTTCGGACCAGATCCGAAGCTGGGCGGACACCTCGTCGGGCACGCCAAGGACCCGGCCGATGACCCGCCCCGGCACGTGGCAGGCGAAATCTGCGATGAAATCGATCGTGCCGCGCGCAAGCAGGCCGTCGATGAGGTGATCGACAAAACGCTCGATCGCTTCGCGTTGTCTGGCGATCAGCGCAGGAGTGAACGCGCGGAAAGCCTGCTTGCGCAGACGGTCGTGTGCTGGACCGTCGGAATCGAGCAAACTCCTTTGCACGAAGCGCGCATGATTGGGCATGTCATGCCAGTTCTGCGCGATCTTCCGTCGCGCAACTTCCTCTGCCGGGAAGGCCGCTTCGAGCGATCGCACGCAGTTCGAATTGACGGCCGCCGCGGACACATCGCTGAAACGGGACAAGAGCCAGATATGGAGGCGGGGATGATAGACGGGCCCGTCGCAAGCCCTGAGTTCCCTGTAAACCGAATAGGGATCACGCGCGAATGCGTCCGAGAGCGGATCGAAATCATGCTGGAACACGGCTTGGCACTACTCCGTAAACGATCGCGCGAACGGTCCCTCACGCCGGGGATCCATGCGGATGCAGCGCGAAAATATAGCGCCGGGAAGAATTGGGAATGGATCAGAATCGCGTGAAGCTGGAGAAGACTTGCAGCATGTCATCCACGGCATTCCGGCAATCTGCGCCATGATCGCCACCGTCTATCCGGCTTTGCAAAGCACGATCCATTTCAACACGCCGGACCATCTTTCCCGCGTCTTTCCCTATCGGCTTCACGTGGCCGGACAACGCTCCTGCGACCGCAGTCACGCGCCCATCGGCGCGCGTTTCAATCATCACACGCTTGTTTACACCTACAGTGGCGCGGGCATGGTTCGCATGGGGCGGGTATCGGCGGCGGCACATGCCGGATCGATCGCATGGGTCGATACTTCCCAAAGCTACCAGCACGCCTGTCACCCGGAAGCAGAGTCCTGGAGCTACCTCTGGATGGGGCTGGAGGGACACGGGCTCGACATGGTGTTTGCCCGCCTGAGAGTCGCTTCCAATCCCGTGTTCACCTCGCAGGAGACCGTCGCGGCCGAGGCGCACTTTCACCGGGTGGTGGAATTGATCCGCGGAAAATCACCGGCAATCGGCAGCGCCTGCAACGCGATTGCGGCCCAGCTCATCGCCATTATCGCCGGGGCCTGTGCCGATACGATGGCCGGGCGAAATTTACCGAGCCGGCTGGCTGCGGTCATGCAGGCGGTCCGGACGGATCCCGCGCGCAGATGGTCGGTGGACGATCTCGCGGATATCGCGCAAGTCAGCGCATCGCAGCTCTTCCGGCAATTCAGGCGCCATGTGGGCATGACGCCGCTTGACTGGGTGCGGCATGAACGGATCGATCTGGCAAAACAGCTTCTCAGCGGAACGGACATGCCCGTTGCTGCCGTTGCCTTGTACTGCGGTTATCCTGATCCCTTCCATTTCAGCCGCGAATTTCGCCGACTGACCAGCATCGCGCCAAGCGGATTTCGCATGGAGAAGATGTAGCCGTTCCACCCGAGGAAGAGGTACGTATCCCTCAGATTCAGCCACTTTGCCGGCAATGGCGCGCTGATTTTGACAGTGTTGCAGGCGATGCGTAATGATGAGAGATATTTTTTCATTATAAAACAAGATATTATGATAATAGGGGCAATCGAGTGGGAATAAGCGTCGAACCGGCCCGGGCCGGGGATCGCGAGGCGGTCGTTGCGCTGTGGCGGGCTGCCGGGCTGACGCGGCCCTGGAACGATCCGCGCGCCGATTTCGATCTGGCGCTGGGCGGGCCTGCTTCCGATATCCTGCTGGCACGCGATGACGGCGCCTTGTGCGGCGCCGTCATGGTCGGCTTCGATGGCCATCGCGGCTGGGTCTATTATCTCGGCGTCGATCCGGCGCGGCGGGGCAAGGGTGCCGGGCGTGCGTTGATGGCGGCGAGCGAGCAATGGCTGCTGGCGCGCGGATGCCCCAAGATCCAGCTCATGGTGCGCGGCGACAATGCGCAGGCGCGCGGGTTCTACGATGCGCTGGGCTATGAGGTGCAGGATGTCGTGACGATCGGGCGGCGGCTGGACGGGCGGGCCTGACACGTTCGCCGCATTGCCCTAGCATGGCCCGGAAAATCCCAAACGAATCCGGAGAGAGCCCATGAAACGCCTTGCTATCCTGGCTGCCCTTGCAGGCACGGCCGTGCCCATGATCGCCATTGCCCCGCAAGCCCTGGCCGCCGACATGGCGACGTATCACGCCGCGCTGTCCGGCGCGCAGGAAGTCGATGAAGGGGATCCCGATGCTTCGGCCATGGCGGAAGTGACGGTGTCCGGAGGCAAGCTTTGCTACAGCGTGACAGCGCTCACCGATCTCGCCGATGCCACTGCGGCGCACATTCACAAGGGGGCGAGGGGCGAGAACGGGCCGCCGGTGCTCCCGCTGGTCAAGAGCGAGGATGGCGGGTTCAAGGGTTGCGTCGATGCGCCCGAATGGGTGGCCGATGCGATGAAGGACGGGTTTTCCGGGTACTACATCAACGTCCACAACAGCGAATATCCGGCCGGTGCCATTCGCGGCCAGCTTGGCCAGTAATACCAAAGCGCGCTGAGCTTGACTCATCGCGCTTTGGTCAAGCCCGTGCGGCGCTTGAGCATTTTCAAGGCGTGATGCGTCAGCATCTCAGCGCCTTGGTATAAGTAATCCGGAAGCCCCTTTGCAGAGCGCGGCCGTGAGACAACTCGCCGCCGGCCCCGCTGATCTTCCTTAAGTTACGCTGCCAGAAGCGGGATCCCCGCCTTCGCGGGGATGACGTGGAATTGGGATGCCAACTTCCGCTTCAGGGGGGCAGGGCTTACTTCTTGACCCTCTTGTAGGGCACGAACTCGCGCAGGCCGACAAAGCCGCTCCACATGTGGCCGGCCATGCGGTCATGCAGTTGCACGGTGTCCACGCTGCACAGCTGCGAACCCCAGAGGCGAGTCACCAGAATGTCGTCGTTGTCGAGCAGGTCGGCATTGGTCGGGCGGTTGACGTAGAGCGTCGAGCCAACCTGATAGACGATCGCCGTCTTGTCGATCACGGTGGTCTGCGAAACCTGCGAAAGGGTGATGCAGTTCACCGGCTTTCCGGCTTCGCGGCCTTCCAGCATCTTGGCGAGCTTTTCCTCACCGGTCAGCTTCGGCTTGGACTTGGCGGCGACGGCGGGGGCGCCGGACAGGGCGGCTCCGGCGACAAGGGCTGAGACGAGTGCTGCGGTCAATTTCTTCACGGCCATTTCTCCTCACGGAAAACCTCACCCTTGCGGGCACCCTAGTGTGCAGTGCTGAACGCAGCCTGACCGCTGTCAGGCCCTCACTCTAAGGCCGATTGCCATTCAGGTCAGGGCGCGCCGAGAATGGTGGTTTTCCGGGACCCGGAGCGCAGCG
>NZ_BCTX01000065.1 GCF_001590985.1 Novosphingobium naphthalenivorans NBRC 102051
TCGATTGGCCCTAGGGCGTATCGAAGACATACCCCAGCGAGCGCACCGTGCGCAGCGGATTGCCGGCGCCCGCGCTTTTCAGCGCGCGCCGCAGGCGGCCGATCCACACGTCCACCGTGCGTTCGTCCACCGGCGGTTCCTGCTTGCCAAGCGCGGCGATAAGCTGGCCCCGGCTGAACACGCGGCCCGGATGCTCGATGAAATAGCGCAGCAGGCGCAGTTCGTTGGGCATCAGCGGAATCGCCTTGCCCTGCCAGCGCGCCTGGAAGGCCGCAACATCGACCGTCAGGTCCCCCTGCGCGACAATGCGGATTCCGGCATTGTCCTGATCGCCGATATTGGCGCCCAGCACCCGGTCGAGCAAGGCCGTGCGGGTGAGCGGGCCGACCATGTAGTCGTCCGCCCCCATGCGCAGCGCGCGCTTGCGGTCTTCCAGATTGTCTTCTTCCAGCACCATGGTGACATGGGCATGAGCCGTCAGCGGATCTGCGCGCAGACGCCGGCACAGTTCCAGCCCCGACATCTCGGGCAGAACCCAGTCGATGAAGATCCAGAGCGCCCCTTCGATCAGAGGGAGTTCGGCGAAATCCGTCCAGCGATGCAGAACGACGTCGAATTCATCGTGCCGGAAAGCCGCAAGGCCCCCGGAAAGCTCACTCGCCAGCAATATATCGATCCGCCGCATCGCCCCTGCCCGGTTAACACCGCGGCTGTCTGCCCGCCGATTATGACGAACGGGTGACGCATCAGTGACGGGAGTGTGAAAACCTCCAACAACATCGAACAGGCGGCGATCCATGTGGATTGTCATGGAACTGACCCGCAAACGTCACGGCGGCGCAACGGCGCTCTGCCATGGAACGGATCGCTAGCAACCGGGGGCAACCGAGCGATGCGAACCGACGTGGATACTCTTCTCGATCAGTACACCCGGCCGGCGACCGGCATTCCGGCCTGGCTCGACCTTCCCGATCCCAAGGGCTTCCGCCCTAAGCGCAAGTACCGCACGATCTGGATTTCCGACATTCACCTCGGCACGCGCGGCTGCAATGCGGCGCTGCTGGTCGATTTCCTGCGCTCGGTGCAGTGCGAGACGCTCTATCTCGTCGGCGACATCGTCGACGGCTGGCGCCTGCGCAAGGGCTGGTACTGGCCCGATGCCCACAACGAAGTGGTCCGCCGTATCCTCAAGATGGCGCACCGCGGCACCCGCGTGGTGTTCATCGCCGGCAACCATGACGAGATCCTGCGCGACTATGCCGGCCTGACTTTCGGCGGCGTCGAACTTGCCCTCGAAGCGGTTCACGAAACGATCGATGGCCGCAAGCTGCTGGTCACGCACGGCGATGCATTCGACGGCGTCGTGCTCTACCACAAGTGGCTCGCCTTCCTGGGCGACAAGGCCTACTCGATGCTGCTGCGCACCAACATCGCGTTCAACGCCGTGCGCCGCCGGCTGAAAATGCCGTACTGGTCGCTTTCGGCCTACATGAAGAAGAAGGTCAAGAACGCCGTCCAGTACGTGTGCAGCTACGAGGAAGCCGTCGCTTCCGAAGCCGTCAGCCGCGGGTTCGACGGGGTGGTCTGCGGCCACATTCATTGCGCCGAAATCCGCCAGTTCGGCGGCATCACTTATTACAACGACGGCGACTGGGTGGAAAGCTGCACCGCGCTTGCCGAAGATTTCGAAGGGCAGATCGCCATTATCGACTGGGTCGCCGAAACCGGCGGCCATGCCAGCGACATGACACACAGCGAAATGGGCGCCGCTGCCCAGGCCGCCGAGGCCGGCGCGTGAAACTGGCGCTGGCGACCGACGCTTGGCTGCCCCAGGTCAATGGCGTCGTCCGCTCGCTTTCCGCCACGCTCGATGAACTGCGCGCGCGCGGACACGACGTCGAGACGATCACGCCCGACCGGTTCCTGACCGTGCCGATGCCCGGCTATGCCTCGATCCGGCTGGCCATGGCGCCCCGCTTCGGCGTGCGCCGAATGCTGGACCGGGCCGCGCCCGAAATCGTCCATATCGCCACCGAAGGCCCGATCGGCTGGGCCGCGCGCGGCTGGTGCCTGTCGCGCGG
Organism: Novosphingobium naphthalenivorans NBRC 102051; assembly: GCF_001590985.1. GTDB lineage: Bacteria > Pseudomonadota > Alphaproteobacteria > Sphingomonadales > Sphingomonadaceae > Novosphingobium > Novosphingobium naphthalenivorans. Next base: position 2,082 of record NZ_BCTX01000065.1, read on the forward strand.
GGTGCCTTTCACTTCGGCGTTTCACACCCGCTTTCCCGAATATGCCGCGGTGCGCACCGGCCTTTCCGCCGAATATTTCTGGCCGATCCTGCAGCGCTTCCACGCGCCGAGCAGCGCGGTGCTGGTCTCCACCCGCAGCCTGGCCGACGAACTGGCCGGGCGCGGCATCGGTCACACGCGGCCATGGAGCCGGGGCATAGACCAGGCCCAGTTCAAGCCGGACGGCGCCCGCCACCCGGCCATGACCGCCCTGCCCGGTCCGGTCCTGCTCAACGTCGGCCGCGTCGCGCCGGAAAAGAACCTGGAAGCGTTCCTTTCGGCCGATGTCGCCGGCAGCAAGGTGGTGGTGGGGGACGGTCCGGCCCTCGAAAGCCTGAAGCGGCGCTATCCCGGCGTGCTGTTCCTCGGCGCGCTCGCGGGCGAGGAACTGGCCTCGGCCTACCGCGCTGCCGACTGTTTCGTATTCCCCAGCCTGACCGATACTTTCGGCCTCGTCGTGATCGAAGCGCTGGCCTGCGGCACACCGGTCGCCGCCTATCCGGTGACAGGCCCGATCGACATCCTCGGCGCTGACGGCCGCGGCGTCGAAACCCGGCTGGACCATCCCGGCGGAGCCATCGACGAAAGCCTAGAACGGGCGATCTCGGGCGCCCTGCAAGTCGAACGGGGTCATGCCGCCGCCATGGGCGCGCTCTATTCCTGGGAACGTGCGACCGACCAGTTCCTGTGCGCTATCGCGGCGGCAGTGAACGGGCAGGACGCGACACTGAAGAGCGCCGCCTAGGGAACTGCCCCCAGCGTTGGCCGACGGTCAATGCCCCCCTCACCGTTCGTGTCGAGCGAAGTCGAGACACGAGAGCCCCGCGCCAACGTGTCTCGACTTCGGCCCACAGGGCCGAAGTTCATCCCGAGCGCGTCGAAGGGCTCGACACGAACGGTGGTGGAAGACTCGCTATCGGGTCAGCGCAGACCGCCCCGTCTGCCTCAGTTCACATCCATCGCATATCCGGCCGCGCGCACGGTGCGGATCGGATCGGTGTCGCCATTCCGGTTGATCGCCTTGCGCAGGCGGCGGATGTGAACGTCCACAGTGCGCTCGTCGATGTCCGAATCCATGCCCCAGACCCCGTCGAGGATCTGCTGGCGCGAGACGACGCGGTTCGGGCGCTCCATGAAATAGCGCAGCAGGCGGAACTCGGTGGGGCCAAGGTGCAGCGGCTCACCGCCCCGGCGCACGCGGTGGCTGGTGGCGTCGAGCTCGATGTCGCCCCACTGCAGCACCGAGCCTGCCAGCGAAGGCCGTGCGCGGCGCAGCAGCGCCTCGATCCGGGCCATCAGTTCGCGGGGCGAGAACGGCTTGGTCACATAGTCGTCCGCGCCGGTCTTGAGGCCGCGGATCATATCCTCTTCCTCACCGCGCGCGGTCAGCATGATGATCGGAACCTGCGCGGTTTCCTTGTCCTTGCGCAGCTGGCGGCAGACCTCGATGCCCGGCACCTGCTCGATCATCCAGTCGAGCACGATGGCATCGGGCGTCTGCTCGCGCACCATCAGCAGCGCTTCCTCGCCATCGGCGGTGGAGCGCACCTCATAGCCTTCGGCGCTGAGGTTCCAGGTCAACAGTTCGCACAGGGCCGTGTCGTCCTCGACGACAAGAACGGTCGGGTTCATGCGCTCAATCCCGTATCGTCGGTCTGGCTGTCGCGCTCGGTGCAGTATTCCCCGGTGGCGGCATAATAGACCATCTCGGCCACATTGGTCGCATGGTCGCCGATGCGTTCCAGATTGCGGGCGATGAAGAGCAGCTGCGCGGCGCTGGTGATCGTCGCCGGATTTTCCATCATGTGCGTCAGCAGCGAGCGGAACAGCGTGTTGTAGAACTGGTCCAGCTTCTGGTCGCGGCGGATGACCTCAACCGCCAGCGCCGCATCGCGCGAACCATAGGCGTTGAGGACATCGCGCACCATGCTCTCGGCAATCTCGGCCATCATCGGCACCAGCGTGACCGGCTCGATCTTGTAGCGCCCTTCCAGCGCGGAGACGCGCTTGGCGATGTTCTTGGCATAATCGCCGATGCGCTCGATCACGCCGGAGATTTTGAGCGCGGCGATGACGTCGCGCAAGTCGTCGGCCATCGGCGCACGCAGGGCGATAGTGCGGACGGCAAGGCGGTCCACTTCGGCTTCCAGCGCGTCGAGCTTGGCATCGGCGGCGACCACCTGATTGGCCAGGTCCTCGTCATGCTGGACGAGCGCGGTGATGGCATCGCGGATGGCGACTTCGGCAAGGCCGCCCATTTCGGCGACGAGGCCGCGAAGCTGGCCGATCTCTGAATCGAATGCCTTGACGGTATGATCTACCATGGCGTGTTCCTTCTCAGCCGTAACGGCCGGTAATATAGTCCTTGGTCTTTTCTTCGCGCGGATTGGTGAAGATTTCGCTCGTCTCACCATACTCCACAAGGTTGCCAAGGTGGAAAAAAGCCGTGCGCTGGGAAACGCGGGCCGCCTGCTGCATCGAGTGCGTGACGATGACGATCGCGTAGTTTTCCTTCAGCTCGTCGATCAGTTCCTCGATCTTGGCCGTCGCGATCGGATCGAGCGCCGAGCACGGTTCGTCCATCAGGATCACTTCGGGGCTGACGGCGATCGCGCGGGCAATGCACAGGCGCTGCTGCTGGCCGCCCGACAGCGCCGTGCCGGCGTCGGACAGGCGGTCCTTCACTTCGTCCCACAGGCCCGCCTTGGTCAGCGAGCTTTCGATGATCGCGTCCATCTCCGCCTTGGAAGAGGCCAGGCCGTGAATGCGCGGGCCATAGGCGATGTTCTCGTAGATCGACTTCGGGAACGGATTCGGCTTCTGGAACACCATGCCGACACGGGCGCGCAGGGCGACCGGGTCCATCGAGGGCGCGTAGATATCCTCGCCATCGAGCAGGATCTCGCCGGTCACGCGGGCGCCGGCGATCGTGTCGTTCATGCGGTTGAGCGAGCGCAGGAAGGTCGACTTGCCGCAGCCCGACGGGCCGATGAAAGCCGTGACGATGCCGTTGTCGATATCGATCGAAACGTTGTCGATGGCCTTTTTGGGGCCGTAGAAAACGTCGACGTTGCGGGCTGTAAGCTTGGTTTCGGTCATGTCCCTACCAGCGCACTTCGAACTTGTTTCGAAGGTAGATCGCGAGGCCATTCATCACCAGCAGGAAGACCAGCAGGACGATGATGGCGGCGGAAGTGTTCTGGACGAAGGCCTTGTCGATCTCGTCAGACCACAGGAAGATCTGCATCGGCAGCACGCTGGAGGGCGCGGTGATCCCGTCCGGCGGCGTGACGATGAAGGCGCGCATACCGATCATCAGCAGCGGTGCCGTCTCGCCCAGCGCGCGGGCCATGCCGATGATGGTGCCGGTCAGGATGCCCGGCAGTGCCAGCGGCAGCACGTGATGGAACACCGCCTGCACCTTGCTGGCCCCCACGGCGAGCGCAGCGTCGCGGATCGAGGGCGGCACGGCCTTGATCGCGTTGCGGCCCGAAATCACGATCACCGGCATCGTCATCAGCGCCAGCGTCAACCCGCCCACCAGCGGCGAGGAGCGCGGCATGTTGAAAGTGTTGATGAAGACGGCCAGGCCCAGCAGACCGAAAATGATAGAAGGCACCGCCGCCAGATTGTTGATCGAGACTTCGACCAGTTCGATCCAGCGCGAACGCGGGGCGAATTCCTCAAGGTAGATCGCCGCCAGCACGCCCATCGGGAACGAGAGCAGCAGCGTCACCAGCATCGTCAGGATCGAGCCTTTCGCCGCGCTCCAGATACCGGCGATATGGGGATCGGTCGAATCCGAGCCGGAAAGGAAATTCCAGTTCAGGCCGCCCAGGCCATTGCGCATCATGATGACCAGCAGCAGCGCCAGAAAGGCGAGGCTGATGACGATCGCGCCAAGGCCGATCAGCTTGAAGCGGCGCTCCGCCGCGTGACGCTGGGCCAGCCGCTTCGCGAAGGCCGGCGAGCTGAAGGTCGAGTTACTCATAAGCTTCGCGGAACCGTTTGACGACGCGCAGGGCGATGATGTTGAGGATCAGAGTGACGATGAACAGCACCAGCCCGAGCGCGAAAGCGGACAGGGTCTTGGGGCTGTTGAACTCCTGGTCGCCCGTCAGCATCTGGACGATCTGGTACGTGACCGTGGTCATCGAGGCGAGCGGATTGGCGGAAAGGCGCGCCGAGGCACCGGCGGCCATGACGACGATCATGGTCTCGCCGATCGCGCGGCTGATCGCCAGCATCACACCGGCAACGATACCGGGCAACGCGGCGGGAAGCAGGACCTTCTTGATCGTTTCCGACTGGGTCGCGCCCAGCGCCAGCGAACCGTCGCTCATCGCGCGCGGCACGGCGGCCAGTGCATCGTCGGCCATCGAGGAGACGAAAGGAATGATCATCACGCCCATGACGAGGCCCGCGGCCAGCGCGCTCTCGGTCGAGGGGTTGGCGACGCCCAGCGAAGCCGCCGTGTCGCGGATCAGCGGCGCCACTGTCAGCGCGGCGAAGTAGCCATAGACCACGGTGGGGATGCCCGCGAGGATCTCGAGGATCGGCTTCACCCACTTGCGGATCGTGCTGGAGGCGTATTGCGTGAGGTAGATCGCGCTCATCAGGCCGAGCGGGATCGCCACCACCATGGCAATGATCGCGCCGATGTAGATCGTGCCCCAGAACAGCGGCACGGCGCCGAAGTTGCCGTCGATATCAATGCCGCGCGCATTGCCCGGCGCCCAGTGGGTGCCGGTGAGGAACGCGATCGGCGAGACGTCCTTGAAGAACAGCCCGGCCTCGAACAGCAGTGAGGCGACAATGCCGAACGTCGTCAGGATCGCCATCAGCGAGGCGATCAGCAGCAGCGCCAGTATCGCACGCTCGACATGGGTCCGGGCCGGGAAACCTGCCCTAACGCGGGTAAAGCCATAGCCGCCGCCCGCCAGCGCGACGATCAGGATCAGCAGGCCGCCGATCATGCCGAAGCGGGTCTGCGCCGCGCGCATCGGCGCCGCGAGTTCCTGCGACAGCGGATCGAACGCCACGGCATCGGGATTGGCGGCGATATTGCGGGCATCCGCGAGGACGGCCGCCCGGTGCATGTCCCCTTCGGGAAGCTGCGCCGCGGCGGGATCGGCCATGACCGCCCCGTCGACGAGCCCCGGCATGATCGCCGACCATGCCGCCCAGGCCAGCAGCGCCGGGACGAGAATCCACAGCGCCATGTGCCAGCCGTGGTAGCTGGGCATCGAATGCATCGATCCCCGGCCGGTATAGAGCAGCCGGGCCCGGCCCCGCGCGGCGAACCAGCCGACGAGGCCCAGGCCGATCACGGCCAGGAGTACTCCTGTAAGAATCATAACTGGCCGTGATGCCCCTTGTTACGTGGTCTTGTGGTCCGACCTTACTTCAGCACGCTCGGGTCGAGCGGCGTCATGTTGGCGATGATTTCAGCATTCTTCTGACGCACCTCGTCGGTGGCGACGATCATGCCCTTGGGCTTGAGGTAGCCGTCCGGGCCCCAGGCCTTGGTCCAGGCGTCAGCATAGGCCTTGAGATCCTTGATCGGGCCGAGATGCTGCTTCTTGATGTAGATGTAGAGCGGACGCGCGCCGGGATAGCTGAAGTCGGCAATCGCATCGTAGGTCGGCTTCACGCCCGACAGCGGAATGCCGTTCAGCGTGTTGATGTTCTCTTCGAGGTAGGAATAGCCGAAGATGCCGATCGCCTTGGGGTTCTGCGACAGCTTCTGAACGATCAGGTTATCGTTCTCACCCGCGTCGACATAAGGACCATCCTCGCGGATGTCGTGGCAGGTCGCCTCGAACTTCTCCTTGTCGCTCTTGGCGAGCGCTTCCATGGCCGGATCGGTCTTGCACCCGGCTTCCATGATGAGCTCCTTGAGCGCATCACGCGTGCCCGAGGTCGAGGGCGGGCCGTAAACCAGGATCGGTTCGGCCGGCAGCGACGGGTTCACGTCCTTCCAGGTCTTGGTGGTGTTGGGCTTGCCGAACGGATTGGCCGCCAGCGCCTTGTAGATGTCGGTCGGGGTCAGCTCGAAGCCGGGGCCCTTCTTGTCTTCCGCGAAGGCGATGCCGTCGATGCCGACCTGGACTTCGACGACTTCGGTCACGCCGTTCTTCTGGCACAGCTCGTATTCCGACTTCTTCATGCGGCGCGAGGCGTCTTCGATGTCGGGGTGCTGGGCGCCGACGCCCGCACAGAACAGCTTCATGCCCGCACCGGTGCCGGTCGATTCGATGACCGGCGACTTGTGGCCGTCCTTGGCGAACTGCTCGGCAACCGCGGTCGCGAACGGATAGACGGTCGAGGAACCGACGGCGGTCACGTAATCGCGCGCGCCGGAAGCGGATCCGCCCGAACCGCCACAGGCGCTGAGCGCGAGTGCGGAAACGGCGGCAAAGATCATGGTGTTGGTCGAACGCATGGAGATACCCCTTGGGCTTAATTCTGAGACGCCCCTATTGGGATACAATGACACTTCTATGACGAAGACGTGACATTGTATGCCGCCCTCAGAAATTCCTGAAAAATGCTTGGATTTCGGCCAATTCCTGCTGCGACGCACGACACGCTTTGCCACCGGGATTCGTCCCGGAGGCCGTCATCGTTTAGGCGCAGGGGGATTGGGTTGCAAGCGCGGGGCGGACCTTGGCGGCCTCGCGCTTGCGGCAGATCCAGACGTGAATCTGATTTAGAAGTCGAATTGCGCGCGCATGCCCAGGGCATCCGCGCCATAGCTGGCATCGCCATCGGCGGTGACCGGCGCGTCCTTCACCCAGACGTGGCCGTAGTTGAGGATGAACCGGACGTAATCAGTGGGAATCCAGAGCGCGGAAATGCCCGCCGTCTGCTGGCGGCCGCCAATGATGCCCCCCCCGTTCAGGTCCAGCCAGTCGTAACGTGCGTTCACCTGGATCGCGCCGATACCCCCGGTATCCAGCCCGTGCTTGGGCTTGATACGGTCATAGGTGCCATTCTTGTAAGTGGTCGTATCGTCAGTCAGCATGTAGCCCACTTCCGCATAGCCGCCATTGAACGTCGGGTCCTTGAAGCCGGTGCGGCGGACGGTCTGCCAGAAGCTTTCCGCCGTCGCGTGGAAACGGCCATGGATGTAGGCCGCCTCAAGCCCGAGACCGCGCTCTTCCGTTGCATCGGTAATGCCCGCCTTGACGAAGCGCAGGTCGGTCGTGTGCACGAACGGGCGTGCCTGATAGGTGACCGTCGGGATCGCATCGTTGAGTTTGCGAAAATGCGCAGAGCCGCCCAGATGCAGCGTGCCGCCCGCAACCTTGGGCATGGCGACCAGACGGCCGTCCACGCTCCACGACTTGTACGTGTCGCTGCCCAGCGTGTTGGGATCGTCGGAGAAGACGCCCAGCTGCGCGACCAGGGTCTTGCCGGTGTATTCGGCATTGAGGCCGACACGGCGCTCGAAACCGAACGCCTGCGAGAAACTGTTGCGCTCCATGAAGCTGGTGAACAGGTCGGAGGTCATTTCCTCCAGGCCCCAGTTGGGCTTCTGGTTGCCCAGCGTCAGGGTAACGTTACGCCCGGCCTTGTAGGTCATGTACATGTCGTTGATCGACACGTCGGAGTTGGCGACGTTGATTTCCACGCGGTAGCCGAAGCCGCCAGGCATCGAACCATCGAAGCCCAGATAGATGCGGCGAAACTCGACGCTGGTGCCCAGATGATCCTGCTGTGAGGACGTCAGCCCCGAAGGCCCGTCCACGCTGCCGATATCCAGCTGCATGCGGCCGCGCGGCTTGAAGCTCCAGCCATCGTCCGTGCTGATCTGCGGCGCGCCCTTGAATGCGATCTTCACCGGAGATGGCTTTTCAGCGGCGGCCTTGGCCGCGACAGCGGCCTGCGTTGCATTTTCAGCGACCTGGGTGGCTGAAGCGGCTTCGGCCTTCGCCGCTGCGAGTTCGCCCTCAAGCGAATCGATTCGCTGCGCCATCGCCTGCATCTGCGCGCGCATCGCCGCGAGCTCCTGCTGGATCGAAGCGGTATCCGCAGCGCTTGCCGGTGTCGGCAGGGCCCAGCCAAGCGAAACAACGACAGCCAGCGCTGACGGCCCCAAAATATTTTTCACGTCCAAGTCCTTTCGTGAACGTTCAGTTACACAACGGCGACGCCTCTATGACCATGATGTTACGCTTTTGTGACGTAGTGTTTCTGACGTCAAGGAACGGCGAAAATACGTCAGTTTCACCTCACTCCATTACAACAAAGAATGTCTCTTCAGTAACGCAGAATGTCTGTATCCGGGCATTATGACGCTATCGGGGAGTCCCCCGAGCGGCATCTCCCCGCCTCTGGAGGGATCACGGACAGGCCGATCCCGCGACTGTCTTTTTTCCGTCATTTAGCCGACATATTTGCCGCGCCGCTCTTGGGTTCAACGCCAGATTGCGGAGTAGTCTTTCATGTACCGAACTCTTTCCGGGACAGCCGTTACCGCAGCGCTGATGCAACCCGTCCCGGCATTCGCGCAAAGCGTGCCGGAGGCGGAAGCGGAGGCCATGCGCGCCGAAATTCGTGAGCTTCGCGCGCGGCTGGCACGCCTCGAGCGCACCCTTGGCCTCGCGCCGGACAACGCGGGAACGCTGCCACCCGTCGCGGCCGCCGCGGCTCAGCCCGCTCCCCTCCCACCAGCTGCCGCCGCCGCATCTCCGCCGGAGACAAGAATCGGCTGGAAAGGGTCGCCCCGCTTCACCGAAGGTGACAAGGCTTTCAAGGTGAAGGGCCGCATTCAGGCCGACGCCAATTACGTCTCCGCCCCCAAGAGCTTCGCCGACGAAGGCCTCGGCTTCTCGAACGAGATGCGCCGCATCCGCCTCGGCGGCGAAGGCAGTCTGGGCGCAGGCTTTGGCTACAAGCTGGAACTGGAACTTTCCGACAATACCGTCGATCTCGTCGATACTTTCGTGACCTATGAAAGGGATGCGTGGCTGATCACGCTGGGTAACCACAATTCCTTCCAGTCGCTCGACGAACTGACCGGTGACACCTCCGGCAGCGTGATGGAGCGCGCCGCATTCACCGACGCCTTCGGCTTCGAACGCAGGCTGGGCCTTTCCGCGCAATACCAGCGCGGCGCCATGCTCGCCCAGCTGGGCATCTTCACCGACGACATCGGCGCGCTGGCCAACGACAGCGACGGCACGTCCGGCGGCGACGAGAACAACAGCTACGGAATCGACGGGCGCCTCGTCTATGCGCCGAAGATGGATGGCATCCAGCTCCACTTCGGGGCATCGGCGCACTGGCGCCGGATGGGCCGCCTCGCCGACGGGACGACGCGGTACCGCCAGCGGCCCTATGCCCATTCCACCAATACGCGCCTGATCGGTACGCCCGCGATGCAGGTGGATCAGGAAGCGCATTACGGCCTCGAACTGGCGGGCATCGCTGGGCGCTGGCACGGCGCGGCCGAGGTCCATGCGCTGCGTGCCGGCCGCACCGGGCTGCCCGCCGTCACGTTTCGCGGTGGCTATGCCGAACTGGGTTACTTCCTCACCAAGGGAGATTCGCGCGGGTACAAGGCGGGCATCTTTTCAGGCAAGGCCCCGGCCAGCCCGCTGGGCGGCGGCGGCATCGGCTCGATCCAGATCAACTTCCGGTACGACTACCTCGATCTCGACGACAAGGACATCTCCGGCGGCAAGCAGAACGGCTATATCGCCGCCCTGATCTGGTCTCCCATCCAGTACCTGCGCTTCAACCTCAATTACGCGCTGCTGCAATACGACGGTGCCAAGGCGCTGCCCTCGGGGCGCGCCGGCTACGATGCCCACGTGCTGGGCACCCGCTTCGAACTCGACTTCTGAGCGGCGTTCGCGCCTAAGACCACTCAGCCTTCGGCGCGAAGCGGCAGCATCATCGAAGCAACGGTGCCCTGACCGGACCGGCTTTCGATGTCGAAACGGCCGCGGTGGCGCTCAACGATGTGCTTGACGATCGACAGCCCCAGGCCGGTCCCCCCGGCCGCACGGCTGCGGCTGGTATCGGCGCGGTAGAATCGTTCGGTGACGCGCGGCAGGTGCTCGGGCGGGATGCCCTCGCCCTCGTCGCGGACCGAAACCAGCACCCAGCCGGTCTTCGCCGCTTCCACGGAAACCGTCACGGTCCCGCCGGGCGTGCCGTATTTGCGTGAGTTGTCGATCAGGTTGCGCAGCACTTGCGAAAGCTGCCCCCGGTCCCCGGCAATGACCGCATCGGCGCAATTGGCGGTAACTGCGACCTGCCCGCCGTTGCGGAACTCGCCCGCCACTTCATGCGCCAGCGCGACGAGGTCGACCCGGTCGGACGGCACCTCATGCTTGACCGCCTCGATCCGCGACAGGGACATGAGGTCCGCGATCAGCGCCTGCATCCGCTGCGCCTCGTGGCGGATCGTGCCGAGGAAACGGTTGCGCACGGTCTCGTCCCCGCCCGCTTTCGGGTTCATCAGCGTTTCCACATAGCCGAGCACATTGGCGAGCGGCGTGCGCAGTTCATGGCTGGCATTGGCCACGAAATCGGCATGGGACTTGGCCACGCTGACCCTTTCGGACAAGTCATAGAGGCTGACCAGCCGCTCGGTGGGGCTCAGCACCCGGCAATCCACTTCCCAGACCGAACCCCCGGTCGAAAGCCCGGTCACTTGCGCCAGGCCGCCCGTGTCGCTGAGAATCGCCGCCACCGCCTTGGGATCGCGGATGGCGATACGCACGTCCTGCCCTACGATATGGGCACCGAGCAGCCCCTGGGCTGCGCTATTGGCGAACCGCACCTGCCCGCGCGATACAACGAGCGCAGGCGTCTGCAATTGTTCGAGGAGGTGAACACCCTCGACGGTCATGCCGCAATTTCCCCTTCTTCATATCCTCTCGCCACGCTGTAGCCGCGTGCGAAAGCGCGCTCCTACTATTTGAAAGAGACAGTCTGGTGGCAATGGTAATTACGCAATCGAATTCATAAAACGCATCCGGCGCGGAAATCCGGAGGTTCCGGCATGACAGCAGGGTCACGGATGCTCATGCCCGCTGGCCAACCGCCGAGACACCGGTTATGCTGCATCCGCGAGCCGACCCGGAGGGCATGTCCGGACGGTACGCACATTCACAAAGCTGCGAGGAGGAGCGCGGCTTTCCCGATGGAAAGGTTTTCGTGACGAAATTCACTTCCGATCGCTTGCTCCTCTTCGGCGCCACCGGCGATCTTTCCCGCAGGATGCTCCTGCCTTCCCTCTGCGCCCTTGACGCCGAGGGGCTGCTCGACCCCAAGATTGAGATCATTGCCACCGCCCGGTCCGACCTCGACGATCAGGGCTTCCGCAACTTCGCGCGCGAATCGCTCGAACAGTTCCTGCCGGCCAACCGCCGGGGCGGCATGGCCACGTTCCTCAACCGGCTGCGCTATCAGCCGCTCGACGCCAATCAGCCCGAAGGCTTCGAGGCACTGGCAAGCAAGGTCGGAACGCCGCAGGAAGGCCTCTCGATCTTCCTGTCGACAGCGCCCAGCCTGTTCGAACCGACGATCCGCGGCCTCGCCCAGAGCGGCCTGGCCGGGGAACGCGTGCGCATCGGCCTCGAAAAGCCCCTCGGCATCGACCTGGCATCGAGCAAGGTCATCAACGACGCCGTTTCCGCCGCTTTCCCCGAAGAGCGGATCTACCGGATCGACCATTATCTGGGCAAGGAAACCGTCCAGAACCTGCTGGCGCTGCGCTTTGCCAACCTGATGTTCGAGCCGCTGTGGAACGCCGCGCACATCGATCATGTGCAGATCACCGTGTCCGAAACCGTCGGGCTGGAATCGCGCGTCGGCTATTACGACGATTCCGGCGCGCTGCGCGACATGGTGCAGAACCACATGCTGCAGCTGCTCGCGCTGGTGGCGATGGAACCGCCGGTTTCCTACGACGCGACCAACGTGCGCGACGAGAAGGTCAAGGTCCTGCGCTCGCTGCGCCCGGTGAAGACCGGCGAGACTGTCACCGGCCAGTACCGCGCCGGCGCCATCGGCGGCCAGGCCGTGCCCGGCTATGACGATGAACTGGGCAAGGATTCGGACACCGAGACTTTCGTCGCGATCAAGGCGCATATCGATAACTGGCGCTGGCAGGGTGTGCCGTTCTACTTGCGCACGGGCAAGCGCCTGCCGCGCCGGACGACCGAGATCATCGTGCAGTTCCGCCCGGTGCCGCACTCGATCTTCCCCGGCCGCAGCGCGAAGATGGCGCCCAACCGGCTGGTCATCGGCATCCAGCCGAGCGAGAACATCACCCTCTCGCTGATGGCCAAGGTTCCGGGGCTTGACCGCGACGGCGTCGCCCTGCGCGCGATCCCGCTGGAGATCTCGATGGCTGACGCCTTTGCCGGGCCGCAGCGGCGCATCGCCTACGAACGCCTGCTGCTCGACCTCATCGAGGGCGACCAGACCCTGTTCGTCCGCCGCGACGAAGTGGAAGCCCAGTGGGAATGGATCGATGCGATCCGCGCCGGCTGGGAGGAACAGCAGCTCGAACCCAAGACTTATACGGCTGGAAGCTGGGGCCCGTCGGCCGCCATTGCGCTTGCAGAGCGCGACGGCGTGACCTGGCACGAATAACCCCGCCTTCCCGCGCAAAGAGTTTGGATTGATCCCGGAAGACAAGGCGCCCGCCAGCGGCGTCTCCGCGCCGTATCGCGGACCGGGCAAATAAAAGATCAGGAGAAGCCCATGAGCCCTCTCAACCCCGTAGTCGCGCGCGTGACCGATCGCATCATCGCGCGCTCGAAGCCCAGCCGCACCGGCTATCTCGACATGGTCGCGCGCGAGCGGGACCGCCATTCCGACCGCAGCTTCCTGTCGTGTTCCAACCTCGCCCACGGCTTTGCCGCCTCGGGTGATGACAAGGCCGCGATCGCGACTGGCGGCGCCATCAACCTGGGCATCGTCACCGCCTACAACGACATGCTCAGCGCCCATCAGCCCTATGGCCGCTATCCCGAGCAGATGAAGCTCTTCGCCCGCGAAGTGGGCGCGACGGCCCAGGTCGCCGGCGGCGTGCCCGCGATGTGCGACGGGGTGACGCAAGGCTTCGACGGCATGGAGCTGTCGCTGTTCAGCCGCGACACGATTGCCCTCTCCACCGCCGTCGCGCTCAGCCACGCGATGTTCGACGGCATGGCGCTGCTGGGCATCTGCGACAAGATCGTGCCCGGCCTCGTCATGGGCGCCCTGCGCTTCGGGCACCTGCCCGCCGTGTTCATCCCCTCAGGCCCGATGCCCAGCGGCATTTCCAATAAGGAAAAGCAGAAGACCCGCCAGCTCTACGCCGAGGGCAAGGTCGGCCGCGAGGAACTGCTCGCCAGCGAAAGCGCCAGCTACCACGCGCCGGGCACCTGCACGTTCTATGGCACCGCGAACTCCAACCAGATGATGATGGAGATGATGGGCCTCCACGTGCCCGGCGCAGCTTTCGTGCCGCCCAACACGCCCTTGCGCCAGGCGCTCACCCGCTCGGCCGTGCACCGGCTCGCGGGCATGACCAAGAAAGGCGAAGACTACCGCCCGATGGCCGAAGTCGTGGACGAAAAAGCGATTGTCAACGCCGTGATCGGCCTGCTCGCCACCGGCGGCTCGACCAACCACGCGATCCACCTGCCCGCCATGGCACGCGCCGCCGGCGTCATCATCGACTGGGAGGATTTCGACGAGCTTTCCGCCGTGATCCCGCTCATCACCCGCGTCTATCCCAATGGCTCGGGCGACGTGAACCACTTTCACGCGGCGGGCGGCATGGCCTGGGTGGTGAAGGAACTGCTGGGCAGCGGCCTTGCCCATGCCGATATCCTGACCGTCGCCGAAGGCGGCATGAGCGACTACGCCAGCGAGCCGGTGCTGATGGACGATGCCCTCGGCTGGACCCCCGCGCCTGCCGAAAGCGGCGACGACACGATGCTGCGCCCGGTTTCCGATCCGTTCCAGCCCGATGGCGGGATGCGGCTCGTCTCGGGCAACCTCGGGCGCGGCACCTTCAAGACCAGCGCGGTCGACAAGGAGCGCTGGACGATCGAAGCGCCGTGCCGGGTGTTCGACACCCAGGAAGCGGTCAGCGCCGCGTTCAAGGCGGGCGAACTGGACAAGGACGTGATCGTCGTCGTGCGCTTCCAGGGGCCGCGCGCCAACGGGATGCCCGAACTGCACAAGCTGACCCCGCCACTCGGCGTGCTGCAGGATCGTGGGCACAAGGTCGCGCTTGTCACCGACGGGCGCATGTCGGGCGCCTCGGGCAAGGTTCCCGCCGCCATCCACGTCACGCCCGAGGCGCTGGCCAAGGACGGCAAGCCCGGCCCGCTCGCCTATCTGCGCGACGGCGACGTGGTGCGCCTTTCCGCCGAGGACGGCTCGCTTTCGACCACGGCCGACCTGTCGTCGCGCGAACCCGCCCCGGCACCCGCCGCCGCAATGGGCATGGGCCGCGAGCTGTTCGCCATGTTCCGCATGAGCGCGGGCGGCGCCGAACAGGGCGGCTCGGCGATGCTGGAGGCGGCAGGGCTGTGAGCAGCGCGGCCACCATCGAAAAGACCGGGCAGATCCGGCGATCGGAGAGTGACATGACTGACATCGTGGCCGTCGATATCGGCGGCACCCACGCGCGCTTTGCGCTGGCCAGTGTAGCGCCGGACGGCACCATCACGCTGGGCGAACCCGCAACGCTGCACACCAAGGACCACGGCAGCTTCCAGCTCGCCTGGCAGGCCTTTCGGGACATGAACGGCGGCACCCTGCCCCCGGCCGTGGCGATGTCCGTCGCCGGGCCAGTCGGCGGTGAGGTTATCAAGTTCACCAACAATCCCTGGATCATCCGCCCCGCGCTGATCGAGGAGAAGCTGGGCGCCACCCGCCACACCATCGTCAACGACTTCGCCGCCGTTGCCCATGCCGTGGCCCGCGCGCCCGAGGACGAGTTCCTGGATCTGGCAGGCCCGCCGGGCGCTCCCCTGCCCGCCAGCGGCACGATCAGCGTGATCGGCCCCGGCACTGGCCTTGGCGTCGCCCATCTCTGGCGGGACGGGCGCACCATATCGGAAGGGGGCAGCTACCATGTGCAGGCCACCGAAGGCGGCCACATCGATTTCGCCCCGCTCGACCTGATCGAGGACGCCATCCTTGCCCGGCTGCGCAAGCGCCATACCCGCGTCTCGGTGGAACGCGTCGTCTCGGGCCCGGCGATCGCCGATATCTACGCAACGCTCGCGGCCATGGAGCAAAAGGCCATTGTCGAGAAAAGCGATATCGAGATCTGGACGGCCGGCACTTCGGGCGAGGACCCGCTGGCCTCGGCCGCTGTCGACCGCTTCTGCCTTTCGCTCGGCGCCGCCGCCGGCGACTATGCCCTTGCCCACGGTGCCGCCGGCGTCGTGATTGCCGGGGGCCTCGGCTACCGTATCCGCGAAACCATCCTGAAATCCGGCTTTTCCGAAAGGTTCTGCGCCAAGGGCCGGTTCGCCGGCATGATGGCCACTCTTCCCGTCAAGCTCATCACTCACCCGCAGCCCGGCCTGTTCGGCGCGGCTGCCGCTTTCGCCAGGGAGCATCTGCAATAATGACCACCTCATCCGCCGCCGTCGAAAAGGTCATGCGTCTCGCCCCGGTCATTCCGGTGCTGGTGATCGAGGATATCGAGCACGCCCTGCCCATTGCCGAAGCGCTGGTCGCGGGCGGGCTTCCCGCGCTGGAAGTGACGCTGCGCACCGAATGCGCGATCGAGGCGATCAAGGTGATGAAGCAGGTTCCCGGCGCCGTGGTCGGCGCGGGAACGGTGCTGACGCCCGATGATCTGGCAAAATCGATCGATGCCGGCGCGGAGTTCATCGTCTCCCCCGGCCTCACCCCCACGCTGGGCGAAGCGGCCGTGAAGTCGGGCATCCCCTTCCTGCCCGGCACCGCCAATGCCACCGACGTGATGCTGGCCCTCGAACTCGGGTTCGACCGGGTGAAGTTCTTCCCGGCCATGGCAGCGGGCGGCCCGCCGGCGCTCAAGGCAATCTCCGCCCCGCTGGCCGCAGCCAAGTTCTGCCCGACCGGCGGCGTCACCATGGACAATGCCCCTGACTGGCTCGCGCTCGATGCCGTGCTCTGCGTCGGCGGCAGCTGGATGGTGCCCAAGGGCACGCCGGACGTCGCGAAAATCGAAGCCACCGCACGCGCCGCGGCGGGGCTCGCGCGATGACCGGCCCCGAGCTCACCACCGTCGCGGCTCTCGAAGCCCGCCTGCAGGAACTGCACAAGCTCACGGCGCAGACGCCGCTCTACAACCCGGTCTTCCAGCTCGGCATCGAATTGTCGCGCAAGCTGGAAAACGGGGAGATGAGCCTCGACCAGATCGAAGCGCTTGTCGCCGAGATGGAATGCGAGAGCCTGCGCGCCCGCGCTGTCCGGCTCGATCGCGTGCTCGAAACCATCCCGCTCGCCGAGAACGACGCCCGGCTCGACGCGGCCGCGGACGAAGAGGATTTCACCGCCTTCGCCGTGCGCTGGCAGCGCCCCGCCGCGCATGTCGTGTTTACCGCGCACCCCACGTTCCTGCTGTCGAGCGCCCAGACGGAAGCGGTTGCCCGCTCCGCCTCGACCGGCGATCACAGCCAGGCCTCGGTCTGCATCGCCCCGGCCGAACGCGACACCATCACGCTCGATTACGAGCATGAAAAAGCCACGGCCGCGATCGCCAATGGCCAGAAGGCGCGCGACCGCATCTGCGCCCGCCTGTTCGACATCGCCGCCACGCGCTGGCCCAAGCGCTGGAAAAGCCTGCAGCCGATGCCTGTGCGCTTTGCCTCATGGGTCGGCTACGACATGGACGGCCGCACCGACATCGGCTGGTCCACCTCGATCCGTTACCGCCTGCAGGAAAAGGCGCAGCGCCTGTCCGGCTATGCGGAAAGCCTTGCCGATCTGGAACCCAAGGTCGCCGCCAAGCTCGCCCGGGCAGCGGCGCATACGGCGGAAATGGCTGCCAATTTCAGCAAGGACCTGTCGGAACCCGAAGCTCTCTCGGTGGCTGCCAACGCGCTCACCTCGGACCATCCCGACAAGCTGGTGAGCCTGTCCGGCATTATCGCCGAACTGGAGGAAGAGGCCCGTCACGCCGGGCAGGAAGTGGCCTGCAAGCTGCTTGTCACCGCCGCCGCCATGCGCGCGGACGGCCTGGGCATGGGCTGGATTCACTTCCGCGTGAATTCCTCCCAGCTCCAGAACGCGATCCGCCGCCGCATCGATCCGGCCGGCAAGCTCAGCCTCGCCAGCCAGGCCGCGCTGGTGAAGATGCGCGAGCTGCTGGCCGAGGTTAAGCCGCTCAAATCCAATTTCGCCGCGCTCGCGATCGAGAACAGCACGGCCGTGCGCCAGTTCCTCGCCATGGCGCAGATCCTCGGCCACATCGACGCCGACGCCCCGATCCGGATGCTGGTGGCGGAATGCGAGCAGCCGACCACGATTCTGGCCGCGCTCTATTTCGCCAAGATGTTCGGGATCGAGGACAAGGTGGACGTCTCGCCCCTGTTCGAGACCGAGAGCGCGCTCGAACACGGCGGCCGCTTCCTCGACGCGGTGCTCTCAGAACCGGCCTATCGCGACTATGCCAAGAAGCGCGGGCGCGTCTCGATCCAGACCGGGTTCTCCGACGCCGGCCGCTTCGTCGGCCAGATCCCGGCGGCGCTTGCGATCGAACGCCTGCACGGGCGCCTGGCCGAAGCCATGGCCGTCAATGGCCTGACCGATGTGGCCGCGCTGATCTTCAACACCGGCGGCGAATCGATGGGCCGCGGCTGCCATCCGACCAGCATCGACGACCGGTTCGAGTGGCAGATGCCGCCCTGGGCGCGCCGCCGCTTCCTGCGGGCCGGAATCCGGCTGGAACCCGAAGTCTCGTTCCAGGGCGGCGACGGCTACTTGTGGTTCGGTTCGGACGAACTGGCGCTCGCCATTCTCACCCGCATGGCCGAAAAGCCGCTGTGGGGCGCCGACACCCGCGCGCCGACCGATGTGTTCTACCGCCGCACCGACCTCAGCCTCGACTTCTACCGCGCGATCCGCCGGGTTCAGCACGAGCACCTTGAAAGCACGACTTACAGCCGGGCGATCACCGCCTTCGGCCTGGGCCTGCTCAACGATACCGGCAGCCGCAAGTCGCGCCGCCAGTCGGACCTTGCCGCCGACCGCTCGATGAGCCTGCGCCAGATCCGCGCGATCCCGCACAATGCGATCCTCCAGCAGCTCGGCTATCCGGTGAACGTGATTGCCGGAATGGGCACGGCCTCCGACGGCAACCGCGAGGAAATCGCCGAGATGCTGATCGAGTCCGCACGCGGACGCCAGCTCGTGCGGCTGGTGCGCGCGGCGAACGCGCTGGCCTCGATCAAGACGGTCGCGGCCTATGGCGAGCTGTTCAATTCGGCCTACTGGGCCAGCCGCCCCTATCGCGGGCATGAGCAGCACATTTCGGACGCCTGCCTGAAACTGGCCGAATACCTCACCAAGGACGATCGCACCGGCGTGTTCCGCCGCCTCGCCTCGCGCCTGCGCGTCGATGCGATGAAGCTGCACAAGCTGCTCGACCTGATCCCCGACGAAGCGCCGCCCGCGAAGGACCGCGAGCACATCCGGCGCAACCTCGGCGCGCTGCAGTCGCTGCGCATCGCGCTGTTCAAGCACATGTTCCTGCGCGCGGTCATGGTTCCGCCCTTCAGCCGCGCCAACGACATCAGCCGCGACGACGTGCTGGAGATGTTCTTCAGCCTGCGCGTGGAGGACGGCCTGGCCCAGCTGCGCCGCGCTTTCCCGGTCCACTTCCCCTCGATCAGCGATTTCGCCATCGACGAGCCGAGCGAGTATCCGGATTCCAGCGCAGCGGGCTATGCGCAGATCCACAAGGACTACATTGATCCGATCGCGCGGTCCTATGCCCTGTCGCTGCGGATCACCACGGCCCTGGCGAACGAGTTCGGCGCGCACGGGTAAAGCGCTCCAGGCCCGGCCTGCTGCGACGGACCGGGCTTTCCATCTCGCCTTTTTGCCAAGAGGCCTTCCCCGTTGCCGGGCAGCGCAGCGGGGGCCGTCGCAGCGTGCGCGAAAGGTTATCCTGCCTATAGACAGACAGCGCATGGACTTCCCCGCTCCAACTTCTTAAGTTCCACCTACGCGTAATAATTGAACAACGAGGATGTCATGGCTTTCGCCGCCGGCCGGTTGCAGATGCGCCTTTCCGCGTGCCGCCGCAAAGTCATGGTCCGGGCCACTCTCTCCTGCTTCGGCGCAAGGACACGATAACCATGCTGCAATCCTTCGACCCCGCCACTGGCGATCTCGTCTGGGAAGGCGAAACGGCCGGTCAGGACGCCGTCACCGCCGCGCTGCTGCGCGCCCGCAAGGCCTTCCCCGGCTGGGCCGCGCTGCCGGTCGAAGCGCGCGTGGAGGCCGTGCTGCGCTTCAAGGCCGCGCTCGAATCACGCAAGGACGCCCTTGCCGAAACGATCTCGCGCGAGACCGGCAAGCCGCGCTGGGAAGGCCTGGCCGAAGTGGGATCGATGATCGGCAAGGTCGGCATCTCGATCACCGCGCAGGCCGAACGCGCGGGCGAAAAGCACACGGAGATGCCGTTCGGACAGGCGGTTCTGCGCCACCGGCCGCATGGCGTGATGGTTGTGCTCGGCCCGTTCAATTTCCCCGGCCACTTGCCCAACGGCCACATCGTCCCGGCCCTGCTCGCGGGCAACACGGTGGTATTCAAGCCCAGCGAGATGACGCCTGCCACTGGCGCCGCCATGGCCGAATGCTGGGCCGAAGCGGGCCTGCCCGAGGGCGTGTTCCAGATCCTGCAAGGCGCGCGCGAGACCGGCGAGGCACTGGTCTCGGGCCATATCGACGGCTTGCTGTTCACCGGCTCGGCCGGTGCAGGCGCGCATTTCCGCCGTATTTTCGCCGACCGCCCGGACGTGATCCTCGCGCTGGAACTCGGCGGCAACAACCCGCTCATCGCGTGGGACGGCAATGTCGATGAGGCCGCCTCGATCGTCGTCCAGTCCGCCTTCGTCACCACCGGCCAGCGCTGTTCCTGCGCCCGGCGGCTGATCGTGCCGGACAATACCTTCGGCACCGCGCTGGTCGCCGCCGTGGACGATCTGGCCGGAAAGCTCGCCATCGGCGGCTGGGACGAGACGCCCGAGCCCTATTTCGGCCCGCTGATCTCCGATGCCGCCGCCGCCGCCGCCAAGGACCGGGTGGCCGGGCTTGTCGCGCATGGCGCGAAAGTCATCCGCCCGTTCGAGGGCATCCACGGCCGCAGCGGCGCTTTCGTCACGCCTGCCCTGCTCGACGTGACCGGCGTCGGCGTGCCCGACGAGGAGATCTTCGCCCCCGTGCTGCAAGTCCGCCGCGTCGGCGATTTCGATGCGGCGCTGGCGGCGGCCAACCACACCCGCTTCGGCCTCTCGGCGGGCCTTGTCAGCGGCGACGACGCGCTGTGGCAGCGCTTCCTCCGCGAATGCCGCGCCGGCGTGGTCAACCGCAACCGGCCGACCACGGGCGCGGCCGGATCGATGCCCTTCGGCGGCCTTGGCGACAGCGGCAACCACCGCCCGAGCGCCTACTACGCCGCCGATTACTGCGCCTACCCCGTCGCCAGCTTCGAGGCGGGAAGCGCGGCGGGCAACAGTGGCGCGCTGACGGGCAAGCTGCGCGCATGATCTCGATTATCGTCATTGCGAGCGGCCGCAGGCCGCGCGGCAATCCAGAGCGAGCGCAAACCGCCCTGGATTGCTTCGCCCTGCGGGCTCGCAATGACGAATGTTTGGGAAGCATCCATCAATGACCTCCAGCCTCACCTCCGAAGAACAGCACCTGCTCGCCCCCGTCGAGCGCGCGCCGATCCTCGCCCGCACGCTGGAATGGGCCGCGATCAACAGCGGCACCGGCAATCTCGACGGGCTGGCAGCGATGGCCGGAAAGCTGGCCGAGGCTTTCTCGGCACTCCCCGGCGAAGTGCGGCTGGCCGAACCGGCTCCGGTCGAGAAAGTCGACCGGGAAGGCCACATGCGCGCCCTGGCTCATGGCCGCCATCTGGTGCTGTCGGTGCGCCCGCAGGCCAATCGCCGGGTGATCCTCACCGGCCACATGGACACGGTCTATGCTAGGGAACACCCCTTCCAGACTTGCGACTGGCTCGACGAGGATAGGCTGCACGGCCCCGGCACCGCCGACATGAAAGGCGGCCTCTCGCTGATGCTGGCGGGCCTTGCCGCCTACGAGCAGGGCAATCCCTCGCTCGGCTACGACGTCCTCATCAACAGCGACGAGGAGACCGGCTCGCTCTCCTCGGCCTCGCTGATCACGGAGCTCGCGCGCGGCAAGATCGCGGCGCTGACTTACGAGCCCGCCCTGCCCGATGGCGCCATGGCCCGCGCCCGGCCCGGCTCGGGCAACTATGCCGCCGTGATCCACGGCAAGTCCGCCCACGCGGGCCGCAACCCGCAGGACGGCCGCAACGCCATTGTCGCCGCAGGAGACCTCGCCATGCGGCTGGCGGCCGGGCGGCGCGAGGGGCTGACTGTCAATCCCGCCCGGATCGAAGGCGGCGCGCCCAACAACACCGTGCCGGACCTTGCCATTCTCCACTTCAACTTGCGCCCGCGCACGCCCGAACTCGCCGACGTGGCCCGCGCCCTGATCGACGAGGCGATCGCCGCTGTCGCAGCCGCGCACGATGTCTCGATCCACCTCACCGGCGGCGTCTCGCGCCCGCCCAAGCCGGTGGGGCCGGAAACCGAAGCGCTTTACGGCCTCGTCTCGCAGGCCGCCGCCGATCTCGGCCAGGCGATGCACTGGAAGGACACCGGCGGCGTGTGCGACGGCAACAACATCGCCGCCTGCGGCGTGCCGGTGCTCGACACCATGGGCGCGCTCGGCGGGGCGATCCATTCCCCCGACGAATTCCTTCTCGCCAGCTCGCTCGATGCCCGCGCGCGGCTGACGGCTCTGGTCATGCACCGTTTGGACAGGCAAGGTATCGCGCTATGACGTTTCTTCTCAGAACCGCCCGCGAAAAGGACCTCGAAGCGCTCTACCGCATGGCCAAGGGCACCGGCGGCGGCTTCACCAACCTGCCGCCCGACAAGCCGACCCTGAAGGACAAGCTGCACCGCGCCGCCATGGCTTTCGCCCGGCCGGACGACACGCTCAGCAACGATCTGTTCGTCTTCATCCTTGAGGACACCGAGACCGGCAAAGTGCGCGGCACCTGCCAGATCATGTCGCAAGTCGGCACCGAGCTGCCGTTCTATTCCTACCGCATCGGCCGCATCACCCAGCATTCCAGGGAACTGGACCGCACCTTCCGCGCCGACATGCTGACGCTGTGCACCGATCTCGACGGATCGAGCGAAGTGGGCGGGCTCTACCTCGATCCCACCGAGCGTTCGGCGGGCACCGGCAAGCTGCTGGCGCGCAGCCGCTACCTGTTCATCCGCGCCCACCGCGGCCGCTTCGCCGACCGCACGCTCGCCGAACTGCGCGGCGCGATCGACGATGCAGGCAACTCGCCGTTCTGGGACGGCCTTGCCGGGCGCTTCTTCGACATGAGCTTTCGCGATGCCGACGAGTTCAACGCCAAGCACGGCAACCAGTTCATCGCCGACCTCATGCCCAAACACCCGATCTATACCGCGCTCCTCTCCGAAGGCGCGCGGCAAGTGATGGGCCAGCCGCACTTCTCCGGCCGCCCGGCGATGCGGATGCTGGAAAACGAAGGCTTCGCCTTCCAGAACTACATCGACATCTTCGACGGCGGCCCCTCGATGATGGCCCAGACCGACCGCATCAAGACCGTCCGCGAGGCAAAGGACGCCGTGGTGACGGCGCTGGTCCCTTGCGGGGACGAAGGCGCGACGCACATCGTCTCCCACGGCCGCCTCGCCGGTTTCCGCGCCTGCCTAGGCTGCGTGCGCGAGAGCAGCGACGGCGTGACGCTGGATGCGCAGGCGGCGGGGCTACTGGGCATCGGCGTGGGCGATACGGTGACGTACGCCCCGGCGTAAAGGCGGTTCCCCCTCCTCTTCAGAGGAGGGGCGCGAGACTTGGGCCTGCCCCGCAGGCCTTAGTCGCAGCGGGGTGGTGCTGCGGCGAAGCGCGACGCTTGCGCGCCACCACCCCCAACCCCCTCCTCTGAAGAGGAGGGGGCTTTCGAGCCGCTTTGCTCAACCTGCGGTTCGCCCCCATCATTTCGTCATCCCCGCTCAGGCTGAGCTTGTCGCAGCCCCCGCCCCAGACTGCGTGACGCGACGATCCCATTTTTCGACAGAATCAGGGCGCGCAGAACGCGGTTATCGCAACATCGCAGAGATAACTCTTTAGGGCCTTAGCCAATATGGTATGCCCTACCTTCAGAGACGTTCAGACGCGCTGGAGACATCATGAAACCGATCGAGCCAGAACGTTGGGATGAGGTTTGGGCTGCCGACCTCGATGTTATTCGAAGCCTCCGAGAACATGGCGATCTACCGCACGTCGTCCGGGATGTTGACGTTTCATTCAGAGGATCGATCGACGCTCTACGGCGCCTTGAGGCTGCCAGTTCGAACTGGGGATTCAGCGTCGAGGAGTTCATTGAAGCAGATGAAGACGGCCAGCCATGGCTGTTTCTGGTCCGCAGCCAAACGACCGACGAGGAAGCCATGCGAGACCTGACGATGACCTATCTTCAGTTGGAAGACAGTTTCAGCGTAGAATGCGACGGCTGGGGCTGTGTAGGGCAAACGCAAGAGTAACCGAGCCCTCCAACGCTTTCCTACAGCCCCCACCTTGCGGTAGGCTCTCCGTCATGAGCTCCGTCCGCGCCCTCGTCGCCACGCCCCGGCACCGCAAGGTGACACATTGCCCCCGTAAGGTGACACTCCCGCCCCAAGGTGACACCTTTCCCTCTGGACCGTGTCACCCGTGTCAACCTGTCACCTTGTAACGCACCCCTGAGAGCCCCCGCATGATCACCGAAATCAACTTTGACGGCATTGTCGGCCCCAGCCACAACTACGCGGGGCTCAGCCTCGGCAATCTCGCCTCCACGCGCAATTTCGGCAAAGTCTCGCGCCCGCGCGATGCGGCGTTGCAGGGGCTGGCGAAGATGCGCGCCAATCTGGAGCGGGGCTTGCCGCAAGGGTTCTTCCTGCCGCAGCGCCGCCCGGACGAGGGGTGGCTGCGCCAGCTTGGCACCACTGTCGCCGAGGCTTCGGCGCAGCTGCGCGCCAATGCGCTGTCGGCCTCGTCGATGTGGGCGGCCAATGCCGCGACCGTCTCGCCCGCGGCGGATTGCGTGGACGGGCGCTGCCACCTCACGGTCGCCAATCTGGTGACGATGCCGCACCGCAGCCACGAATGGCGCGAGACCTTGGCGCAGCTGCGACTGGCCTTTGCCGACACCGCCCACTTCGCCGTCCACGCCCCGGTTCCCGCCCCGTTCGGCGACGAAGGCGCGGCCAACCACATGCGGCTTTGCGCCAGCCACGATGCGCCGGGGATCGAAGTCTTCGTCTATGGCGAGAGCGGCGGCCCCTTCCCCGCGCGCCAGCACCGCGAGGCGAGCGAAGCCGTCGCCCGCGTCCACGGCCTCGACCCGGCGCGCACGGTCTTTGCGCAGCAATCGGCCGAGGCGATTGCCGCCGGGGCCTTTCACAACGACGTGGTCGCCGTTGCCAACGAGCGGGTGCTGTTCGCCCACGAACTGGCCTTCGCGGACCGCGAGGGGCTCTATGCCGAATTGCGTGCGAAGCTGCCCGAAGTGGAGATCGTCGAAGTGCCCGCCAGTGCAGTGAGCCTGGAGGACGCGATCAGGTCCTACCTGTTCAACGCGCAGCTGGTGACATTGCCTTCCGGAGAGACCGCGCTGGTGCTCCCCGGCGAGGCGCAGGAGAACGCCCCCGTGTGGGCGTGGCTGCAGGCCCACGTCGCGGGCAACGGCCCGATCCGCCACCTCTTCGTCCATGACCTCCGCGAGTCCATGGCCAATGGCGGCGGCCCCGCCTGCCTGCGCCTGCGCGTGGTGGCCGATCCCGCGACCGTCGACCCGCGCTTCATCGCGACGCCCGGGAAGCTGGAGCGGATCGAGGCGGTGGTGCGCCGGTACTGGCCGGAGGAGATTGCGGTGGAGGACCTCGCCAGCCCGGCCTTGTGGCGCGATGTGGTGGCGGCAAGGGCGGCGCTGTGCGCAGAGCTGGACTTGCGGGAGCTGGACCAGGAGGCTTTCTAGCCAGCTACATCCAATGCTTCCCCCTTCCTCGTCATCCCCGCGAAGGCGGGGATCCCGCTTCTCACCGCACGCCGTACAGAAAGGGAGCGGGGCCCCCGCCTTCGCGGGGGCGACGAAAGAAGCAAGCTTCGGCTCCATCCTACTAGCTTGTATGAGGCAGCATGATCTGGAACATCATTGATCGCCGCACACGTCCATTTCGCTGGAAGCGGATCAACGCCATCATCGAAGCCGTCGAACACGACAACAGTGTTGCCGATGCCGATCAAGCGCCGAAGGCTGAGCCTAGCACCGTGATCGACTATGATCAGCGTGAAGGCATAACTGTACAGGAGGCCGTGAACTGGGCGAGCCAGCAGCGCTGTCCCGTGACACTATACCTTTACGACGACGGTAGAGGCACGACTGTTGAAGGCCATTTCAATGCAGTCGAGAATCGCTTCGACTAACCCCGCCCCTCACGCCCGCACTGCTCCCGCCAGCTCGATCAGCTCCTCGGTGATCTGCTCCTGCCGCAACCGGCGTGAGGTGGCGGTCAGTTCGTCGAGTTTGCGGGCGACGTTTTCGCGCGCGGCGATCATTGCGCGCATCCGGGCGTCGTTCTCGGCGGCGTAGGACAGAGTCACCGCCTCGCAGAGCTGGGCGAAGACATATTCGTCGGTCAGCCGCGCCAAAAGCAGCGGCGCCGGCAGATGGACCAGCGGCGGCTGCGCCAGATTTGCGGGCGGGAAGCGCGCGAAGTCGAAGGGGATCACCGTCTGCGGGATCACGCGGTAAGGCGCGGTATGCGTGTCGTCGGGCCGGGCGCTGACCACCACGACGCGGCTGACCGTGCCTTCCTGCAGCCGGGTGAACAGGCGGTCGGCCAAGCGGTTGGCGAGCGCCGGAAGCTGATCGGCATGGCCCGCCATGGCCATGCAATCGACCGGCTCCAGCCCGCGCTCGCGCGCCGCGCCGACGCCGCGGCTACCGGTGATGAGCAGGTCCATGCGCTCCGCCCCCACAGTCGCGGCGAGCGCCTGCACTTCGTCGAGTACATGGGTGTTGAACGCGCCGACGAAGCCCTGCTCAGCGCAGAGTGCAAGCACCAGCACGCGGCCAGACACGCCCTCTCCGCCGCCGGGCCCCGCGCCGTCATCGGAGTAGAGCGCCAGCGCCTGGGCGATCGCGCTACCGATGGTATCGGCATATTCGCGGATGCCCGCCAGCCGCGCATTGGCCTCGTTGCTGCGCACGGCGGCGATGCCGCGCATGGCAGAGATCACCGAGGAGAGCTGGCGAACGCTGTCGATGCGGGCTTCGACATCGCTCAGCCGCTCAGCCATGCTCTCCTCCGGCAAGCGCGCGGACCACGCCCGCCAGCCGCTCCAGCGCGGCATCGTCGAGCGTCTGGTTCGCCTCCACGGCCGCGACCAGATCGCTGGCCGCGCCGTCGAGCGCAGGCCCCAGCCGGGGGCGCAGCGCGGCAATGGCGCCGGGCGGAATCGCATCGAGCACGCCGGCATCGAGCGCGGCCAGCAGGGCCACCTGATCGGCCTGCCGCATCGGGCTGAAACGCGGCTGGGCGAGCACCGCGCGGATGCGCTCGCCGCGCGTCAGCGTCGCCTTGAAGCGCGGGTCGGAGACACCGCCCAGGCGGGTGAACATCTCCAGTTCGAGGAACTGTGCATAATCGAGCCTGATCCGCCCCGAGACCTGCCGCAGCGCCCGCTTCTGCGCCTTGCCGCCGACACGGCTGACCGAGAGGCCGACATCGACCGCAGGCCGCTGGTTGGCGGCGAACAGGCGGCTGTCGAGCACGATCTGGCCGTCGGTGATCGAGATCAGGTTGGTGGGGATATAGGCCGAAAGGTTGCCTGCATCGGTCTCGGCGATCGGCAGCGCGGTGAGCGATCCGCCGCCCAGCTCGGGCGAAAGCCGCGCGGCGCGTTCAAGCAGGCGGGCGTGGAGATAGAAGATATCGCCCGGATAGGCCTCGCGCCCCGGCGGCTCGCGGGTGAGCAGCGCCAGTTCGCGGTGGGTGGCCGCATGGCGGGTGAGATCGTCGATCACGATCAGCGCGTGCTGGCCCTTGTCGCGGAAATACTCGGCCATGGTGAAGCCCGCGAAAGGCGCCAGCCATTGCAGCCCCGGCGCTTCGGCGGCCGAGGCGACCACGAAGATGCAGCGTTCAGGCGCGCCGTGGGCTTTCATCGCCTCGATCGCGCGGTCGATCGCGCTCGCCCGCTGGCCCACCGCGACATAGACGCAGAACACGTCGGAGTGCTTCTGGTTGATGATCGCATCGAGCGCGACCGACGTCTTGCCGGTGGCACGGTCGCCGATGATCAGTTCGCGCTGCCCGCGCCCCAGCGCGAACAGGGCATCGACCACCAGGACCCCGGTCTCGACCGGCTGCGAAACCAGATCGCGGTCGATGATCGCGGGCGCCGGGCGCTCGACCGGCAGGCGGCCCGCCTCGACGATCGGATCGCCGCCGTCGAGCGGG
>NZ_BCTX01000066.1 GCF_001590985.1 Novosphingobium naphthalenivorans NBRC 102051
TTCGCCTTCTCTCCTCGCGCTGAGCCATTTTGCCTCAAACCTCGACGGCGCCGTTTATGAGTTTACGGCCTAAGAAACCGGACCCGGACGGCCGGTCATAAATGCGCAACATAATTTCCGGATCGCGCAACGCCAGTCCGGAAATGTCGTTAGCCGAGCGATATCAGCTGTTCGTCGAACTGCAGCGAGGCCAGACGCGCGTAGAGGCCGCCTGCGGCAGCAAGGCTTTCATGGTTGCCCTGCTCGACGATCCGGCCGTTCTCCATGACGATGATGCGGTCCGCCTTGCGCACCGTGGCCAGACGATGCGCGATGACCAGGGTAGTGCGGTTTGCCATCAGCGTTTCCAGCGCCTGCTGGACAAGCTGCTCGCTTTCGGCGTCGAGCGCGCTGGTCGCTTCGTCGAGCAGCAGGATCGGTGCATCGCGCAGCAGCGCGCGGGCAATGGCGATGCGCTGGCGCTGGCCGCCGGAAAGACGCAGGCCATCCTCGCCCAGGAAAGTGTCGAGCCCCTGCGGCAAGTCCTGCAGGAACTTTTCGGCATTGGCCGCCCGCGCCGCTTCCCAGATCGCGGCATCATCCGCCGCCCAATTGCCATAGCGCAAGTTGTCACGCGCGCTGGCGGCGAACAGCACACCTTCCTGCGGCACCAGCGCCATGCGCTGGCGGATGGCGGCCGGATCGGCCGACGTCAGCGGCACCCCGTCCACCTTGATGACGCCGCTCTGGGGATCGTAGAAACGCTCGGCAAGCTGGAACAGGGTCGACTTGCCCGCGCCGGACGGCCCGACGATCGCGACGGTCTCACCCGGCTCCACGGTCAGGCTGAACTCGTGCAGCGCCGCCGAATCGGGGCGCGAGGGATAGCGGAAGGTCACGCGCTCGAACGCGATCTTGCCGCGGGCCGGCTCCGGCAGCACCAGCGGACGCGCGGGGGCCGAGATCAGCGGGCGTTCGTCCAGCAGTTCGGCCAGACGGCTGGCCGCACCCGCCCCGCGCACGAGATCGCCATAGACTTCGGACAGCGAGCTGAATGCGCCTGCCACCAGACCGCCGGTAATCACGAAAGCGGCGATCGTGCCGCCGGTGATCGTCCCTTCCGCAACGCCGACCGCGCCGCGCCACATCAGCAGGGTGATCGAGCCGAAGATCAGGAACATGATCACGGCGGTCATGATCGCGCGGATCGTGATGCGGCGCTTGCCCGTATCGAACGTGCGCTCGACCGCGCCGGTGAAGCGCTCGAACTCGCGGGCTTCCTGATTGAAGGCCTGCACCACGCGCAGGGCGCCCAGCACTTCGGACGTCATCGCCCCGATATCGGCCACCCGGTCCTGACTGCTGCGCGAAACCGCGCGCAGGCGCCGGCTGAACAGGATGATCGGAGGCAGCACGATCACGATCGTACCCAGCAGCCCCGCCGTCAGCAGAGGCGCCAGAACGATCAGGTAGATGGTCCCGCCCACTGCCATGATCGCATTGCGCAGGGCAATCGACACGCTGGAGCCCACGATCTGCTCGATGATCGCGGTATCGGCGGTCATGCGCGAGGAGATTTCCTTGGGGCTGTTGGTCTCGAAGAAGCTCGGTGACAGGGTCAGCAGGTGGCGCTGCACGCGCAGGCGAATGTCCGCGACGATCCGCTCGCCCAGCCACGACACCATGTAGAAACGAGTCGCCGTGCCCGCCGCCAGCACGCAGACGATGGCCAGCAGGATCAGGAACCACTTGCCGATGGCCGAAGGGTCCGCTCCTTGCGCAAAACCCTTGTCCACGATCTGGCGGAAACCCCAGGGAATCGCCAGCGTCGAACTCGCCGTGACGACCAGCGCACAAAGCGCGGCAAACGCGCGGCTCGGGTAATTGAACAATTGCCCCCAGACCATGCGCAGGGGGCCGAGACTCCGGCTGCGCGGCGCAGAAGCCTGAGCGGCGGGGGTTTCGCTTGGGGGCGGTGCGGCCGTGCCGGGGTTGGCGTCCATGTCGCGCGCCCTTACAGCTTCCACCCGCTCAGGGAAAGGCCCGTTACCCGAAGGACTTGCAGGTTTCCGGTCCTGCCGGCCGGCTCCACGGCCCGGACAATTCGGAACTGCTGCATTGCGCAAAAGCCCCCGAAAGCCCAAATAGGAAGGCAATAAGACTGCACGGCCAACGGGTCCCGTCAGGAGAAATATCTTGCTCTACAATGCATACGAACTGCAGCGCACCATGCTGAACGGTGCTGCTGCCTGGGCTTCCGTCGGTGCGGAAATACTGACGAATCCCTCCCTGCCAATGGGTTATTTCGGCCTGGGTTCGTCTCTGGCCTCGGCCCTGGACGTTTTCGCCCATGCCACGATGCCGCGCGGCAAGCCGGAATTCGACATCGAGCAGGTCGTGGTCGGCGGCAAGGCTCACGATGTGGTCGAATCGATCGTCATGCACCGGCCCTTCGGCAACCTGCTGCGTTTCGAACACGACGGCCTGCCCGCCAATGCCCCCAAGCTGCTGATCGTCGCACCCATGAGCGGCCACTTCGCCACCCTGCTGCGCGGAACCGTGGCGCGGATGCTCGAATCAAGCGTGGTCTACATCACCGACTGGGCCGATGCGAAAATGGTGCCGATGAACGCCGGGCAATTCGACCTCGACGACTACATCGACTATCTGATCGGGTTCCTCCAGCACATCGGGCCGGGCACGCACATGCTGGCGGTGTGCCAGCCCTCAGTCCCGGCTTTCGCGGCAGCGGCCGTCATGGGCAAGCACGAAGATCCGTGCCGTCCGGCCTCGCTGACCATGATGGGCGGCCCGATCGACACCCGCGAGGCGCCCACCAGCGTCAACGACGTCGCCATGAACCAGCCGCTTTCGTGGTTCGAACACAACGTGGTCGCCACTGTGCCGCTGACCTACCCGGGATCGGGCCGCAGGGTCTATCCGGGCTTCCTCCAGCTCACCGGGTTCATGGCGATGAACCTGGGCAACCACATGATGAGCCACTACGGCATGTACAAGCACCTCGTCGAAGGCGACGGGGAAAGCGCGGCCGCGACCAAAGCGTTCTACGACGAGTACCGCTCGGTCTGCGACCTCACCGCCGAATTCTACCTGCAGACGGTCGAGCACGTCTTCCAGCGCCACTCGCTTCCCAATGGCGAGTTTGTCCATCGCGGCGAAGTGATCGACCTGGGCGCCATCCGCGACACTGCGCTGCTGGCTGTCGAAGGGGAAAAGGACGATATCTCGGGCATCGGCCAGACCAAGGCCGCGCTGCATCTCGCCCACAATCTCCCCGAAGAAAGCAAGAAATACTACATGGCCAAGGGCGTGGGCCACTATGGCATCTTCAACGGCAGCAAGTGGCGCAAGCACATTGCCCCCGTGCTCGAAGACTGGATGCGCCAGCATCAGAGGAAAGCGCTGAAAATCGTGGCCTGAAGCGCGACGATGTGACGCTGGGCCGAGACTGTCACTGTTTCGTGACGGCTGGCCCGGCGGTGCCGGTTGTGATAATTATGCAGTCATGGATCGCTTGCTGCAACGAAGGACAGTCATCAAGGGCGGATTGGCGGCCGGTGCCGGTCTGGTCCTTGGCGGGCGGGCGCTGGCCGAAGATGCGGTAGCCGTCGCGGCGAGCGCGTCCCCGGCGACAGCATACGAACGCCGCATCCTCGATGTTGCGGCCAGCCAGATACAGCGGGTCGGCGCCAAAGTGTGGCGTGGCGATCTGGTGGGCGTGGCGGACTTTGCCCAGCCTTCCTGGAAACCGCGCCTGCACTTCGCCAATCTTGAGGCGGGAACGGTCCGGTCCTTCCTGCTCGCGCATGGGCGAGGCTCCGATCCCGCCCATAGCGGCTGGCTGCAGAGCTTCTCGAACCTCCCCGGATCGGAAGCGACTTCGCGCGGGGCCTTCCTCACCTGCGAGTGGTACAAGGGCAAATACGGCACCTCGATCCGGCTGGTCGGGCTCGACCCGGACAACTCGCTGGCGCTTGAGCGGGCGATCGTGATGCACCCGGCCTGGTATGTCGATCAGGCAATGATCGACAAGTGGGGCAAGCTCGGCCGCAGCGAAGGCTGTTTCGCCATGAGCAACGCAAACTTCAACGAAGCGCTATGGCACTTGTCCGGCGGGCGCCTGCTCTTTGCCGACCGTATTGGCGAAGCCTGATCGCACCGGCCTCGAAATCACTCTGAGCGGGAATCGACACTCATAAGACGGGATGTTACGGGGCACCCATGGAGCCCCCCCCGACATCCACAAAGCGCGCCATGCCGACGGACGCGCGGCAGATCCGTTCGCGCAAAGCCCTCAACGCCGCCCTGCTGGCCTTGCTCGACGAACGCGCGTTCGACCAGCTCACCATCCGCGAGATCTCTCAGCGTGCGGGAACCGGCTATGCCACTTTCTTCCGGCACTACCCGGACAAGGAAGCGCTGCTGAACGACATCGCCGCCGACGAAATCGTCAGTCTGCTCGCAATGACCGTGCCGGTGCTGCACGCAACCGCCAGCTATGAAGCGGCCATGGCCCTGTGCCACTATGTCTCGGAGCGTTCGCGCCTGTGGTCAGCCCTTCTGACAGGCGGCGCCGCGGCGATCGTGCGCGAGGAATTCATCCGCCAGGCCCGCGCCCTTGCAGAAGATTCCCGCGCCCTGCCGGACTGGCTTCCGTCCGATCTCGGGGTGGTCCACGGAACCGGCTCGACGTTCGACATCCTGGCCTGGTGGCTGGGACAGGAAAACGCCCTCAACACCGAAGATGTCGCCGCGATCCTGCACCGCCTCGTCATTGTGCCAGTGACCGGCAACGCGGTTGAAAAGCGCCCGCCCGTACAATAGCTGCGACACGCGATGGATCATTCTTCCCCCTGTCCGAAGTGTCCCGGGATGCCGCCGCGCCATGGGGAGGCGTTTGCGTGACCGGAACCCTCGGCAGCGGTGATTGGCCGACATTCGGCTGGGCGGACGATGTCCGCCCGGCTCTGGCCGAGGCTGTCGCCGCCGGCCGGCCGGCCGTGCTCGCGACGCTCTTTGAAGTCGAAGGCAGTGCGCCGCGCGGTCCCGGCGCGCAGATGCTGTTCACGCACGGTGCGGATGACACGATCGCCGCCAACGGATACTTCTCGGGCGACTGCATCGAAGGCGATGTCGCCAGCCATGCCGCGCAGGTTCTGGCCGACGGCAAGCCCCGCCGCCTGCACTACGGCACGGGCAGTCCCTGGATCGATATCCGCCTGCGCTGCGGTGGAGCCCTGTTCATCCTGCTGGAACGCATCGATCCCGGCAGCACCGCCGTTGCCGACCTGCTGCGCCATGCCCGCGAGCGGCACGTGTGCCTGTGGGACAGCGACGGCCTTGCCGCCCGGGTCATCGCGGGAACCGGCCCGCTGCTGGCGTTCGAGGACGATCCTGCCCGCATCGTGCGCCGCTACGATCCGCCGCGCCGCCTGATCGTTTCGGGCGGTGATCCGGGTGCTCTGGCCGCCGCGCAGCTCGGCGCGCTGGCCCGTTTCGAAACCATTCTGGTGCGCCCGCAGGGTCCGGAAACGCCGCCGCCCTTTCCCGTTTCGCGCTATCTGCGCAGCGCCACGGCCGAGGCCGTGGCCACCCTCGGCGTCGATCGCTGGACAGCCTATCTCGGCGCCACGCACGAGGACGAGCATGACCTCGGCGGCTGCCTCGCCGCGCTGCGCGGAGGGGCCGGCTATGTCGGCATGATCGGCGCGAAATCGCGCGCATCGGGCCGTCTGGCGGCCCTGGAAGCGCTGGGCGCCACGCCGGAAGAACTGGCGCGGCTGCACCTCTCGCCCGGCATCACCGGCCTCGGCAAGTCGCCCTGGGAAGTGGCGACCGGCATTCTCGCCGAGATCATGCAGGCGCTCAACCCGGCGAGCGAGCGGGCGTGACTTTCGCGGCCGTCGTGCTGGCGGCAGGCCACGCCACCCGCTTTGGCAGCGACAAGCTCAGCGCGCCGCTGGACGGCGAGCCCCTGCTGTTCCACGCGATCCGCGCTGCCCGCGCCGCGCCGGTTTCCCGCGTGATCGTGGTCGCCCGCCCCGGCCTTGATGTCGGAACATGGCCGGATGCCCCGCCGGTCGAAGTGCTGCGGCTCGACAGCCCTGCCCTTGCGGAATCGCTCAAGACCGGGATGGCGGCTGCCGGCGGTGCGGATGGCGCCTTCGTCTTCCTGGGCGACATGCCCGCCGTGCCGCACGGAGAGGCCGCCCGGCTCGCGCGGCTGCTGGGCACTGCCTATGCCGCCCTGCCGCGGCACAGCGGCCGTCCCGGCCACCCAGTCCTGCTTTCAGCGAGAGCCTTCGCCGATATCGCCACCTTGACCGGAGACGAAGGCGCAGGACGCCTGCTGCGCACGCGCGGCGACGTGGTGTTTGACGATTGCCCGGACCCCGCCATCCATTTCGACGTGGACCGGCCCGAAGACCTCGCGCGGCTGGCGGGCAGGAAGCGGCCCGGCGGCTCCTGACGGATCAGGCCCGGCCGGTCTCGGTGGAAAGCAGCGCCGGATCGATACCCTCGGCCCGCCATGTCGCGCTCCAGCGGGCATCGACGGGCGTGTCGAACAGGATCTCGGGGCGGCCGTCCGCCGCGTACCAGCCGTGGTGGCGCATCTCGCCTTCCAGCTGCCCGGCGCCCCAGCCTGCGTAGCCCAGCGCCATCAGCCAGCGGCTCGGGCCGCGTCCCTCGGCAATGGCACGCAGGATGTCCATCGAGGCGGACAGCGCGCAGACCGGCTGGACCATAATGGTATCGGCCCCGCCCCAATCGGTGGAATGGAGGATAAAGCCGCGCCCCGGCTCGACCGGGCCGCCGTGCAGCACCGGACAATCGGGCGCGCGCCCCGGATCGATCCCGAGTTCCTCCAGCACTTCGTGGAATCGCACGCCTTCACGCTCCTGCCCGATGCCGATGCCAAACGCACCGTGCTCGTCATGCATACAGATCACGTTGACCGAGCGTTCGAAGCGCGGGTCGAACATGCCGGGCATCGCCAGCAGGATTCTCCCGGAAAGATAGTGTTCTTCCGTCACGCTCGTGAATGTAGGCGCTTGGCGGGAAGGAGCAAGGGCCGTCGCGGCGGCGAGAGAGACCGCTTCCCCGGCGCGGCATGGCGGCCTATGCACGCCGCGCTAGCAAGGAGATACGCCGCGTGAACCTGCTGTTCGCACTGCCCGAAACACCGTCGGTCCCCGTCACCGGCGAGGATGCCCGCTTTCCCGTTCGCCGCATTTTCTGCGTGGGGCGCAATTACGAAGCCCATGCCCGCGAACTCGGCAATGCCGTCGACCGCGAAGCCCCGATCTGGTTCACCAAGGCCCCGGCCGCGCTCTGCCACAGCGGCGCCACGATCCCCTATCCGCCGGCCACGGCCAATTGCCACTACGAGATGGAACTCGTCGCCGCGATCGGCGCCCCGGCATTTCGGGTATCGCCCGAAGCCGCTCTGGACGTGGTGCTGGGCTATGCCTGCGGCCTCGACATGACCCGGCGCGACCTGCAGAACGCCGCCAAGGCCAAGGGCTATCCCTGGGACACGGGCAAGGACTTCGAGAACGGAGCCGTGATCGCCCCGATCACGCGCGCCGCGGCCTTCGGCCCGATCGGCACGCAGCGGATCACACTGTCGCAGAACGGCGCGATGAAGCAAGACGCCTCGCTGGCCGAGATGATCTGGCCGCTGCCCGAACTGATCGCCGATCTCTCGCAGATGTACCACCTCGCCCCCGGTGATCTCATCTATACCGGCACCCCCGCCGGCGTGGGCGCGGTTGCGCCCGGGGATGTGCTGGAAGGCATGGTGGAAGGACTGGAACCCGTGCGCCTCACCATCGGCCCGGCCGCGTAACGGGGAGGCAATGCCCCTTCCCGTCTCCAACGGCTCTGGCAGTCCGGCGCGCGAGGGCCTAAGGGAGGGCGAATGCCGCGCCTGACCGTCAACCAACGCCCGGTCGAATTCGACATGGACCCGCAGACTCCCCTGCTCTGGGCACTGCGCGATGCTGCCAATCTGACGGGCACCAAATATGGCTGCGGCGTGGGCGATTGCGGGGCCTGCATGGTCATGGTCGACGGCACCGCCCTGCGATCCTGCCTCATCACGCTGGCTGAGTGCGAGGGGCGCATTGTCGTCACCATCGAAGGCCTTTCGGACGACCGTTCGCACCCCGTTCAGCAGGCCATGGTTGCCGAACAGGCGATCCAGTGCGGCTATTGCACGCCCGGTATCGTCATCAGCGGCGCGGCCCTGCTCGCGCGCAATGCCCACCCCAGCGAGGCGGAGATCAAGCAGGCGATCCCGAACCTGTGCCGCTGCGGCGTCTATCCCCGCCTGGTCCGCGCGATCCAGCGCGCCGGTGCCGTCGCGCGCCGCGAAGAGACGATCAGCGCCGCGCCCGCTCCCGGCATCACCCGCGAGGATGCGGCCAAGGCCGTGCCCGCCATGGCACCGCCGCCGGCCGCGCCAGACCCCCAACAGACATCATCAGGACAATGAGGAAACAGCCATGAAAGCCACCATCTGGCACAATCCCAAGTGCGGCACGTCGCGCAAGACGCTGGCCATCCTGGAAGAAACGCCGGGCATGGAAGTCGAAGTGATCGAGTATCTCAAGACCCCGCCCAGCGCGGAAAAGCTCGCCCAGCTTTACAAGGACGCGGGCATCACCCCGCAGCAGGGCCTGCGCACGCGCGGCACCGATGCCGAGGAACGCGGGTTGCCCACCGCCGACGATGCCACCGTGCTGGCGGCCATGGCGGCCGAGCCGATCCTGATCGAACGCCCGCTGGTGGAAACCGGCAAAGGCGCGCGGCTGTGCCGTCCGTTGGAAAAGGTTCACGAAATTCTGTGACGCTCCGATAGTTTATCGGGACTAGCTGCCCCCACTGCCTTGCAATGGCTGAGCTAATCTGCCACCGCATGGCAATTCCGTGACACAATAACAGCGCGAGAGCATTCGCCAGCATGACCAGTTCCGAGCTTGCCCGCGAGGCATTCCCCCAGAAGATCAAACGGAAAATCAAACAGACCCTGGGGCCTTGGGGCGTCTTCTTCGAAGGCTTCCTGCGCAATCCGGTGATGGTCGGCTCGATCGTCCCGTCCTCGCGCTTCACGATCAATCGCATGCTGTCCCGGGTCGACTGGGACAATTGCAAGCTCTTCGTCGAATACGGCCCGGGCGTCGGCACCTTCTGCCGCCCGGTGCTCGACCGGATGCGGCGCGATGCGATGCTGATCGTGATCGACACCAACCCCCGCTTCATCGAATATCTGCGCCGCACGATTACCGACAGCCGCTTCGTCGCGGTCAACGGGTCGGCTGCCGACGTGGAAGAGATCGTGCGCGCCCATGGCCATGAAAAGGCAGATTACGTGCTGTCGGGCCTGCCCTTCTCTACCCTGCCCGAAGGTGTCGGCCCGGCGATCGCGGCGGCGACCTATCGCGTGATCCGCAAGGGCGGCGCGTTCCTGGTCTATCAGTTCACGCCGCGCGCGCGCACTTTCATGGCCAAGCACTTCAAGCGGATCGACAACGCGATCGAACCGATCAACGTGCCGCCCTGCTTCATGTACTGGGGCTGGAAGGACGAAGACGACGCTGCCTGAGCAGCACCGCCCTCTTTCCTCTCATACCAAATCTCTGAAAGGCCCGATGAGACAAGCTCATCGGGCCTTAATCTCATTATTCGAACGTCTGCGAGATCGTCCCAGCCGAAGGCCCGGCGAGCTGGCGGTGCGTGTAGGCCAGCACCGCCGTCAGGATGACGCTCGCCACGGCGCTGATCGCGCCGGAGATCACGCCGCCCAGCAGCGTCAGGGCCTGTCCCTCGCCCAGCAGAAGGGCGGCCGGGCCGACCACCATTACTGTCACCATGAAGGCGATCACGAGGTAGGCGATCGTCAGCAGCAGGAAGAAGCCGAAAAGACGCAGGCTGTTGTGCCGCGTCAGCTGCCAGGATCGCACCATCGCCGCCACTGGATTGCCGACCCCGTCATTGATCACCACCGGCACGACCAGCGAGAGTTTGACCGAAACGTAGACCATCAGCACGATCAGGGCGAGAGCCACGAATACCGACGCCGCGCCGGTTCCGGCAACGACGCCGATCAGCCCGCCCAGCACGGCACCGAAGGCCATCAAGGCCACCGTCAGGCCGACCATCGTCAGCACGCCGACACCGATCAGCGAGGGCAGCGCCCGGAACGCAACCGTGATCGCCTCCCCCACGGTCAGCCGGCCGCGATCGCTCAGCAGCGCCATGACCGTCAGGTATCCCACGCCCTGCACCAGCGCACCGCCGATGCCGAAACCGAGGAACAGCCCGAGATGATCCGCAAAGATCGCTTCGAACGCTTCGGGCTTGCCCACCGACTGCAGCATCTGGGTCTGCACGTCGGTAAGGAATACCGTCGAAAGCAGCGCGGGCAGCAGGAAGAACACGCCCGCGACGGCCAGCAGCACGTGCCGGTTGGCACTTACTGCCGCTATCGCATCGAGCCAGGCCCTGTTGCTGTCGAATTTCATCACATACTCCCGGGCGCCAGTGGGGCGCACTGTCTAAAGGCACTTGATAACCGCAGGGAATGACGCCACGCAACGCGCCATGACGATTCCCGCCACAGATACCGGTGAATTGACGCTGCCCGGCGATATCGAGCTGCGCATATCGGCCGCACCGGTCCCCTACCGCGAAGCCCTGGAAGAGATGACCGCGCGCAATGCCGCCATCGCCGCGGGAGAAGCGCGCGAGCTGATCTGGCTGCTCGAACATCCGCCCGTCTATACGGCCGGCACCAGTGCTGACTCGACCGAACTGCTCGATCCGCGTTTCGAAGTGGTCGAAGCCGGGCGGGGCGGACGCTACACCTACCACGGCCCCGGCCAGCGCGTGTGCTACGTGCTGCTCGATCTCAGGAAACGCGCCCGCGACGCGCGCGGCTTCGTTCATGCACTCGAAGGCTGGGTGATCGATACGCTGCGCGATTTCGGAGTCGAGAGTTTCCGCTCCGAAGGGCGGATCGGCATCTGGACCACGGACATCGACGGCCGCGAAGCCAAGATCGGCGCCATCGGCGTGCGCATCCGCAAATGGGTGACGATGCACGGGTTCGCCGTGAACATCCGCCCGGACCTGTCGCACTTTGCCGGGATCGTTCCTTGCGGTATCGAGGAATTCGGCGTGACCAGCCTGGCCCGCCTTGGCCATGACGTCGGGTTTCCCGCCTGGGACGACGCTCTCATGGCCCGGGCCGGCAGCTTTCTTGCCGCCCTTGAAAGCCCCTGCCCCCGGGAGACCGCCTGAATGACCTCTTCGACCGTCCTTGCCCGCGCAGCGCTTGCCCTGGCTCTGGCCGCAGCGCTTCCCCTTGGCGGCTGCAAGAAGGACAAGGAACCCGCCGGAGCAACCGCCGCTGGCGAAATCCTGCCCCGCTCGGTCACGGATGACATGCTGCCTTACGACACGGTGCGATCGCAGGCTCCGCTGGCCAATCCCGATGCCGGCAAGGGCGGGCACGGTGCCGGCGAACCCGGCGCTGCCCCTTCCGACAGCGCCGATGCGAACGAAGGTGCTGCGGCAGGCGAAGCGCCCGACGCTGCCGGCGCGCAGGCCGGACCGGTTACGCCGGCCGCAGAATAGACCTGAGCCCCGCGTCGTTGCCGTGGATTTCGGTTTCGGCGAGATGGATCACCCGTTGCGCTCTGGCGAGGTCCGCACGTTCGATCGTCCGGCCGTGCAACGGCAGTGAGACCGCGTGAGGATTCGTTTCGAAAGCGGCCACGATCTCCTGCGCCTTCTCGATTTCCGCGGCACCGGGTGTGAAGGCCGCATTGATGACTTCCACCTGCTGCGGATGAACCGCGAACATGCCGGTAAAGCCATCGGCCCTGGCTCTCTGTGCCGCCCCCTTGATGCCCGCGCCGTCCCCTGGATCCGCAAACGGCGCCTCGATCGAGATCACATGCGCGGCATGGGCGGTCAGAAGCGTCTGGGCCCGGACGAAACGGCTGGCATCACTGCGGCCGTCCTGCCCTTCGCAGGGGCCTATGATGCCAGGATCGGCGGCGCCAAGCGATGCAGCCAGTCCCGTCTCGCTCCATGTCAGGCCGCAAAGGCGCTGGTGCGCGGCGTCGAAATACGCCGCGATCCGCATGGCCGCGAGCGGCGTCTCTCCCACCACCGGCATGATCCGCGTCGAACTGGCGGGAAGAGCGAAATGCTGCTCAAGCTCGTAGATCTCGCTGGCCAGATGCTGCACGGCTTCCGGCCCTGCGGCACGGGGCAGGATGATGCCATCGGGAGCGCCCGCCATGACGCCAGCCAGATCATCGCGCGAATAGCCTGAATCGAGGGCATTGATGCGCACCCAGCGGCTCATGCCCCTGTTACCGAACAAGTTGGTGCGGTGCGCCGCCAGCCATGCCTTCCCCAGTTCGCGGGCACGGGCCTTGCTCTCGTGCGGCACCGTATCGGCAAGATCAACAACGACAACGTCCGCACCGGTCCCGAACGCCGCACCGAGGCGCTCCTCGCTGACGCCGGGTACGATGAGCCATGACCGGAATTTCATCGCCTGCCTGCCTTTTCAGGAAATCCGGCAGGAAGGCTAGCAGCGATCCGTTAAGAATTTCCGCAGGACGCCGCGGACCTTACAGAGCCTTCTCGTAGATCGCGTATTCGCGGTTGACCTTGCTCAGGATGGTATCGGCGATCGCCACCATGCCCTGATTGTCCTCAAGGACCCAGCCGATCTCACCGCGTTTCGCCGCGAACTTTGCCGTGGCGGCGCGCCGGATGTACTCGATCATCATGAAAGCGAGCTGGCTGGCCATGCGCGAAGACTGCAGCTTCTTGCGCACCCCCATCAGCGGCACCCGCATGTCCGCCGGCCTGGGCTTGCGCAGCCAGAGCAGCAGCTTGATCAGGCCCAGCAGCGAAGGTTTGCCGTTGCGGCCGTTCACCCGCATCTGGATGCCGTTGAGATCGGGCAGAGTCATCATGAAGGCCACCGGCTCGCCTTCGTATTCGGCGATACGGATCAGGCTGGGGTGCACCAGCGGCTTCAGGACCTTGCCGATGTGTTCGATCTCTTCGTCGGTAAAAGGCACGAAGCCCCAGTTGTCGGACCAGGCATCGTTCAGGATGTCGCAGATGATCCCCGCATCGCGGTCGAAATGCTTGAGCTCGACTTCCCGCACGCGAATCTTGGCGTTCTTCTCGCCCGAT
Organism: Novosphingobium naphthalenivorans NBRC 102051; assembly: GCF_001590985.1. Taxonomy (GTDB): domain Bacteria; phylum Pseudomonadota; class Alphaproteobacteria; order Sphingomonadales; family Sphingomonadaceae; genus Novosphingobium; species Novosphingobium naphthalenivorans. Next base: position 13,228 of record NZ_BCTX01000066.1, read on the forward strand.
GCAACGATACGCTGGACCAGCGGCGGGAATTGCTTCGTGACGTCGAGATCGTAAGTGTAGAGCGTCTTGACCCGGCCATAGCCGGCCCCCTCGATCCAGGCCTGATAGGCGGCATTGTGATGGGCCATCATGACCATCGGCGGGTGATCGTGGCCGCTCACCTGCAGGCCGGGCTCTTCCCATACCGACAGGTTCATCGGCGCCAGGACGCGAGTCATGCCTTCCTTGCGCAGCCATTCCTCGGCGGTCGCGATCAGGGCGCGCGCGGTAGCCTCGTCCTCGGCTTCGATCGCGCCCCAGTTGCCGGTGCCGGGGCCCATGCCCTGTTCGACCGGCTGGGTCAGCGCCAGTTCATCGATATGCGCCGATATGCGCCCGACGATCCGGCCGCCGCGCCGGGCCAGGAAAAGCTGGCAGCGCGCGTGATCGAAAAACGGGTTCTTGCCGGGGGTGAACTTGGCGATCTCCTCGGAGCGCAAATTTGCCACCCAGTTTTGATCTGCCGCATTGAGCCGGTAAGCGCAGTCCACGAAGGCAGCGCGGTCGGCCTTGCTGGAGACGGGCGTAATGACGAGTTCGGGATTGGCCACGATGCTGCCTTTGTTCCAGCCTATAGGATGTGCGGATAGGCGAAGTGCGGCGGCACGGGTCCCCTTGTCAAGCGGCGCCGGCCCCGCCATGTCCTCCAACCCTGCACCGGGTGCGATTTTGCCCGGAATGTTTTGGAATTTGTACACATGATTGCCCAGGACCTGATCGATCAGCCCCGGACCTCCTCCCAGCCGGAGCCCTCGGAACGGACAGCCTCGACATGGCATTCGCAGATCCCCGACGACAAGGAGATGCTGCGCGCCGCGGTCGAACTCACGCGCGACATTTCCACGGCACGCGCGGCCATCTACTGGCCAGACATGCTGGGATCGGCAGCGCTGGGCTATGCCGCGCTGGCAGGGGCCATTCTGCTGGACAACCCGCTCGCCGCACTGGCCTGCGGCATCCTTGCATCACTTGCGCTGTACCGCGCGCTGCTGTTCATCCACGAACTGACCCACATCCACAAGGATGCCCTGCCGGGCTTCCGTTTCGGATGGAACCTGCTGGTCGGCATCCCGCTGCTGATCCCCTCGTTCATGTACGAGGGCGTGCACACGCAGCACCACGCCCGCACGCGCTACGGCACGATCGAGGATCCGGAATACATGCCCCTGGCGCTGATGAAGCCCTGGAGCCTGCCGGTCTTCGCGCTCACCGCGATCCTGCTGCCGCCGGCCCTGCTGGTCCGTTCGGCGATCCTCGTGCCGCTTGGCGTCCTTTTTCCGCCGCTACGCAAGCTGGTGTGGGAACGCACCTCGTCGCTGTCGATCAACCCGCAGTACCGCCGCCGCAAGCCCGAAGGGGCCTTTGCCCGCATGGTGTTCTGGCAGGAACTGGGCTGTTCGGTCTGGGCCATATCCCTCTTGGCGGCCAGCTATCTCTACGGCTGGCGCCCGCTGATCATCGCCCTGTGCGTGGTATCCTTCACCGCCTTCCTCAATCAGGTCCGCACTCTGGTCGCGCACTTGTGGGAGAACGACGGCGAGGCGATGACCGTGACGGCGCAGTATCTCGATTCGGTCAACGTGCCGCCGCCCGCCCTGCTGTCGCCGCTGTGGGCGCCGGTGGGCCTGCGCTTCCACGCGCTGCACCACCTGCTGCCCTCGATGCCCTATCACTCGCTCGGCGAATGCCACCGGCGCATTTCGGCCCACCTCGGCGCGAACTCGACTTATGAGCAGGCGAACTACAAAGGGCTGATGCCGCTGCTGGCCCGGCTGACACGCAGCACGATGCAGGCGAAATAAAGCAGAAAGACAGGCAAGGCGGCGGGAAAAGGAAATTCCCGCCCTCGTGCCCTCCCCTCGTGCCCTCGCCTCTATTCCTCGGTCCGGATCAGCACGGTTTCGCCGATCAGGGCGAACAGGATGAAGGGCGCCCAGGCCGCCACGAAAGGCGGGTATCCCCCGAAATTGCCCATGGCCAGCGCCGCATTGTCGAACACGAAATAGGCAAAGCCCAGCGCCATGCCGATCGCTGCGCGGATCAGGAGCTGGCCCGAACGCGCAAGACCGAAGGCCGCCACTGCGCCCAGCAGCGGCATCAGCGTGGACGACAACGGGCCCGAGATCTTGTGCCACCAGGCCGCATCGAGCGCGCTGGTCCGCCGGCCGGCATTGCGCATCGCCTCAATCGATCCGGCAAGCGTGAAGATGTCCTCGGAATCGGCGTCGACCTTGGCCAGCGTGATCTTGGCCGGCGTCAGTCCCTTGGCCACCGTTGCCGAGGCCAACTGCGTGGTCTGTGTGCTGGCCACTTCGAAGCGGACCGGCTTTTCCAGTGTCCAGCCCGGATTGGCATATGTCGCGCGCGGACTGCGCAACTCTTCGACGATCATGTCGTTCGCGTCGCGCCGGTAGAACGTCACCCCGGTCAGGACCATGCCATTGCCGGCCCCCGTCTGCATCTTTGCCAGGAGAAGATCGCTGCCGTCCGACAGATAGAGATTGCTGCGTATGCCCGACGCTTTCGGGACCGGGCCATAGTGAACCGCCTGCCAGGCATCGAGCGCCCCGCTGGCGCGCGTCACGACCCTTTCGTTGAAGGCGAAAGTCAGGCCCGAAATCACCAGCGCCGTCAGCATCAGCGGTGCCAGCACCTGGTGCGCGGAAAGCCCCGCAGCCTTCATCGAGATGACTTCGCTGTTCTGGTTGAGCGTCACCAGCGTGATGATTGTGGCGAGCAGCACGGAATAGGGCAGGAAGCGCGCCACCAGCTGCGGCGCGCGCAGCGAGACATAGTAGAGTAGCTGCATCTGCCCGTTGCCCTGATAGGCCAGGATGTCACCGCTCTCGCCCAGCAGGTCGAGCACCTGCAGCACCATGACCAGCATCACCAGGACCGCGAGAATGCGGGTGACGAACAGACGCGCGAGATAGAGCGTCAGCGAGCGCGAAGGGAAGAATTCAAGCTGCATATCAGGATTGATCCGCCGGTGTGGGCAGCAGGGGGCCACGGCGCTTGCGGCGCAGGAGCGACTTGAACGACTTGGCCGTGGCCTGCGCCAGCTTTTCCAGCCAGCCGATCGCCTGCCCGCCGGGCACATAGGCCACGCGCCAGTACATCCACAGGATCAGCACGGCAAAGACCACGAATGGCCCCCACAGGCCCAGCAGCGGATTGATCTTGCCCAACGAGGCAACGTCGTTCGCGTACTGGTTGACCTTGTGATAGGCCACGATCATCACGATCGAAACGAACAGTCCCAGTGCAGAGGTCGAACGCTTGGGCGGAATCGCCAGCGCGACGGCCATCAGCGGCAGCAGCAGCATCATCACCACTTCGACCATCCGGTAGCTGAAATTGGCCTGGCTGGAGACGCGCCCATCCTCGGGCTGGGTATCGCTCCAGCCCAGTTTCATCAGTTCGGGCAGCAGGTATTCGCGGGCCGCGCCGCCCCGCTGGCGGAACTTCTCGATCTGCGGCAGTTCGATCGGCAGGTCGTGACGCGTAAACGTGAGCACGCGCGATTCCTGTCCGGGCTCGTCCTGGATGATCTGCCCCTGCTCAAGCCGCAGGATGATCGTGTCCGGCGATCCCTTGAGCGCCAGAAACCGGCCTTCGCGCGCGGAGATCGACAGGACCTGCCCCTTGTCATTGGCGACGCGGGCAAAAATGCCCATCAGCCGCCTGCCGTCGTCCTGGCTTTCGTCGATCTTGAGCGCGATGCGGTCCTTGAGCGAGGTGAACTCGCCGACCTTGATCGACGCGCCCAAAGCACCGGACTTGAGCTCGTAATTGAGCTGCTCGTAGGCATAGCGCGCCAAAGGCTGGAGGTAGCCGACATTGGCGAAGTTGATGGCGACCATGACCAGCGTGATCATGTAGGGCACGCGCAACATGCGGGTGTAGCTGAGCCCCACCGCGCGCATGACATCGAGCTCGCTGCTGGTGGCAAGCTTGCGGAACGCGAACAGGATACCCAGCATCAGCCCCAGCGGAATCGCCAGGCTGGCATATTCGGGCAGCATGTTGCCCAGCATCTTGAACACCACGCCGATCGGACCGCCCTCGGTTGCGACGAAATCGAACAGCCGCAGCATCTTGTCGAGGACGAGCAGCGAGGCTGCGAGCAGGAAGATCGCGAGCATCGGCATCAGCACGAGGCGGAAGATGTACCGGTCGATGGGGCTAATGAATTTCACGTGGCTCGCGATACTCAAGGTCAGACACGAAGTGCCTTAACCGCAACCCGGCAAAGGGGAAAGAGGGCCGGGGAATACGGCCGCCCCGAATGCGGCTTCGATGCAACAGGACAAGCCCGCCGCGCCACCGCGCGGCTGGGGCAAGACGATCTTGGGAAATTCAAAGCCGGAGATGGCGCGCCGGACACACGACCGGCCCCCCAGATCAGGCCTTTTCGAGCGTGCACTGCAGCGGGTGCTGGTTCTGCCGGGCGAAATCCATCACCTGATTCACCTTGGTTTCGGCGATTTCATAGGGGAAGATGCCGCAGACGCCGACGCCCTTCTGGTGGACGTGCAGCATGACGCGCGTCGCCTGTTCCATGTCCATATTGAAGAAGCGCTTGAGGACCAGCACCACGAATTCCATCGGGGTGTAATCATCATTGAGCATCAGGACTTTGAACTGGCTGGGTTTTTTGGGCTTGGCACGGGTCTTGGTGGCAATGCCGACCTGCTCGTCGCCACCCGTGTTGCGATCCGAATCATGATCGTCCCCGGCATGCACGGGCCAAAGACGTGAGGGTTCGGAATCGGCGATAGAGGGAATCATGCTGGGCAGAATATCGTACCGGGGCACCTTTCTTCAAGATGCCCCGGCCGAGAATGTCGCTTTTCAGCCCTTCCTTCCGGACGAAACGCGCCCGAAAGGAGGGTTCGCGCCGCTTACACCGCGACCGAACGAGCCTTTTCCATCGCCATGCTGACGCGGCCGGAAAGCGGCGCCATGACGTCGCTGGCGAGCTTGAGGAAAGTTTCGCTGTTCTTCGAACCGTAAGCGACAGCGCTGTCGAAGTTCTTGCGCATCATTTCGCTCTGGATCTTGAAGAAGTCGGTCGGCGACTTGGCGGCGGCGAGTTCCTTGATGTCGCCGGTCATGGTCTCGAACGCGCTGCGGCCTTCCGAAACGAGTTCCGAACCGATGCTCTGCATGCCTTCAGCGAGAATCTTGCCCGATTCCACCACGGCCTCGACGTTGCCCTTGGTGAAGTCGCTCACTTCGCCAAGAACCTTGGTGCTCTTTTCGAAGGCTTCCTTCGCCTTCGCCTGAGCTTCGGTCACTGCATCCTGAAAACCGGAAAAATTGGGGCTCATGTCCATCGTCGTATCCTTGAGCATGAAGTTGGTGAAAAGTCCTGCGAACGCGGGTTCTGAAGCGGTCTCCGCCGCTTTGGGAGTGGCTACCTTCGGAGCTACCGCGGCCGGAGCCGGCTTTTCCCTGTCCTTGGCAACCTTGGCAGCCGGTTCGGCCGCAGCCTTCACCGGAACAACTTTATCGGCCGGCTTGGCCGCCGCGACCGGTGCCTTGGCAACCGGTTTCGGCTTCGGGGCCGGCTTGGGCTTGGCCGCAGCCTTGGCCCGCACCGGTTTCGGCGCGGCGGCAGGCTTCGGCTCAGTGGACTTGGCCGCGACCTTCGCGCTTGCGGCCTTGGCCTTGCGAACCGGGGCCTTCCGCACCGGAACCTTCGCCACGGCAGGTTTTACCGGCACCGCTTCAGCGGCCGCCTGGTAGGCCTTGTCAGTTGCAGCAATGTCTTTCGGGTCTTCGTTTGCGGCCATTTAACTTGTCCAGCGATCGAATACTTTTAAACATCGGCCGGAATTGCTTCCGGCTGCGAAGGCAACCCCCATCCGAGTCGGCGTCGTCGTTGCTGCAATGCAAAATAGGTTTTTGCACAAGCGAAGTCAACATGAAATTGCTGCAATGCACAATTCATGTTGCAGTGCAGCATATCTGACTGAAAACCGCCGCTTTCATTGCATCCAGGCGCATCGGTCCGCCGCAAGAACCGCGCAAGGAACTGCGACAGCCCGCTCTCGCTTCAGCGTTCTTTCGACTCGCTTCAACGCGTCGAGACGTAACGCCCCGGCGCATCCTCGATAGCCTTGTCGCCCCGGCCGCCGGGCTTACGCTTGCCCCGCGCCGGAACTTGCGCGGGATCGAGCCCGCCGAGCCATTCGCGCCAATGCGGCCACCAGCTACCTGCATGTTCCTCGGCGCCGGCAATGAAATCCTGCAATGTCTCGGGCGTGCCGGCATTGGTCCAGTACCCGTACTTGCCCGAGGACGGCGGATTGACCACGCCGGCGATATGACCTGACCCCGCCAGCAGGAAAGTCCAGGGGCCGGACAGGTAGCGCGTCAGCTTCCACACGCTCGCCGGCGGCGCGATGTGATCCTCGCGCCCGGCCTGGACATAGACCGGCGTGGCGATCCGGTGCAGGTCGATCGGCACGCCGCAAGCCGACAGCGAATCCGCCACCACAAGACGATTGTCGCGATAGAGATCGCGCAGATAGTCGCGGTGCCAGCGCGCCGGCAGGTTGGTCACGTCGCCGTTCCAGTGCAGCAGATCGAAGGCAGGATAGTCCTCGCCCTTGAGATAATTCTTCTCGACGTAATTCCAGACGAGATCGTTGCCGCGCAGGAGGTTGAACGTCGCGGCCAGATAGCGGCCATCGAGATAGCCTTCCGGGGACAGAGTGCCGAGCGTTTCAATCTGCTGGTCGTCGATGAAATTCTTGAGGTCCCCGGCTTCCTCGAAATCCACTTGCGCGGTGAAGAAAGTGGCGCTGGCGACTTTGTCCGCCTCTCCCTTGCGCGCGAGGACCGCCAGCGTGGCCGCCAGCGTCGTGCCTGCCACGCAATAGCCGATCGTATGCACGGACGGCACGCCAAGCCGGTCCCGCACATGATCGATCGCCTCGATCTGCGCCTGGATGTAATCGTCCCAGACCATGCCCGCCATCGACGGGTCGGCGGACTTCCAGGAGACCATGAACACCGTGACGCCCTGCTCCACCGCCCAGCGCACGAAGCTCTTCTTCGCGTTGAGATCGAGGATGTAGAAGCGGTTGATCCATGGCGGGAAGATCACCAGCGGCGTCTTCAGCACCTTGTCGGTCGTGGGCGTGTACTGGATCAGTTGGAAAAGCGGCGTCTCGTAAACCACCTTGCCAGGCGTCACGGCAATGTTCTCGCCCAGCACGAAAGCCCCCGGCTGGGTATGCGTGAGCTGCCCCTTGCGCAGGTCGTTCAGCATGTTCTCGAACCCGCGCAGCAGGCTTTCGCCATTGGTTTCGGTTGCGCGATCGAGAGCGACCGGATTGGTCAGCGGAAAATTCGCCGGGCTCAGCGCATCGACCATCGCGCGGGCCGCGAAGACGAGCTGCGCCTTGCGGGCCGGTTCGACATCCTCGACCGCTTCGGCAAGCCTCATCACCTTCTCGCCGAGAAGGAGATAGAGCTGGTGCAGCAGCGCGAAGAACGGCTGGCGCTGCCACTTCGGATCGGCAAACCGGCGGTCGCGGCGCGGCAGCTCCGGCTCGTCCGCCGGCCCGGCTGCCCCGCCCGGACCGAACCCGAACTGCCCGGACACCGTGTTGACGAGCGCAATCACCTCATCCCAGATGTCCTGCTGCACTTGCGGCGTGGCCAGCGGCAATTGCCGGAACACGGCTTCGGCCGTGGCGATCCATTTCACCGGGTCGGCATAATGCGGCGGGCTGTCCGTGACCTTGCCGATCTGTTCGACCTGATAGTCGGTCCACAGCGACTGCATCCGGGCCGCGATCTTTGCCCACTGCACGGCGGCATCCGGATCCGGCTTGCCGCTGGCTGGCATGAGCGCTCCGAAAAGCGTTGCCATGTTTTCAGTCTGGGTTCGCACGACGTCGTTCATCAGGTCACTGGCGTCATTCGCCATGGGCAATCGAGCTCCTCGGTGTGCACTCAGGTGTACCGGCAGGTGTACGGGGCCTGTCCAGCCCGGTTTGGCTTCCCACGCGCCCCGTGTCGAGTCCCAACAAGGCCCTTCAGGCTTCAACCCTTGTTACAATCTTTGCAACGATGAGGCATTTGCGCAACGAGCGTAATCCCCTACAGGGACGATGCGGCGATGGTGCCGCCAGTTTTTATGGAATCAAAGAGGTCATGGAAGACGAGTTCTACCGCATCAAGCGACTGCCGCCCTATGTCATCGCCGAAGTCAACGCGATGCGGCACGCAGCACGCCAGGCGGGCAAGGACATCATCGACCTCGGCATGGGCAACCCCGACCTGCCCCCGCCCCAGCACGTGATCGACAAGCTGTGCGAAGTGGCCCGCAAGCCCAACGCCCACGGCTATTCCCAGTCCAAGGGCATCCCCGGCCTGCGCCGCGCCCAGGCCAACTATTACGCCACCCGCTTCGGCGTCGAACTCGATCCCGAAAGCGAAGTGGTCGTGACCATGGGCTCGAAGGAAGGCCTCGCCAGCCTGGCCACCGCGATCACCGCGCCGGGCGACGTGGTGCTGGCCCCCAACCCCAGCTACCCGATCCACACGTTCGGCTTCATCATCGCCGGTGCCACGATCCGCTCGGTGCCGACCACGCCCGACGAGAACTACTGGAAATCGCTCGACCGGGCGATGGCCTTCACAGTGCCGCGCCCCTCGATCCTGGTGGTGAACTACCCCTCGAACCCGACCGCCGAGACCGTCGATCTGGCCTTCTACGAGCGCCTTGTCGCCTGGGCGAAGGAGAACAAGGTCTGGGTCCTGTCCGACCTTGCCTATTCCGAGCTCTACTACGACGGCAACCCGACCCGCTCGATCCTCGAAGTGCCCGGCGCCAAGGATGTCGCGGTCGAGTTCACCTCGATGAGCAAGACCTATTCGATGGCTGGCTGGCGCATGGGCTTTGCCGTGGGCAACCAGCGGCTGATCGCGGCGATGACGCGCGTGAAGTCCTACCTCGACTATGGCGCTTTCACCCCGATCCAGGCCGCGGCCTGCGCCGCGCTCAACGGCCCGCAGGACATCGTCGAGCGCAACCGCCAGCTCTACCAGAAGCGGCGCGACGTCATGGTCGAAGCCTTCGGCCGCGCCGGCTGGGACATTCCCAGCCCCAAGGCCTCGATGTTCGCCTGGGCGCCGCTGCCCCCTGCGCTGAAGGAAATGGGCAGCCTGGAATTCTCCAAGCAACTCCTCACCCATGCCGAAGTCGCGGTTGCCCCGGGCGTGGGCTATGGCGAGGACGGCGAAGGCTTCGTGCGCATCGCCATGGTCGAAAACGAGCAGCGCCTGCGCCAGGCCGCACGCAACGTGAAGCGCTACCTGGCATCCATGGGGGTGAACACCCCGGGTTCCTGAGGGAAAACCTCATAATGTAGGGAAAAACCACAGGCCTACCCTGTAAGATTTTGCGAGTTGTTCCGAATCCCCTTCACCCCGATCCTTCCCCTGACGCTTCGCCACAGCCGGCAATCTCGCCGGCAACCGCACGGGGGACTAATGGGCGCTTCAAATCAGCGTGGGGGGGATTCGTTCCAATACTGCTGGCTGGGGTCGGGACCGCTTCCGTCCACTCTTGACCTGCGCCGCGACGGCTGGACCCTGAGCGAGGGCAATACCCCCTCGGCCGACTGCATCGGTCTCATCGATGCCGGCAATCTCGACAGCGTCGCCTGGATGCGCGTCCTGTCCACTTATCCGGCGGAAACCCGGCGCTACATTCTGGTGACGGGCGTCCGGCGCGCTGGAGAGCGCACCATGCTTCTGCAGCATGGGTTCGCCGATGTCGTTTCGGACACGATCGCCCTGGAAGAGCTTGGAGCCCGCGCCAAACGCGTGGCGGACTTTTCGCACTGGCTGCCCCGCCAGCGCCGGTTCGGCACGCTCCGGCTGGACCTGCTCGCGCGTGAGGCCCACGTCGATACCAAGCCGCTCAATCTCAATCCCCGCGAATTCGCGCTGCTGTGGCGGCTGGCCGACAGCCCCAACCACCCGGTCAGCAAGCAAACGCTGATCCATGACGTGTGGCGCATGGGCTTCGTGCCCGAAACCAACAGCATCGCCGTCCATATGTCGCGCCTGCGCCGCAAGCTCGCCATCGGAGGCCTCCAGGGTGTTATCGAGACAGCCCAGGAAGGCGGCTATTGCCTGCGCATTTGCGATACCAGCGGCAACCAGGAACAGGCCCCCACGCGATTTTCCGGCCAGAGTGCCAGCAACCAGAGCACCGGCAAGGCGCCCGACCGGGTGTCACTGCCGATCTGACAGCGCCGCAAGATCCCCGGGCGTGTTGATGTTCGGGATCGGAACCGCAGTCTGCACCTTCCGGGCGCCGATCAGTTCGGCGAACCGGAGCATCGAGTGCCGCTCATCGCTATGGAGCAACTGCTCCAGCACCGGCGCGGCCGCGGCAGGCCAGAGACCGATCACCGGCTGCGCGGCCAGGCACGCGGGCGCCGGCGATAGCGCATCCAGCAAATCCTCAGGCAGGACAGCCGCATCCACGCCGCAACTCAGCACGGCCTCGTAGCCCTCGTCGCGGGCGTAGTGCAGAGCGGCCGCCAGCCCCGCCAGCGGCCCCATATCGGCCCGCGGCCAGTCTGGCAGGGCCGGCGCAGGCGCCGTCTCGCGGCCCACGACCACCACATGCTCGCACAAGCCAGCCAAGGCATCGACAGCCAGGGCAATCAGCGTGTGCCCGTTCAGTTCGGCAAGCGCCTTGTCGCTGCCAAAGCGGCGGGACAGTCCTCCGGCAAGAACGGCTCCGAGAATCATGGGAAGCACTCCACGTGGCCTGGCGGCAATCAGCGACCTTCATCATAAACGCCGAACGGCAAAGGATGAAAGCGCCGACTGCACGGCCAGTTCCCTCACCTGCCCAGTTCCTGCGCCTGCCAAGGCCTCCGCAAACGATTTGCCGCTTTCAACGCGAATCTGAGTTGCACCCCGGCCGATCCATTGCTAGGCGCGCATTCCTCCACACGGATGGCCCGATGGCGGAGTGGTGACGCAGCGGACTGCAAATCCGTATACGCCGGTTCGATTCCGGCTCGGGCCTCCATTTTTGCTTCTCAGCAGGTCTGAAAGCATCCCAAAACTGGCTGTTTTCTGCGGTTTTTGAGTGGTATTATGGCTCCGTCAGGTTCGGGCCATTTCACTAAATCTCACCCAAATGATGGTAGATTTGATGGTTGTCCCGCCAACGCGATCGGGAACTACCATCATGTCCTACGGAAACCGGCAGAAATCCGGGCTAAATGCGGCCTGTGTGTCGCGTGCAAAACCCCGGAACAAGGCCTACAAGCTCAGCGACCGCGACGGGCTCTATCTACAGATCGAACCGAGCGGCACCAAGTCCTGGAGAATGAACTACCGCATTCTCGGAAAACAGAAGACCATCAACTTCGGCCGTTGGCCTGAGTTGCCGCTGGGCGAAGCGCGGACACGTCTGCTCGACGCAAGGCGCCTCATCGCCGATGGAACGGACCCGATCGAGCAGGCCAAGCTGGAAAAGATCGCAAAGACCCTCGCCGCCTCGCATACGTTCGAAGCGGTCGGGAACGAGTGGCTCGAAAAGATCGGTGCCGAGGGCGCAGCGGCGATGACGATCAAGAAGTCGCGCTGGCTTCTCGCCAAGCTCTATTCCGCGCTCGGCCAGCGTCCGATTGCCGAAATCACTCCGCATGAGCTGCTACTCGCGCTCAAGAAGATCGAGGCCTCGAAGCGGTACGACACCGCCAATCGCGCGCGCACTGCGGCCAGCCAGGTCTTTCGTTATGCGATCGCGACCGCCCGTGCCGAGCGCGATATCGCTACGGACCTGCGCGGCGCGCTTATCACTCCGAAAACGACCCACCGGGCTGCGATTACCACACCGGTCGAGGCCGGTGCACTCCTGCGCACCATCGACACCTACGACGGCTATGCCCTCACCCGAACCGCGCTGCGTCTGCTCGCGCACGTCTTCGTCCGTCCAGGCGAACTGCGCTGGGCCGAATGGAAGGAATTCGACCTCAAGAAGCGGGTCTGGACGATCCCGGCCCACAAGATGAAAATGCGACGCCCTCATGCCGTTCCCCTGTCGCTTCAGGTGCTGGGCATCTTGAAAGAGATCGAGCACGACTCCGATTACAGCCCCTTCCTCTTTCCCTCGTTGCGTTCGGTCGAGCGCCCGATGTCGGACAACACGATCAACGCCGCGCTCCGACGGCTCGGCTACGGGAAGGACGAAATGACCGGCCACGGGTTTCGCGCGCTCGCCGCGACGCTGCTCAACGAAATGGGCTGCTGGAATCCCGATGCGATCGAACGCCAGCTCGCCCATGCCGATGGCAATTCCATTCGCCGCGCCTATGCGCGCGGCCAGTACTGGGACGAGCGCGTTCGCATGATGCAGCACTGGTCGGACCATATCGACCAGCTGCGCGACGGTGCGACGGTTCTGCGACCCAAGTTTGGCCATAGCGGGTCATGAACGACCGACGTGAATGTGGCCTAGCTACATGCACGATCACGGGTTAACAGTAGAGATGTTAAATAGACCGTCGTGTTAGATCGCTCCCGGAGCCGAGAACTCAGCAATGAGAAAGATGCATGTTGCGATGCCGGCCTCACTTCTAATGTGTCTTTCTGGCTGCCAGCCTCAGGAAGCCGACAATCCTGTAGAAAACAACTCCTCGTCAGTGCCAGACGATACCCCGACGCCCGTGGCACGACTTAATGCCGATGACCTTGTGCGCGTTTGTAAGGCTGGACAGGCCTTCACTGTTGGACGCTCGATCGAAGGCATGGCAGCGTCACTCTCGACAGATGGCCTGGTCCGTCTCAGCTATACCCGCGACGACGGCAAACATTTTGATTACGATTGCATGGTCAGAGGCGATGTCATTCGCACGCGGATGATTGATGAAGGAGGCCCGGGAACAGGTCCCGGAGCTTGGTCTGGGCGTGGGTCCACGACTACCTTCAGCGCTCTCACTCCAACCTCCGTCCACATCAAGGACGTGTATTTCGATGGTTCGGTGGACGAAGGCACGATCGAATTCTGAACACAGATCGACGCGATTATAGGGACAACTGCGTCCCAGCCCTGACGGCCTGACCGCGCTCTACTTCCGCTACCGCTCCAGCCGAGCCACCGTACGGCGTCTCGTCGGCATAGCCGTCACGATCGCATGACGCGTTACGTCTCGCCTTTGGGCGTGCCGGTCGGGCTGCCCTTGGCATCCCGTCAATGGTCGCTGCGCGTGAGGCGCGGCGGCGTGAGCCTTGACGGCTCCGTGGTGGCGGGGGGCGTCGCGGCCCCTTAGCCCCGCCTCGACGGCGCGCAACCCGTCCGCTGCGCTGCCGGGTGCTCCTCTTCGTTTCGCCCCTTCGGGTGCGCCCCGCCTTTAGCCGGCGGGGCTTCTGGTCTGCTCCTGCCGCCCCCCGCCACTCTGGCGCCGGTCAATGGCGGTTGAGGAAAGGAGCAGGAGTTATGGCCGACCGTCAGAGCCTTTATGGCGAGGTGACCGCACGGGTAATCGCCGAGCTGGAAGAAGGACGCCTTCCGTGGGTGCAGCCTTGGAACAAGGCCCGGTGTGCATGCACGATGCCGCACAACGCGGTGTCTGGACGAGTGTACTCCGGAATTAATGTGCTGATCTTGTGGTGCGAGGCGGTGGAGCGTCAATTCACCTCGCAGCGCTGGCTTACCTACAAGCAAGCCGAGAAGGCAGGCGGGCATGTCCGGCGCGGAGAGAAAGGCACAGTCATTTGCTATGCCGACCGCTTCACCCCCAAGGACGAGGCCGCAAGGGCCGCAGGCGAGGACCGCGAGGCGCGCACGATTGCCTTCCTGAAGCGCTTCACGGCGTTCAATCTCGATCAAATCGAGGGGCTGCCCGAACAGTATGCGGAAGAACCGGTGGCGCCCGATCCCGTGATGGCGATAGCCGAGGTGGACAGGCTGATTACCGCCAGCGGTGCCGACTTCCGGATCGGCGGGAGCGAAGCGTTCTATTCACCCAAGCAAGACTATGTACAGGTTCCCCCGCAGGCGGCCTTTCATGAACCGGTGAACTGGTTTCGCACGGCGCTGCACGAGCTTGGCCATTGGGCTGGCGGCAAGGGGCGGCTGGAGCGCGATCAGAGCGGCAAGTTTGGTTCAGCCTTGTACGCCAAGGAGGAACTGGTCGCTTT
>NZ_BCTX01000067.1 GCF_001590985.1 Novosphingobium naphthalenivorans NBRC 102051
GGTTTTCCTTTCAGGCGATCAAAGCCTTGTCATCGTTGACGGGCGCGTCCTCAACGATCGCCGGGACTTCTGGATTGTGGATGAAATGGGCGGGCTGGTTGGGACCCCATAGATAGGTGCTGTCTTCCAGCGCATAATTGGTCGGGGTCCAGCGATCGTGGTCCTCGATATAATCCATATCCGAATAATATTCGAACCAACTCCCCCATGGATCTTCGATATAGTGGAAGAAGTTCGACCCGATGGTGTGGCGCCCGAAGCCCCAGTCGGCGCGTCCGGCCGCCGTCACCAGCTTTCGTCCGGCCCAGCCGACCTGGTCCGGGTCGAGAACGGCGAAGCTTGCGTGGTGGAACCCGATCGCATGTGACTTGGCCAGGGCGATGACATGATGCTCGCTGTTCTTGCGGGCGCAGCAGAAGGCGACCAGATCTTGCGAACGATCCGCCAGCCCCATGCCAAGTGCGTCTGTCAAGAAGGCGATGCTGACTGGAATATCGGGCGAAAACAGTGCGACATGCCCCAGCTTCACCGGTCTGATGACTTGGGGATAGCTCGACCGCGCGCCGACACCCGCCTTGTTCTTGCGGATGGTCCGACCCGGCGCGTTGATCTCGAACGCATTGTTCAGTGGCGGCAGTTCTGGAACGTCCTGATCTACGAGATGGAAGACGACGCCGTTTGGGTCGCGGACCCAGAGGCCCTCCGGCTCGCCCTCGCTCGGGGCGTCGATCACCGCGCCGCCGGCGACCGGAACGCGTGCAGAGATCTCTTCCAACTGGTCGGCGTAAAGACGGACGAACTTGAGCCGCTTGGCCGGAGCGCCGCCATAAAGGATAATGGCATCACGCTCTTGCCCGGTACAGCGGAAGCGGGCGATGTGGTTATCGCCGAACGCATCGAGACCGGCGATGGTGTAGAACTCCCGACCCGGCGCTACATCAGGCACGTCGAGCGCGACGGCCGCGATTGCTTTAACAGCCATTTCCTCTCTCCTTCAGATGTTACCTTGGGTATTATCCCTTCACACGGTTTTCGATTGCGCCGATCCCGTCGATCTCGCATCGCACCACGTCGCCGGCTTTCAGGAACACCGGCGGATCGAGCGCCACGCCAACACCGCTCGGAGTTCCGGTGGCGAGCAGATCGCCGGATTCGAGCGTGAAGGCGGTCGACAGATATTCGATCTGGGTGTTGATGTTGTGGATGAGGTCGGAGGTGTTGCTGTCCTGGCGCAGTTCCCCATTCACCCAGGTGCGCAGGCCCAGGACGTGGGGATCCGGGATCTCATCGGCGGTGACGATCCAGGGTCCGAACGGGCCATGCGTGTCGAAGGACTTACCGACCGTGAAGGTGGGGGAATGGCGCTGCCAGTCACGCGCGGACACATCGTCCACCACGACATAGCCAAAGACGTGGCTGAGCGCGTCTGCGGCGGAAACCGCCTTCGCCGGGCGCCCGATGATCACGCCCAGCTCGACTTCGTAGTCGAGTTGTTCGGTCACGCCGGGATCGATCTCGTCGAACGGGCCGGAGACGCAACTCGTCTGTTTGTTGAACCAGAACTGCTTCTCAGGTACGACGACGCCGAGCTTTCGGGCTTCCTCAGCATGCTTCGTGTAATTCATGCCGATCGCGAGGAACTTCAGCGGCCGGTACGGCGCAAGCAGCTTCACCTCAGTGAGCTTGTAGTGCGGGGCGATACCCACGATCGCACTTCGGATAGCCGTCAGCGCTTCGTCACCGCCGGCGATGATCGCCAGCACATCCGTCTCCGGCGCGCCTGTCTTCGCCAGGTCGATCACACCATCGTCTACCACTACGCCGGTAGAGACCGCGCCATCCTTGTCAAATCGAACCAGTTTCATCCGTAACTCCCATCTGCATTGCGTCGGCGCGTTGCCCGCGGTGCGCATTCAGGTCCGCCCAGGGGCGCCGTTTGCTTCAGGCACCCTGGGCGGCAAGCGCGTTCAGACCAGCGGCGTCACATGATCCGAAATGCCGAGCAGTTCCTTACCCCAGGTCTCGTAGGCGATCTGGGGCGTGATTGCCGCGTGGCGCGCGCCGACGGCGGAATCGCGCCAGATACGCTGCAGCGGATTGTTCAGCGCGAAGCTGGAGGCGCCGTGAGCGAACAGCAGTGCGTCGATTGCCTGGGTGATGCTCTCCGCCACGGTGGCGACATGCGCGCGCATCTTTGCGCGTGCCTTCGTCGTGGGATAGACCCCCGCGAGCGCGGCGGCGTCAATCTCTTCAGCACATTTGTAGGCATGGAGATGCGCAGTCTCGATCAGTGTAGCGGCCTTGGCGATCTGCAACTGGAAGCCGACGGATTGCGTAGCCGAAGTGAAGACCGTGTCGTAGATGGCCTTGGTCGGCGCCTTGGACGTGACGAAATCGAGCGCCGCGCGTCCCAAGCCGAGTTGCGGGCCGATCAGCACCAGCGAGAACACCGGAACCACGGCGGAGCTATACTCGGGCTCGCCCGCCAGTTTCATTTCCGGCAGTCCGCCCTTGATCGCCTCGCTGACCGAAGCCACCATGTCGTCCGGTACGAACACATCCTCGGCGATCCGGCTGATGCTGCCCGAGGCGGCCATGCCCGCTACGAACCAGGTATCTTCGAGCTTCAGTTCCGAGGCGGGAATGATCGCCCAGCCGCGATCATAGGTCTTGCCCTCGTCATCGACCAGCGGAATGCCGAGGAGAGCCCAGTCGGAATGCCAACCGGCAGAATTGTAAAACCATTTGCCGGTGACGCGGTAGCCTCCTTCGACCTTGCGGGAGGTCGCACTGGCGGAATGCACGCCGGAGATCAGCGCGTCGGGATTGGCGCCGAAGATCTTCTCTTTCGCGCTCTCCGAAAACAGGCCGGCGAAGAAATTACAGACGTTGACGAGTGTCACCACCCAGGCGGTGCCTCCGTCCGCTTCCGCGACGATGCTGCTGAGATCAAGGAAAGCCTTCATGTTGCCCTGGTAGCCGCCGAAGCGACGAGGGGTGCCGAGGCGGAAGGCGCCGGCCTCTTTCAAGGCCGCGATGACAGGTTCCGGCACGCGCCGGTCTTGCTCGCCTTTCGCGGCATTTTCACGAATTAGCGGTTGCAGCGCGCGCACCCGGTCCAGCAGGGCTTCCACGCTGTCATCCGTTTCGGAAATCTTCTCCAGGGTATTCACCTTGGGCATCTCTCTTCCTCCAGAACAATGATGAAACGACAATCAAACTTCTTGTTATCGACGCACTTCAGGCTGGCATGAAATGCGAATGGGTGCCGAATTTGCGCGCGCCGTAGATAAGCGGCGGAGTGTCCGTCAGGCGGCACTCCAGGACCTTGCAGAAGATCATGGCGTGATCGCCCGCTGGAAGATCGCTCTCGACGACACATTCGGCGTAGCTGGCCACGCCATCCAGCTTGGGCAGGCCGCTTTCCCAGGTCCAGCCGATGCCAAGGAAGCGGTCCTCGGCGCGGCTCGCGAATTGCAGGGCGGCGTTTTCCTGATCGTGTGACAGGAGATTGATCATCAGACGTCTGCTCCGGCGAATGTCCCGCAGCAGGCGGCTGCCCTCGATAAGTCCGATCGAGACGAGGGGAGGATCGAGCGATAGCGACGCGAAAGAGGAAACCGTTGCTCCCGAGGGTATCCCATCCACCGCAGTCGTCACCACCGTGACCGGCGCGGGGACGCTCGCCATCAAATTCTTGAACAGAGTGCTATCCACAATACCTCTCTCACAAGGTCGCGCAAAATACGGGTTCAACGCCGAGCACGGTGTTCACTTGGGGAATTGGCCGATCTTCTCGACCGGACCGGCAGATAGGCGGTTGATGGAATTCGGGGCGTTGCCCTCTATCAGACAGCTGTTCGGGCCATGCCCGACGACCGCTGCGTCACACACTTTCATAAGCACCTCTCTCGATTCGGGCCGATTTTTCGGTTCCCTTGCGCTTATGATCTATATTCAGATGTCATCATGACACAAGTGTTTATTTTGTAATTTGGCACGAAGTCCAGACGCGACACCTCATGCGTGAGCGAACGCACCGGGAGGAAACGGGAAAGGGCGGTTGGGTTTTTAGCGCGCCGAGGCGGCTTGCTCGGAGGGGGGCGGCATTTGCCACCAGGCGATCTGTGTTGGCCCCTCGCGCTCGATCAGCCGGTAAGCTTCCTCGACAGCGCGGGCTGCGCGCGGACGGTTCACCCCAAAGCTGCGCAAGACATGGAATGTCATGGCCTGAACATACGCCACGTCAGCTCCGTTGGCGACGATCCGAGAAATGGCTTCGGCCTGGGCGCCAAGCAAAAGATCGGTCGCCACATCAACGGAATCGATATCATAGTCGCCGGTTTCCTGTCCAAGTGCGACGTCAGCCCGGATGAGCCGGACCATCAGGCTGTCGTCCTTGAGCAGGCCGATATGGGTGAGAAAGGCGCCCCAATGAGGCTCGATCAGGGCTCTCAGCACATAGAGTTGGAAGCCGGTGGCGGTTCGCATAACAGGATGCTTGAGCGGGCCGTGGATGGCCTGCGCGGCTTCGGCCATCTCGTCCGCCATCCTGGCTCCGAGTTTATCGACCGCTTCGTCCAGCGAGGTGAAATATTTGTAAAAGGTTCCGCGGGAGACCCCGGCTTGGCGGATCACGTCGTCAATGACTGCAGGGCCGCTGCCGTGTCCTGCTGGATAGACCTCCATCACCGCTCGGAGGAGATCTGTTTCCATGCGCTGGCGCCTTTGGCGGGCAACACGCGTGCGATGATCTTCCCTGACGCTATCCTGGCCAGGATCGGAGGTTTGCTCCTCCGGGAGAACCGATATTTTCACAGCAGCTTCGCTCGACTGGGCATTGCGTTCAACACGTTGTCCAGGATGACATCCTTGGCGCTGGAAGCCAAGTGGCTGGTACGGCATGGAACCGGCTTCGAAATATCCCAGCATTCGCAGCAGCCACGGGCATTCTGCCCGTTCGGCGCTGCCTTGCCTCCGTTTCAGACAGAGAAACCCGCGGGGGCAGGAGGGAGCGCTCAGATATGAGGATCTGGGCTCCCGGCTGTTGAACCCGCCTGGCCGCCACCTGACCAGGTCAGGAAAAGCGCATCCAAGCGGGTTGGCCGTTCCGCCTTCTCTACAATTTATAGCCGAGCGTGATCCCGTAGGTGCGGGGCGCCTGATAGAAGTTCATATGCGTCCCGTTCGGGATGGTGGTCTCGAAATTGATCACGCGCCTGTCGGTCAGGTTCTTTCCGAATGCCCCGATCGAAAGACCATTCGACAGGGTATATCGGATGTTTGCCCCCAGCAGTGCGTAGCTGTGCTGTTTGATGACATTGTCCGACTCGGGGTAGAAGCCGCTATTGTAATAGACATTCGCGCCAAGATTGAGCGTGCCGGACCCCAGCTCCGCGGTATAGTCGGCACCGATATTGCCGGTAAATTTAGCCGCGAGCGGAAGCTGGTTGCCTTTGCATGAGGCAATGACGCTCGGAACACCGCCGCCGGCCGTCGACGTCGGGCAGTTCGGGAAGGCCGTGAACTTCGGGCTGATCCAACCAAGGCCGCCCGTCAGGCGGAGTGCTTGGGTGACCTGGACCGTGAGATCTGCGTCGACACCATAGTCGCGCGCCTTGGCGCCGTTGATGATGGTGATGGCGCCCTGGTTCAGCTGCTGGATCTGCACATCCTGATAATCATAGTAGAAGCCCGCGATGTTGAGACGCACCTTTCGGTCGAACAGGTCGGACTTGATGCCAACCTCATAGGCATCCAGCGTTTCCGGACGGAAAGGATCGCTTCCGGGGGTAGAGGTGTTGAAGCCGCCGCTCTTGAAGCCGCGGTTATAGGACGCATAAGCGAGAAGCTCGTTCGAGAAACGATGATCGAGACTGACACGGTAGGTGAACTTGTTGAACGTCTTCCGGCGGTCGGGCGCCGCTGCCGTGGGCAATGATACGCCCAGCGGAATGACGAACACGTCGGTCGTGCCGTCATAGGCCGTGCGCCGCTCGGTCGTATACCGGCCGCCGAGCGTGAGGTTCGTGTCGTTGAAAATCTCGTAAGTGGCCTGGGCGTAACCCGCGATCGAGCGCGTGCGCTGGTGGTTCGTGATCGAGACACGAGCGCCTTGATCATTCGCGGTGAGGATGAACGGATCGATCTCGGCGAGCGCGTTGAAATAATAACCACCCACGAGCCAGGTGAACCGGCCGCTGCTCTTCGAGGAAAGCTGAATTTCCTGGCTGAATTGGTGGTCTCGCTGGATTTCATCGATCGCATCGATCGGATCCGGAGAGCCGTCGTAATCGAAGATGAAATGGGCTCTGGACGCGCGATAGGCGGTAAGGCTCATGAAATTGAGATCGCCGATCTTCTGATCCCAGCGCAGGCTGCCGCCGGCGCCCCATGTGTCGGTCACGGGCTGGATGTCGGTATCTGAGGGCATAGCGTGGAAGGTACGCCAGACAACGCTAAGCGAGAACAGTGCAAGAACGGCGCTGTGATGGCGATCAACGGCGCAGGTCGATGATGCCCAGCTCTCGCCACATCCACGTAAAATCATAGGTGGCCATCGGATCACCAGCACCGGATTTTGCCGCGCCATTCTCTATATATTTGAGCCAGTCGGCCACTTTTGGTCGGCCTGCCTTCGTGCGGGCCAGAGCGCGTGGCGTCTTGTGCCCGAGGGCCGGCACCGCTTCATCAAGCGTTTTGGTATATTCGCGTGTCAGCATCTGATGAACGATGCGTTCGATTTCGTCCGGCGGGATATCGAGCGGCACTTCCTGCGGAGCGCGGGCGGCGTCATCGGCCATGAACTGGGCCAGAGTCCGGATTTCGGTCATAGGTGTGCTCACGCAATCACCAAGCCACTCGCTCATCTGCGCAATCGCCTGTTCAGCGCGGGCGGCGCTGTTGACCTCAACGATCAGTTTGCGTCCAGCCAACTCGACATTGGCAAAAACGGGTGTGCCGTCCTCCATGGTTGTCACAAAAGCCTGCCCGCCTTTGGTCGTTTCTGGTGTCCTCTTCTTCGTCACCGGTGCCAGCCAGTTCCAGAACGTGTCGCTCGCAGGTTCCAGCCATTGAGCCGCGTTCAGCCTGCGAACCACGCTTTTGCCGATCACGCCCTTTGCCAGCGGAAAAACGATACGGTGGAACACAAGGTCATCACCGTCCGCGTTGACCATATCCGGCGAGCTGCCGGGAATGGCCTTACCCAGACAGTCGAGCAGCCACATGTTCGTGAACATCAGCCCCGATGCCCGCAAGAGCGCGTCCTTGTCTAGGGGATCCAATCCGACAGTGCCCTGTGCATCGTCCACAAGTCGGGAAAGCGCGTCGATTACGCGCACGGCGCCATCTGCGCTGAACGGCAGGAGTGCCCCGGAAATGCCGTGCCGACCGTTCACGTCAACAATTCTTGCGGCGATTTTGTCCCAGTTGACGAGGGTCTGGGTCGCACCGTGTTCCCGCACCGTCACCGGGGCGACGTCGCGCAGCAGATCGCGCAAGGTCATCGATTGGCCGGGAACCACTTCGCTGACTTCATAGAGCGACATGACCGTATCGCGTAGTGCGCGCATATAGGCTTTGTTCGGCGCCTTTTCGTTCCAGCCCCGGCGCTTGAGATAGTCATCGACCAGATTGCCACCGTCAGGTTCCAGTTCCTGCGTCAGCAGATCTTCAAAGAAACAGCCCCATAGCGGCCCTTGCCAGTGATCACCGATGATTTCGAATATGGCGTCTGGCTCGAGTCCGGTTGCTTCGCACGCTGGGCCAAGATGCGCGGACAGCATTTCAGCCATCGCTTCATCCCATGGCGCCCGTTCCGCATATTTCATCAGGCCCGAAAGATCGTGAACCGATTTTGATCTGGACATTCAGGCGGGCCTTTCCACGCCAAGGCGGCGCATTTCTCGATATATGGTTGATCGGCCGATGCCGAGTTGCCGTGCCGCTTCTGTCGGCGAGATACTCGCTTCGACCAGTTTGATGGCAGCATGGACCTTGCTCATGTCGAGCGGCTGACGGCCAGGTAACTTGCCCCTGGCACGGGCGGCGGCGATGCCATCCTTGGTGCGTTCGGAAATCAGCCGCCGCTCGAAGTGGGCAATGGCCCCGAACACATGGAAGATGAGTTCGCCGGCGGCCGACGATGTGTCGATCTTTTCCTCAAGACTCAGGAGCGCGATACCTTGGCCGCGCAGCGCCTCGACCGTGGCGAGCAGTTCGGCCAGCGAACGCCCGAGCCGATCAAGGCGGACCACTGCCAGCGTGTCGCCCCTTCGGGCATAGGCGATCAGCTCGGCCAGACCCGGACGCTCCATGCTCTTGCCCGACATGACGTCGGTGAACACCTTGATGGCGCCGACCTTCTCCAGTCGCATGGTCTGGCCGGCCACGTCCTGGTCACCGGTGCTGACGCGGGCATAGCCTAATATCCCTCCCATCCTGTGCGTCTCCCAAACGGTCGAGAGTGAACGTCTTTCCGATCGTGACAGGTAGTTTGCCACCCTCTACCTGATCCACCAGTTTCTGAAGCGGCATCGCCATGAAGTCCGCGACGTCGCCAGAATAGGTGGTGAGCGAAACACCTGTGGGAATGACGTCCATCGGAGCGAAGTCGCGCAGCGACCATGCATCGCCAACCATGCCCGCCATGCACACTGCACCTGGTTCACGGATGCACGCCAGGGAGTCCGCCAAGGTTGTAGTACCCACGAGTTCGAGCACCTTGTCTGCGCCGCCGGGCCAGAGTTTGTGCACCGACGGAGCCACGAGCCCCTCATCGAGGATGAAGAGGTCGGCTCCGGCGGCGCGGACGATCTCCTGGCCTGTCTGACGGCGCGACGTGGCGGCGACCTCTGCACCCAGCGTCTTGGCAATAGCTGCTGCGGCTAGGCCGACTGAGGTTGTGCCCCCGCGAATCAGCAACCGCTCGCCCGGCACCACTCGCAGACCTCGGGACAATGAGCCCCATGCGGTCTGCAACATCTCCGGTAAAGCGCCAAGCCGCTCCCACGACAGCGCAGTCGTGACGGCTCTTACATTTGCGGCGGGTACGCAGGTATATTCTGCATAGCCCCCGTCGAACTTGCGCCCCATCCCCCCCATTACCGAAACCACAGTCTCTCCAACCTGGAACTCGCCACCGGGCGCGGCCGCCACAACCCCCGACGCTTCTATGCCAAGTATCCTGGGCAGCGTGACTCCAGGCGATTGCCCCCGCCGGGTAAATAGCTCCGAGCGGTTCAATCCGAAGGCCTTCACCCGTATCAGTATCTCGCCCGCGATCGGCTGCGGTATCTCTCGCTGCTCGATTATGAGTGCCTCAGGCCCGCCCGGCTCATGCAGAACAGCCGCCTTCATCATCTCACTGACATCCACTATCGATCCTTCGGTTTGCGCTCGTCGACAGGCATACACTCCTATCCGTGACATGTTGAAAGTCTTAACGGCGCGGGGCGAACATCTGGGCCGTCGCCCCGCGCGGGTATCAGAAGCGGAAGACGCTCTTTAGCCAGAACTTGTCACCTTGCGGCTTGTTATGCGCCATGAACTCATGCTGCCACTGAAAGGAGATCGGGATTTTGCCTGCCTGATAGCGCACGACCGGACCAAGGGCGAAAGCCTCGCCTTTGAAACCATCTGCGCCAACCCGCAGCCCGCCCTGTTTGTCGTCCGTCGTCTGTTTGTAATAGTAGCCGTTCACCCCCAATGTCAGCTTCTTGAGGTTTACACCCGCTGCGAAATCAGTGTGGAATTCCTGTCCGGACTGATAGTC
The DNA here is from genome assembly GCF_001590985.1 of Novosphingobium naphthalenivorans NBRC 102051. Lineage (GTDB taxonomy): Bacteria > Pseudomonadota > Alphaproteobacteria > Sphingomonadales > Sphingomonadaceae > Novosphingobium > Novosphingobium naphthalenivorans. The sequence goes on from NZ_BCTX01000067.1 coordinate 9,776, forward strand.
CGTCGCCTTGTTCTTCGTACTGAAGTCATACATCAGCTTCACGGAGAGATCGAATTTTCCGGCCGGATCGAGATATGTCATCGCGAGCACCGGTTCGAAATTCCATGTGTTTCTCCCGATGTTGGCGAGGTTTTCACGATTATACTTTCCCGTTGGCACCCACGTATCGACGGCCGCAGTGATATGGGTATTACCGGCCTCCCAGCCCAGCACCACCGGCGTGACGATCATGTCGCCCAGACCAAAGCGGCTGTCGCGTGCGCCGCCCGCGTGCACGGTGAGGCTGACCAGCGGAACGAAGGCCTGCATCGCCCAGGTCGCACCGAGGATTTTCTTGTCGGTCACGTGTACGAAGCGGGAAACCTGGGCATAGGCGTCGATCGAGAAGTCGGGGACCATGCTGTTGCCATCGGCATCGTTGAGCCGGTCCGCGGTGTAATAGTTCGTATAGTTAAGCAGATAGGTACCGGGCGGCGGCAGGGGTGCCACCATCAGACTTTCCGCACCATTTGGATAGGCGCCGCCGCCGCCTTCGGTCGCATGGGCATCTGCAGCGGAAAGCGCGCACCCGACTGAAAACATCAAGATGGAATAGGCCCGCATGATTTTCCTCCTCTGATAGACGTGCGGCCTCACCCCTCGAACGGCATCGCACGTGGTTTTTTTGGATTTTGATGGCTTGCCCTTGGGCGCGGCCAACCGCGCCCAAGGGGATCAGAATGGGTACGGCTGGCCGGCCGGTTCGATCGTGACCCATTTGAGCTCGGTAAACTCGTCAACGACAGCGCGGCCATCGAACCGGCCATAACCGCTGTTCTTCATGCCTCCGTAAGGCGCCTGCGGCTCGTTCTGGACGGTTGCGCCGTTGATGTGGACGCTGCCCGAATCGATACGACGAGCGACATCCAGCGCGCGGGTAACATCTTGCCCGAACACCGCTGCGGACAGACCATATGCCGTGTCGTTCGCAACCCTCACCGCCTCCTCGACGCCTTTCACGCGTACGATCGTGGTGACCGGACCGAACGTCTCCTCGTCATAGATTTCCATCTGGGACGTCACATGATCGACGATCGTGGCGGGCATGGTCGCTCCGTCGGCATAGCCGCCTGCGATAATCTTCGCGCCCTTCGCAAGAGCGTCCTCGACGAGACTATTGATCCTTTGGCCCGAAGCCCGCCCAATCATCGGTCCAACGACACATCCCGGACCGGCCGCAGGATCACCGGCCGGAAGGGCGGCTGCGCGTTCGGCGAAGCGCGTAGTAAATTGATCGGCGACACTCTCATCGACTACGAAGCGTTCCGTCGACATGCAGATTTGCCCTTGGTACAGGAAGCTGCCGAAGATCGCCGCATTCACGGCGCCCTCGATATCCGCGTCGTCCAGGACGACGAAGGGAGCCTTGCCGCCCAATTCAAGAAGGCACCGCTTCAGATGGGTCGCAGACTTCTGCGCGATGATGCGTCCCACCCGCGTAGAGCCTGTGAAGTTTATGCGGCGGATGGCAGGATGCGCGATCAGGGTGTCGATTACGTCGGCCGCATCTTCAGGAGCGTTGGTCACGAAATTCAGGACACCGCTGGGGAAGCCGGCCTCGTAGAAGGCCTGAGCCAGCAGCGCGTGGGTCCTGGGACTAGCCTCCGATGCACGGAATACCACGCAGTTGCCGCACATGAGCGGATAGGCGATCGCTCGGGCCGCCAGGATGACGGGGCCGTTCCATGGAACGATGCTCAGCACCACGCCCACCGGCTGTCGCAACGTCATGGACAATGTGCCCGGCTTGTCGGTCGGGATTGTCTCGCCCTGGATCTGGGTGACGAGGCTCGCGGCCTCGCGGATCAGGTTGGCGGACGCCATCACATTGAAACTGGCCCAAAGTTCGGACGCGCCGATCTCCTGCGCCATGACCGGTACGAAATCAGGGACCATAGCCTCGAGGATATCCGCCGCTTTGAGCAGGAGCCTTCGGCGTTCTGTGGGCCCGGTGTGTGACCAGGCCCCGAATGCGGCCTGCGAGGAATCAGCTGCACGGCTGGCATCAGCAACGCTTGCCGCAGCAGCTGTCGTGACAATCTCGTCAGTTAATGCATTGCGCCGCTCGAACGTGCGCCCGCCTTCCGCGTTCGCCGCGACATTGCCGATCACCAATTGGGTTTCCATATTTACCTCCGTTGCGAATTTCGCCGGCTCAGGCCTTAGGCGAGATGATTTCGGCCATGCGTTCGCCGATGAGCACGCATGTCGCCATGGTTGCGACGCCAGGAATGCGCGGCATGATGGAGGCGTCGGCAACGCGCAGGCCCGTCAAACCGTTTACGCGCAACTTAGGATCGACGACGGCATTGCCGTCCTTGCCCATCCGGCATGTCCCGACCTCATGAAAATAGGTGGTCGCACCGTCCTTGATGAAATTGGCCATATCGTTTCGCTCGAGCTTGCGCCCCGGGACCACTTCTCGCTTCGCGAAAGGCTTGAGCGCGGCAGAATTACCCAGATCACGAGCAAGTTCGATGCCGGCGGCAAGCGCCTCGACATCATCGGGATGCGACAGGAAATTCGCGTCGAGGAGCGGACGGTCGGCAGCGTTGGACGAGCGCAGGCGCATCTTGCCCCGGCTTTTAGGCGCGACGAGGCCGGCGCATAGCGCCCAGGATGTGGGCGGCGGGGCGTAATTCTTCGCTATGACCTCACTCGCGTAGGGGAGTTCGATCTGAACGATGTTGATGTCTGGCCGGTCGAGATCGGACCGGGACTTCCAGAAGCCGGCCACTTCCGCGCCGCTATTGCGTAGCTCGAAGGCATTCGGAGCTTCCCACAGGCAGCCGCCATGCAGAATGTGATCCTGGAAGTGAGCGCCGACATCTGGCGAATGCACGACCGATTTGATGCCGACGGCAGCCAGTTCCCTCTCATCGCCTATGCCGCTCAGCATCAGCAGTTTCGCCGAGTTGATCCCTCCGGCGCACAGGATTGTTTCCTCACGCGCCAGAACCTTGCGCGGTCCCGATGGCGTCGCAATCTCGACGCCGATAGCGCGACCGTTCTGGACAATCACCCGGTCGACATGGGTGGCTGTAAGCAGGGTGACATTGGGTTTGCTCAGCACCGGGTACAGATAGGCCTTGGCCATGTTGTTGCGCTGGCCGTTCTTGATGATCTGATTCATCATGGCAAAGCCGCCGGCACTTTCTTCGCGAGCGCCATTCTGATCGGGGAAGATGGTAAAGCCCCTGGCCCGCGCTGCTTCGAGAACCGCAGGGGCCATTGCCAGCGGAGACGCAGCCGGCTGGCACCATACCGGCCCCCCCTTGCCACGGTATCTTGCATCTTCGCCACCCTGCCAGTTCTCAATCTTCCTGTAGAGCGAGAGGCCATGTTCGTAGCCCCAGTCCTCATCCCCAGTAACTTCGGCCCAGTGATCAAGATCCTGCTTGAAAGGCCGGGCCCAGATCGTCGCGTTGATGCTGGTGCCGCCACCGACCACCTTGCCCATATGCTCGGCGATGGCCCGATTGTTTACATGCGGGGTAGGAATGGCGACGTCACCCCAGTCGCGCTCCGTTCCCAGGTTGGTGAACCAGACGCGCGGATCGGCTACCGACGGGGCCGTATCCCATCCCCCGGCCTCTATTATCAGTATCTTTGCCGTCGAGGAGGAAGCCAAACGGCCCGCAAGAGCGCATCCTGCAGCGCCAGTGCCGACGATGATATAGTCGTAAGCAGCAGCAATCTGACGGCCCCTCGCATCCTGGTTAGCCCGAATGGCCTCTAGCTCGTCGGCAAGGGCAGGAATGGCGATGCCGGCAAGTCCGGCCGCGGCGGCCATTCGTATAAAGGCGCGGCGACCGATCCTTCCCGAGAGATAGGTCTGTTCGGCGGCTTCCAGTGCACAGGGCAGCATTTGCGCCCGCAGCGGACCGATCCTGGTCAATCATGGTGTTACTCCTCCCCTAGAGCCCGCGCCACGTTGAGCGACGGGCACGATTTCTCGTTCGCACAGACGCACGTTGCCGTTCGTTAACCAATTTGGAATTTCAGACATGGACGCATTTGCGTCCCCACCCCTCCGATCAAGGTCAGACTGGTGCCTGATCCTATAAAAAAATTATGCCGAGTCTTTCACAATGTCAAATGGATTTGATAATGATGAAGCTAGAGGGTCAGCGTTTTATAATGTCGAATTGATTTCCTATTGCGGAACAGTGTGGCTTGGGCGTATGATTGGCCGGAGAGATGTCAACTCGAGAGGATCGTCATGAACGAGGTCGAAGCACCGCTACGCGGTGAAAGCATCCAGACGCCCTGGACCCAGGAGGGGTCAAGCCGCATCCCGGCGGCCGTCTATACGGATCGCGATATCTATGAGCGCGAGCTGTCACGCATATTTTACGGTCGTCACTGGAGCTACGTGGGACTTGAGGTAGAGGTTCCCGAACCCGGCTGCTTCAAGCGCACGTCGATCGGCGAGCGATCCGTTATCATGATCCGGAATCGAAAGGGCGAGGTGAACGTCTTGGAAAATCGCTGCGCGCACCGCGCGATGCGATTCTGCCAGGAACGGACCGGCAAGGTTAAGACGCTTGTCTGCCCCTATCATCAGTGGAACTACAATTATGACGGGAAGCTTCTGGGAGTTCCCTTCAAGAATGGCGTGAAGGGCCAGGGCGGCATGCCCGAGGACTTTGCCCTGGAGGATCATGGCCTTAACAAGCTGGCGGTTTCCGTGAGGAACGGCGTGGTGTTCGCCAGTTTCGATCATGATGTGGAATCGTTCGAGGACTATCTTGGCCCGGACATCCTGCGCTATTTCGATCGCACCTTCGACGGCCGCAAGCTGGTGCTCCATGGTTATTCGCGGCAGCGCATTCCGGGCAACTGGAAGCTGATGATGGAGAATATCAAGGACCCGTACCATCCGGGCCTTCTCCATACCTGGTTCGTAACCTTTGGCCTCTGGCGTGCGGACAACAAGTCCGAACTATGGATGGACGACAAGGGGCGGCACGCCGCGATGGTGTCTCGCCGCAGCGAGACCGTCGACAAGGATGTCACCCAAGGGGTGACCAGCTTCCGCGAGAATATGAAGCTCAACGACATGCGCCTGCTTGATATCGTTCATGAGCCGTGGTGGGGCAGCCCTACTGTGTGCATGACCACGCTCTTTCCAAGCGTGATCCTTCAGCAGCAGGTGAATTCGCTTTCGACCCGGCAGATCATTCCGGTTGGCCCTGACAAGTTCGACTTCGTCTGGACCCACTTCGGTTTCGAGGACGACGACGAGGCCATGGTGGAGCGCCGCATGCGTCAGGCCAACCTCTTTGGCCCTGCCGGCTTCGTCTCGGCTGACGACGGCGAAGTCATCGAATTCAGCCAGGAGGGTTTCGAGCAGGACGGCGACTTCAGCACCATGTGCGAACTGGGTGGGCGCGATGTTGAAAACACCGACCATATGGTCACGGAAACGCTGATCCGGGGCATGTATCGTTACTGGCGGGAGGTGATGGAACTGTGATCACAGATACGAACCTTCGCCTCGAAGTCATCGACCTATTCGCGCGGTACGTCGCCTGTCTCGACAGCGGCAACTACGACGCCTGGCCTGACTTCTTCACCCAGGACTGCCATTATCGCGTCGTGCCGCGCGAGAACTATGATGCAGGACTGCCTCTTAGCACTCTTAGTCTGCATGGTGTACCAATGCTGCGCGATCGCCTCTATGGTGTCGAAAGCACATTGTTCCACGCGCCCTACTATCAGCGGCACATCATAGGCCCCACCCTCATCAAGGAGCAGGGGGACGACGGACTTTTGACTGAAACCAATTATCTGGTCGTGCGGACCAAACGCGATATGCCCAGCGAGATCTTCAATACCGGGCGCTATGTCGATCGCATCGTCATCACCCCGCAAGGCCTGCGCTTCGCGGAAAAGGCGTGTGTCTTCGACAGCGAGCTCATCCCCAATTCGCTCATCTATCCCATCTAAACCACCTGGCGCCGGTACGAGCCGGCGCCATTGGCACAGCCCGAAAGAGATAAACGGATGCCCCAGCTGACAGTGATCAATCGCGCCGGAGAGGAAGCGACAGTCGATGGTGAAGTCGGTTTGTCGGTAATGGAGATTATCAGGGACGCGGGTTTTGACGAGCTGCTTGCCATGTGTGGCGGCTGCTTGTCTTGCGCCACCTGCCATGTCTACGTCGATGGCGATAGCGCCGCCGCCTTGCCTGACGTCGGAGAGGATGAGGACGACCTGCTGGCATCCTCCGACCACCGGCAGGAAAATTCCCGTCTCTCCTGTCAAATCCCTTTCACGGAAGATCTTTCCGGCTTGAGGGTCAGAATCGCGCCCGAGGAGTAATCGCACGCCGCGCTCCAAAGCGACCTGCACACGATTTGCATTTGGCGATTTTCCCCCGCAAAGCTCTCCCAGGTCCATTCCGGGAGTTGATATGACGATCGTTGAAGAAGAGAGCGCACCCAAGCGTCGAGCCGGCATCCAGTCCGTGGAGATCGGCCTCAACGTGCTCGACGCCCTGGCCGGGCTGGGCAAGCCCTCTGCGCTCTCTGCCATCGTGCACAGATGCGGCCTTTCTCCTTCGCAAACGCATCGTTATCTGGTCAGCCTGATCGTGGCGGGTATGGCGCGGCAGGACGCGGCCGGAAACTACGATCTTGGTCCGGCGGCCCTTCGTCTTGGGCTTGGAGCATTGGCCCGAACGGACGTGTTCCAGGCTGCCGACACAGCTATCGCTGCATTTGTTGAGGAATCCGGCCGTACCGTGCAGATGGCCGCGCTTGGTCCTCACGGCCCTACCGTCGTTCGGTGGCATGTGGGTTCGCCGCCAGTCGTCACGTCGCTCAGTGTAGGCTCGATGTTGCCGCTGCTGCGGTCGGCAACGGGCCACGTCTTCCTTGCCTTTCTCTCCGAGCGTGAGACCCGCGACCTCGTCACCAAGGAACTCGCGGCAGACAAAGGCCTCAAGCCCGTTGACGTTGAAGCATTGCGCAAGCGCGTGCGCGCCGCAGGCGAATCAAGCGTAGACGGTACGGTTATCCCAGGCCTGCGGGCCACCGCCTTCCCAATTTTTGACCTGCAATCCCGGCCGATACTGTCGGCCACCATGCTCTCGAGCGAAAGTTTCGAAGCGAGCCGTGACAGGCTGGCGGCGGATAGGTTGCGCGATGTCTGCCTGGCAATCAGCGCCCAGATCGGCGGCAAGCCACCGGCAGACTGACTTTACGCTTCTACATTATGCAAACCATTTGACATTGAGAAATGACAGGGGCAGGGTGACTGCGGCCGACAGGAGATCGGCGGCATGTGGAGAGGCCCTGCGAGAATCGTAGCCGCCATCCGGCCAGCTCCTTTCGGTTGGGCCTTCAGGGCCGATAATTCGCCAGGTGCGGTCATCGCGCCTCGGCAGTCAACCGGAGGCAAGATGACAAAGCCGCTGCCAAACGACCAGCACGCCCAGCTGGAAGCCCTCTATGCCGAGATGGCCCCACAGAGCCTCACCCCATTGTGGGAAGTGCTGAGCGCCCTTGTTCTCACACAACCGGACAGTCCGGCCCGCGTCCACAAATGGAGCTACGACCAAGCGCGCAGCTATCTCATGCGCGCGGGCGATCTCATCTCGGCCGAACAGGCCGAGCGGAGGGTTCTGATCCTGGAGAATCCCGGTCTGACAGGGCTTTCCGCGGTCACCCCCAGTCTTTATGCGGGGCTGCAGCTCATCCTTCCCGGCGAGGTCGCACCTTGCCATCGGCACAGCCAGTGCGCCCTGCGGTTCGTGATCGAGGGCGAAGGCGCCTACACCGCAGTCGATGGCGAAAAGGCGGTCATGCGCCCGTTTGATCTCGTTCTGACGCCGGGCGGGCAATGGCATGATCATGGCAACTTCACCGACAAACCGATGATATGGCTCGATGGGCTCGATATTCCGACGGTCCGTCACTTCGATGCAAGCTTCGCAGAGAAGCTGCCGGAGGCGATGCACCCGGAAACCGTGAAGCCCGGAGATACCCTCGCTCGATACGGCCACAATATGCGGCCGATGCGCGGCGGCGTTGCGGATCGTCGTCCCTCCCACCAACCCCTCTTTCACTATCCCTATTCCGATTGGCGCCCCGCGCTCACTGCCATGGCGGCCAGCGCGGAAATCGATCCGCATCTGGGCCATGCGCTCGAGTTCCTGAACCCTGCCGATGGCGGCCCGATCATGCCCACCATTTCGGCACATGTAAGGCTGATACCACAAGGCTACGCTACCCTTCCCCGCCGCTCGACCGATGGCACGACTTTTGTCGTTGTCGAGGGCGAAGGGGAGGCCCGTGTCGATGGAGAAAGCCTCGCGCTCAAGCCACGCGACATTTTCGTCGTTCCCTCTTGGAAGGCACTGGAAATCTCCGCGCAAAACGAACTCATTTTGTTCGGTTTCTCGGACAAGGCTTCCCAGCAGAAACTCAACCTCTACAAGGAGCAACTCTCGTGACACTGTTTGAAGTGCTTCCCGCAACGCTTGCAAAAACCACCGGCGGCGACGACTTTCCGGTACGCCGGGTCTTCTGCGTCGGGCGAAACTACGCCGCGCACGCCCGCGAAATGGGCCGCGACCCGGATCGGGAACCTCCGTTCTTCTTCACCAAATGGGCCGAGACTGTCGTACCGAGCGGCTCCACCATTGCCTATCCGAGTGCGACGTCCGACTTTCATTATGAAGCGGAGCTGGTGGTTGCGATGGGGCAGGCCGGCAGGGACATCCCGGTCGAAAAGGCGCTCGACCATGTCTACGGCTATGCAACCGGCCTCGATATGACCCGCCGCGATCTCCAGCTGGCCGCCCGCGCGCAGGGCCGCCCCTGGGATACCGGCAAGAACGTAGAGCAATCCTCGCCACTGGGCCTCATCCACCCCGTGTCCGAGGTGGGTCATCTCGACAAGGGGGCAATCCGCCTCACCGTGAACGGTGAAGTGAAGCAGGATGCGGATCTGACCGAACTGATCTGGCCCGTCGCCGACGTCATCGCGTTCCTCAGCACGCTCTATCGTATCGAGCCGGGCGATCTCATCTACACTGGCACGCCCGCTGGCGTTGGAGCTGTGGTCGAGGGCGACGTGGTGACCGTCACGATCGAGGGTCTCGAACCCACCGAAGTCACCATCGGCCCAAAAGCCGCCAACTGAAAAAGAGCTTGCATGGAACTGGTAGTAGAACCCCTCAATTTGCATCTGAACGCGGAGACCGGCAGCACCCTGCTTGACGTGCTCAGGTCCAACGAGGTCCCCATTTCTTATAGCTGCATGTCGGGCCGCTGCGGCACTTGCCGTTGCCGTGTGATTGCCGGCCATCTTCGCGATAACGGCCCCGAGACAGGGCGCCCGCAGGCAGGAAAGGGAACCTACGTTCTGGCCTGTCAGGCGGTACTGATCGAAAACTGCACGATTGAGATCCCTGAATCTGACGAGATCGTGGTTCACCCGGCGCGCATCGTCAAGGGGACGGTCACAGCGATAGACGAGGCCACCCATGACATCCGGCGCCTGCGCATCAAACTGGCCAAGCCGCTTGAGTTCAGCCCCGGCCAGTACGCAACGGTGCAGTTTACGCCCGAATGCGTCCGCCCCTATTCGATGGCCGGGCTGCCTGGCGATGCAGAAATGGAGTTTCAGATTCGCGAGGTTCCGGGCGGGCACGTCAGCAACTACGTTTTCAATGAACTGTCCGTAGGCGCTTCGGTGCGGATCAGCGGCCCCCTCGGAACGGCCTATCTGCGGCGCACGCACACGGGCCCCATGCTTTGTGTGGGGGGTGGAACCGGTCTGGCGCCCGTCCTTTCGATCATTCGAGGCGCACTGGAGGGAGGGATGAGCAACCCCATCCATCTGTACTTCGGTGTGCGGAGCGAGCAGGACATCTATGACGAGGAACGCCTTCACGCATTGGCTGCAAGGTTTCCGAATCTCAAGGTGAATGTCGTTGTTGCAACAGGCCCTGCCGGCCCTGGTCATCGATCCGGCCTGGTCACCGATCTGATCGACCGTGACCTGCCCAATTTGGCGGGATGGCGCGCCTACCTGTGTGGCGCTCCGGCCATGGTAGAGGCCCTGAACCTGCTCGTTGCTCGCCTGGGCATAGCACCCGGGCATATCCATGCCGATGCGTTCTATCCCAGCGGTGTCTGAGCGAAGGCGCCATGCGAGCCCAATTTAATCCAAGGAAACCATGCCATGAATGAACCCCAACCAGTGTTTCCCCAAGATCCGAAGTGGCCGGGCGACGGCAGCAGCCGCGTTCCCTTCTGGGCCTACACCCGCGAAGACCTGTACAAGCGCGAATTGGAGCGCCTGTTCTATGCAAACCACTGGTGCTATGTAGGCCTGGAAGCCGAGATTCCGAATCCAGGCGACTTCAAGCGAACGGTGATCGGTGAGCGCTCGGTCATCATGGTGCGTGATCCGGATGGCGGCATCAACGTGGTGGAGAACGTCTGCGCCCACCGTGGCATGCGCTTTTGCCGCGAGCGCCACGGCAACGCCAAGGACTTCTTCTGCCCCTACCACCAGTGGAACTACAGCCTCAAGGGTGACCTGCAGGGCGTGCCCTTCCGCCGTGGCGTCAAGCAGGACGGCAAGGTCAACGGCGGCATGCCCAAGGACTTCAAACTCGAAGAACACGGCCTGACCAAGCTCAAGGTGGCCGCCCGAGGCGGTGCAGTGTTTGCCTCTTTCGACCACGATGTCGAGCCTTTCGAGGACTTCCTGGGCCCAACCATCCTGCACTACTTCGATCGCGTCTTCAATGGCCGCAAGCTCAAGATCCTGGGCTACCGCCGCCAGCGCATCCCGGGCAACTGGAAGCTGATGCAGGAGAACATCAAGGACCCCTACCACCCGGGCCTGCTGCACACCTGGTTCTCGACCTTCGGGCTCTGGCGCGCCGACAACAAGTCGGAACTGAAGATGGACGCCAAATTCCGCCACGCCGCGATGATCTCCACGCGCGGTCAGGGCGGCAAGAACGAGGAGGTCGTGTCCGGCGTGGACAGCTTCAAGGAGCAGATGAAGGTGAACGACCCGCGTCTGCTGGACATCGTGCCCGAGCCCTGGTGGGGCGGCCCGACCGCCGTGATGACCACGATCTTCCCCAGTGTGATCATCCAGCAGCAGGTCAACAGCGTATCGACGCGCCACATCCAGCCCAACGGCCACGGCTCCTTCGACTTCGTCTGGACCCACTTCGGCTTCGAGGACGACAACGAGGAGTGGACCCAGCGCCGCCTGATCCAGGCCAACCTGTTCGGCCCGGCAGGCTTCGTCTCGGCCGACGACGGCGAGGTGATCGAGTGGTCGCAGGAAGGCTTCGAGCAGAACCCGTCGCACCGCTCCGTGATCGAGATGGGCGGCCACGAGATCGGCGACACCGACCACATGGTCACCGAAACGCTGATCCGCGGCATGTACGACTACTGGCGCAAAGTGATGGGGGAGTGAACATGATCGACTTCAAGACGTACTTCGAACTGCTGAACCTGTACAGCGACTACGCCATGGTCTGCGACTCCGCCGATTGGGAGAAGTGGCCTGATTTTTTCATTGAGACCGGCACCTACCGCCTGCAACCGCGCGAAAACTTCGAGCAGGACTTGCCGCTGTGTCTGCTGGCGCTGGAGAGCAAGGCCATGATCCGTGACCGAGTGTACGGTGTCAAGGAAACCATGTACCACGATCCCTACTACCAGCGCCACATCGTAGGCACGCCGCGCGTGCTGTCGGTGGAGCGTGACGCGGATGGCGAGCGCATCACCGCCGAAGCCAGCTATGCCGTGATTCGCACCAAGTACGACGGCGATTCCACGGTTTTCAACGCCGGCTATTACCGAGACGTGATCGTGCGAACACCCGAGGGCCTCAAGCTGAAGTCGCGCCTGTGCGTGTACGACAGCGAAATGATTCCCAACTCCATCATCTACCCTATCTGAGAACGAATCCAATGAGCGAGAACTGGATCGACGCCGCCGCCCGCGACGAGGTGCCCGAGGGCGACGTGATCGGCATCAATATCGTCGGCAAGGAGATTGCCCTCTACGAGGTGGCGGGCGAGATCTACGCCACCGACAACACCTGCACTCACGGCGCCGCCCGCATGAGCGATGGCTTTCTCGAAGGCCGGGAAATTGAATGTCCTTTGCATCAAGGCCGATTCGATGTTTGCACGGGTAAAGCCTTGTGCACACCCCTGACACAGGACATCAAAACCTACCCCGTAAAAATCGAAAACATGCGCGTGATGCTCAAGCTGGACTAAAACTCTTTGCAGGAGGAAAGCCAAATCCGGAAATCACCCCACCCAACCCAATCACTACCCGTTTTCAAACAAGAGGAGACAAGCAATTATGAGTTACCAAAACTTAGTGAGTGAAGCAGGGCTGACGCAAAAGCACCTGATTCATGGTGACAAAGAACTTTTCCAGCATGAGATGAAGACCATCTTCGCGCGGAACTGGCTTTTTTTGACCCATGACAGTCTGATTCCCTCCCCCGGCGACTATGTCACAGCAAAAATGGGCGTCGATGAAGTCATCGTCTCCCGTCAGAACGATGGCTCCGTGCGAGCCTTTTTGAATGTTTGCCGCCACCGGGGCAAGACACTGGTGAACGCAGAAGCCGGAAATGCGAAAGGCTTTGTGTGCAGTTACCACGGCTGGGGTTTCGGCTCCAACGGTGAACTTCAAAGCGTTCCCTTTGAAAAAGAATTGTACGGAGATGCGATCAAAAAGAAGTGCTTGGGCTTGAAAGAAGTCCCGCGCGTCGAGAGCTTTCATGGCTTTATTTACGGCTGTTTTGATGCAGAGGCTCCCCCGCTCATGGATTATCTGGGTGATGCAGCCTGGTACCTGGAGCCCATCTTCAAGCACTCAGGCGGTCTGGAACTTGTAGGCCCCCCGGGCAAAGTGGTGATCAAGGCCAACTGGAAGGCGCCCTCGGAAAACTTTGTGGGTGACGCATACCACGTGGGCTGGACGCACGCATCGTCTTTGCGCTCAGGTCAGTCGATATTTACCCCTCTCGCGGGCAACGCCATGCTGCCGCCCGAAGGCGCGGGCTTGCAAATGACCAGCAAATACGGCAGCGGCATGGGGGTGTTGTGGGACGCTTATTCCGGCGTTCACAGCGCCGACCTGGTGCCGGACATGATGGCATTCGGCGGCGCAAAACAGGAAAAGCTCGCCAAAGAAATCGGTGATGTTCGGGCGCGGATTTACCGCAGCCATCTGAACTGCACGGTTTTCCCGAACAACAGCATTTTGACCTGCTCCGGCGTTTTCAAGGTCTGGAACCCGATCGACGAGAACACGACCGAAGTTTGGACGTATGCGATCGTGGAAAAAGACATGCCGGAGGAATTGAAAATCCGCTTAGCCGACGCGGTTCAGCGCACGTTCGGACCTGCAGGCTTCTGGGAAAGCGACGACAACGACAACATGGAAACCGAGTCGCAAAATGCCAAGAAATACCAATCCAGCAACAGCGATCTGCTTGCCAACCTGGGTTTCGGCAAGGACGTCTACGGTGATGAAGTATATCCCGGCGTCGTTGGCAAGTCGTCCATCGGTGAAACCAGCTATCGCGGCTTCTACCGCGCCTACCAAGCGCACATCAGCAGCTCCAATTGGGCCGAGTTCGAAAACACCTCCCGAAATTGGCACACCGAACTCACCAAGACGACTGATCGCTAATCCAGGAGCCAACCATGATGATCAATACCCAGGAAGACAAGCTGGTCTCCGCGCACGACGCCGAAGAATTTCATCGTTTCTTCGTCGGGCACGACAGCGATCTGCAGCAAGAAGTCACCACACTCCTGACCCGAGAAGCACATCTGTTGGACATTCAGGCCTACAACGCCTGGCTTGAACACTGCGTTGCCCCCGAGATCAAATACCAAGTGATCTCGCGAGAACTTCGCTCCACTTCCGAGCGTCGATACCAACTGAATGATGCGGTGAACATCTACAACGAGAACTATCAGCACCTGAAAGTTCGAGTTGAGCATCAGCTCGACCCGCAGAATTGGGCCAACAGCCCGAAGATGCGTTTCACTCGCTTCGTCACCAATGTCATGGCAGCCAAGGACACGGGTGCACCGGATCTGCTGCATGTCCGCTCCAACCTCATTCTCCACCGCGCCAGGCGCGGAAACCAGGTTGACGTGTTCTATGCAACGCGAGAAGACAAATGGAAACGTAACGAAGGTGGTGGCATCAAATTGGTCGAACGCTTTGTGGACTACCCGGAGCGCATTCTCCAAACCCACAACCTGATGATCTTCCTGTGAGCCCTGGGGATGCCTGCCTGGATGGCGGGCATTCGTGATTATTTTTAACGGAAATTTATTGACATGAACACACAGCAAGTTGTTGCCATCACTGGCGCCGGCTCGGGCATTGGTTTCGAGTTGGTTCGCTCTTTTAAGGCAGCCGGTTATCGCGTATCTGCACTCGTTCGCAACGAGGAGCAAGAGGCGGGTCTTCGCAGTGAATTCAAAGACGACATTGAGATCGTGGCGGGCGATGTCCGTGATCACGCCACCAATGAGAAGCTGGTTAAACAGACGGTTGCCAAGTTCGGGCGCCTGGATTGCTTCATCGGAAATGCCGGGATATGGGATTACATGCTGAGCATCGATGAGCCTTGGGAGAAATTCTCGGGCAGTTTCGACGAGATATTTGACATCAACGTCAAAAGCTATTTCAGCGGCATCAGCGCGGCCTTGCCGGAGCTCAAAAAGACGAACGGATCGGTGGTGGTGACGGCTTCCGTTTCTTCCTATGCGGTCGGTGCCGGCGGTTCTTGCTACATTGCCAGCAAACATGCGGTGCTGGGCATGGTCAAGGCTTTGGCCTACGAATTGGCTCCGCACATCCGGGTCAATGGCGTTGCGCCAGGTGGCACGGTCACTTCTTTGGCTGGCCCGGCAAGCGCTGGCTTCGACAAAACCAAAATGAAAGACATGCCCGGCATCGATGACATGATCAAAGGCCTGACTCCCCTGGGGTTCGCGGCAAGGCCCGAGGACGTGGTGGCACCGTACCTTTTGCTGGCCTCCCGGGAACAAGGGAAGTTCATCACTGGCACGGTGATCAGCATTGATGGCGGCATGGCGCTCGGCCGCAAGTGAATTTTTAACTGAAGCAAATTTATCAACCCCGTTCTCAGGAGACACCCCATGAAGACGAAATTGTTTATCAACGACGCCTGGATCGATTCAGGTGACAAAAAATACTTTGATCGGAAGCACCCTGTCAGTGGCGAGACCATGACCCAATGCGCGAATGCGACGGTGGCCGATGCGGGCAAGGCGGCTCAATCCGCCCAAGAGGCGTTCAAGTCCTGGAAGGCCGTTGGGCCTTCGGAGCGGAGGCGCCTTCTCTTGAAGGTGGCAGAGGTCATGGAGAGCAAAACGCCCGAGTTCATTAAAGTGATGGCCAAGGAAGTGGGCGCCTCCGCGCTATGGGCGGGGTTCAACGTGCACCTGTCGGCCAATGTGTTCCGGGAAGCCGCCTCACTGGCCACGCAAATACAAGGTGAAACCATTCCGACGGACAAGGCTGACACCCTGTCGATGACGCTGCGTCAACCGGTCGGCCCCATCTTGAGTATCGTGCCATGGAACGGCACCGCAGTGCTCGCGGCGCGGGCCATCGCGTATCCGTTGGTCTGCGGCAATACCGTGGTGTTCAAAGGCTCCGAGTTCAGCCCCGGCACGCACGCGTTGATCGCGAAGTGCGTACAGGAGGCCGGCCTGCCCGCTGGCGTGCTCAATTATCTGAACTCGTCCCCGGACCGCTCGCCCGATATCGCCGATGCGCTGATTTCGTCTAAAGAGATTCGTCGCATCAACTTTACGGGCTCCACTCGCGTGGGGCGCATCATCGCCCAGAAAGCGGCCCAACATCTCAAGCGCTGCTTGCTGGAGTTGGGTGGCAAGTCCCCGCTGATCGTTCTGGACGACGCGGACATCGACGCGGCGGTCAAGGCAGCGGTGTTTGGCAGTTTCCTGTTCCAAGGCCAGATCTGCATGTCCACCGAACGCCTGGTGGTCGACGAGAAGATCGCGGACGAATTTGTCGCGAAGTTCGTCGAGAAAACCAAGAAGTTGAGTGCAGGCGATCCGTGCGTGACCGGGGACTGCGTCATTGGTCCGATGGTGTCGTCCAACTCGGGGGACCGGATCAATGGCCTGTTGAAAGATGCCATCGACAAGGGTGCCAAGGTCGTGTGCGGTGGTATGGCCGAGGGTGCGGTCATGCCCGCCACGATCCTGGACCACGTGACAGCCGACATGCAGATCTACGATGAGGAAACCTTCGGTCCCATCACCGTGGTTATCCGTTGCAAGGGCGAAGCAGACGCCATCCGCATTGCCAATGACAGCGCCTACGGCCTGTCATCGGGCGTGTTTGGCCGGGACGTGAACCGGGCTCTGCGCGTGGGCATGGCGATCGAATACGGCTCGGTCCATATCAACGGGTCTACCGTGCAGAACGAGGCGCAGGCGCCTTATGGCGGCACAAAGGCCACCGGTTATGGCCGCTTCGATGGACGCGCGGTGATCGACGAGTTCACGGAGCTCAAATGGCTAACCATTGAACCGTTCGAACAGCAGTATCCCTTCTAAGCCGAAGCAACAAAGGAGTTAAACCATGAGCAAGCAAGCAGCAGTCATTGAACTAGGATACATGGGCATTTCGGTCAAGGATCCCGCAGCGTGGAAATCCTTTGCCGCGAACATGCTGGGGCTTCAAGTCCTCGATGAAGGTGACAAGGACCGCTTCTATCTGCGAATGGACAATTGGCACCACAGAATCGTGGTCCATCACAATGGTCAAGATGACCTTGAATACTTGGGTTGGCGTGTCTCCGGTCAACCGGAATTCGATGCATTGGGCCAAAAGCTCCAGGACGCAGGCTACAAAGTCCACGTGTGCGACAAAGCCGAAGCACAGGAACGCATGGTGCTGGGCCTGATGAAGACGGAAGATCCGGGTGGCAACCCGACCGAGATTTTCTGGGGACCCCGGATAGACCTGAACAACCCTTTCCACCCCGGTCGCCCCTTGCACGGCAAGTTCTTGACTGCTGACCAAGGCCTGGGCCACTGCATAGTGCGTCAGAGCGACGTGGAAGCGGCGCGCAAGTTCTACAGCCTGCTGGGCTTCCGTGGAGATGTCGAGTACCGCCTTCCTTTGCCCAACGGCATGACGGCTGAGTTGACGTTCATGCATTGCAATGCTCGCGATCATTCCATCGCTTTCGGTTCAATGCCTGCGGCCAAGCGCCTCAATCATCTGATGATTGAATACACTCATATCGAAGATTTGGGTTACACACACCAGCTTTTCACGAAGGAAAAGATTGACATTGCCTTGCAATTGGGCATCCATTCCAACGATAAGGCGCTGACGTTCTACGGGGCAACACCTTCCGGCTGGCTGATCGAACCTGGGTGGCGAGGCGCCCCCGCCATTGCTGAATCGGAATATTACGTCGGCGACATTTTCGGTCACGCCATCGAGGCCACCGGTTATGGATTGGACGTCAAACTGAGCTAGCCATGC
>NZ_BCTX01000068.1 GCF_001590985.1 Novosphingobium naphthalenivorans NBRC 102051
CAGTAAGATTAGGTCCTCGGAGGGACGATAAAGATCGCCCTGGTAATGGAAATTACCCCGCTCGTCATAGGGCGTCTCGCTGTAAAGGCGCAGGGGCGCCTCCACCGGTGTGGTGGATGCCATCATCGTATCCTTTTCATTGGGGAGGGATGAGTGTCAGGCGCGGCCCGCAGCTACCCAGGCCCAGTACCCAAGCCGGGTGTCGTCATTGGCCACTTCGGCCTGCCAATCGGCGATGGGATATTCGGAATTCTCGCTCCAGCCATCGCCGCCTTCAGCGGCGGAGGCCGCTTGGGATTTTCGCGACAACATGTCACTCAGCATCGCGCCTGTGGTCTTGAATACCATACCATCGGCAAAGATCGCGCAGGCCCCGCCCCCGAATTCACCAACACGCGGCCGAGAGCAACTGCAGGCCCATTCGAACCCGATGGGCGCCTGGCGCAAGGTATCCTGGCAGCAGTGCCGGATCAGTTGCGCAAGCGCATCCGGCTGGAAGTCGGTCGTCGAGTACAGGAAGACGGTAGATAGCTCCGGACGGTCTCGCGGGTTTTCGGCTTCGAATTCCACGCCGAAGTCCGGAAAATCGGGATCAGCGAAGATCGCAAGAAACCCGCTCCACGGATCCTCCGGTTTGACCGGCGGAAAGGCGGCCAAAAACTCCGGCGATGGATCGGCGGGTGTATCTTCGGCCATGAAAGCGTAGCTCGCCTCGAAAACCTCCTCGATCAGCGCCAGTTCGGCATGGGTGCAGCTGAAGGTGAAACTGCCCTGGATGTAGGTATCAGCCATTGTCCATCTCCCCATTCTCGCCGGCACCCGCAGTGCTGTCTGCGAAGGTGATTGGCGGGGGCTGGAATTCCGCGCTTTCGAACCACGTTTCGATCGCCTCCATGGATCCCAGCGCGCGGATCATGCAGCGGGCAAGGACAATTTCCTCGTTCTCGGTCATGTCGAACTGTGCGGGCGTGCCTGTGCCGGAAAAGACCACGCGCTCAGGTCCGAACACACCGCTGCAGCTCCCGGAATTGCGCACAAAGGCGATCCCATTGTCTTCGCAGAACTGCTCGGTCCACTCGAACATGCCGCCCGGCTGCGCATAGCCGAAGACTGCGAGGGTCTCGCCGGAACGCAGCGATGTAGGATCGAGTGGTTCGCCTTCCCAGTCGGCACGCCCGCCGTCGCGGTCGATCGCTTCGAAGAGGCCGGAAATACACAATTGAGGAATCACGCCGCCAATGCGGATCGACGCACTTGCCCGGTCAGCCATCTGGGTTCTCCATATGTGAGGTACAGAAATGTGCGCCCGGCCAACCGGGCACACCTCCCCTCCCCCACTCCCTTCACAAGCCAGGGCGTAATGGTGCGGATGCCGAAACCGGGTCAGCCTTGCGATATCGCGCAAAGAACCTCTTCAGCCCGATCGAGGGGAACGAAAACGCGCGCTGCGAACGCCACGATTTCGACGAAACAGCCAAGAGACTTGAGCCAGTTGCGCCGCTCGGGCGGAAAGCTGCGGATCTCGAGGCGACGCTGCCCGTTGACGAGTGCGGTCACCAATTGTGCGCCGCCCAGTGCGAGCAATGCCACGCTGCCGCCATCCCTTGCCGCGGCAATCATCGCGGCGGGGGTTAGGCAAACACCGGTGTCGGTATCGAAGGCCGCCCCCAGTGCGTCAAGTGCCCGGTCGGGCACAATGCGACCCAGCAGGCTCTGTCCATGCCCGTCGGATAATCGCCAAACGCGCACGTCATCCGCAGGAAGCTTGTGCCAGACGGGCAGCAGGAGCCCGGTCACGATGCTCACCGTCTCGGTATCGATACTGGCATGAACGTCAGCCACCTCCATGTCCCAGTTGGCACGGAAGTCGTCCTCGCCGATCGGCGTCCAGTGACTGTGCGCAAGCCCGCCTATAGCGGTGCGCTCACTCATCGCGGGCCGCACGAGCCTGCACATGGGAATGATCCGGCCGTCTTCGTCGGTGACCGGCCATGACGGTACGCGCAGCGCCACCCGGCCGGAGCGCTGATTGCGCAGGCGAACAACATCTGTCGTTCCGCCCCACAGATCGAGCAGGCGGGCATGGCTCGTCGCACGGCGTTTGAGGTGGAGCTCGATACGCTGCAAGCGCGTTTCCGCACCGTGAACCGGATCGCGGCGCAGCAAGCGGTCGTCCAAAGTCACAATTCTTTCGGCCAGAATGGTCTCGACGCCCAGATCCAGCGTGCCCGCCTCGCGCGCTGCATCCACGCGCGTCTGGATGAGTCCGAGATATTCCTCGAAGATCGCATTCTGGGTGGCGATCCTCAGCGCGAGAATGCGATTGAGCCAGCGCTGGATCGGCGGCAGGCGTTCAAGCAGGGTGCCATCGTCTTCGTTGATCAGCCTGAGGCCAGTCAGTCCCGTGAACTCGGCCAGCCCAATACTGGCAAGCTTGCCGGCATGAAGAAGGTGATACCACTGCGTCAGCGCTTCCCGGGCGTAATCACTTTCCAAATTATCAGCCGGGTCGAAGACATTTTGCCCGCCGGTCTGGCGTTGTCCGCGCGTCAGCGCGCCGAGGCTGTCGAGCCGGCGGGCAATAGTGCTGATAAAGCGCCGCTCGCCCTTGCAGTCGGTGGTGACGGGTCGGAACACCGGCGCGCTCGCCTGATTGGTGCGGTGGGTGCGCCCGAGCCCCTGGATTGCCGCCGCAGCGCGCCAACCTGGTTCGAGCAGGAAGTGAATGCGGCGGCGTGGGGCACTGCCGCTCGCCCGTTCGGCATGATAGCTGCGCCCGGTTCCGCCGGCATCGGAAAACACCAGTATGCGCTTGCGACCAGCCTGGAAGTGATCCGCATCGGTAATTCCGGCTCTCGCGGAACGCCGCTCGAGCTTCTGACGTCCCGTACCGTCCACGACGATGCGGCGCGAGCGGCCAGTGACTTCGGCAACCATATTGGTCCCGAAATGAGCGATCAGTGCATCGAGTGCGGTTTGAACCGGCGGCATGGCGCACATCTGTTCGATGAGTTCGTCGCGTGCTGTGATCGCTTCCTGGCAATGGACGGGATTTCCCTCTTCGTCGATCATGGGTTCGGAACGCAGATCGCCATTATCGGTCCGGAAGGTGCGCATCTGGCGCGTTGGAAAACCATGGCGGATGTATTCGACGAGCGTGTCGAGCGGCGACAGGTTGAAATCCATGGCAGAGCGTTCGGCATCGGTGAGACCGGCCAGGCGCCGCTCCAGAACGGCTTGCCCGGTTGTCACGAGTTGGACGACAGCGGCATGCCCGCTGGCGAGTTCGGCTTCGATGACCTTGATGAGCGTTGGCATCTTGAGCGCGACAAGAAGCGAGGAAAATAGCCTCTGTTTCGAGGCCTCGAAGGTACTGAGCGCCGAGCCGCGCGCCTGCGCATTGAGGATCTCGCCGCTCATCCGGTCGACCACCGCACAGGCCTTGAGGGCCTCCTGCAGATGGAGATGCACGACCTGGAACGCATCGGCGAAGGTATCGTAGATGGCGATCTGGTCCGCCGTCAGCCGGTGCTCGAGCGCCTCGTATTCGACGCCGGCGAAACTCAGTGCCCTCGCAGTGTAGAGTCCCATCGCCTTCAAATCGCGCGCCACGATTTCGAGGGCGGCCATGCCGCCTTCTTCCATCGCCGTCATGAACGCATTGCGATCGGCAAAGGCGCTTCCAGGTCCCCACAGACCGAGCCGGGCCGCATAGCAGAGATTGGCTGGATCGGTGGCGCCTGTCGCCGAGAGATAGAGAATACGAGCGCGCGGCAGCGCGTTTTGCAACCGCACTCCGGCTAGGCCCTGCCCGGAGCCCTTGGCGCTACCATACTGGCTATCCGTTCCGGCGGCATTGGCCAAAGCATGGGCCTCGTCGAGGACGATGATACCGTCAAAAGCTTCTCCCAGCCAGTCCAGGATCTGCTGGAGGCGCGAGGCGGTATCGTGGCGTTCAGACCGCAGCGTGGAATAGGTGGCAAAGAGGATTCCCGCCGGCAAGGTAATCGGCGAGCCCAAGGGAAAAACGGAGAGGTTCTGGACATCGGCAGGCAGGCCGCCAAGCGCGCACCAGTCACGCCTGGCCTCCAGTTCGAGTGCCGAACTCTTGCTGAAGATGACCGCCTTGCGCCGCCCCCGGCACCATTGGTCCATAATGCACCCGGCGGCTTCACGGCCCTTGCCGACACCGGTGCCATCTCCGATGAAGAAGCCGCTGCGATAGGCCGCGCCGCTTTCGTCCTCGATCAGGCGGTCGCCGGCATCATTCCTGACAAAGCGGCCCGGCAAATCGCGTTCGAAAGCCTCTCCTGCCTGAATCACCGCTTCGAGTTGGGCATCGGAGAGCGCGGCGACGGCACGGGCTTGCAGCATGGGATGGTAGCTGGGCACCGGCGGAAGCACCGAGGCCATGGCGATAGATTCCACGAGCTGATCGGGGTGCGCGGCAGCGCCCGGGATTGCGATGCGGGAAAGCCGCCGGGGCACGTAGATGCCAACGGGATCGTCCGCTGGCAGTGGTGTGGCGCGCACGGTGTATTCGAGCGGTTTCGCCGCATCATCGACGCGTGGGTCCCGTCTGGGTATGGTGCGGCACGGCGATGCGAGCCCCGAGAACAAGGGCGAGGCGGCAGGCCGCGCCGCGACACGCACTGGCGGTTGCGGCAGTTCCGCCGCAGGTGGCGGTGTCGGCGGGGGATCAAGCCGGGGCGGCAGCGCCAGAATGACGGGCAAGGCCTCTTCCAGAGAATGGACGCTGTGGCGCTCCACCGGCCCTGCCCAGCCCTTGTCGTAGACCAGCAGGCGCACCGCGATGCTGGTGCCGTGTTTGGCGAAGGGGCTTCCCAGGATCGTCAGTTCCGCGCGCGGCGGCGCGGCCTCGGCCACTGCGGTGTAGCCCGTCGAAGCGCTGCCATCGCAGGCAAAACCCGTCGGCATGATCGCCACGCAGCGCCCGCCATGGCCGAGCCGCAGAAGTGCCGAGCGCAGATGGCGCGCGCCGGCGTGACGATCGGCGCCGCGCCCCTCGCTGCGGCTGAAAGGCGGATTGATCAGAACGACGTCGGGTGAAACGCCAAGAGGCAGTTTGTCGTGGATGAATTCGGCATCATGCGTGATGACCTCGCGATCCAGAGCCCTGCCCAGCAGGGCAGCACGGCCGGGATCGCGTTCGTTGAGGAGCAGTCGAGCACCGGCCCGTGCCGCATGGACCGCAAGCATGCCGGTCCCCGCCGAAGGTTCGAGCACGCGGTCCGACTGCACAATTCGCGCGGCTTGGGCGGCAAGCCAGGCCAAGGCTAGCGGCGTGCTGAACTGCTGCAGATCAACCTGGACTTCGGAGCGATAGGTCTGTGTCGGAAGGTTCTTCTGCATTGCGAGAAGCGCAGCGAACACGGCACGGGGATCGTCACCATGCAGCGGCTCCCAGTCGTTGCATTGCAGGAACAGGACCTGCCCGGTCTCGAGAGCATCGTAGGCATCGCGCATCGACCAGGCGCCATCGGCGTCCGATGCGCCAAACGTCTCGGCCATCAACTGCGTAAGGTTTCGGCGGGAAATGGGATGAGACCGTGACAGCCTGTCGGTCACGGCCTTGGCAACGCCGAGCAGCTTGTCGGCTTTGGTGGTACCGGCAGCGCCATTGGCCCCGGCTAGATTGAGAAGCGGGAGGTGCATGGAGGCGATCCTTGAATTAATCGGGCGGTACTCCGCCGCCTTGCCCATCCCCCCTTCCCCCTTGGGCCGTGTGAGCGGGACGCAGGGAAACGGGGCCACGGCATGATTGCCGCGGCCCCGTCAGGAGGGTTCAGTAGTGATCAGGCGGCTGCGGCGATCGGATCGCTGTCGTCCTCGCCGGCCGGGTTTGGCTCGGTTCCCATGTCGGGACCGTTTTCCAATTCCAGCTCGGTGTTCGCCACGTCGCTGTCATTCTCATCCGACGCCAGATCGGCGCCGTCCGCAACGTTGAGCGGGGCGAACCGCATGGCGTCGGGCAGCCAGGCCAGAGCCCGATCCTTGATGTCGGGCTCGACCAGGATGTCACCAGCAAACAGCTTCTCCGCTGACGCTGCGAGGTCGTGCTTCTTCGAGGCGCCGTAGCGCTGGCGAAGTTCACCGCCGCCGACTTCGTCGAAGAGATCGAGGATCGCGGGCTTGGTGATGCGATCGAAGTAGTTGCGGGCCGTCGGCCGCCACCATGCGGCAACATCGATGGCAAGCTTCGCGCCCAGATGGTCGATGAAGGCACTGCCCGTTGCACCTGCTGGTACGGCGTCGATCGTGCGCGCTACCGTCCACCCCAGCCAGGCCGCGATGGCTTCCTCGGGAAGCGCGCAAAAGGCATCGTAGCGCATCCGGACATCGTCATGATCGCACCAACTGCGATCGAGGGAACCCTCGATCCGTGCCCATTCCTCGCCCGCCTGCGTGCCGCTCTCGAAGTTGGCGACGCGGGGGCTTGGTACGCGGGCGCGCAGGTCGCTGCCGAGTTCCATGCTCCCATAGAGCCGGGTTGCCGCATCCGCCATGATGAAGGTTCCGAGGTCCAGGGCGAAACGCGGATCGCTCGCGACATGAACCGCCAGCATCTCGGTCTTCATCATGGCCAGTTCGTCGATGAGACGCTGGCTGTGCGCGGGCCTGGATGCGACCTCAGCCTGATCGTCCTCACCATCCTCGTCATCGCTGCCATGGGCTTCGATGCCCTCGTCGTCTACTAGTGCTTCGACCGGCGCGACGTAGAGCTGCTCGTGAACCCTCGGCTGGCCATCGCGGCCGATCACCACGTAGGCGAGCGAGGATGCCTTCTGCTCGTCAGTGAGGATGGGAACCCGATTCTGGATCGCTTCGTATTCCGCCTCAAGCGCCTGGACGCGGGCTTCATCATCGGCGGTGTAACCCTCGCCGTCCTCGTCGTCAGCCGTCTCTTCGATGGCCTCAATCTCGGACTGGATCGCCTCGCAGCGCGCTTCCTGCTCCTCGGTGAGCGGCGGTAGTTCGCCCTCGACATGTCGCAGGGAATAGGTCTCGGTGTAAGGTATGTGCGAAGCCGGAACCGCGCGGATCTGGGCGTAGCCTTCCCGTGTCCGGATGGCTTCAGCGGCCGCGGTGAGCTTCTCCTCGGCGAGGTGGTCGAGGATGTCGCCGTCAATCCACATCTCGCTTTCCTCGTCGGAAAAGAGATCGGCATCGATACGGCCGCCAGAGGCAACGTAGGCTTCTCGGCCCACCAGTAGCGCCTTGGGGTCGCTGCCACGATAGCCGCCCGAGGCAAGCTGGCGGCGGATTTCGCTGAGGTTGCTACGGTAGTAGCCCTGCCCCAGTTGTTCGAACACCGAGGCCTGGCGTGCGGTATCCGACGTGCTGGCGTAGGCCATGGCAACATCGAGCGTGATTTCGCCTTCGCGCAGGGCCTCGAAGACCGGTTCGGCGAGATTCGCCAGCCGCAGGCGGCCGAGCACGAAGCGTTCGGTGAGGCCGAAGCGCTTGGCGATATCCGCGGGTGTCTTCTTCTCGGTCTCGATGATATCCTGGAAAGCACGGCAGGCATCGGCAGGCGACATCGAGAGTTTGAAGAAGTTCTCCGAGAGGCTGATCTCGATGGCATCATTGGCGTCGGCCACGACCAAGACCGGAAGCTCGGTATCAGCGGGCAAGTCACCTTTCTCGATCGCGCGGTGAACGGCATCGAGGCGGCGGCCGCCCGCAGTGATCCGGTAGTGCCCCTTCTTGCGCGCGACCGGCAGGCCAATGAGGTTCTGGATCACGCCGCGCGCGACAATGCTGGCTTCGAGCTGGGCGTCGGCCACAGGGTCGCTTGTCTTGCGCACATTGCTCGGCGACTTGGTCAGCTTGGCAGCCGGGACGAAGATGATGGGCTGGGACATGGATATTCTCCTGGCGGACGAGGCCCGACCATTCAGGCCGCTTGCCGCGTCCCTTTCACCACTCCCTTCCTCCATGCGCGTAGCGCGTCATTCCAGTCGTTGAAGCCTGCGGGCGGCCAGATCGTCTCGATGGTGCGGCCTGGCACGACATGGGCCTCGCTGGCCTTGGCGGCACCGATGCGCCCTGGCCGGTCATTGTCAGGCAGCAGGATCAGGCGGGTGACGGTTTCCGGCACGGCAACGTGGGGGAACCGTTCGCTGCCAAGCGTTGCCCAGACAGGGAGACCCAGAAGGATCATGGCCGAAAGGGCCGATTCCACCCCTTCGGCAAGGCCCAGCACTGCAGTCGCCGATGCGAGGATGACAGCGCCTCGGCCCGGTTGCGCAAGAGAGCGACGCGGATGGGTAAGGTCACGGGCGCGGCGCGGTTCCTGCGTGTCGAGGAACGTCCGCTGGAGCGCGACGAGGCGGTCATCTTCGTGGATTGCGGCGAGCATGGCGGGGCGGAATGCCGCCAGCTTTCCTCGCCCAAGCGGCGTGCGGGGGTGATATCGCAGGACGGACGGGGTCAGCGGGATCGCGCGACAACGGAGGTAGGCCTGAGCCGGTGTTCCCGCGATCGGTATGGCCTCGTCCCACAAGTCCTGTGCACGGCGTCGAAGCCAGGCCGGGCTGAGGGGCGAGCTGGGTGATCCGACGAGCCTCTCGCCACCGGCAGGGATGCTCATGTCGAGGCCCCGGATTGCCCGCATGACATCGATGGTCTCGCAGCCGGCAAAGCATTTGAACAACAGGGCCTTCTTGCCGACACGAACAGACAGGCTCGGCGTAAGATCATTGTGCGCCGGGCACCGGCACATCCCGCCGCCCGGCGTCCAGATCCCGCCAAGCCGTTTGACGAGATTGACCGCCTCGCTTTCCAGATCTCGATAGGGGTGAATGATGGAGGATGTGGGCATGGCTGCTCCCCGACAGAAACATGCCCTTCCCCCTCACCTCCTCCAGCGCTTCACTGCCAGGTTCGACTATCGGTGAGTTTCTGCACCAGGTTGGCCGACCTTGCAGCCGCCGTCTTTTTTACACCCAACTCGAGCGCCCGTGAAATACAAGCGCCCTGCAGGCCGATCGTGACCGACCTGCAGGGCTTCGGGGATTATTCGGACTTGCCGCGCCGATCTGTGGCTTGCCGGCATTTCAGCGATAGGCCGGTGACAGCGTCTTGCGCTCCTTGCGGGCGGGCTTGGCCTTGGCACCGTCCTCGGACATCGCAGCCCCACCACTGGATTTTCTGGATCTGCCCTTTGTCGGCTTGGCCGCAGCAGGTGCGACGGCTGGACTGGCTTCGGTGGCCTCGAATGCTTCGACCGGAGCTGGGGTTGCTGTGGCATCGGCCGAAGTGGGCTCCGCTGCCGGTTGTCTTGCCATGCGCCGTTTGGGGGCCGGCTTTTTGGCTGCGGCCTTCTTCGGCGTTTCGACTGCCTTTGCCGTCTCTGTCTGCGGTGTGGTCTTTACCTCAGGTGCCGGTGCCGGGCTGGCGTTCGGAGTTTCCGGGAGTGTCGGGACGGAATCGGCGGCATTTACCGGTGCGGCACTGGCCGCGGCGCCCTTAACGCGAGTTCGCTTGGCAGGCGCTTTCGGGGCAGCAGCGGTTTCAGCGCCGGCAGCCTTCTTAGGCGAAGCCACCTTCTTCTTCGAGGCGCCCTTCCTGGGAACAGCCTTCGCTTTGACCGGCTTGGAAACTTCTTCTGTAACTGCAGGTGCCGGTGCGTCGGAAGGCTTGCTCTGCGAACCGGCATCCTTGGCATTGGCATGTATCCTGGTCGCCACATCGCGGCGCAGCGAGGCGTAGGCCGGTGCGACCATCGGATAATCGTCGGGCAGATTGAAGCGAACTTTGTATTCGGCCTCGGTCAGACCATGTTTGGTCAGGTGCCGTCTCAGCATCTTGTATTTCTCGCCCGTGATCAGCGAGACGATGACATTCGGATCTGCCAGCGATTCCTCGATCGACACCGCAGGTGTATTGGCAGCTGAAGCCTTTGGCGCGGGTTTGGGCGCCGAGGGTTTCGTTTTTGTGGCCTTTGCCGGTGCCGCCGGTGTTGCCGCGGGCTTTGTTTCAGGCGCAGGTGCGGCCTCGGGTTCAACAACAATCTCGGCCTGCTTGCCTGTCAGCTCGACGGTTTCTCCGGCCTGAACTTCAAAGCCGGAAATCGCCTTGAATACATCACCGAGCAATGTCGGCAGCTCGGCAGCGCTGAGCTTGTTGTTGTTCACAAACGCCGTAACCAGATCAAGCGAAGCGCGGCGCGCGTCAAAGTCGTCCATAACTGTCCATCGGGAAATTTGGTGCAAGGTGCGGTGAACCCGTGCTGCCGCGCGTCAGGTTGAATGTCAAATTGCGGCGTCCCTGGCCGCCATCCGTGCCAGAATTCCGCGTTCGACACTGCGGTACCCTATGGAACGGCGGAACGTAGCCCGATAACAGGAAGCCGTGAACACACTACCTTTCAGTCAGATCGGGATTGTCGGAACCGGCAGGGTCGCACGAGCACTTGCGCTCAGTCTGCAAAACCATTCTTCGGCGCCTCTCATGATATGGGGACGCGCACCTGTGAAGTGCCGCGAGGCGGTTGGACATCTTGCCCACGCCCAGGCTGTCAGTTCACTCTCCGACATCGTGGATGCCTGCGACGTCATTGCCATTGCTGTAGCCGATGATGCTATCCCGGAGATCGTTCGCGCGATCAGCGAGGCTGGGGCGCTGAGCCAATCCCCGCTCGTCTTCCACGTCAGCGGCGGAAGCGGGACAGCGGTGCTTGAACCTCTGCGCCAAATGGGCGCGCAGACGGCGGCAATCCATCCTGCCATGACATTCACGGGCGACCCGAAGCTTGAGTTGGAACGCATGGCCGGCTCGCGCTTTGCCGTCACCGGATCAGACCAGGAAGGCGCCCTGCTTGCGCAATCCATCGTGGAAGCCCTGAGAGGAATTTCCGTCGAGGTCCCGGAATCTTATCGCGCGCTTTATCATGCCGCGCTGTGCCACGCCGCGAACCATCTGGTTACATTGTTCTCCGGTGCGTCCCATGCTTTGCGCGTCGCAGGTGTAGATGATCCTGCAGGTCTGCTTGCACCACTGGCACGCGCAGCCCTGGAAAACAGCATCGCCAATGGATTTGACGCACAGTCGGGACCGGTACTGCGTGGAGATACGGAGACCATCCGCGGCCACCTCGCGGCACTGGAAAGCGATTGCCCCGGATTGCTCCCCACCTATCGCACCATGGCGCTCGCCACTGTCGAAGAACTGGAACGCCGCAGCGACCCGCTTAACCGAGCTAATTTGCTCAACCTTCTCGGCAAATAACGACAAATCTCCTTGAGATGGCAAACGCAGCGGGGGATAGGACTCACGGTAAAGTCAGTCTCCAAACCTGTCGCCAAAGAGCCTTTTCTTCAGTTCGGCGGGAGACAGGCTACTCCAATCCACCTGATTGTCGCTATTGCCCGGTCTAGTCTGATCGATACTGGAAGCGGCTTGATCCCCTGCGGCAGCGGCCAGTTTTTCAACGTCCGGCAAATGAAGGGTGTAGGGACGGTCGCCTTCATGCCCCCCGGTTCGACGCGAAAGCTCTGACCGACGGCCTGGATCGGTGGGTAAAGCGGTCTCAACCGCCGGGTTCCGGGAATTGTACAACCACGATCTGTCTGCCGCGAACGCGATGGCATCTGCGATCCGTCCGTCGGGCGAATTGCGAAACGGAGAGAGGTCGACAGCCATCGCGGAGATGCCCGCCTGTTCGAACCTTTCTTTGCGGGGCGGAGATTTGGTGCGCTTTATCGTAAACAGGATGCAAAGCTCACGTCGAACATCGCCTGAGCCTCGAACTATCCTGACGCCGCCAAAGTCGCCGAACACCTCCGGTATTGCGTCTGCCAACCCGGTAATCTCAGGCTTGCCGGGAATTCGGGGAATTCTGACCTTACTCAATCGTTTCAGCGCATCAGCCGCAAATTTACTCAGGGCATTAAGGTGCGCTTCCTTGCAGCGCTGCGCAGCCCCTGATGCATGGGCAAAATGATGGGCACGCACATCGCCTTTGCGGGCGATCAGGTCTGCCCCGCATTCGCATTTCAGGTGTTCCGCGCCCCCTCTTCGCGCCTCGTCAATGAACAGGCGGGTACCGTCCGGCTTGATGCCCCAGACGATCATGGCGTCCTCGGACCCCACGCCGATGCCGCGCTGCATGATCACATAGCCAAGGCTGTTGCGGTGTTTAGGCTGTTCCATCAATTGCTGCACCATCGACATTGGTATTCAGTCGAGGAATTGGCAGGTCAGGTAAATCTACGATACGACCGGTCCACTGTCGAGAACAGCCGCGCGCCGGGAAGCGACACATCTTCACTTGATGATCGGCTGGGACTGCCGGTTGTTTTCCCGAATCCAGAACGGGAATCTGGACGCTCAGCCGCGGATTGGGATAGGGAGCCAGCCACATGAGTGAACATGTCTCCTACCTCGATGAACTCGATCAATTGCTCCTCGATCAGGGCGAGGACTGGATGTTGCTTACCCAACTCGACGGCTACCTCGCCGGCATATTGGTCAGCCCGGATCTGGTTCCGCCCGGCGTCTGGCTGAAGCACATCTGGGCCGGAGATGACGGCGCCGGCTTGCCACATTTCGAGAAGATGGAGGATTTCCAGCACATCGTCGATCTGATCATGCGGCACTACAACGACGTTCTGGCTTCGCTGGCCCAACCGGGTTGCTATGAACCGTTGTTCGATATCGACACCCGCAATGACGACATTCTCTGGGAGTTGTGGATCGAGGGTTTCGTGCAAGCGATGGACTTGGCCCCTGACGGATGGGAGCGCATCGCCGTCAGCGGCGACGCCGGGTGCAAGGCGGCGCTCAAGGGTATGGCGAAGCTTCATGCGATCGCAAATGGCGAGGCGCAATTGTCCCACGGCAAAGTTGAACAGTGGACTCGCGAGGCACCTGACCTCATTCCGATTTGGGTTGAAACACTTCACGCATGGCGATTGGAGAATGATCCAAGCCGACCGTCGCCCCCTCGGCAAGGAAAAGTCGGGCGCAACGATCCATGCCCTTGCGGATCAGGGAAAAAGTACAAGAAGTGCTGCGGCCTGAATTGAGGCGGAGTCGCCGCGACGCACGAAGCGAGTCGACGGCTGAAACCGGCAGAGCGGACGTTCCCAGGCCACGACGAGCTTGTCGAAAGCCGTTCTCCATTCATATGAGATGCGACAAACTGGAAAGGGAAGATCTGGGACATTGTGCTCGGTCCGCTTTGGAGCGCAAAAACAGGAAAACGGACTTTCAGATTGCATTTACGTGATGGCCGCCTCCGCCGCCATTCCTGACATTTAGCTCCCATGATCGGGGTCTCCAAACCGGTCATAGTGTCATTCTGGCATTGGGATGGTGGAATGCTGGAGCGTGGGACGTTCCGCTCGTTCCCAAGCAACCGGTCGCATGGCAGATCTTGCCAGGGCCCGCCAGCCATCGGCACCAACCGACTCATCCCAAGGCCGCCCACCAACTACATCTTGACGAGATTGTGGAGCTCAGACCACTTTCCTCAAATGATATGGAATTATTATCACGAGATATTTTAGCGTGGTTTGTGCCATACTGGAGACGGGAGGCCTTCGATTGACCGAATTTACCTTTGTACATGCCGCGGATCTTCACCTCGATAGTCCCTTAATTGGATTGGCGGGTAAATCTGCGGATTATGCCGTGCGCGTCGAGGCGGCGTCGCGCGAAGCCTTCGATAACCTGGTTTCCCTTGCAATAGAGGAGGGCTGCCGGTTCATGCTGTTGTCCGGTGACATTTTCGATGGCGATCTGCGTAACTTCCAGACGGGTCTTTATTTTATGGAAGGGATGCGTCGGCTTGACGAAGCCGGCATCGCAGTGTTCATGGTCCTTGGAAACCATGACTCCGCCAATCGTTTTGCCGACAAGCTGTCCCTATCGGGCAATGTACATGTCTTTCCCAAGAACAAGGCAATCACGCATCGTCTCGATGATGTCGGAGTCGCGATCCATGGGCGGAGCTTCCCCCGCCCGGACGTCTCCGAAGATCTGGCGCGCGAATATCCGGCAGCAACCGAGGCACTGTTCAATATCGGCGTTCTCCATACGGCCTGTGCGGGCAGCGAAGGTCATCACGCCCGGTATGCGCCCTGCACGCCCGAGCAGCTCACCAATCATGGCTATGACTATTGGGCGCTGGGCCACGTCCACGCCTACGCCGTGCTCGGGGAGCACCCGCACATCGTCTATCCCGGTAATCTTCAAGGCCGACACCCTCGTGAGACGGGCCCCAAGGGGGCCGTCGTGGTCAAGGTCAATGACGGCGGAGTCACCAGCCTCGAGCATCGCGCGCTGGATGTGGTGCGCTGGGCGTCGATAACTGTTGATGTGTCGGGAACGAGCGAACATCCGGAATTACTCGATCATATTCGCGGCCAGATCACCCGAGGCGCTGAGCAAGCCGATGGACGGCCCCTTGCCTTGCGCCTGACGGTGACGGGAACGACACCGCTTCATTCCAGATTGATCCTCGAGCGCACCGCTTTCCGGGAGGACGTGGAAACACTATTGGCAACGCTCACGGATGACGTGTGGCTTGAAAAACTGAGGTTGGAAACGACCCATCCTGAAGCGCCCAACGCAGTCGATCCAACGGTGGCTGGAAAGCTTGATCAGGAAGTGACCCGCCTCTGCCAGGACAGCGCGATTGCGCAAGTTCTCGAAGCGCGACTTGCTGAGATTCGGACGAAACTGCCCGCTGGAGCCCATGCCGATGCATTCATTGAGCAGATGCGCGCCGAGATACCCGAACGCGCCGCAACCCTTGCGCGCAGTCTAGTCAGCGAGGCTGGTCATGCGCCTGACTGAACTCAGCCTTGAGAAATATGGCGGCTGCGCCAGTCGTGAGCTCACCATTCCTGAAACGGCGGGCCTCACCGTGGTGTACGGTGCCAATGAGGCGGGCAAGAGCACATGTCTTGAGGCGATCAGCGACTTTCTGTTCTCGATCCCCAAGAATACTAAGCGCGGCAGCTTGTTCGGATATGATGGCATGCGCATTTGGGCTTCGATGCTGATGGCTGATGGCAGCACGGTGACGCTCAAGCGCCGCAAGGGCAACGGCAAGACACTGGCTGACCTGTCCGGTACGGCGCTCGATGACACCGTCCTTGCGCCGGTTCTGGGCGCCATCACGCGGGAGCGGTTCGAGACACTCTTCGGCCTGAACCATGAAACCTTGCGCAACGGCGGGGAGCGATTGCTTCACGCCGATGGCGACATCGGGCGTCTGATCGTCGAAGCAGGCGGCGGCTTACGCACGCTTGTATCTCGCCTCGAAAGTATCGACGGCGAAGCGGACAAGCTCTTTGATACGAGGCGATCGGTAAATCGTGTTTTCTACCAGCAGTTGACGACATTCGAGGCAGCCGAAAAGACGGCACGCGGCGCGCAACTGACCCGGGAAACCTTTGAACAGACGCGCAAGGCATCGCTCGCAGCCGCGGAAAAGCTCGAGGCCCTGCGCATTGAGAGGCGCAGCCTCGGCGCGTCGACGTCCCGGCTGGAGCGCGTCCTGCGCGTCGTACCCCACTTGCGTCAGCTGGCCGGCCTGACGCAGGATCTGGTCTGCTACGACGATGTCGCGTCCTTCCCGGATGATTTCGCGGCCAAGATGCGGACTGCCTTGGACCAGCGCAACAAGGCTGAAATGCGGCTCGAGGGCGCGATCGAGCGGCGGGACCGCCTGAAGGCACGGCTTGATGCGCTGGTGGTGAACCCGGATCTCAAAGCCGCCGAACAGCGGGTGCGTGATCTGGCTGAACGCGCCATTCACGTCAGCAAGGCCCGGTCCGATCGGGCCAATCGTCAGCGCGAGATTGATGACGGCGAGGCTCAGCTAGCGGCGCTGCGCAGGGTGCTTGGCCTGCCGGACGATGCAGACCTTGCACCACTGATCCCGGACCAGTCTGCCCTTAATCTTGTGCGCTCGGCTGCCGACGAGATGGTGGAGCGCCGTCCAGGTCTAGCCTCTGCCAGAAAGCGCCTTGGCGAACTGGTGGCTTCGCTTACGGTGATTGATGATCGTTTGGAAACGGCACGCCAGGCAGGGCATAATGCTCCGCCAGAGGCGTCGTCATCGGCCTTTGCTAGCCTTGCGGCCCAGAAGTCAGCACACCAAGCACGTCGGCAGGCGCTGGATACTGACAACGCAACATTGACCGGACAGCTCAAGGCTCTGGGCTTCGATACCATCGATGTTCTTGCCACCCTGTCATGCCCCAGCGTTGACGATATTCGCAGCGAGCAGGCCGCGCGCGAGACGTTAACGTCACAGATCGAGGATCAGGCCAAGCTTAAGCGGCAGGCCGAGCGCGAGATTTCAACCGGAGAGGCTGAGATTGGCTCGCTTCAGGCGTCCGGGACCATTGCAAGTGACGCGTCACTTGCCGAAGCGCGCACCTTGCGGGGCGATGCTTGGCGGCCGATAAAATCGGCATATGTCGCGGGACATCTGCCCGATGACGCCACCGCTCGCCTTGCCGTCGCCGACGACTTGGAATCGGCAATCGTGTCTGCGGACCAACTTGCCGATCGCCGCGCCGCAGAGGCAGGACGGGCTGCATCACTTGCACTCGCATCGCGGCGCGTGGCCGACGCAAGGACTGATGTCACGGTGGCAGAGGCCGAGATGACCGCACTTGTCGCGCAGTTAGAAGTGCGCACCGGGCAATGGGGAAACAGTTTCCCGCAAGTACAGGCCAAACATCCGGAACTGGCCTCACTGCTTCAATTTGCCCAGGCTCGGCAGCTGGTGCTGGACGAATCGGAACGGCTACGCACCTCGTCGAATGCGCTCGAAATTGATGTGGCCCAACTTGCGCCGACCGTCGAGTTGCTCGAACGGATCGAACAGAGCCGCAAGCTAGATTCTACACTGTCGTTCTCAGCTCGAGTCAGCGCGGTGCAAACCGCCATCTCCCTGCACGAACAGGCCCATGCCGGATATGTCAGGGACATGCGAGACCGGGAGGACTTCGAACGGCAATACAAGCTGGTTGAGGCGGAAGTGCAACAATTGTCGGACGCACAGGCTGCCTGGGACGCGGCATGGCCTACTGCGACAGGTGGGCTGGGCCTCAAACCCGACATTTCGCCGACAGATGCCAACAGTGCGGTGACTGAATGGGTCGGCGCACGCGGTGTCCTATCGGCAATAGGACAGACCCGCCAGCGGCTAAAGCGCATGGACGAAGACGAGAAGAACCTTACAAAGGATGTCAGTAGTCTCGCGACCGAACTCGCCATCGAGATCGGCGAAGACTGTGTGGTTGCAGCGCAGATGCTGCTGGCCCGGTTAACCGACAACGCCACCGCGCAAACCCAATATGACGGGATACTCCCAGACTTTGAGGAGGCGAAAGTCGAGGCTGATCAGGCACAAGAGGCTCTCGGCACCGCTCGGGAGGTGCTGGCTAAGCTCGCGGCTTCGCTAAAACTCGATGGCAGCGATGATGGTATCCTTCTGGACACAGCATCACGGTGTGAAGCACGCATGGCTTTGTGCGATGAGATTGCCTTGGTAGAACGCACCGCGACGGACGTGGGCGACAAGCTTGATCTCACTGCTTTGCGGGCTGAATGGGATGAACGCGACCTCGATGAGGTTCGCGCAGAACTGACCGAACAGACATCGCGTGGTACCGAGATCGAGGGCGAAATCGAGGCAGCCATTCTCACCGAGAAGGCCGCGAAGGACGACCTTTCTGTCTATCTGAGCCAGAGCGAGGTCAATCACGCCATTGCCGAACGCGAGGCGGCGGCAGCGCAGATGCATCTCGCCCTCGAACGCTATCTCGAGCTATCCGTTGCTCGCGAATTGGTG
Source organism: Novosphingobium naphthalenivorans NBRC 102051 (assembly GCF_001590985.1). Classification (GTDB taxonomy): domain Bacteria; phylum Pseudomonadota; class Alphaproteobacteria; order Sphingomonadales; family Sphingomonadaceae; genus Novosphingobium; species Novosphingobium naphthalenivorans. Next base: position 17,843 of record NZ_BCTX01000068.1, read on the forward strand.
ACATCGGCCATGGCAACGATCCGCGCAGAACAGCAAGATCCGCTGATTGCGCGGGCAGGCGAACTGTTCAAGGCGACGACACTCGGTGAATTTGCCGGCATTGAGACAGATATCGATGACAAAGGCCATCCGGTCCTGGTCGGACGGCGCGCCAATGGCGGTATTGCTGCCGTCGCTGCCATGAGCGACGGCACACGCGACCAGCTTTTCCTTGCCTTCCGGCTGGCGAGTCTAGAAAATTATGCCAGTGCGACGGAGCCGCTGCCCTTCATCGCGGACGACATTTTGGTGCATTTCGATGATGAGCGCAGCCGGTCCACGCTCGACCTGCTTGCCGAATTTGGCAAGACCAACCAGGTCCTGCTGTTCACACATCATCGCAGCGTCCGGGCCCTCGCCGAACCGCTGGTGCAACAAGGCCTTGCCAACATCATCGACCTAGATCGTGCGGCGTGAGGTCGTTCCGCCGCCTTACCCGCCGATATTGTTGCCAGAATTATCGGCCGGTGCGGGCACGAACTGCATGAGGCAGTACAACCTATCATATTTGGGGCGGCTTAAGTTGCGAAAGGTACCTCGGAGGCATTTGAAGGACGCTATGCGCCAAGGCGTAGAAATCGTCGAAAGAAGCAAAATCGGCTTTCCGGATTTCCGGCCCTGCCGCGATCAGCGGAGACGAGCGTGCTTTTGGGACGCTCGCAGAACCGCTGTTGCATAAGGCAAGGGGGCATAATGGCTCGAAAATTACAGAAAATCGGCGACGACGGCCCCCTCGTTCGCCCGGATGCCGTTGAAGCGCAAATCGACGCGGCTCTCACGCTGACTCCCCAGCCGCTTCGCGCCCGGCTTGCCATCACCGACCCACGAGACGCCGACCATCTCCGCTCCGAGACGCTCGTCCACTTGGTCCGGCATGGGCGCCGGACCGGCGATCAAGGACTGATCAGCCTAGCCCTGCCGGTTCTGCTCGCCCGCTGTGAGGCAAATTTGATCGTTAAGGTACCTGACGGCCAACTTCCGGAAGCCGCCACCGTTCGGGAGGACATACTGGGCGAGTTCAGCGAACTGTTCGCCAGCGACGGCACAGGTAAGAATCCCGACGAGCTGGACTTCTATGAGTGCAAATTCAATCGCGCCTTCCGCTTCTTCCGGATCGACGTTGTCCGACGCGAGACGGGGCGGCTCAAGCACGTGGCGCAGATGCCCGAGCCCGACGAGGACGGTGAGCCTGAACCCCATGACGAGGTATTCGCCCGAGTGTCCGAGGCGTTCCGCTCGCCGGCGATGCAGGACGGCGACGTTTTCCGGTCCGAGCTTCACGATGCGATTCTAGAACTGCCGCCCGACGAACGTAACGCGGTAATCCTCGTCCACGTGCTGGGCTATCAGGAAGAGTCAGACGATCCGGGCGAGGAGACCGCGGCGACACGCTGCGACTGCACCGGACGCACAATTCGCAACCGACTGACACGGGCGGCGACGAAGCTGGTCCGTTTCAAGGAGGATTTATGACCCCGACACTCACCGCCAGGCCGCCCGAGCTAAGGGAGGCGCTTTATGCCTTGTCGATTGCAAAGGACATCCCCGACGCGGCCTTGCTCGACGATGTCGTACGTCGTTTCCCGCAGTTTGGCGGCGAACTGACCAACTTCGCGATCGCGATCGCCATCGACGCGCTGCACGGTGATGCGGTCGTCGAGGCGGCCGAGGCTGCGCTTGATCCGAATGTCTTGAGCCCGGCCGTTTCGCGCGCCATGAGCCGATTCCAGAACCGGCTGCATGCGGTCTCGGAGCCAACGCGCCTGCCGGCTGCGACCGATCGATCGGTCTCGGCGGACGCAATAAATCCGTTCGCATCGCTCTCGCGCGAGGACTTTCGCGGGTTCGCGAGGCGGCTAGACGCTAGCAGCGTCTTTGTGGCCAAACTGAGAGATCGGCAAATCGAGCCCGACACGCTGACGCCTGGATTTAGAAAGCGGGTCGCCGATGATCTGCACGCGCCTCTAGATGTGGTCGTCGCTCACTTTTCGGCTGCTCAGGGCGGTGCGACGGGCCCACAATTCTATAAGGCGGACGGCAAGCCCAACAACGGCGGCCGCCAGACCTTCGAGGAGGCCGTGCGGAGTTCTGGCTTGAGCGAGGCTCAACAATGCGCGTTGTTGGCGCTCTAGTCGATGGATGCGTTCGAGCCGATCCGGTACGCCGCCGCAGCCCTCCATCAGGCGCTGGTGGCTAAGGGTGCGGAACCGCTCAATCCCTTGGCGCTGGTCGAAGCGGCTACGGCGGATCTCGACCTCGAGCTTGTCTGGCTGCCTGCTGGCGATCCGGCGCTGAAGGGCGCGCGCGCACTCTACGATGATCAGAGCGGCAGCATCTGCTGCGAATCTGGCGGCAATGGGCCTGCGCGGGCGTTGCTGGTTGCGCACGAGATCGGGCACGCCCGGCTTCATGCCGGCTCGGCGACCTGCGCGGCGGCGGACATTGACGCTTCGCGCTCTACCGAAGCCGCGCCCGTCGGGCTGCAGCGCGTCGAGGATTATAGCGCGCGCGAGCGCCGCGAGCTTCAGGCGAACGTCTTCGGACGCGAGTTTGTGCTTCCGCGGGCTCTCGTACGACGCCTTCATGTCGACCAAGGGCTTGGCGCCGCGGCGATCACTGCCCTGACCGGGCTCCCAATCGCGCTCGTCCGCCAACAGCTTTTCGATGCCTTGCTTTTGCCCGAGGCCGAGCTCGTGGCGGCGGAGTCTTCACCCGCCTATGTGCCGCGGCCGGACCCGTCGCAAGACCGGGCGGCCGCGTATCGCGGCTCGCCGTACCAGCTCCAAGCGGGGCCTGGCACCGGCAAGACGCGCACCCTCGTCAAGCGCGTGACCTCGCTGGCTTCGGAGGGAATCGATCCGGCAGCGATGCTCATCCTCACCTTCTCGAACAGGGCCGCCGGCGAGCTTTCGGAGCGCCTGTCGAGTGCGCTGCCGGAGGCCGCGCCCAAACTCTGGGTCGGGACATTTCATGCCTTCGGGCTCGATCTAGTGCGTCGTCACCATGATCGGCTCGGCCTGTCGTCGAACCCAGCCCTGTTCGACCGCAGCGATGCTATAGAGCTGCTTGAGGAGATCCTGCCGACCCTTCCGCTCATCCATTATCGGAATCTGTGGGATCCGGCGATGGTGCTCCGTGACGTGGTTGCGGCGATCTCGCGCGCCAAGGACGAGATGGCAGATCCGGCCCGCTACCGCGCGCTGGCCTTGGCGATGCGGGATGCGGCTGGCGCCGACAAAGACAGGCAGGTCGCGGCCGCCAAATGCCTGGAGATCGCGGACATCTACGATCTCTACGAGGACGCCAAGACCAGCCATGGCGGGGTTGATTTCGGCGACCTGATCATGTTGCCGGCGAAGCTCCTGGAAATGGATGCAGCGATCCGGACGGCGGTGCAGCTGCGCCATCGGCATGTCCTGGTCGACGAGTATCAGGATGTGAACCGGGCCAGCGCGCGCCTGCTCAAAGCGGTCGTCGGCGACGGCGAGCGGCTCTGGGTGGTCGGGGACTCGCGGCAGTCGATCTACCGATTTCGCGGTGCGTCCTCGGCCAACATGGCGCGGTTCTCTACGGACTATCCGGGCGCCGTCGTCGATCAGCTCGGCGTCAATTACCGCTCGACCGAACAAGTGGTTCATGCTTTCGCGGCTGTCGCTCCGCATATGGGCGCGTCGCACGGCATGCTTCCGCTCGCGCTCGATGCGGATCGGGGCGCGGGGCCGGGTAAGCCCGAGATTCGCCGCTTCGAAACCCTATCGGACGAAGCCGCCGGCGTCGCCGCGCGAATCCGTGAGCTCGAAACCTGCGGCGTTCGGTTGCGCGACCAGGCGGTGCTCTGCCGGTCCAACAAACGCTTGAACGAGATCGCCGCGGCGCTGGAGGCGCGCGACATTCCGGTTCTGCATCTGGGTAGCCTCTTCGAACGCGAAGAGGTCCGCGACCTGCTGGCGCTGCTCAGCCTGACGGTCGATCCGTTCGGCGACGCCCTGGTGCGCGTTGGCGCAATGCCTCGATACGGGCTCAGCCTGCAGGACGTGCGAGCGGTCTCGCGCCACCTGCGCCAGGAAAAGCAGCTGGCGTTGACTGGGCTCACCGAGGCCGCGAGCGCGCCCGGACTCTCACCGGGCGGCCGGGAAGGGGTGGCGCGGCTCGCGGCAGATCTAGCCGGGCTGTCGCCGCGCAGTTCGGCTTGGGACTTCTTGTCGACCTATCTGCTGGACCGGACCGACCTTGCGCGCCGTTACGGGGCGGCAGGCTCGGTGACGGCGCGAATGCGCGCGGTCGCCATCTGGCAGTTCCTGAACTTCGCGCGCGAGCAGAGCCCGGTGGGGGCAGGCGCGCCGATTCAGCGAACGCTCGATCGGGTGCGGCAGTTGGTGCTGCTAGCCGAGGAGCGCGACCTGCGCCAAGTGCCGGCGGCGGCGCTGCATCTGGACGCGGTCCGTCTCATGACAGTGCATGGCAGCAAGGGCCTCGAGTTCGAGGCCGTGCATGTGCCCGGTCTCACCAAATCGAGCTTCCCGGCTTCGAATCGTGGCCAGCGCTGCCCGCCGCCAACCGGGATGATCGAGGGCGCGCGAGCGCTGTCCGTCTCGGACGAGGCCAAACGCGCGCACGAGCACGAAGAGGAATGTCTCTTCTTCGTGGCGCTGTCGCGGGCGCGCACTCACCTAACGCTCTCGCTTGCGCGCAAACAGCCCAATGGCAACAATCGCTCGCCGTCGCCCTATCTCGATTGGTTGCCGGGTGGCCGTGTGAGCGAGATCGCCCGACCGGCGATGATGCCGGCCCCGGAAGGTGCCACCTCGCTGGGACCAATCGCTATCGCCTGGCCCGAGGATTGGGCGCTGACCGACAGTCGGCTCGGCGCCTACGAGAAATGCCCGCGCCGTTTCTTCTACACTCACGTGCTTGGCTTGGGCGGCGCAAGAAAGCCGACTGCCTTCTCGCGCACGCACGACTGCCTTTACGACCTGCTCCGCTGGCTCGCCGACGCCCGCCGGACGTCGACACCGACGCTTGCCGAGGCGGAGGCCGCGTTCGAGGCGATCTGGGCGCGGCGCGGGCCCGCCGAACACGCCTTCGCCGCCGACTATCGACGGCTGGCGGGGCGTCTCGTGGCGGCGCTGATTGAGGCGGGCGCGGGTTGCCGATTCCGCGAGGCTCAGCCGCTTGCCATCGACTTTTCCAACGGGCGGGTCCTGGTCGAGCCGAATGAGCTGACCGAGCTCACCAACGGCACGGTCGTCGTCCGGCGGGTGCGCACAGGCTACAAGCGCAGCGACGAGTATGACCGGCTGGAGTACACGCTTTACCACCTGGCTGCCCAAGCCCAGTTCGGCGCGGGCGTGCTGGTGCAGGCACTGCATCTGACCGATGGCTTGGCCGAGCCCGTCATGCTCTCGGCAACAAAGCTCGGCAACCGCCGGGCCAAGAGCGAAACCATGCTGGCGGGCATCGCCGCCGGCGATTTTCCGGTCGAGATTGACGCTGTCACCTGTCCGCGCTGCCCGCATTTCTTCATCTGCGCAGCGACGCCGGGGGGCGATCTCGATCTGACCTGATAAACGGCGATCCGGCTTTCCGGTTTTACGCTCGCCTTCCGATCAGGGAGGTAAGGGACGAAAGAGGGGCAATCGGGCCTCACACTTCGATCCTGGAGTGTGAACCCATGAAGAGCATCGACCTGTTCTACCAGGGCGAAGGCGTTGCCGAGATCGAATATCTTGAAATCGAACCCGACACCACATTCGCCGACCTCAAGGCCCGCCTCATCGACAAGCACGGCAGCGCGGCCGACGCGCTGCTGTTCGCCGAGGACGAGGACGACCCGCTCGACGACGCCCAGACGGTGAAGGACCGCGCCGGCGGCAAGGGTCTGAAGCTGCACCTCCACCGCTGCCGCCACATCACGGTGGCGGTCACCTACAACGGTGAGACGATCGACCGGAAGTTCGCACCCAGCGCGACCGTCGCGCGCGTCAAGCGGTGGGCGGCCGAGCGCAAGTTCGGGATGACCGACGAGGAGGCCGGCGAGCACGTCCTCCAGATCGCCGGCACCCACGAGCGGCCGGCGCCCGGCACACACATCGGCGTGCTGGTGAACCGCAAGACCTGCGGGCTCGCCTTCGACCTGGTCGCTGACGAGCGCGTCAACGGCGCGAGCGAGGATCGGTGGTGATCGGGCCCGATCAGCGCGCCTTCGAGGCGGACGTGGCCCGCGCCACGTTCCGCCTCGGCCAAGTCGAAGGCCGCTGGCGGCTGGTCGACACCCACTGGCCCCACGCTTTCATCGGCGTCACCGCCAAGGACGGCCGCGAGTTCGTGCTGCGCCTGAACTGCGCCGGCTTTCCGCAGGCGCTGCCGACCGGCGGTCCCTGGGACATGGCGGCCGACCAGATCCTGCCGTTCGACCTCTGGCCGCGGGGTCAGGGTGGCCGTGTCTCGGCGGTTTTCCGCACCGACTGGAAAAAAGGCAGCGCGCTGTATCTGCCGTGCGACCGCGAGTCTTTCGCCGGTCACGAGAACTGGCGTCACGAGATGCCATCGAAAATTTGGCGTCCTGCCGACGGTGTCGTCCAATATCTGGAGCTGGTCCATGAACTTCTCAATTGCCGCGATTATTCGCCGCCGCTTCGCGCCGCAGCATGAACTGTCCTGTTCCTGGTGGACCTGGTGGCGCCTGCGTCGCGCGCTCCGCCAGCGTGGCCGCGGCGCCAGCCGCGAGAGCGGCGCCTTTCTGCTTGGGCGGCAGGAAGACGGCCGGCGCCGGATCGTCGACTTCGTCCTCTATGACGATCTCGATCCGCACTGCCTCGACACCGGGATCGTGCGTTTCGACGGACGTCACTTCGGCGCGCTCTGGGCGATGTGCAAGGAACGCGCGCTGAGCGTGGTCGCCGACATCCACGTCCATCCGGCCGGCGCCTGTCAGAGCGAATCCGATCGCGATCACCCGATGATCTCGCGCGCCGGCCACCTAGCGCTGATCCTTCCGAACTTCGCCGCCCCGCCGCAGCCCCGCGCCTCGATCGGCATCTACCGCTATCTGGGCGGCAAGCGCTGGGCGGCCGTGGGCCGCGACGACCGCGCCACCTTCTTCCACATCGGTTTCTAAGGAAACGCCATGACTGCCGTCATCTCCGCAGACTCACTGCACCGCCTGGTCAAGCAGGCGATCGACAGCGGCGCCGCCGCGACCGTCGCCGAGGCCGAAGCCTTGTTCCAGGGCTTTCGCCTCGCCATCACCTTCATGCCCGACGATCCAGCCGATCCGGTCGAACAGGCGACGCTGCTGACAGCCGTAGCACTTGGGCGGCGCGTGTTTCTAGGCGGCGTCACCGTCGTCGGGGCTCTCGAAACTCCGGTCAGCACCCTTCTGCCACTGGGGCCGACGCTCGGCGACGCGGTCAAGGCGCTGGGAGGCGAGATTGGCGGCGGTTCGGGAGCGCCGATGGTGGTCATCGGGCCGAGGCTGGCGCATCGAGACGGCTTCGCCATCCGCACCGCGGCGGCAGGCTGGCGCGGCGGTATCGTTCCGGCCCATGCCGACCTCGCGCCCGAGGCTGGACCCGCCAACCCTTTGGCCGGGATGCTGGCGGCGGCGCTGGCGATCAACGAAGCTTTCCTGCACGTCAACGGCGCCAAGGCGGCTGGACGCAGCGCGGTTGGGCTGTCCTTGTGGCGGCCATCTCGCGATGTCGACTGGCTGGCGGCCGATCCGTCCGAACCCGCGCTGACGTATCTGCCGTCGCAGCTCTGGCTGATCGGCCTGGGGCACCTGGGCCAGGCCTATCTCTGGGCGCTCGGCCTCTTACCCTTCGCGGCGCCTACCGACGTCATGCTGGTGCTGCAGGATGTCGACGCGATCACGGCTTCGACCGAGAGCACCTCCATTCTGACCGACGCAACCCTGGTCGGGGTGAAGAAGACCCGCGCGATGGCGGCCTGGGCGGAGCGCCGTGGGTTTCAGACCTCGATCCAGGAACGGCTGTTCGACGCCGATTTCAGGCGCCGCCCGGACGAGCCGGCGGTCGCCCTGTGCGGCCTCGACAACGCGGCAGGGCGCCGAGCGCTCGATCAGGTCGGCTTCGACATGATCGTGGAAGCGGGCCTTGGCCGAGGCCATCGTGATTTTCGAACCATGCGCCTGCACACTCTTCCCGGGGCTCGTCCGACCGCCGAGATGTGGAAGGCTTCGGCGGCCGGAGAAAAGGTCGAGGACAGGCCCGCCTATGCCAACCTGATCAATGATGGCGTCCTAGATCGCTGCGGCATGACGCTACTCGCTGGCAAGGCCGTGGGCGCACCGTTTGTGGGAGCCGTCGCCGCAGCCTTGGCGCTTTCGGAGATCCTGCGCCTTCTGCATGGCGGTCCCGTTCACCGCCTGATTGATCTCGATTTGCTCGGCGTCGATTACCGCTCGATAGTGCTGCATGGGGACGGTTTCGATAGGCTCAACCCCGGCTTTACGAACGCCAGTTAGGCTTATTGGGCGCCGGGCAGGCCGCAGGCCGGAGTGGATGAAGGACCGCTGTGGCGACTAGCGCAGGAATCCTGTCAGACCTCAACGTCCGCCACCCTGGGCGTCCATCTGCCAATTTCCAGCCGAATGAACAAAGGACAGCTTGCGCCAATCGACGTCCCGGAAGAGACCTTCCGACAAAGCCGACATGACGTTGCACCAGAGATGGTATCCGGCCATATCCGCTATCTAGGAACGGAAAGCCTCCCGTGAGAGGCAACGAAGGGTCTGGTTTATAGAGATATTTTCTTGGACATGTGCGGTGGGCTGATCCAGACTTGTACGATGAAATCCAAAGGTCAA
>NZ_BCTX01000069.1 GCF_001590985.1 Novosphingobium naphthalenivorans NBRC 102051
GGGGGGGGGGCCGTCCAAACGCGAGGCCAATGCGCGCAAGCCCCCTCCACCGCCCTGCGGGCGGTTCCCCTCCCCCGATGGGGGAGGATCTCTCGTGACCGCAGGCTTCCGACTGATCTCGCAATTTTTGCACATGAGCGCTATATGGGCGCCATGAGCGAATATCAGATTGTCGAACCCGGAAATGAAACCGTCCTGCGCGACGGCACGATCAAGCTGCACGGACCCGAAGCGTTTGAGGGGATGCGCAAGGCCGGGCGCCTTGCTGCCGAGATCCTCGACGAGATTGCGCCGATGGTGCAGCCGGGCGTCAGCACCGCCGCGCTGGACGATAAAGTGCGCGAACTCACGCTGGACGGTGGTGCGGTGCCCGCGACGCTGGGCTATCGCGGCTATGCGCATTCGTGCTGCATCTCGATCAACCATGTCGTGTGCCACGGCATCCCTTCGGAAAAGACGCTGAAGGAAGGCGACATCCTCAATATCGACGTGACCCCGCTGCTCGACGGCTGGCACGGCGATTCCAGCCGCATGTACTTCGCGGGCGAACCCTCGCTGAAGGCGCGCCGTCTGGTCGATGTGACCTACGAATGCCTGATGATCGGCATCGAGCAGGCCAAGCCCGGCAACCGCATCGGCGATATCGGCGCGGCCATCCAGGCCTATGCTGAGGCGAACCGCTTCGGCGTGGTGCGCGAATTCTGCGGCCACGGTCTCGGCCGCCTGTTCCACGACGCGCCCGAAGTGGTCCATGCCGGGCGTCCCGGCACTGGTCCGCTCATCAAGCCCGGCATGTTCTTCACCATTGAGCCGATGATCAATCTCGGCAAGCCGCCGGTGAAGTTGCTCAATGACGGCTGGACGGCAGTGACGCGCGACAAGTCGCTCTCGGCGCAGTTCGAACATTCGATCGGCATTACCGAAGACGGCTGCGAGATCTTCACCACCAGCCCCAAGGGCCTGCACAAGCCGCCTTACGCGTAAGGCGGATCACCCTGATCCTCCCCCTGTGGGGGAGGATTTGCTTAGCCGCACTGGCCCCGGTGCAGCAGCTTGTGATCGGCCAGCACCAGCGCCATCATTGCCTCGACCACCGGCACGCCGCGAATGCCGACGCAGGGGTCGTGGCGGCCCTTGGTGAACAGTTCGGTCGCCTCGAATTCCCCGTTTTCATTGGCGCGCGTGACCGTCGGCTGGGGTGTGAGGATCGAGCTGGTCGGCTTGAACGCCACGCGCACTACCACCGGCTGGCCGGTCGAGATGCCGCCGGCAATGCCGCCTGCATGGTTGGCGTCGAAGCGGGGACCTTCATTGCCCGGCCGCATCGGGTCGGCGTTCTGCTCGCCGGTCAGGCGCGCGGCGGCGAACCCGTCACCGATCTCGACGCCCTTGACCGCGTTGATGCCCATCATCGCGCTCGCAAGGTCGGCATCGAGCTTGCCATAGAGCGGCGCGCCCCAGCCGGCCGGCACGCCGGTCGCCACGCATTCCACCACCGCACCGACCGAGGAACCGGCCTTGCGTGCGCCATCGACGATCGTTTCCCAGCGCTTCGCGGCTTCGGGATCGGGGCAGAAGAACGGGTTCCTGCCGATCTCGGCGGGATCGAACCGGGTCATGTCGATCGCATCGCCGCCGATTTCCGAGACATAGGCGAGGATCGTCACGTCCGGGATCACCAGCCGCGCCACGCCGCCCGCCGCCACGCGGCTCGCCGTCTCGCGCGCGGAGCTGCGCCCGCCGCCGCGATAGTCGCGAAAGCCGTACTTGGCGTCATAGGCATAGTCGGCATGGCCGGGGCGATAGGCCTTGGCGACGTCCGAATAATCCTTGGAGCGCTGGTCGACGTTCTCGATCATCAGGCTGATCGGGGTGCCGGTGGTGCGTTGCACGCCATCGGGGGCCTCGAACACGCCGGAGAGGATGCGGACCTGGTCGGGCTCCTGCCGCTGGGTGGTGAATTTCGACTGGCCGGGGCGGCGCGCGTCGAGGAACGGCTGGATCGCGCCTTCGTCGATAGCGAGGCCCGGCGGGCACCCGTCGACGACGGCGCCGATCGCCGGCCCGTGGCTTTCGCCCCAGGTGGTGAAACGGAAAAGGCGGCCGAAGCTGTTGACGCTCATGGGTGGCGCTTTGTCGCGGGTTGCGCGGTTTGTCCAGCGCCGTGCGGTTCGAATGCGCGGCGATGGGCGCCGTGTGGACGAAAATTGCGCGGTATTCGCAAAGTTGATGATCAGTTCAACTTGTCGAAATGCCTGCCTGAAGGCAAAGAACGCTCCATGTATATGAACGTATTCCGGAGCCGCAAACGGGCAGACATGGACGCGGCGGCCTATCAGGCCGACGCTGCGCGCATGGCGGAGCTGGCGCGCCAGCAGCCGGGATTCGTTTCGTACAAGACATTTTCGGCCGAAGATGGTGAGACGGTGACGATCTCGGAATGGGAATGCGAAGCGGATGCCCGCGCCTGGGCCGGCCATTTTGAACATAGGGCTGTTCAAAATCGTGGCAGAAGTGAATATTATGAAAGCTACATCGTCTATTCGTGCGACGGCCCCGATGTGCGCCGGTTCACGCATGACGATTCTAGAGGGGGGCTTGCGTGACAATCGGATTTTACGGGATTCCGAACTGCGATACTGTCAAGAAGGCCCGCAAGTGGCTGGAGGCGAAGGGCCTCGATTACACCTTCCACGATTACAAGAAGGAAGGGGCTGATCCGGCGAAGCTGGAAAGCTGGATCGCGGCCGCCGGCTGGGAAAAAGTGCTCAACCGCGCGGGCACCACGTTCCGCAAGCTGCCCGAGGAAGACAAGGCCGGTCTCGACGCGGCCAAGGCGGTGGCGATCATGCAGGCGAGCCCCAGCACGATCAAGCGGCCGGTGGTCGAATATCCGGGCGGCCTGCTGGTAGGCTTCAAGCAGGCCGAGTGGGAGGCCGCGCTGACATGACGCCGGAAACGCTCGCGATGATCGAATGGGTCGCGGCCGGTTTCGGCGTGATCAACATTGCCCTGCTGATCTGGCGCACGGTGTGGAACTACCCGTTCGGCATGATCATGGTGGCGCTCTACATCCTCGTGTTCTGGGAAAAGCGGCTCTACGCCGAAGCCGGGCTGCAGGTGTTCTTCGTCCTGGCGCAGGCCTGGGGCTGGTGGCTCTGGCTCAAGGTCGATGGCAAGGACAGCCGGGTGCCGGTGCGCTGGCTCGACAACATGAGCCGCGCGGTCTGGGCCATGGCGACGCTGGCGGTCAGCCTGAATCTGGGATGGGTCATGCACCGCTTCACCGATGCGGTCATGCCCTTTGCCGATTCCGCGATCGCCGGGGCCAGTGTCTCGGCGCAGATCCTGCTGGCCTTCCGCCGGATCGAGAACTGGATCGTGTGGATCGCGATCGATATCGCCTCGATCCTGCTTTACATCAACCGCGGGTTGCACCCGACGGCCGGGCTCTACGGCGGGATGCTGGTGATGTCGCTGCTGGGGCTCAAGGAATGGATGCAGGCGGCCAAGGAAAACCCGGAAGCCAAGCTCATGGCCGCATGAAGACAGTCTGCCTGCACGGAGCGGAAAGCACGGGGAAGACCGTCCTTGCCGGCAGGCTGGGCTATCCCTGGGTGCCGGAATACGGCCGCACGTATTGCGAGGCGAACGGGACCAGCCTGGTCATGGCAGACCTGCTGGCAATTGCCGAAGGGCAGGCGGCTGAGAACCGCAAGGCCATGGCCATGCGGCCGCCGCTGCTGGTGCTCGATACCGACCAACTCATGACCGCCGCCTGGGCGCAGATGCTGTTCGGCGAAGTGCCCGATGCGCTGATGACTTATCCGAAAGCCGATCTCTACCTGCTCTTCGCGCCCGACGTGCCGTGGTTCGACGACGGCACCCGCTTCTTCGGCGAATATGAGAACCGCACGCGCTTTGCAGAACTGGCCGAAGAGATGCTGACGCGGGCCGCCGTGCCTTTCGTGCGCATCGGCGGCGACTGGGAGCAGCGCGAGCGGCTGGCGCGCGAGGCTATCGGCGAGTTGATAGATCTAAGGGTCTGATCGCGGGGCCGGGGATGTCCAGAAAGCCCCCTCCTCTTCAGAGGAGGGGGTTGGGGGTGGTGGCAACGCGCAAGCGTTGCACCTCGCCGTCATACCTCGCCGTCATACCTTGCCGCCACACCACCCCGCTGCGACTAAGGTCTGCTGCGCAGACCCAAGTCTCGCGCCCCTCCTCTGAAGAGGAGGGGGGAAGGATCGCTTGCGGCCCTCCTACCCCTCGACCGGCGCGCCGAACACGGCTGCGGCCAGGCCCAGCACGGTCAGCAGCGCGAAGCCCAGGCAGCGGCGGCGGCGGTGTCTGGGGGCGCCGCCGACCCATGCGCGGATCGCGGCGAGCGCTGATTGCAATGCGTAATAGAACGCGAAGGCGCGGCTGGCGTAGCTGACGATCTCGAACACGTCGGCCAGCCAGGTCAGGGCAAGGCCGATGCCGACGAGGCCGAGGTACGTCAGCTTCGGGCTGACCCGCCCGCGGGTGAGTTCCGCGAAGAGCCCGCCGGTGCCGTTGGTGTCGGCCACGGCCGCGCTGAACTGCGCGCTGAGCGCGGCGAGGATCAGCAGCGGGCCCAGCACGGCGGAAACCGAACGCATCAGATCGATGATCGCGGTCTCGTCGAGCGCGAAAGTCCCGCTTTCGAAACTGACGGCGAGCAGCACGACATAGGCGAGGTAGATGCCGGTCGCGATCCATTGCGACAGCCGCATCGAAACCTGCCGCATCCCCGAAGAGTAATGGCCGCCGAGGTAGCGCGACGTCTCGAAGCCCTGCACCGTGACGATCAGTCCGAACAGGAGCTGGATCGAGCCGATCAGCCCCATCTTCATGCCGCTTTCCTTGAGATGGTGGCCATCCCATTCGACCCCGGCATGGACCGCCAGCGCCGCGACCAGCGCGGCAATGACGATCAGTTTGATGGAGACCGTCATCTGCTCCATGCGTTCGAGCAGCGAGAAGCCCCTGGTCATCCCGGCGGCGAGGATCAGGACATAGGCTCCGGTGGTGATCTCGCGGCCGAGCAGTGCGGACGGCGCGCCGAAGATGCGCGCGGCAAAGGCGCCGAACAGGTTGAGGTAATAGGCGACCGAGATCACATAGGCGAAAGCCAGCGCCCAGCTTGAGAGCCATTCGATCCGGTCGGCGGTCACGGTGTCGAGATCGGGCTCGTCGATGCGCTCCATGTTGTAGCGGATCGCGGCGCCGAAGAGGTAGCCGACGAGGCACAGCAGCCCCATGGCGAGGATGCCCCAGGTGCCGAAGGAATCGGTCAGGATCGGGCCCAGGATCAGGAACCCGCTGCCGATGATCGAGGCGAGCGGCGTGACGGTGGCGCGCCACAACTGGGCGCGCGCGACACGCGGCCAGAACAGCAGCGCGGCCACGGCAAGGCCGGCCACGATCATGGCGATGTCGATCATGCCGTCCATGGCTTGCGGTGTCTTAGGCCTTTCGCGCGGTCACGATGTAGTTCAGCGCAAGATCGTCCGAGAGGTGCAGCCCCTGCGTGGGCGACCAGCTGATGCCTTTCGGCTCACCGAGGACAAGGCCAGCCTCTTCGGCCAGCCCGGCCAGTTCATCGGGAGTGACGAACTGGTTCCAGTCGTGCGTGCCGCGCGGGACCTTGCCGAGCCGCTCGGCTGCCTCGACCAGCAGCAGGCGCGAAGCGGGGGTGCGGTTGGGGCAGGACAGGATCATCAGCCCGCCGTCCGCCAACGCTGCAGCCAGGCTGGCGAGGAACAGGGCCTTGTCGGTGACATGTTCGATCACTTCGAGCGAGCACACCAGATCGAAGCCGGTGAGGCCCAGCGCGGCCAGTTCGCCCTGGCGGTAGTCGATGGGAAGGCCCATGGCATCGGCATGGCTGGTTGCCGCCGCGATGTTTTCCGGCGCGGCATCGACGCCGGTCACTTGCGCGCCGAGCCGGGCGAGCGGCTCGCACAGCAGGCCGGCGCCGCATCCGGCATCAAGCGCGCGCTTGCCGGCGAGCGGGCGCAGCGCGTGCGAATCGCTGCCGAAATGCGAATCGATGGCCTCGCGAATGAAGGCCAGGCGTACCGGGTTGAGCTTGTGCAGCATTGCCGAGGAGCCCGAAGGGTCCCACCAATCGGCCGCCAGTGCGCCGAAATGCGCAGCTTCCTTGGGGTCGATCGTTGCAGGTGCCCTGCCAGTTGCATTGTCCATGACTCCTCCCTAACAGCGCGCCGAACTCTTATCCACTCGCGCGTTCCGGTTTGTCTGCCGGGCCCGCGGCCAACGGCACGAAGGAGCACTGGCACCTTGGCACGTATCGTGATGAAATTCGGCGGCACTTCGATGGCCGGGTCCGAGCGCATCCGGCGCGTGGCGGGGATCGTCAAACGCCAGCAGGAAGCCGGACACGAAGTCGCGGTGGTGGTTTCGGCCATGGCCGGTGAGACCGATCGCCTCGTCAACTTCTGCCGCGAGGCCAATGCGCTCTACGATCCCGCCGAATACGACGTGGTCGTCGCTTCGGGCGAGCAGGTCACTTCGGGCCTGCTGGCGCTGACGCTGCAGGCGATGGGCTGCAAGGCGCGCTCCTGGCTGGGCTGGCAGCTGCCGATCAAGACCGACAGCGCCCATGCCAAGGCCCGCATCGAGGATATCGATTCCGAAGCGCTGCTGGCTTCGATGGGCGCTGGTGAAATCGCCGTGATCCCCGGTTTCCAGGGCCTCTCGCCGGAAAACCGCATCACTACGCTGGGCCGTGGCGGCTCGGACACTTCGGCCGTCGCCGTCGCCGCTGCCATCAAGGCCGACCGCTGCGACATCTACACCGACGTCGACGGCGTCTATACGACCGATCCGCGCATCGTGGCCAAGGCGCGCAAGCTGCCGCTCGTCACGTATGAGGAAATGCTCGAACTGGCCTCGGTCGGTTCGAAAGTGCTGCAGACCCGCTCGGTCAGCCTGGCGATGAAGGAAGGCGTGCGCGTGCAGGTGCTCTCCTCGTTCATCGACGAGACCGCGCCGGCTGCCGACACTCTGCCCGGAACGATGATCGTCAGCGACGAAGAACTCGAAGGAAGCGACATGGAACGCCAGCTGATCACCGGTATCGCCGCCGACAAGAACGAGGCGAAGGTTACTCTTACCCGCGTGCCCGACCGTCCGGGCGCCGTCGCCTCCGTCTTCGCGCCGCTGGCCGAGGCGAACATCAATGTCGACATGATTATCCAGAATGTCGCCAAGGATAAGGGTGAGACCGACGTCACCTTTACGGTTCCGCAGTCGGACCTCGCCCGCGCGCTGGCCATGCTGGAAGAGCGCAAGGAATCGATCGGCTATTTCCGCCTGATCTCCGATGACAAGGTCACCAAGGTCAGTGTCGTCGGCGTCGGTATGCGCAGCCATGCGGGCGTTGCCAGCACCATGTTCAAGACGCTGGCCGACCGCGGCATCAATATCCAGGCGATCTCCACCAGCGAGATCAAGGTCTCGGTGCTGATCGATGCCGACGAGACCGAGCTGGCCGTGCGCGTGCTGCATACCGCCTACGGGCTCGACGCGGCAGCGTAAGCGGGGATGGAATGTCCTTTCGGGCGAAGGGACAATTCCACGCGGGGCCGGTAAGCAGTTCGTCATCCCCGCGAAGGCGGGGATCCAGCTCCGGTGCCATCGCTTTGATTTGACGTCGGGAGATGGATTCCCGCCTTCGCGGGAATGACAAGGAAATTGCGGAAAGTGTCCGTTCCGTCCCGGTTCTACGCCGCGCGGTAGAACTCGGCGTCGGCGCAGACCTGGTTGTGGCCCTTTTCCTTGGCCATGTAGAGCATCTGGTCGGCCGCGTTGAGATTGTTGGCGAGCGTTTCGCCCGGCTGGGCGACGGCGACGCCGATCGAGGCGGTGACTTGCAGCTTCGTCTGGTTGTGTAGGATCACCGCCTGCGCGATGGCCGTGCGCAAGTCCTCGGCGGCGGCGACCGCGTCCTCATTGCTCATCTCGGCCAGCAGGACGACGAATTCCTCGCCCCCGAAACGGGCGGAGAGGCTCTTGTGCCGGGCCAGCACGTTGTGAATGACCTTGGCGATGGTCTGGACGACCTGATCGCCCACGTCGTGGCCATACGTGTCGTTGATCTTCCGGAAGTCGTCGATGTCGATGATCGCGAGGGAGGCCGCGGAGCCTTTCCTGCTGACCTGGGCCAGCATGGTCTGGGCCCGCTCGAAGAAGGCGCGGCGGTTGTACATGCCGCTCAGGAAATCCCGCTCGGCCAGAAACTGTAGGCGGCGCATCTGGTTGAGAGTCTCGATGTTGCCGGCGATGCGGCTTTTCACTTCTTCGGCGATATAGGGCCGGTAAACGAAGTCCGAGGCGCCGGCCTTGAGCAGCGCGGCCGAAAGATAGGGGTCCGCACTTGCCGAGACGCCGATGATGCGCATCCGCTCGGGCGGATAGGTCGCACGGATGCGGCGGGTCAGTTCCTGCCCGTCCATGTCCGGCATATGGAAGTCGGTAATGACGAGCTGGATGTCGTCATGCTCTTCGAGCGTGGCGAGGGCCTCGCTGCCGCAGGCCGCATGGTAGATCCGGTAGTTCTGCAGGCTGAGGATTTCGGCCAGCGTCAGGCGCGCGCTCTCGCTGTCGTCGACGATCAGGATCGAGGCGACCGCGGCATTGGTGACGCGCTGGATGGTGCGGGTGATGTGGTCGACCGTGTCCTTCGCGTCCTTGATGAAGTAATCGACGATATGCGGCGCGCTGGCGCGTTCGCGCGTCTTGCGGTTGAGCGTGGCGGTGAACAGGATCGTCGGGACGTTCTCTTCTTCGAGCAGATCGATGATCTCGCCATCGGGCGCATCGGGCAGGTTCATGCCGGTTACGGCCAGGCTTGGGCGGTGATCAGCGAGGGCCTGCGAAGCTTCGGCGTAAGTCTTGTACCACTCCACTTCGCTCGTCGTTTCCGCTTCGATGCGCGATTTGAGCATGAGCGCCATCGCCGCCGAGTCCTCCACCAGCATGACCGTGGAGAAGGTCTGCTCGGCAGTGTCGATGGACTTGGCGGTGTTGATCGTGCGGAAGCGGGTCACCGGAGCTCCTTCTTGTTCTGGGGGCGAAGGCTGCCGGAAAGAGCCGTCGTTGCGGATCCAATGACACAGGCTGGTTAGCTTTGATGCAGGCTCCGGTTACGCAGCTTCCCTTTGGCCTTGTGCGTCAGACGTTTACTTATTCGCTGCGGCCTGTGCCTGCAGTTGCTGGAACACGCCCAGCCGGTCCGCCACTTGCCAGTGCCCGGTGAGGCGATCCTCCGCGTCGAAATCGTAAATGCTCGCGCCCGACATGGCGATCTGCTGCCCCGTGGCAGGGAAGCCGGCGGCCGCCTCGCGGTGAGTGGCCAGCCAGGTCCAGGCGATGATGACGCGGTCCCCGCTCTCGCTCATGTGCAGGATGGTGAAGCGCTGGTCGGGGAAGGGCGCGCGCGAGGTTTCGAGCCGTTCGATGAAGCCGGCGTGATCGAGGCTGCGGCCTTCCCAGGGATCGCCGGGATCGTGGCGGATCGTGTAGAGCGGCGCGAGGTATTCGGGCACCGCGGCACTCTCGCCCCGGTTCCAGACGCGTTCGATGAATTCTGCAAGGCGGGTTTGGCGGGGGCTCACGGTGTCTCTCCTTCGGATGCTTGCAGCAGGCTGGCGAGGTATGCGCGCACGTCGGCGGGCCATGGCGCGATGATCTGCGCCAGGCCCCCCGCGTCGCCCGCGAACAGCAGGCGGGAGGCCTGCTCGAAGTGCGGGAAATCGCCCGCGATGGCGGACATGAAGCGATAGGCGCGCTCCTGCGCGGCGCGCCGGGCAGCCCGTCCGCCATCGGCCTTGCGGGCCTCGTCGATGAGGCGCCGCAGCGCCTGCGAGGCACCGCCGGGCTGCTGGTTCAGCCAGTCCCAGTGCCGGGGCAGCAGTGTGACTTCGCGGGGCACCACGCCCAGCTTCGGGCGTCCGCGCTTGCGGGGGGGCACGGCTTGTGCGGCCGGTTCGGTGGTTTGCCGCCAGTCGAGATCGACGACTTTGCCGGTCGCGTCATCGAACACCAGCACGCCCGCTTCGCGGCCGCGCAAGGCGGTGGCAAGCTCGCCGCGGGTTCCGTGGGCGATGCGCTTGTTTTCCAGAAAGGCAGTGCAGGGGCCGGTCATCGGGGTGTCTCGTTGTGATTTTTACCCGGATAAATTGATTTCGGCGTCGAGTCAATTTATCCGGGTAAAAATCACAACCCATGGAAACGACTCACTTATGGACAGAACCCAGCGCAAGGCAGCGCTTGCCGAGTATCGCGAACGCAAGGTCGAACCGGGCCTGTTTGCCCTGCGCTGCAGGGCGAGCGGCGAGGTCTGGGTGGGGCGGGCGCCGGACCTGCCAGCGGTCCGCAACCGCGTGTTCTTCACGCTGCGGCAGGGCGGCAATCCGCACCGGACCTTGCAGGAGGCATGGAACACGCATGGCGCGGACAGCTTCGTGTTCGAAGTGCTGGAAGTGCTCGATCCCGAAGAGCTGGGGTTGGGGCTCGACCGCGAACTGAAAAGCCGCCACGCGGCGTGGATGGAGCAGCTCGGCGCGGTGCGGATCTGAGGGGCTGCTGTTGCCGAAAGCCCCCTCCTCTTCAGAGGAGGGGGGTGGGGGTGGTGGCGACGCGCTAGCGTCGCGCCTCGCTGCTGCACCACCCCGTTGCGACTAAGGCCTGCTGTGCAGGCCCAAGTCTCGCTCCCCTCCTCTGAAGAGGAGGGGGAAGGCAGAGTTTACAGCGCCTTCGCGAGTTCGTCCCGGAACCTTGGATGCGCCAGCGCGATCATCGCTTCGGCCCGCTCGCGCAGGGACTTGCCGCGCAGGTTCGCCGCGCCGAATTCGGTGACGATCCAGTGCACGTCGTTGCGCGGCGTCGTCACCGGCCCTTCCAGCTTGGGGACGATGCGGCTGACCGCGCCGTCCTTGGCGGTCGAGCGGCAGGCGATGATCGAGATGCCGCCGTTCGAGGCATTGGCGCCGCGCACGAAATCGAGCTGGCCGCCCGAGCCCGAATACTGGTGTCCCATCATGTGCTCGGAGTTGCAGGCGCCGGACAAGTCCACCTGCAGCGTGGCGTTGACCGAGACGACATTGTCGTTCTTGGCGATGTGGCGCGGATCGTTCACCACGTCGACCGGCAGCGAATAAACCGCCTGGTTGTCGTCCAGCCAGTCGTAGAAGGCGGTGTCGCCCATCGCGAACGTGAAGACCGAGCGGCCGGGGAAAGTCGCCTTGCGCCGGTTGGTGACGGCGCCGCACTGCATCAGCCCGGCGAAGGAGGGGGTGAGCAGTTCGGTGTGGATGCCGAGGTCCTTGCGGTTGGTCAGGCGCTTGCAGACTTCGATGGGCAGGTTGCCGATGCCCATCTGCAGGCAGGCGCCGTCGTCGATCATGCCGGCGACGATTTCGGCGATGGCCTCGTCCTCGGCCGCGGCAGGATGTTCGCCCACTTCGATCAGCGGCGAGCGATGCTCGATGATCGCATCGACTTCCGAGACGTGCAGCGGCGATTCGCCGAACACGCGCGGCATCAGCGGATTGACCTCGACGATCAGGCGCCTGGCAGCACGCGCGGCGACCGAGGTGTAATCATTGGCAGTGCCGAACGTGAAATAGCCGTGCTTGCCCATCGGCGAGACCATGGTCACGCAAGTGTCCAGCGCGATCTCCTCGCGCAGCAGTTGCGGCGAGGCGCTGAAAGCGGTCGGCACGAAATCGATCATCTCCTCGCTCACCGAAGGATCGGCTTTCATCAGCGAGCGCTCGACGCTGCTCAGGAACATGCAGTGCGGGCGCACCCGGCCGAGCAGATCGCGGCGCAGCACGCTCTTTGCGGCATGGGCCATCGAGTGGAAATACCACAGCCTCATGCCGGAAAGGCTTCCCGTTTCCACCCGCTGCGCCAGCGCGCTCAGCAGGGCGGGCGGTTCGGCCACGGCCATGCCCATGGCCACATGGCTGTCCGAAGGGACCAGTTGCGCCGCCGCTTCGGCGGACATCAGCTTTGCTGCGTAGAGCTCTTGCACATCCATCGGCGGTGAGCCTTGCATTGGAATGTTGCATTATCAAGAGAACAGCAAAGCCCCGCTCCCGCGTCAGGGCAGGAGCGGGGCCGCCGGTCCATCCGGGCATCGAGGGAAAGGCCCGGATGGATGGGGGGATAAGAGCCCTCTCCCCATCGGGGGAGAGGGTTGGGAGAGGGGAGCGGGGGGCACTTCCCCTCTCAACTCCGGCTAGGGCCCTGCGGACTCAAGCCTGCGTATCTCTCCCCCGGAAGGGAGAGAGCCGGTCAGCCGATGTTGAACCGGCCCGCGTCCATCACTTTGGTCCAGGCCGCGGCGAAGTCGTTCACGAACTTCGCGCCGTTGTCGTCCTGGGCATAGACTTCGGCATAGGCGCGCAGGACCGAGTTCGAGCCGAACACCAGGTCGATGCGTGTCGCGGTCCACTTCACCGCGCCGCTCTTGCGGTCCACCACTTCGTAAGTGCCGTTTCCGGCCGGCTTCCAGGCATAGGCCATGTCCGTCAGGTTGACGAAGAAGTCGGTCGTCAGCGCGCCTTCGCGGTCGGTGAACACGCCATGGCTGGTGCCGCCGTGGTTGGTGCCGATCGCGCGCATCCCGCCCACAAGCACCGTCATTTCCGCGGCGGTGAGGCCCATGAGCTGCGTGCGGTCGAGCAGCAGTTCCTCGGCCTTCACGGCATAGTCCTGCTTCAGCCAGTTGCGGTAGCCATCCGCCAGCGGTTCGAGCGGCGCGAAGGAGTCCGCGTCGGTCATCGCCTCGCTGGCATCGCCCCGGCCCGGCGTGAAGGGCACCGCGATGTCGTACCCGGCCGCCTTCGCCGCCATCTCGACGCCGAGGTTGCCTGCCAGCACGATCGTGTCGGCCACGCTCGCCCCGGTTTCGGCGGCGATTGGTTCCAGCACCGCCAGCACGCGGGCCAGCCGTTCGGGCTCGTTGCCCGCCCAGTCCTTCTGTGGGGCCAGGCGGATGCGGGCGCCGTCAGTGCCGCCGCGCATGTCCGAGCCGCGATAGGTCCGCGCGCTGTCCCAGGCGGTGGCGACCATGTCCGCCACCGAAAGGCCGCTCGCCGCGATCTTCGCCTTGACCGCATCCCCATCATAGCCGGTGGCGCCTGCGGGAATCGGGTCCTGCCAGATCAGATCCTCGGCAGGCACGTCCGGGCCGAAGTAGCGGGCCTTGGGCCCCATGTCGCGGTGCGTCAGCTTGAACCAGGCGCGGGCGAACGTGTCGGCGAAATAGGCCGGATCGGCACGGAACTTGTCCATGATCGCGCGGTAGGCCGGGTCCACCTTCATCGCCATGTCCGCATCGGTCATGATCGGCATGGTGCGGATCGACGGGTCCTCGACATCGGCGGGCATGTCCGCCTCGGCGATCTCGACCGGCTGCCACTGGCGGGCACCGGCAGGGCTGGTGCGGATCTCCCACTCATGGTCGAGCAGCATGTCGAAATAGCCCATGTCGAACTTCGTCGGGTCGCTCGTCCAGGCACCCTCGATACCGCTGGTCACGGTATCGCGGCCCATGCCCTTGCCGCCCGGATTGGCCCAGCCGAGGCCCTGCATCTCGACATCCGCGCCTTCCGGATCGGGGCCGAGCTTCGAGGCATCGCCATTGCCGTGGGTCTTGCCGACGGTGTGGCCGCCCGCGGTGAGCGCGACGGTTTCCTCGTCGTTCATCGCCATGCGGGCGAAGGTCTCGCGCACGGCTTCGGCCGTCTTCATCGGATCGGGTTTGCCGTCCACGCCTTCGGGATTGACGTAGATGAGGCCCATCTGCACCGCGGCCAGCGGGTTTTCGAGCGAAGTCTCATCGCTGGCGCTGGCATAGCGGTCCTTGCCCAGCCACTCCTTCTCGGAGCCCCAGTACACATCCTTTTCCGGGTGCCAGATATCCTCGCGGCCGAAGCCGAAGCCGAAGGTCTTGAGGCCCATCGTCTCATAGGCGATCGTGCCGGCGAGCACGATCAGGTCGGCCCAGCTCACGGCGTTGCCGTACTTCTTCTTGACCGGCCACAGCAGGCGCCGCGCCTTGTCCAGGCTGACGTTGTCCGGCCAGGAATTGAGCGGGGCGAAGCGCTGGTTGCCGGTGCCGCCGCCGCCGCGTCCGTCGGCGATGCGGTAGGACCCGGCCGCGTGCCAGGACATGCGGATCATCAGCCCGCCGTAGTGACCCCAGTCCGCGGGCCACCAGTCCTGACTGTCGGTCATCAGCGCGCGCATGTCCTGCTTCAGGGCTTCGACATCGAGCGTCTTGAGCGCCTCGCGATAATCGAAGTCCTGGCCCATCGGGTTGGTCTTGGCATCGTGCTGGTGCAGGATGTCGAGGTTGAGCGCATTCGGCCACCAGTCCATGACCGATGTACCGGTCTCTGTAACCGCCCCGTGCATGACGGGGCACTTGCCTTGCATGTTCATTGCGATCTCTCCTTCGGTGGCTGATCGATAGGGGCAGGATAACGCCGGGCTTTTGTTCGCCCAAGTCGATTAAGGCTGTAAGTCTGATCGATTTTATAGATTAAAACGTGCCGGCTCGGCATTTGTTCCGCTTGCCCGCGCGGATTGCCCGGCTTAAGGCGCGGGGCTGGCCGGAGGGAAACCCGGTGCCAGAGTTCGTGACACGGGTTCAGGGAGCTTTGATGCCCGCATATGCAAAGACGTCCGCGCTGATGGCGCGCGGATGCGAGTTCCTCGGCAGCGAGACCGCGATCCTGTGCGGGGCGATGTCGTGGGTGTCGGAGCGCAATCTCGTCTCGGCGATCAGCAATGCCGGCGGGTTCGGCGTGATCGCCTGCGGCGCGATGACGCCTGCCCTGCTCGATACCGAAATCGCGGCGACCAAGGCGCTCACCGCCAAGCCCTTCGGCGTGAACCTCATCACCATGCACCCGCAGCTGTTCGACCTGATCGAGGTCTGCGCGAAGCATGGCGTGACTCACGTCGTGCTGGCAGGCGGCATTCCGCCCAAGGGCAGTGTCGAGGCGATCAAGAGCCACGGCGCCAAGGTGATCTGCTTCGCCCCTACGCTGGCGCTCGGCAAGAAGCTGCTGCGCTCGGGCGCCGATGCCCTGGTGATCGAGGGCATGGAAGCGGGCGGCCATATCGGCCCGGTCTCGACTTCGGTCCTCGCGCAGGAAATCCTGCCGAGCCTCGCGGCCGACAATCTCGTGTTTGTCGCCGGCGGCATCGGCCGGGGCGAGGCGATGGCGGGCTATCTGGAAATGGGCGCGGCGGGCGTGCAGCTCGGCACCCGCTTCGCCTGTGCGAGCGAGTCTATCGCGCATCCCGATTTCAAGAAGATGTTCTTCCGCGCCTCGGCCCGCGATGCAGTGGCTTCGGTGCAGGTCGATCCGCGCCTGCCGGTGATCCCGGTGCGCGCGCTCAAGAACAAGGGCACCGAGGAATTCACCGCCAAGCAGATCGAGGTCGCGCGCCTGCTCGATGCCGGTGAAGTCGACATGGGCGAGGCCCAGCTCCAGATCGAGCACTTCTGGGCGGGCGCGCTGCGCCGCGCAGTGATCGACGGCGATGTCGAGAGCGGCTCGGTCATGGCCGGGCAGTCGGTCGGCATGGTCAGCAAGGAAGAGCCGGTTGCCGATATCATCGCCGCGCTCATGGCCGAGAGCGAGGCGGCTCTTTCCAACCGCGCGGCAGCGTAAGGAGCCCGCCATGCCGGAACCGCTGATCCTCGCCCTGTCCTGTGCGGACCGCCCGGGGATTGTTGCCCGCGTGACCGGCTATCTCGCGCAGATGGGCAGCAATATCATCGAGGCGCAGCAGTTCAACGATCTGGCTGAAGACAAGTTCTTCATGCGCGTCGCCTTCGATCCGGGTGGCACCGACCGCGAGGAAATCCGCGAGGGTTTCGGCCCCATTGCGCATGAATACGGCATGGCCTGGTCGATGCTGCGGCGCGACCGCCCGCGCCGGGTGCTGCTGCTGGTCAGCAAGTTCGACCATTGCCTGGCCGACCTGCTCTATCGCCAGCGCATCGGCGAGATCGCGATGGAAATCGTCGGCGTGGTCTCCAACCACCCGCGCGAGGCGATCAATACGCTGATGCTGGGTGACGATATTCCCTTCTATCACCTGCCGGTCACAAAAGAGACCAAGGCCGAGCAGGAAGCGCAAGTGCGCGCGCTGGTCGAGGAAACGCGCGCCGAACTGGTCGTGCTCGCGCGCTACATGCAGATCCTTTCGGATGAGATGGCGGCCTATCTGTCCGGGCGCTGCATCAATATCCACCACTCGTTCCTGCCGGGCTTCAAGGGCGCCAAGCCCTATCATCAGGCCCATGCGCGCGGGGTGAAGATGATCGGGGCCACCGCGCACTACGTGACGGCCGATCTCGACGAAGGTCCAATCATCCATCAGGATGTCGAGGCAGTGACGCACGCCGACACGCCCGAGGACATGGTGCGCAAGGGCCGGGACATCGAACGCCGCGTGCTGGCCGAAGCCGTCCGTCTGCATCTGGAGGACCGGGTGCTCCTCAACGGCAGCCGCACCGTGGTGTTTCGGAGCTGATTTCCCGCTTGCCTGCTTGCGCGGGGCGGTCAGTTGGACGAGGCTGGCACGGGAACGGGAGCGAAACACCATGCAGGTCAGCGGCATCGATCACGTCAATATTCTGACGGATAACCTCGACAGGACGGCGCAGTTCTACGAACGGCTGATGGGGCTCACGCGCACGGAGAACCCGGCGATTGCGAAAAGCTCCAAAGGGGCCTGGATGCGCGATACGCATGGCAATGCGATCATCCACCTCGTGTGGAAAGACCCGCAGACGGGCCAGTACGAGGACTATACGCCCGGCAAGCCCACCAATGCCTTGCACCACGTTGCCTTCAAATGCGCCGGGTTCGATCAGACCATCGCCAAGCTTGCAGAGATGGGCGTGGCTTACCGCGTGAACGATTTGCCGCATCTGGGGTTGCGCCAGGTCTTCGTGACGGATCCCAATGCGGTGAATCTGGAACTCAACTTTTTCGCCTGATCGCCATATCGTCTCGTTTCCGGGGCACCTGAAACTGTAAAACGGCAGTTTCGGCGCTGCGAAACCACCATTGGCTATAATTGTTGCCGCACCCCCGCTTCTCTCCTATGGGCCCGTTCCCGGGGGCGGAGTATTGTGGAGAGATCTTTACAATCGATTGTATTTCCTGTCTGACGAATTCGAGGAGGGGCACTCGTTGATGTTCAAGGGCTTGTTTTCAAATGGCGGTTCAGCTCGGAACGCGGTAGCGTCAGACAGTAAAGGGCCGCACGACAAAGACGGTGCCAGTGCGCGGGACTTGGCGCGCCGGCAGCTTGTCGATGATATCGGTGCGTTTCTGATCGCCAACGATCTCGAAATTTCGGAATCCAACCTTGCCGCAGCGCTGGGGATTTGCGGGGGAAGCAATCCGGCTCTGGCCCGGAGATACACCGAACTGCGGGCGACCGGGAACCCGGTGACTCAGGCCTGGCTCGACGAGCAGTTGCGCGGCGTCGATGACAGTATCGCCAAGATCGCGGACAAGCTGGACCGGTCGCTGGAAAGTTTCGCCTCCACCAGCCGCGATGCCCGCAATACTGCCGCGCAATATTCCAGCGAGATGCAGGTGCACGCCGACAAGGCCGGAGACGAGCGGGAGGAAATCCGCAATCTGGCGACGCTGGCCATGGCCATGCTGGAACGCACCCAGCACCTCGAACAGGAAATGCATCGCAGCGAACGCGAGGCGGCGACCCTGCGGCGGAGCCTGGCCAAGGCGCGGCGCGATGCCGATCACGATCATCTCACCGGCCTGCCCAACCGGCGCGCTTTCGAAGGCCTGCTCGAACGCCAGTATCTGGAGGCGAATAAAAGCCATGATGCGCTCAGCGTCGCCTTTTGCGATATCGACAACTTCAAGCGCATCAACGACATCCATGGCCACGACACGGGAGACCGGGTGATCCAGGCCATCGCCGGCGCGCTGGCCAAGATCAGCAACGACAATTGCCATGTCGCCCGTCACGGCGGTGAGGAATTCGTCCTGCTCTTCCGCGGGCTGGACAAGGCGGAGGCAGTGCTTCGCCTCGACGACGTCCGCGAGACTTTCGCCAAGCGCAATTTCATCAACCGGCAGAACGATGAGCCGATCGGGCAGATCAGCTTTTCGGCCGGTGTCGCGGATGTCTTTGCCTATCCATCGAGCCGGGATGCGCTCAAGGCGGCGGACGTCGCTCTCTATGCCGCGAAGGCGCAGGGCCGGAACCGGGTCGTAGCCGCCGAATAAGTGCAAATCGGCGTCAGCGGCCCTCGATGAAGCGCGCCCAGGCCGGGGCGTCCCGGTGGGGGCTGGCTGCCGGATCCCATTGCACGCGCATCAGGGCCGCAGCCTCTTCCTCGTCCATGCCGCGCGCGCGGTTCCAGCGGTACAGGAAAGCGGAAACCCGCCAGTTCATAATGCAGTGGACGTGGACGCGATCTTCGCCTGCCGCTTCCATGGCTTGTGCGAATGCGGCGAAGTGGCCCTCGTCCGGTGCGTCGAACGGGACGGGGATGGGAACATAGGTGAGGCCGGCTGCAGCCATCAGCGCCGGTTCGTCTTCCAGAGCGCCCGGCGAATCGGCCAGCGCCAGGTTGATCACGCACTTTACGCCAAGCGCGGCCAGGCGCTGCGGATCGATGGGAGACAGGCGTCCCGAACTGGTGATGCGGGAATCGATGCGCTGCCAGCAGGCGATGTCCTGCGGGTCTTTCGATGCGTCTGCCTTACGATCCAAATCGTGCAACTCCGGGCTCGTGTGCGGGAGCACTTCACGCTAGCCTCTGTAAAGCAAGGGGCAAGACCGGAGACTGAAGCATGTGTGACGAATTTACCGCTCAGGCAGAGGAAGCGGCTCTTGCCCGGCGCGGTCTAGACCGCCGGCAGTTCACAGCGCTCGGCGCGGCGGGGCTGGCGCTCGCGGGATGTGCCGGGACGGCCGTCAAGGCCAGCGGCGGCAGCGACGTGAGCGAGAAGATGGTTTCCATCACCACGGCCGACGGCGTGTGCGATGCCTTCTTCGTCCATCCCGCCAAGGGCGCGCATCCGGGTGTGGTGATGTGGCCGGACATCGCGGGCCTGCGCGACGTGTTCAAGATCATGGCGCGCACGCTGGCCGCCGAAGGCTATGCGGTGCTGGTGGTGAACCAGTATTACCGCTCCAGCCCGGCGCCGGTCATGCAGAGCTTTTCGGAATATCGCACGGCGGAGGGGCAGGAAAAGGTCCAGCCGATGCGCGCCTTGCTCGATCCGGCGGCGATCACCCGCGATGCCACGGCTTTCGTCGCCTTCCTCGATCAGCGGGACGAAGTCGACAAGGCGCGCGGGATCGGTTCCAACGGATACTGCATGGGCGGCCCTTTCACGGTGCGCGCGGCCGCTGCCGTGCCTTCGCGCGTGAAAGCGGTGGCCTCGCTGCACGGCGCCGGTCTGGTGACGGACGCGCCCGACAGCCCGCACCGGCTGCTGGGCAAGACGCAGGCGGGCTTCCTCTTTGCCATTGCCCGCAACGACGACGAACGCCAGCCCGAACAGAAGAGCGAACTGCGCAAGGCCGCCGATGCCGCCGGGCGCCCGGCCGAGATCGAGGTCTATCCCGCCGACCATGGCTGGTGCGTTGCCGATTCCCCGGCCTACGATCCCAATGCCGCGGACAAGGCCTGGCAGCGGATGCTGGCACTTTTCGGGAAGCTCTGACCGCCGCCGGTTTTGCTTGCCGCAGTGGTCCCGCCCGCTAGGATCGTTCGCGAAACTGGCGGGAGGTGCACAGATCATGGGTGGTATCGGATCTACGCTGTTCGCGCTGATCGTGATGGTCGTGGTGTTCCTGATGATGGGCGTGCGCGTCGTCAGGCAGGGCTACGTCTATACGATCGAGCGGCTGGGCAAATATACGCTGGCGGCTGAGCCGGGGCTGCATCTCATCATCCCTTTCGTCGACCGGGTCGGCCAGAAGGTCAACATGATGGAGCAGGTGCTCGACATTCCGGGGCAGGAGATCATCACCAAGGACAACGCCATGGTCGGCGTTGATGCGGTGGTGTTCTTCCAGGTGCTGGACGCGGGCAAGGCGGCCTATGAAGTGCACAACCTGTTCATGTCGATCATGGCGCTCACCACCACCAACTTGCGCACGGTGATGGGTTCGATGGACCTCGACGAGACGCTGTCCAAGCGCGACGAGATCAATGCCAAGCTGCTGGTCGTGGTCGATCATGCGACCGCGCCGTGGGGTGTGAAGATCACCCGTGTCGAGATCAAGGACATCCGCCCGCCGCTCGACATCTCCAATGCCATGGCGCGCCAGATGAAGGCCGAGCGCGAGAAGCGCGCCGAGATCCTTGAGGCGGAAGGCAAGCGTGCCTCGGAAATCCTCAAGGCGGAAGGCCAGAAGCAGTCGCAGATCCTCGCCGCGGAAGGCCGCCGCGAAGCCGCCTTCCGCGATGCCGAGGCGCGCGAGCGTTCGGCCGAGGCGGAGGCCAAGGCCACCCAGATGGTCAGCCAGGCGATTGCCGAGAGCGGCAGCCAGGCGATCAACTACTTCGTGGCGCAGGAATATACCAAGGCGGTCAAGGCCTTCGCGACCTCGCCCAATGCCAAGACGATCCTGTTCCCGGTCGAAGCGACGCAGCTGATCGGGACGCTGGGCGGTATCGGCGAACTCGCGAAGGACGCGCTCGGCGGCAATCCGTCTTCGCCGCCGCCCGCGCAGCCGCGCCGCGCGGCGCCTACCGTGCCGCCATCGGGTATGGGCGGGGGGCAGTGATGGACTCTCTCGGGCAGGTCGGGTTCCACTATACCTGGCTGGCGCTGGGCCTGATTCTTGCCATCGCGGAAATGGCGATTCCCGGCGTCTTCCTGATCTGGATGGCCGGCGCGGCGCTGGTGACGGGGCTGGTGGCCTGGGCCGTGCCGATCGGCGTGCCGGTGCAGATCGTGCTGTTCGCCGTGCTCTCGATCCTCGCGGTCTTTTCCGGCCGCCGCTATATCGCCCGCCATCCGGTAGTGAGCGCCGACCCCAAGATGAACGACCGCGGCGCCCGCGTGGTGGGCGAGACGGTCGTGGTGACGCAGGCGATCGAAGGCGGAGAGGGCCGGGTCAAGCTGGGCGACAGCGAATGGCTGGCCAAAGGCGCCGATGCCCCGGTGGGCACGCGCCTGCGCGTTGCCGGGCACGACGGCGTGGTGCTGCTCGTGGAGCATCCCTGACCCGGGTACGGGAACCGCGCGCGGATCAGGGCTGAATGGCGATCGGCCCTAGGCCGCGCGCGTCATTGCCCAGCGTTCGGCAAGATAGCGCTCGGTGTCTTCCGGGCTGAGCGCGCGAGAGAACAGGAAGCCCTGCAACTCGTCGCAGCCGATCGCGCGCAAGGCCCGCGACTGCTCGTTTGTCTCCACGCCTTCCGCCGTGACCGGAATGCTCAGGACGCGGGCCAGCGCCGTCACGGCGTGAACGATCGCCTGGGCTTCGCCGCCATGGCAAAGGTCGCGGACGAAGGACTTGTCGATCTTGACCTTGTCGACATCCAGCCGCTGCAGATGCGCCAGGCTCGAATAGCCGGTGCCGAAGTCGTCGAGCACGATCCTGATGCCCATTGCCCGCAGGGCCTTTATGCGCTCGCGGATGGCTGTGTCCGTATCCAGGATCGCGCCTTCGGTCACTTCGAGTTCCAGATTGGCGGCGGGGAAGCCCGTCCGCTCCAGAACATCGGTGATCTTCCGCACGCAGTCGTCGGCCCTGATCTGGGCGGGAGAGAGGTTCACGGCCAGCGTAACTCCGGCCCAGTGGGCCATCTTTTCGCAGGCCTGTTCCAGCACCCAATCGCCTAGCTGGATGATCAGGCCGGATTCCTCGGCAACCCCGATGAAATCTTCCGCTTCCAGCAAGCCGAATTCGGGATGCCGCCACCGGACCAGGGCTTCCATCGCGGCCAGCGTGTCCCCAGCGGTCTGTATCAGTGGCTGATAGTGGACTTCCAGTCCGGTCTGCGTGGCAAGGCTTTCGCGCAAGTCCAGTTCGAGGCGGCGATGGCGCCGAATCTTTTCGTCCAGCGTGTTCGTGAAGTGGCGGTAGCACGCCCTGCCTTCGCGTTTGGCCTGGTAGAGCGCGACATCCGCCCGGCGCTGCATTTCGATCGTGCTCAGGCCTTCCTCGGCCCCGGCGATGCCGATCGACGCGCTGATGAAGGCCTGCGCGCTGCCGATGGCAAAGGGCTCGGCAGCGGCATCGAGAATCCGCTGGCAGACCTGCTGTATTTCCGTGCCGTTCCCGGAGTCGGGCAGCAGTACGGCGAATTCGTCGCCGCCGAGCCTGCACACCGTGTCCGAGGCGCGCACCAGCGCCGTCAGCCGCGTGGCGAAGCCCTGGAGCAGCGTGTCGCCGGCCTGATGGCCATAGGTATCGTTGACTTCCTTGAAACGGTCGAGGTCGATGTAGAGCAGGCTGCAGGGATCGTCCGAGCGGTGGCGGCGCAGCAGCACCTGATCGATGCGTTCGCTCAGCAGCGCGCGATTGGGAAGCCCCGTGAGCGTGTCGTGGAAAGCGAGATAGCGGTTGTGCGCTTCGGCCTCGCGGTAAGCCGTCACGTCGCTGATGATGCCGACGAGATAGGGCTCGTCGCCGAGAAAGACCCTGCGCTTGCGCGTGATGACAGTGCGGGCATTGCCGCTGGAATCGGTGACCTGTTCTTCGTTCTCGGAATCCTCGCCGGCCGAGAACACCCTGTCATCCTCGGCATGGAACACCCTGACCTCTTCTTCCGGAAAAAGGTCGAAGTCCGAAAAACCCAGCATGACGTCGCGCGAATGCCCGAAGAACGTGCAGGCTTCGTCATTGAGCAGAACGATACGGTGCGCCTGGTTTTTGACGAAGACCGGCAAGGGCATCACGTTGATGATGGCCTGAAGGTCGGTAATGTTCGTGACGTTCATGTCACCCTCTCCGCTGTCGCGCCCTTTGCAGCATGGCCTTTCCGGTTCTGCGGCCACGATCGGGCAGATCTAGCGGGCAAGTGTTTACCAATTTGTTAGGCGGGGACTGGTGAATCAGGCAGGGATTGGCGCGATTCGCAGGGCCTGTGTCTGGCGGGAGGCCTTTCGCCTGTTCTTGTCGCGGTAAAGCCGGCTGTCCGCAGCGTGCACCAGTTCGTCCGGGGTCCATCCGTCCGTCCGGCTTACGGCCATGCCGAAGCTGCAGCCGACCGTCAGCAGATTTCCGCCAAACGGCACAGGCTGCGTGATCGCGACCCGAAACACTTCGAGGTCGCAGGCGCCGGGGATTTCGCCGGAGGGCGTGGCCGGGAACAGGAGTGCGAATTCGTCTCCGCCTAGCCGCGCGATCGACAGGGCCGAGGAGGCTGCCGCCCGCATTTGCCGGGCGACATGGCGCAGGATCTCGTCGCCGGCCAGATGGCCGTAGCGGTCGTTGATCTGCTTGAAGCCGTCCAGATCGGCCAGGACCAGCACCACGGGGGCTGCGGCTTGAAGGCGGGTTTCCAGCGCGCGGTCGAAGGCCAGACGGTTCTGCAGGCCGGTCATCGGGTCGGTGACGGCGATCCGGTCCAGTTCGTGCTGATAGCCCAGCATACGAACTGTTTCGCGGAACTTGGCGAGGACCACACTGGCCTGCATCGCCGTGACCAGAACCATCATGACGGCCATCGCCCTTACGCCGAGGTTGTCGTAGAGCATCATTTTGACCACGATCGGGGCGACGGTCGTGACCATGGCCGCGATGGCTGCGCGCGGTGCGCTGATCAGGCAGGTGGAGGAGACCAGCGCGGCGATGCCGATGAACACCGGCGCCACCATGCAATAGTACTTCTCGGTCTCGGTGAAGGCATTGACGCACCAGATCCCGGCGACTGCCCCCAAGATGGCCGCGACGGGCAGCGTGCGGTGAAGCAGGCGTGAGGCCTGATCCTCGCTTGTGATCGGGCCTGCGCGGCGGGCAGCGAAGAATGCGGCGAGGCAGGTGCCGATAATCAGGGCAGGCGGAGCGGCCTGCTGCCACCAGGGCAAGTCGCCGAGCACGGCCATCGCCATGGCGAGAGCGTTGGCGGCAATCAGCAGGCAGAGCATGGGCAGGAATCCGCGCAGGCGTTCCGCTTGCAGGATCAGGGTTTCCGCGCGCAAGTGTGCCGGCACCGGCGCCGTGAAGGGCGATCGCCAGCCATCCGGTTCCTTCCCGATGCGCTGCAAGCGCCTGAGCATTGTGATGCCTGTCCCGCCGTTGGTTTCCGGGACAGTAAGGCTGAGGGCTTGCCGAACGGTTAAGCGCCTGGCCCAGGCGCCGAATGGCGATAGGCCCCAGTCTGGTGGAAACGAAGTTCGCCTTATAATTTGTCGCCCCCGCGAAGGCGGGGGCCCCGCTGCTTTTTTAACATTACGCTGTAAAAAGCGGGATCCCCGCCTTCGCGGGAACACCTTTGTCATAAGTCTCTGGAGATTACTATTTGACGGTCAGGCAGGCCGCCAGACTCGATCGACTTTGCGCCTGCCGTTCTCGCGCTTGAGTTGCACGATGAGGTCAACCGAGCGCATGACGTAGCGCACAACGTCGTCCCATTTCATGTTGGCGCCTGCCTGCAGCACCAGCAGCGCGAGCTGATCGATCGCCCGCTCGGGCGTGTCGGCATGGATCGTGCTCATAGAGCCGGGGTGACCGGTGTTGACCGCCCGCAGAAATGTCATGGCTTCCTTGCCCCGCATCTCGCCCAGGATAATGCGATCAGGCCGCATTCGCAGCGAGGCGATCAGGAGATCTTCTGCCGAGACATCGGCCTCCCCCAGCGATCCGCGCGCGGCCAATAGACCGACAGTGTTCTCATGAGAGAGTTGAAGCTCTGCCGTGTCCTCAATCAGGATCAGCCGCTCGGTAGCCGGAACCTCGCGCAGCAGGGCATTGAGGAAAGTCGTTTTGCCGGTCGATGTTCCGCCAGAGATCAGGATATTGCGGCGCCCCTGCACTGCCTGCCGCAGTATATCGGTAACGTTCTCGCCACCGGTCTCGAACTGTCCTGCATCGTCCTGCCGAGCATGGTCTGACTGCGTCTCAGCAAACGCCCCCGCGTCATGGTAATCCTGCAAGCTGAGTCCGGCCGACACGTGCCGCCGGACCGCCAAGGCCATGTGCCCACGCGTAGCGGGCGGCAGCACGATTTGCACACGTGAACCGTCGGGCAGTGAGCCCGACAGCAGTGGATGCTCGCGGCTGATCCCTTGCGCATTCATGGCGGCAATCTGCCGGGCCAAACGCGCAAGGCTGCGTGCCGTAAGGTTCGGAGCCTCGATCCGTTCGGGAACACCTCCGATCGCCTCGATCCAGACTTCGCCTGGCCGGTTGACGTAGATGTCCGTTACATCGGTCCGCGTCAGAAACGGCGCCAACGGCTCCAGATAGCTGCCCAAATAGACGTCGCTGGCGAGCACGCTCAACGCTCCACCGAAGTAAAGTCGAGATCGCGGGCCACAAAGACCGATACGCTCGCCCCTTGAGCGATCTTGAGCGTCGGCTTGATGTCAGCCGGGTTCTGGATGGTCGTTGCCTGCGTGGTCGCACCAGGAAGCCCAACGATCACGGTATTGCTGGCCACCTTCTCGGTTGCGGCGCGCACACCGATGTCCAGCACCGACTGCAGGATCGCTCCCCCGAAACGCTGGAAGAAATGCGTGTTCACCTTGCCCTTCACCCCCGCGCGCCCGAGCGGATCGGCCGAAGGAGAGTCGAGATCGATGATCGTGCCATCAGGCCGGGTCAGCCGCTTCCACTGGATCAGCGCACGCTTCTGCCCCAAGCTGACGTCGGCCTGATAGTCCCCAAAGAGGCGGCTGCCCTTGGGAATTAGCACCCGCGTGCCATCGAAGCTCTCCACATCGCGCGAAACGATCGCCCGGGCAAACCCGGCGCGCGTGGAATCCAAGGCGGTTTCCATGACGGCCTGGATCACGGCGCCCTGCGGCACGGTCGTACCCGGGTTCTTGAACGTGCGCGCCTCGACGCGGCCATCGGACGTCTTGGAGGCAGAAGCATCTCCCGGCCCAGCGATGGGCTGCTGCGGAGCCTGATAAGCATACCCCGGCCCCATAGGCGCAGAAGGCGGCTGATAGCTGCCTAGAGTTGGCTGCGAAGCCATCGGTGGAGGTGGTGCAGGCTCGTAGTATGTAACGGGCCGTGGAATGCGTACTGGCTCTTGATCTGTGGCAGACCGGTTGCTGGACACCTCGTCCAACGGCTGTCGGCGTGCGTCCAGATAGTCAGGCGCAGGAGGGATCGCCAATGCCGGGGGCGAGGAGATCATGCCGCCTGATTCGGGCTGCGGCGCCATGAGCGAGGGTTGCTCCAAGGTCAAACGCCGCGTCTGCAAGGCATAAAAGAGGCCTCCGCCCGCAGCGAGCAGGATAGCCGCAAAGATCCAGACACCCCGATTGCCCGAGGCCCTGCCAACGAGCGGGCGCACATCACCGGGATTGGGTTGCGGGACGGCTTCAGCCATGACCGTCCCTCTCATCGCGCCGCTGGGCCTTGGCGTGCT